>NZ_LAYJ01000013.1 GCF_000981035.1 Christensenella hongkongensis
TGGCGGCAGAGGTCAGGAAGCACTCGCGGGGACTTGGGGCGGACCTTGTGGTGGAATGCTCGGGGAACGCAGGGGCAATGGCACAGACACTGGAGGTTGCGCGCAATGCGGGGCGCGTGGTCTTCATTGGCATCAACTTCAGGGAAGACATCCCGGTAGCGCTTGGAAAGTTCCAGGTAAAGGGTATTACGGCGATTGGCAGCAACGGTTCGCCGGGAGTATGGGAAAGGTGCATCCAGTTTCTGTCGAGGACGAAGCTGGACCTTAGGCCACTGATGACGCACACCTTCCCGCTCACAGAGGCGGTGGAGGCGTTCGAGTTTACAAGGGAACCCAAAAATCGCGCAATCAAAGTCATTCTGACAAACGAATAAGCAAACATTTCATTCATTCAAACAATAGGAGGCGTGCAGCCACGTGAGGTGGAGGTGGCTGTACGCCCACATTTTGCATCATGATTGATTACTGAAATAAAAAATTGAATATAGAAGGGGCATAGCCCCGGGAGGTTGCAAATGAATTTACAGGGAAAAGTAGCCTTGGTAACCGGTGCGGCGAATGGGATCGGCCAGGCGATAGCCTTATCGTTGGCTTCCTATGGCGCGCAGGTCGCGCTTGCCGATGTGGTAAAAGCGGAAGAAAGCGAACGCCTGATCGAAGAGATGGGCGGAAAAGCGTTCAGCGTGCACCTCGACGTGACGGACACGCAAAGTATCAATGCGTGCGTAGAGGAAGTGGCGGCAAAATGCCAAAAGATCGACATCCTTGCGAACAACGCGGGAATTTATAATAACGGGCACTGCCTGAAGTATACGGAAAAGCAGTGGGACCTGCTGATGAATATCGACCTGAAAGGAGCATTTTTCGTAGCACAGGCGGTGGCTAATCATATGGCGGAAAACGGTGAGGGAAGGATCGTCAACACATCCTCGCAGGCCGGAAAATCACCAGAGTATTCCAACGTCGGATATTGTATTGCAAAACGTGGGATCGTAGCGATGACACAGGTAATGGCTATGGAGCTTGCGGACTATGGGATCAATGTGAACGCGGTATGTCCGGGATATACGGAGACAGCGCTGCTGAAAAATTCCTATCGGGAGAAGAGCGAAGCGTATGGAAAGCCGGTGGATGTGGTAATCCGCGAAATGTTTGAAGAGGTACCTTTAAAAAGGCCGGCGCAGCCCTCGGAAATAGGAGAGCTTGTGGCGTTTCTGGCAAGCGACAGCGCGGCCTACATCACGGGCGAGTCGATCCTGATCAACGGCGGCAAGATGATGGAATAGTAAAAAACAGGTTTGGCCTGAGGCCAAATTTAAAAATGGGAGGAAAACAATGAAAAAAACAATTCGGTTAGTCGCTCTTGTACTTTCTCTGGTGATGTGCGCGGTGCTGTTCGCTGCCTGCGACGGAAGCGGCTCTGCGGGGCAGGCGTCCCAATCACAACAGGAAACGAGCGCACCTGCGGAAACGTCCGGAGCAGACACAGAAACGTCCATGGCGGCTGGCAGTGAAAGCTCCACGGGCGGGGAGGCTGCGACAAAGGCGGATGGCAGTAAGATCAAGATCGGCTTTTCGGTCGGCTCCACGACAGAGGAACGTTGGGTAAAGGAAATGGAAATGGCACAGCAATACTGTGATGCAAACGGTATCGAGCTGATCGTACAGTCTGCGGACGACGATGCCAACAAGCAGATTACTCAGTGCCAAAGCATGATCAGCCAGGGAGTTGACGTGCTGATCGTGGCGGCAAAGGATTCCGAATCGGCGGGCGTGGTGTGCGATATGGCGCATGAATCAGGGACTAAAGTAGTCGGCTATGAACGCGGTGTGAACAACGGCGATGTGGATTATTACATTGCTTTCAATCCGGTGCAGGTCGGTGAAATCCAGGCGCAGATGCTGGTAGACCGCTATCCCAAGGGAAATTACATCTGGCTGCACGGCGGCCCGGAGGATGGCCTTGTGCAGTCCTATATCCAGGGGAATACAACCGTGCTGCAACCGCTTATCGACAGCGGGGATATCACAATCGTGGCTGACCAATACTGTAAAAACTGGAGCGCCGACGAAGCAATGAAGCATACGGAGAACGCGCTTTCCAAGGTAAATAACGACGTTGTGGCGGTGGTTGCGCCCAACGATTCCACCGCGGGCGGCGTTGTGCAGGCATTGGCGGCGCAAGGGCTTGACGGAACGGTTGGCGTTTGCGGACAGGACGGCGATATCGCAGCCTGCCAGAGGATCGTGGAAGGTACGCAGATCGGAACAGCGTTTAAATACCTGCCCACCCTCAATACGACGGCAATGGAAGTTGCAGTAGAGCTCGCACGCGGGGAAACGGATCAGGTGGACGCAAGGGTTACGGACAAGGTAAACAATGGCTTTGCAGACATCCCTACGATCTATATTCCGGTCATCGAGGTAAATAAGGAAAACATCAATGATACGATCATTGCAAGTGGGTTTCATTCGCTCGAAGAAGTATATGCAAATATTCCGAAGGATCAGTGGCCTGACGTAGAAGTGACGGGAGAACTGGACATTTACAAATACGCAAAATAATCAGTTGACAGGAAGGTATGGAGCGGCAGCCGGTTTTACCGGCCGCCGCCTGCCATAGCAGGGGGAGGAAAAGGTCATGTCGGAATATATATTGGAAATGAAAGACATTACAAAAAGGTTTCCCGGCGTACTGGCCCTTGATCAAATGAACGTTGGGGTAAAGCGGGGAGAGGTTCATGCGTTGTGTGGGGAAAACGGTGCTGGGAAATCCACGCTGATTAAAATAATCTGCGGTATGTACCCCTATGGAAGCTATGAAGGGGAATTGATGATCGACGGGGAACTGCAAAAAAACACGACGATCGAGGAGGCGGAAAATAAGGGCGTCGTATGTATCCAGCAGGAGCTGGCGCTGGTGGAGGAGCTTTCCATACAGGAAAATATCTATATGAAGGAACCGCCAAACAGGCATGGGATCGTACAGTGGGAGGAACTCTACTGTAAAACAAAAAATATTCTGAAGCGGGTTTCGCTCAACGTTGATCCGCGTACCAAGGTAAAGCATTTAGGCGTAGGGCAAAAACAACTGGTAGAGATAGCGAGGGCGCTTACGAGCAACCCTAAAATATTGATTCTGGATGAGCCGACCGCTGCCCTCACGGACAGCGAGGTGGAAATCCTGCTGAAAATAGTTGAAAATCTACGGGACGAAGGCGTTACCTGTATCTATATTTCTCATAAACTGGATGAAGTATTTGCAATTTCAGATACGATCACAGTAATCCGCGACGGAAAGAAAATCCATACGGCTCCCGCAAAGGAGCTGACAAAGGAAACGCTGATCACGCATATGGTGGGGCGGCCGCTGGAACAGCAGTTCCCACGGGAAAGGCACACGGCGGGCGAGATCGTTATGGAAGTGAAGAACCTCACGGTTTACGACGAAACAGAGCCGACAATCAAGAGGGCGGACGATGTATCCCTGCAAATTCGCAAGGGAGAGATACTGGGAATCGCGGGCCTGATGGGCTCCGGCAGGAGCGAGATGTTTGCGAGCATTTTCGGGGCGTATGCCGGAAAACGTGAGGGCGAAATTCTTATACGCGGCAAAAAGGTGAATAACGCAACGCCCCTTGAATCCATAAAAAACGGATATTGTATGCTGTCAGAGGACCGGAAGCTGAATGGGCTTAACCTGATGATGAACGTACGGGAAAACGCAACGATGGCAAGCCTGGAAAAATTTTCCAGAGTCGTGGTGAACGAAAGCGCAGAGATCAAATATGTGCAGGAGCAGATCGACCAGCTCAGGATTAAGACGCCGACCATGGAAATGCAGGTCAGCAATCTTTCGGGCGGTAACCAGCAGAAGGTGGTTATCGCCAAATGGCTGCTCGCGAAGCCGGATATCCTTGTGGTAGACGAACCGACGAGGGGCGTTGACGTGGGGGCGAAATATGAAATATACAAGATACTCAACGCACTCGTAGACCAGGGGATTGCAGTGGTCATGATTTCATCCGAACTGGAAGAAATTTTAGGGATGAGCGACCGGATACTGGTTGTAAACCTTGGGAAGATCAAGGGCGAGCTGGATATTCAGGATGCTTCACAGGAAACCATCATGAATTGTGCTTTGGCAATGGATTAAGGGGGGAGACAAACATGAATGATACAAAGGCGGCGGACAGGAAAAAGAAAGTAGATATGCGCTCCTATATGATGATCATTGCGCTGATTGCAATCTGGATCATCTTTGCGATCACAACAGAGGGCGTGTTCATTACGGGAAGAAATATCTCAAACCTGCTGACACAAATGGCGGGCGTAACGATTCTGGGAGCGGGAATGGTATTCGTACTGCTGACCGGCAAGATCGACCTTTCGGTGGGCGCTCTTGTAACACTGACAGGCGTTGTGGCGGCAGTCCTTATGGCATGGAACGGATGGGCGACGATTCCTACGATCCTTGTCGTTCTCGCCATGGGCCTTGGGGTTGGCCTGCTCAATGGTTTTATTACGGTTTATTTAAAGGTTCCGGCATTCATTACGACGCTGGGGATGCAAATGGTGTTCCAGGGCGTGGTAATCGGTATTGGAAAAGGCGTATCGATCGCGCCCATGGCGGACATCTATAAGCAGATCGGCAATGGATATATCGATACGCCGATTGTGATTGTACTGGGAGCGGTATGCTTCCTTGCCTACCTGACGCTGACTATGTCCAAACGGTCCCGGAGAAGAGCGGCGGGACTCGAAATGGAAAAACAGGGCTCCATGCTTGGCAAAATGGTACTGGTTGCAGTTGGAATAGCGGTGTTCGTATGGGTGCTGTCACTGTACAAAGGCCTGCCGATCGCCGTATTATTGATGATCGTGCTTGTGGTCGTGTTACGATTTTTTGCCGAAAAGACAAAAACGGGACGGCATATCTATGCGGTCGGTGGCAACGAGCAGGCTGCCTACTGCGCGGGCATCAATGTTAACAAGACCAACATGATCACTTTTGTCATTTGTTCTATGATGGCTGTCGTCGCGGGGATTGTGATTACGTCCAGGCTCAACTGCGGAAGCGCGACCTCCGGCGATATGAAGGAGCTCGATGCAATCGCAGCTGCGGTAATCGGCGGATGTAGCCTTTCGGGCGGCAAAGGGCGCGTCGTGGGGGCGATCCTCGGTGCAATCATCATGGCCAGCCTTGATAATGGAATGAGTATGCTGGGCATCGAAGCATTCTGGCAATATATGGTGAAAGGCGCGATCCTTATCATTGCGGTTGCGCTGGACGCGACTTCGCAAAAGGCGAAATAGGAAAGGAGAGCGGACATGAAGTATTGCTATAACGAGGCGACGACGCTCAAAAATTCCACGCTCGAGCGGGATATTGAGCTGGCGGAAAAAGCCGGGTTCGAGTATATCGAACTTTGGCTGTGCCAGATAGAGCAGTATCTGGAAACGCATTCGATCAAAGAGCTACAAGGGCTTTTTGATGGAAGAACGATCAGGCCGTTTGCGTTTGATTCGTTTGAGGACATTCTTTTCAGCAGGGATTATAAAAAGCTGAAGGAGGATTTCACAAGGGCGTGCCAATACGGAACGGAGCTCGATGTGCACAATACCGTAATGGTTCCTTCGGTGTGGGAGGGCATCAACGACCAGTATTCGAAGGAAGAAATCACGGAGGAGGCAGTCCGCGTCCTTACGGAGCTTGCCGAAATCGCACGACCTTATAAAATGCAGCTGGCGTTTGAACCGATCGGCTTTGAGGACTGCGCGGTGCGCAGCCTGAAGGAAGCATGGGAGATCGTACAAAAAGTAAATCTTGACCATGTGGGGCTCACATTGGATGTATTTAACGAATACCTGTACTGCGGACTTAACGATATCGACGATATTAAAATGCTCGATCCGAAAAAAGTATTTATTTTCCATATCGACGATGCGCCGGTGCTGCCGCTTAAGGAATATAAACTTGACCATAGCGACCGGGTACCACCGGGAGAGGGGGGACTTCCATACAGGAAATTTGTGGAGAACCTCTGGAAAACAGGATATGACGAAGCCGCCTCGGTGGAGCTTTTCAATCCGGCGCTTTATGCAATGGATGCACAGGATGCGATCAACCATTGCTTTACGAGGGTAAAGGACGCCATAGACTTTACCCGGTAGCGATTCGGAACATTTTGGCGTAAATTACACCTACCATTCGGGCTTAATACCCGATCAGGCATAGCAAAAGCCCGGTGCAGTCATGCTCCGGGCTTTTGCTATACACTATAACGATAAGAGGTTAAGAAGTAAGCTTATTTCTTTTTCTGCCCATAATAAGCATTTGGGCCGTGCTTGCGCATAAAATGCTTGTCGCTGATGTAAGAGGGGATGTCGTCCATTTTCTGCGAGTTGTGGATAACCTCAGCGTGCCATGCCATCATGGCGACCTCTTCCAGAACGACTGCGTTATGGACCGCGTCAAACGCGTCCTTGCCCCAGGTGAAGGGGCCATGGCAGCTTACGAGCACCGCGGGAACATAATCAGGGTTAATTTCCCCCTGCTCGAACGTTTCCACGATTACTTTACCCGTATTGAGCTCATATGCGCTTTCTGTTTCTTCCTGCGTCAAAGGGCGCGTGCAGGGAATGCTGCCGTACATATAATCCGCGTGAGTCGTGCCGTACGGCGGAATCGCCCGCCGCGCCTGCGCCCAGATGGTGGCCCAGCGCGAGTGCGTATGTACAACGCCGCCCACATTTGGAAAATGTTTGTAGATTTCAAGATGCGTGAGCAGGTCGGAGGAAGGGTTGTAATCGCCCTCCACCACGTTTCCCTCCATATCCACGACGACCATATCGTCAGGGGAAAGCTCCTCATAATCTACGCCGGAGGGTTTGATCACCACAAGTCCTTTCTTTCTGTCTATACCGGAGACATTGCCCCAGGTATAGATGACAAGGTTCCTTTCGGGAAGAAGAAGGTTTGCTTCATACACATTTTGCTTTAATTTTTTCAACATAATTTTATCCCCGCTTATTTGAGCTTCCAGACGATATCATTCCATGTGAGTTCTTTTTCAAGCGCGTCGATGGTTGTGTCCTTGCCGATGTGGATACATTCAATACCCAGCATATTACAGAAATCCTTCATATGCTCCGCATCGAGCTGGTAGGATAGAACCGTATGGTGCGCGCCGCCCGCGAGTATCCATGCCTCCGCAGAGGTGGAAAGGTCAGGAAGGGGACGCCACATCACCTGCGCGACGGGGAGGTTTGGCATATCGTGGTAAGGCTGGCAGGCATCCGCATCGTTGATGATCATGCGGAAACGGTCGCCCATGTCGATGAGCGTTACGAGGATGACGGGGCCCGAGCTTGCGCTGAAGGACAGCCTTGCAGGATCCTCGCGGTCACCGATTCCAAGAGGATGAACCTCAATTTTCGGCTTGTCGCAAGCGATATCCGGATCCACTTCAAGCATATGCGCGCCAAGGATCGCTTCGTTGCCCGGTTCCATATGATAGGTATAATCCTCCATGAAGGCCGTGCCTCCGGGTACGCCCGCAGCCATCAGCTTCATAATCCGTGCAAGGGCGGCTGTTTTCCAGTCTCCTTCGCCCGCAAAGCCATAACCGTCGCTCATCAGGTTCTGGGTGGAAAGGCCGGGTAGCTGGCGCAATTCCTGCAGGTCCTCAAAGGTATCCGTATACACGTCGCAGCCGATTTCAGCCAAAAACTCACGGATCGCGATTTCTTCCCGCGCCTGGTAACGGATTGCGTCTATATTGTCTGTTGCGATGGTGTAACGTTCCTTATATTCTTCCATCTTTTTGTCGATCTGTTCCTCGGTGACCTTGTTTGCCTTCGCAATAAGGTCGCCCACGCCATATGTGTTGATCGACCAGCCAAGCTTGATTTCTGCTTCCACGCGGTCGCCACAGGTAACCGCAACCTCGCGCATATTGCTGCCAAAGCAGCAAACCTTGAGCCTTTTCGATTCAAATACGCCGATTGCGCTGCGCATCCAATGGCCGATGCGTCCCAGTGTTTTCGGATCCTGCCAGTAACCGGAGATCACCTTGCGCGGCAGGCGCAGGCGCGCGCCGATAAAGCCGAACTCACGGTCGCCATGGGCGGATTGGTTCAGGTTCATAAAGTCCATATCGATCTCATTCCACGGAATATCGCGGTTAAACTGCGTGTTCAGGTGAAGCATTGGCTTTTCGAGCTTGTTCAGGCCGTTGATCCATCTCCTGCTGGGAGAAAAGGTGTGCATCCACGTAATAATACCCACACATTTTTCATCCGCGTTTGCAGCCATGATTGTCTGCTCAATGGACTGGGAATCGTGCACTGCCGGCTTGTAGACGACTGTGCAGGGTATTTCCTTGCTGTCATTAATCCCTTTTGCCATTATTTTTGCGTGGTCGTTTACCGCGTCGATTACCTCCGGGCCGTAAAGCGGCTGCGTCCCGGCAATAAACCAGAATTCATATTGTTTCGTATCGTGATTCATATCGTATACTCCTGTTTTTAAATTTGCGATGGCACAAATGCGTTTCTTTTAAACAACTATTTCGTATTGATTTTAATTTCTTTGAGGCGCTTCATCACGTCGTTTTCGCCCCTGCCAAAGTAATCGTGCAGGCGGCGGTATTCTGCGAACAGCTTCTCGTAAACGGCAACGTTTTCGGGAATAGGCTGATAAACGAGATCTTTGACCTTGCCCATTTTCCGCGCGGCCTCAAATACGTCGTCATATCCGCCGGCTGCCTTGCCCGCCGCAACCGCGGCAAAGATCGCGCTGCCAAGCGCCGGGCCCTGCTCGGAGCCTGCAAGCTTGATCGGCATATTGAGCACATCGGAATAAATCTGCATCATCATCTGGTTTTTCTGGCTGATACCGCCGGATGCAAAGAACTCTTCAACGTCCACGCCGTTTTCGCGGTAGTTTTCCACGATCATTTTGGTGCCGTAAGCAGTCGCTTCGATAAGAGCACGGTATATTTCCTCCGCCTTTGTTTGCAGCGTCATGCCCATAATCATGCCCGTTAGGTCGACATCCACCAGCACGCTGCGGTTTCCGTTCCACCAGTCAAGCGCCAGAAGCCCGCTTTCACCGGGCTTTAACTGCTGTGCCTTTTCCGTAAGGTAAACATGGATGTTTTTTCCTTCTTTTTTCGCTTCCTCCACATAAGATGCGGGGCAGCAATTTTCCACAAACCACGCAAAGTGGTCACCGACGCAGGATTGCCCCGCTTCATATCCAAAGAAGCCGGGCATAACGCCGTCCTCCACAACGCCGCACATGCCGGGCACCTGTTTTTCCACAGAGCCCATCATAATGTGGCAGGTGGATGTGCCCATGATCGCAAGCATCTTGCCAGGGCCGTCGATGCCGACTGCCGGTACGCACACGTGCGCGTCAACGTTACCCACAGCAACGGCGATGCCCGGCTTAAGGCCAAGTTTTTTTGCCATTTCTTCCGTAAGCTCGCCCGCTTTCTCGCCAAGCGGGATGATCTGCGTACCCAGTTTTTCCTCCACAACGTTCTCAAGGCGCGGATCGAGCGCTTTGAAAAATTCTTTGGACGGATAGCCGGTGCGCTTGTTATAAATTTCCTTGTAACCTGCCGTGCAGGAATTGCGCGTTTCTTTTCCTGTCAGCTGCCAGATGATCCAGTCTGCCGCTTCAATCCAGCGGTCCATCTCTGCGTAAATTTCAGGGGCTTCGTCAAGTATCTGCCACAGCTTCGGGATCGCCCACTCGGAGGAAATTTTTCCGCCGTAGTTTGCTAGCCAGTTTTCACCGCGCTGCTCGGCGATCTCGTTGAGCTTATTCGCTTTATCCTGCGCTGCATGATGCTTCCACAGCTTAACATACGCATGGGGCGTGCTTTTGTATTCGTCCTTAAAGCAAAGCGGGGTGCCGTCTTTGTATACAGGCAGGACGGTACACGCGGTAAAATCTGTGCCAATACCGATGATGTCGCCTGGATCGATGCCGCGGATAACCTCGGGAATCGTATGCGTGAGCACGTCAAGATAATCCTGCGGATGCTGGAGCGCCCAGTCGTGGCCAAGCGGCGTTCCGTCGGGAAGGGTTTCGTCCATCACGGCATGCGGATATTCGTAAATTGCGGAAGCGAGTTCTTCGCCGGTTTCCACATTCACGAGCACAGCGCGTCCGGACAGAGAGCCGTAATCAATACCAATCGAATATTTACTCATAATTTCACCTCATAATAGTGTATTTGGGATAACCTTTGCAGCGCAAAAGTTGTACGTACATCTTTGTTAATTTATTTTATCACAATCAAAAAAGGATTGCAATCGGTTCTGCAAGGAATTTAAATGCTTTTTGCGATCTTTTTTTCAAGGTTCAGGTGCTTTTTCGGATGCTGATTTTCCATGGCAGCAAAACAGGCGATTCTTTTTTTCCAGCCATCATCTGCAACAGTTTTTTTGCGGCAATAGCGCCCATCTCCTTTTTGGCGTGAAGCAGGGAAGTGAGCGGCGGTACGACAAATTTTGCAATGCCGCTGTCGTCAAAGCTCATGACAGCCATGCCGTCCGGTACTGATATTTTGCGGCGCGCAAGGATATCGATCAGCTTTGCCGCAACCTCGTCATTGTAGCAAAGCACCGCGTCGCAGCCGCAAAGACGTTCCATGATAATCTCCTCGGTTTGCTCCAGAATCATCTGTCTCGATTCCGTCGTATACCAGACGACCGCTTCGTCGTGAATCGGCAGGTCGGCGTCTGTAAGTGCGCGGCTGTATCCTGCATATCGTTCCGCACCCTGCATATCGTCGCTTTTGAAGATACCGCCGATATTACGGTACCCCCGATCAATCAGGTATCGAACCGCCTGCCTGCCGCCTTCGCGGTCTTCCATCAGGACAGATATCGGCGCGTCAAGCTCACGGTAATAGCTGTTGATAAAGACGATTGGAACGCCGGAAGCACCAAGCTTTTCATACAAAGCAATATTCGGGTTTGGCAGGGCCGATTTGGTTCCTTCTACAATAAGGCCGTCGATCGGTTTTTCCAGATACTCATGCAAAATCCGCTTCTCATTTTCAGTACGGTTTCTTGTGGCGGAAAGGTTCATGGAATATCCTTTTTCCGATAGCGTTTTTTCGATTCCACTCAAAATCGTGGGAAAAATATAATCCGATATATAAGTCGTGATAACGCCAACTGTCATGGTGCGCGGTGCGCGGTTTTTACGGTAGCTTACATAAGTCCCGCTGCCGCGTACGCGAACGATGAGGGATTCTGCTTCGAGCTGGCTGATTGCCTGTCGCACGGTGTGCCGGCTCAACCTGTATTTTTCCGCAAGCTCATTTTCGCTTGGCAGGGTATCGCCGTTTTGGTAAACGCCGCAAACGATATCGCTCCTGAGCGTTTCGGCGAGTATTTTGTATTTGGGGATTGCTGTCATATCATACCTTCCAATCATGGATTCGATTTTGTTACTCTGTATCATACCCCGCGCTTCTGCAAATTACAAGAGGGCCGGTCAGGCAGACGGCGCGGCAAGTTCTTTGTAATAATATCCCTGTTTTTCACAAAAACGGTACCCTGCAGCTTCAAGCACGCCGCAGGAAGCTTTGTTTTTGGTATCCGGTTGTACGATGATTTCGCCTCCATGCGCATCCTCGAGAACCATCCTGCCAAGCTCCCCGATGATCGCTTTGCCAAGGCCCATCCGAAGGCAGCCCGGTTCGCCAATCAGGTAATCGATACTGAATGTAACGCCGGGCGAAGTGATTTCGTACCATTCCTCCTGCGCAAAATAACAGTCGTAATACTGGCAGAAACCGATGGGTATACCGCCATCCATCACGATAAAGTGATGGATAAAATCAAATTCCCCGTTTTTGTTTTCCGCCTCGCCGAGCCAGCTTTCCGGATGCTCGAACCATCTCAGGATGTAATCCTGATAAAGCCATTTTTTTAAAATCGGCAGATCATTGACAGTAAAGGGCCTCAATATGACTGGTTCCATATAAAATCCTCCGGTTTTCACTGGTTTGGCGGTATAAAAAGGTTCTTTTATATTAATAATCGCCGGACTGTGTTTTGAAACCGTGAATTTGATACGATTTGTGATAAAAAAGTTGGGTTTTCTTAATTGATTCCGCATCAAAAATTCAGTATAGTGTAATTAGTAAAAATAATAGGGGGAAACAGGGAATATGAGCAGGATTCTGGCTTTTGATTTCGGTGCATCCAGCGGGCGTGCCATGATCGCGCAGTTTGTGGACGGCAGGATTACGATGGAAGAGATCCACCGTTTTACAAATGATCCCGTATCGGTGCGGGAGACGCTTTATTGGGACGCGCTCAGGTTGTTTTTCAATATCAAGCAGGGTATTACCAGGGCAGTGAACGCGGGCGGCTTTGACATGATCGGCATCGATACATGGGGCGTTGATTTTGGATTGATCGGCTATGACGGCCAGCTGGTGCAGAATCCTGTGCACTACCGCGACGGGAGGACGAAACAGCCATACCGCGATTTTTTCAAAAAAATAACGCCGGATGAGCTTTATGAAACAGCGGGTATCCAGCATATGGCGATCAATACGCTCTACCAGCTTTACGCGCTGAGGGAGCAAAGCCCCGATCTCCTCGACCAGACGCAAAAGATACTTTTTACGCCGGATTTATATAATTATTTTTTGACCGGTGAAATGAAAGCGGAATACACGATTGCCTCAACCTCTGAGATGCTTGACGCAAAAAAGCGGGACTGGAGCGATAAACTACTGGGACTTGTGGGCATACCGCGCGAGAAGCTGTGCGATATTACGATGCCCGGTTCGAAATGCGGCCTGCTGTCGGATGAGATTTGCCATGAGCTTGGCGCGCCAAAAGCCACGGTGATGTGTACTGCGTCGCACGATACCGCATCTGCCGTCGCGGCGATTCCCACGCAGGAAAAGGATTTTATTTTCATCAGCTGTGGTACGTGGAGCCTGCTCGGCACAGAGCTTGGCGAACCGTGCCTGAACGCAAAGGCGCGGGAATATAATTTTACCAACGAGGGCGGTGTAAATGATAAATACTGCTTTATGCAAAACATTATGGGCACATGGCTGATTCAGGAATCGCGCCGCCAGTGGATACGCGAAGGGGAAGAATACGGCTTTGGCGAGCTGGAAAGCGAGGCTACGAAGGCTGAGGGATTCCGTTGCTTTGTGGACGTGGACGACGAAGCGTTTGTTGAGCCCGGAAACCTGCCGCGCAGAATACGCGCGTATTGCAGGCAGACCGGACAATTTGAGCCGCAGGCAAAAGGCGAGGTCATCCGGTGTATTGACGAAAGTCTTGCAATGAAGTTTGCCTACAGCATTGCGCGTCTGGAGGAGTGCACGGGGAAAACCTATGGTACGGTCCATATCCTTGGCGGGGGAACCAAAAGTGCGCTCCTGTGCCAGATGACTGCAAACGCAACCGGAAAAACGGTTGTGGCCGGGCCGGATGAAGCGACGGTGCTTGGAAATGTAGCCGTGCAGCTGATTGCCGCGGGAGAGATCGCGGATGTGGCGGAGGCGCGCAGGGTTGTGGAGCAGTCAACCGGCCTGAAGAGGTACGAGCCGCAGGATACGCAGCTGTGGCAAACGCACTTTGAAACCTATCAAAATATTATGGAAGGCCGGTAAGCATGGGTATGAATGCACTGGGATGGTGCAGAAACACAAGCCGTCCTCCGACCGGTATAATAGGGCGTAAAAAGGATAAAAAACAGCTGTATTACAAAATATAATACAGCCGTGAAAGCACCTTTGCTATCAGCTTTTTCGCTATTCCTTGTTTACCTTCTGGCGGTAAGCCTCCATTTCCCAGTTGGTGATGAAATGGATGAGCTCAGGCGTCATGTGGAGCGGCCCGCCAAAGCTTTCGGAGTAGACGGCGACCTTGACTGCGTCGAGGAAAAGCAAGGATGCGGTGTCGATTTCCTTTTGGGTGTCGGACAGAACAAACGCGCCGATATCTTTGATGCAAACAATTTTGGGCAAGTAGCCGTACCTTAATTCGAAATTCTGGAATTTTACGTCCATAAGGTCGGGCGATTCGGTATACAGGAATTCGGCTTTGCAGTATACGATATGGTCTGGCGTGAATGCAGCAGAAATGGGCGCAAACGCATGTTTGGAGGAAAGAAGGGACATAACCTCCCTGTTGGCGATGAAGCCGGCTTTGGCGTTTTGAGAGTAGAGCGCCGCCAGTTCCCGCTTTAAGGCATCGGTCTTTTCCGCGTCATAAGGAACAGCGGAAAAATCGGGCTTGCGTTTGAGCCTGCCCTTCAGGCGTGTCATCACACGTTCCATCAGCTGATCGATTTCGCCGCGCGTATCTGCGGCGATAAAAATACCGTGGTTTTGCAGCAGCAGAAGCTGAGCATCCCTGCCGTTTTGTTCGCGGTATTCGCGGAGCTTTTCCATGCACAGCACGGAAAGCACATAGCCCGGACGCGAAAGCGGGATCCAGACGCATTCGCCGGGAAACAGCTCCCTGGCAATTTCTTCACCGCCAGCACCGCAGGTAAGGCCGTTTACAAGAGCCGGATGCACGTGCAGTATGAGCCGGAATGGAAACAGGTTGTGCAGTGTTGTTTCCACGCTGGGGCGTTGGTTTTCAAAGCCGGGAAGGCGGGCGGCCATAAGGTCTTTGAGGGATGCGGCCTCGCGCTCCTTATCGCCCTGTGGATAATCTGCGGCCATCATGCGGTCAAGCTTTGCGCGATCCATACCCACAAAACCGTCCGCTGTGATTGTGGCGAGCGTTGTGCCGGAGCCTTTGACATACATCTCTTTTTCATCTTTCAGGGAGGTATTGCCGCCGCCGGCGAGAACATAATCAGGGTTTTTTCCATAATCGTTGGAAAGAGCTACTAATTCGGAAAGATTCACTTTGCATAACCTCGTTTCATAGAATTTTTCGGATGAATGCTTGTTCTTTGAAAACAATGGAAAACATGTTATGATGAAAACGAAAACTGTTAACAATTATTCTACTGTTATTGTAATCAATTCAGCCTGTTATTTCAACATGAAACAGTGTACCACATACAAAAACTTTGGAAAGAATTTATTTTGCGCCTGCAGTGGGTATCATGCGTGGCGGACGCAGGAAAGACGGAGGACAAAAATGGACAAAAAAACGTTATTAAAGGATCTGAACGCGCCGGAGCGGGAAGTGCGGCTTGAGGCTTTGCGCGGCTTGCGCGCTATGCTCGATTCAGGAGAAATCAAAGAGCCTGTGCGCACGGAGGATACAAACAACCATGTGCATACGACGTATTCGTTTTCCCCATATTCCCCTGCGTCGGCGGTTTATCATGCTTACATGAGCGGGCTGAGCACCGTAGGCATCATTGACCACGATTCGATTGGCGGCGCACGGGAATTTATCGAGGCGGGCGAAATTATGGGAATCACGACAACGATTGGCTGCGAGGTGCGCGTAAGCTTTGCGGATACGCCGTTTAACGGAATGACGCTGAATAACCCGGACGAGCCGACGGTGGCGTATATCGCGCTGCATGGCCTGCCGCACAATAAAATCGACGAGCTTGACGTGCTGCTTTCCGGGATCAGGGAAAAAAGAAACGAGCGCAATGCCCTTGAGGTTGCACGGCTAAATGAAATACTGGAGCCTTACGGGCTGTCGCTCGATTTTGACAGGGACGTCAGGCCGCTGTCCATGGAGCATGACGGGGGCAGCATCACAGAGCGGCATATTTTATACGCATTGGTCAAAAAGCTGATCGGCAAATACGGCAAAGGACAGCCGCTGCTCGATTTTATCGGGAACGATATGGGCATCGAGGTAAAGGGCGCCGCGCGGGGGATGCTGCTTGATACGGAATTTGAAGCATATGATTACGATGTGCTCAATATATTAAAGTCAAACCTCGTTCCGCGGTTTTTCATAGCGGGAGGGGACGACAGCCTGCCTGTAAAAAAGGTTGTGGATTATGCGCGCGGACTGGGCGTGATCCCAACGTATTGTTATCTTGGGGACGTGGCGGAATCGCCCACGGGAGATAAAAAGGCGCAGAAGTTTGAAGACGATATTTTGGACGAGCTGATGCCGGTTGTCAAGAAGCTTGGCTTTGAAGGCTTTGCTTATATGCCCTCGCGCAATACGATGCAGCAGCTTGAACGGGTGATGCAAAAATGCAGGGAATTCGGATTTTTTGAAATATCCGGCGAAGACATCAACCAGCCGCGGCAAAGTTTTATCTGCATAAAGCAGCGCGACGAGGCGTTCCGGCACCTGACAGATAATACGTGGGCGCTCGTAGGGCATGAAAACGCCGCCACGCTCGATCCGCAGGAATGTATTTATTCGGAATCGATCAAACAGGAATTCCCCCAAATGGATGAACGGGTGGACTATTTCAAGGAGATTGGGCTTCGGTACAGGAAATAAGGATAAAATACCGCTGTGGATCATCATAGCGGTATTTTTGATTGCCGGCAAAAGCATTGTTCAGGCCCGCCGGATTGAAAAGAAAAAAGTCAGGCGAGCTTGTTTCATGGGGTAAAAGCGAATAGAATAAAGATATTGGAAAAGGTAAATATCAGGCTGAATTTTCTCACAATAAGGAGGGCCGAAAAAATGGCACAAAGAATGATTTTGAATGAAACGTCGTATTTTGGACAGGGAGCGCTGGTCAATCTGGCGGACGAAGTGCGTATGCGCGGTTTTCGCAAAGCGCTCATCGTGACAGATGCAGATTTGATCCAATACGGCGTGGTGGAAAAGGTAACAAACCTTATGGACCAGAATGGACTTGCGTATAATGTGTTTTCCCAGGTGAAAGCAAATCCCACGGTGGATATCGTCAAAAAGGGGATCGGCGCATTCCGTTACAGCGGCGCGGATTACCTGATTGCAATCGGGGGAGGCTCGCCGATCGATACGGCAAAAGCAATCGGCGTAATTGCGAATAATCCTGAATTTGCCGACGTAGTGAGCTTGGAGGGGAATGCCGCGACAAAAAACAAGGCGGTGCCGATTGTCGCGATTCCCACTACCGCGGGCACCGCGGCTGAGGTTACGATTAATTACGTGATTACGGACGAAGAGAAAAAGAGAAAATTTGTGTGCGTGGATGTACACGATATCCCGGTGGTGGCAATCGTCGATCCGGAGATGATGGCCTCCATGCCGCGCTCGCTTGCCGCGGCAACGGGAATGGACGCGCTTACGCACGCGATTGAAGGCTATACGACAAAGGGCGCGTGGGAAATGTCGGATATGTTCCATTTGCAGGCGATCAAAATGATCGCGCAAAATTTGAAGGACGCGGTAAACGGGGATATGAAGGCAAAAGAAAACATGGCGACCGCGNAATACATCGCGGGCATGGGCTTTTCCAACGTCGGCCTTGGAGTGGTGCACGGCATGGCGCATCCTCTCGGCGCTTTTTACAATACGCCGCATGGCGTGGCGAACGCGGTGCTGCTGCCTTATGTAATGGAGCACAACCAGGATGCGACAGGCGAGCGCTACCGGGAAATCGCGCGCGCAATGGGCGTGCAGAATGTGGACTCCATGAGTACGGATGAATACCGCAAAGCGGCCGTGGAAGCGGTGCGGGCACTGTCGCGGTCTGTGGAGATCCCGCAGACGCTGGCTGAAATCGGCGTAAAAGAGGAAGACCTTGAAAGCCTTTCGCAGTCTGCGTTTTGCGACGTGTGCACAGGCGGTAATCCGAAGGAAATGACGCAGGAGAGTATTTTGGGCGTTTATCGATGGGCGCTCAATGGATAAACGGCTTTGAAAGGAGAAAGGACATATGAATTTTCATGTATTGCACCCGGCAGACCAGCTCTGTATGATGATGGAGCGCATCTATGCCTTTGGAATGACGACGACGTCAGGCGGGAACCTTTCGATCATGGATTCGGACGGCGATATCTGGATTACGCCCGCGTCGATTGACAAGGGAACGCTTACGCCCGACGATATTATGCAGGTAAAACCGGACGGAACGGTAATCGGCATCCATACGCCTTCCGTAGAGCTTCCGTTCCATAAGCAGATTTATGAAAAAAGGCCGGATATCAAGGCGGTGCTGCACGCGCACCCGCCGGCACTGGTCGCCTATTCGTCACTGAACAGGAAGCCGCTCACAGAAATGATTGCGAGCGTAAATTATGTATGCAACAACGTAAAGACGGCAGATTATGCGCTGCCGGGCTCAAAGGCGCTCAGTGAAAAGATCACAAGGGAATTTGAGGCGGGTACGGATATCGTTATCATGGAAAGCCATGGCGTTGTTTTGGGTGCGGGGAATATGTTCGACGCGTTCATGAAGTTCGAGACGCTCGACTACTGTGCGCGCATCGAGATCAATGCAGCCCCGCTCGGCAGGCCGCGCGTGCTGACTGCGGAAGAGCTCGATATGTATTACAGGCGTTCCTTCCCTCAGCTCGAGGAATATCATCCGGGCGAATACAGCTCGGAGGAACGGTATTACCGCAGTGCGATGTGCACGTATATCAAACGCGCCTATAACCAGCAGCTTTTTACCTCCACACAGGGGACGTTTTCGCGCAGGCTGTCGGACGGCTCGTTTATCATTACGCCATATAATAAGGACAGGATGTACCTGGAACCTGAGGACATGGTCAATATCAGGAACGGACGCAAAGAACAGGGGAAAAATCCTTCGCGCGCAGTGAAGATGCACCAGGCGATTTACGAACAGCATCCTGATATCAATGCCATTGCGATTGCGCATCCGCCGAACATCATGGCCTTTGCCGTTACAGGTACGGAATTTGACGCGCGCCTTATCCCTGAGAGCTATATCATGCTCAAACAGGTACAGAGATTGCCGTATGGGGCGAACCTCAACGACCACGGGCAGGTCGTAAGTACGATTTCGATGAAAAATCCGGTGGCGGTCATCGAGAATGATTGCGTGGTGATTGCCGGATCCGGCCTGCTCAACGTGTTTGACAGGCTGGAGGTACTGGAATATTCCGCAAAATCGGTGCTTGCCGCAAAGCAGCTTGGCGAGCCGCATACCATCAGCGCAGACGAGGTAAAGGAGATTGAAGTGGCGTTTAAGCTGTAATGTTCAAACAAGCAGGAAAGAATAACAGGCTGAAAAATTCCGGGATTTATTCCGGAATTTTTTGATGTTAAAAGGATACGCCTGCTTAGGGCAAAACGGTTGGAATCTGTATATGCCTGCCGCCGGTATTATTGTAAATATGGGGAAAACGAGAGACGGGCGCATGGAGGCTCAGAAAGTAAGGGACAGGGAGTGTGATCAAAAAAGCACCCGTATATAAGTCATCCGTCCAATCGAAAACATCCGAAAACGCGGCCTGAGCGTACGGTTTTTTTCATCTGCAACGCGGTGCATTATCCCCAAAAAACCACTTTATATAAGGCGTCCGGACGCGCGCGTTATGCGCGCTTTTTTTCTGTATGGAAATCAGGATAATTTAACCAAATTTGTGTTGATATATGGTATAATATAAGTTACTGGTTTTTTGTCAGGCGTGGCCGGAACGACGAAGGGTTTGTGCCTGCCTGAACGGATACCCGGCTTTTATGGCAATTTGTCAAAAGGTTGGTTACGGGCTTTTGGTATAAATTGCATATGCAAGCGTTTTATCAAACGTTTTGATAACCTGCATTCAGTTAAATAGCTGTAGAATAAGTGAGGTATTATGAATCGATTTGAATTACATTCCAAATATGCACCCGCGGGCGATCAGCCAAAAGCAATCGACGAGCTGGTGCGCGGCGTAGAGGAAAACAAGCGCGCGCAGGTATTGCTCGGTGTTACGGGAAGCGGAAAGACGTTTACCATGGCAAACGTCATCGCACGCACGCAGCGCCCGGCGCTGATACTGGCGCACAACAAAACGCTTGCGGCGCAGCTGTGCAGCGAGTTCAAGGAGTTTTTCCCCAATAATGCGGTTGAGTTTTTCGTCAGTTATTATGACTATTACCAGCCGGAGGCGTATATCCCGGGGCGGGATTTATACATCGAAAAAGATTCAAGCGTCAACGACGAAATCGATAAGATGCGCCACTCGGCGACGTCGTCGCTTTTGGAGCGAAAGGACGTCATTGTGGTGGCGAGCGTTTCGTGTATCTATTCCATTGGCGCGCCGGAAGATTACGGTAAGCTGGCGGTGGCGCTGCGCGAAGGCATGGAGTTTTCGCGAGAAGCGCTTCTTGATAAGCTTGTGTCCATCAACTTTAACAGGAACGATACGGATATGTCCCGCGGAACCTTCCGCGTGCGCGGCGAGATTGTGGAAATTTTCCCGGCGGCGCAAAGCGAAAAAGCTATCCGCGTCGAGTTTTTTGGAGATACGATCGAGCAGATTTCCGAGGTTGAGGCGCTCACGGGCAGAAAGCTGAGCAGGGAAAAATATGTGATTATCTTCCCCGCCTCGCACTATGCGATGGATCACGACAAAGTACTCGCGCATATCCCAAACATCAAAAAAGACCTGCTTACGCAGATAGAGATGTTTAAAAACGAAGGGAAGCTGCTCGAAGCAGAGCGTATCCAGCAGCGTACGATGTATGATATTGAGATGCTCAAGGAACTGGGATACTGCTCCGGCATTGAAAACTATTCGCGGTATTTTGACGGAAGGTCGCCGGGCGATCCGCCGTATACGCTGATGGATTATTTCCCGGACGATTACCTGCTTTTTGTGGATGAATCCCATGTGACTCTCTCACAGGTGCGGGCAATGTATAACGGAGACCGTGCGCGCAAGCAGATGCTGGTGGATTATGGCTTTCGCCTGCCTTCGGCTTTTGATAACCGTCCATTGCAGTTTGCGGAATTCAACGCCCGCGTGAATCAGGCAGTGTACGTTTCCGCAACGCCTGCGGAATATGAACGCGGCCTTGCAGACGGAGAGGTGGTAGAACAGATCGTCCGGCCGACAGGACTTTTGGATCCGGCAATCGAAATCAGGAAAACAGAAGGGCAGCTTGACGACCTGCTGGGAGAGATTGGCGATATCGCTGCGAGGAAGAAGCGCGTGCTCGTTACCACGCTCACCAAGCGCCTTGCGGAACGCCTGACTGAATATTATACGGAAATGGGTATTCGCGTGAAGTATATGCACTCGGATATCGAAACGCTGGAGCGCATCGAGATCATTCGCGGGTTACGGCTCGGGGAGTTCGACGTTTTGGTAGGGATTAACCTTCTGCGCGAGGGGCTTGACATCCCGGAGGTAGAGCTTGTGGCGATACTCGATGCGGATAAGGAAGGGTTCCTGCGGAACGAAACGTCGCTCATCCAGACGATCGGGCGCGCCGCGCGTAATGCGGAAGGGCGCGTGATTTTGTATGCCGACAAGATGACGAAATCGATCAATGCCGCTGTTTCAGAGACAGAACGCCGCCGCGCGTTGCAGCAGAAATACAACGAGGAGCACGGCATCACGCCGACGTCGATTTCAAAAGATGTGAGCGAAGCGCTTGCGATCTCGCAGAAGGCGGAGGAAGAAATTGTGAACCTGCCCAAGGGCGAGCTTAATATGCGTATCGACCTGCTGACGCAGCAAATGAAGCAGGCAGCCGCGGAACTGGAATTCGAGGTTGCGGCCAAACTGCGCGATATGATAGAGGAATTGAAAAAGCAGAAGTAAAAATTTTGCGTGAGCCGCCGTAAGGGCAGGCTATAGCAAGATTGAATTGATAGAAAACACGGAGGAAAAATGGATTATTTACACATCAAGGGCGCGAGGGAGCATAACCTGAAAAATATTGACATCAAGCTTCCGCGCGATAAGTTTATTGTGGTGACGGGGCTTTCCGGAAGTGGAAAGTCGTCGCTTGCGTTCGATACGATTTATGCGGAAGGCCAGCGGCGCTATGTGGAATCGCTTTCCGCATATGCGCGGCAATTTTTGGGACAGATGGAAAAACCGGACGTAGACCTCATCGAAGGACTCTCGCCTGCAATTTCGATCGACCAGAAAACAACGGCGAGGAACCCGCGTTCCACGGTTGGCACAGTGACGGAGATACACGATTACCTGAGGCTTTTGTATGCCCGCGCGGGCGAGGTATACTGCACGAAGTGCGGCAAAAAGATTTCGCGGCAGACGGTGGACCAGATGGTAGACCGCGTGATGAAAAGCCCGGAGGGCACGAAGCTGATGATTCTTGCGCCGGTGATCCGCGCCAAGAAGGGCGAGCATAAAAAGGTGCTCGAGAACCTTGCGAAGGACGGCTATGTGCGCGCAGTGGTGGACGGGGAAACCCATGAACTGGACGAAGAGTTTAATCTTGAAAAACAAAAGAAACACTCGATTTCAGCGGTGATCGACAGGATTATCGTAAAGCCGGAAAGTACGCAGCGCGCAACCGATTCTATCGAGACGGCGCTGCGGATGGCTGGCGGGCTTGTGATCATCAAAAATATGGATACGGGCGAAGAAACCCTGATGAATGAGAATTTTGCGTGTGCGGACTGTGGCGTGAGCATCGAGGAGCTTTCCCCAAGAATGTTTTCTTTTAACAGTCCATTTGGCGCGTGCCCGGAATGTACGGGGCTCGGGATGCTGATGAAGATCGATCCGGATCTGATCGTACCGGATAAAACAAAGACGCTGCGCGAGGGAGCCGTCAAAGCGTCCGGCTGGAATTTTGGAACGGTGGGCACGATCGCGAAAAATTACCTTGACGCAATGATGAAACGTTATCATTTCGATATGGATACGCCCTACGAGGACTTGCCTGATGAGGTGAAGCACGCGCTGCTTTACGGCACGAACGGGGAAAAGCTTCGTGTAGAATACGACGGGATGGGCGGATCAGGCTATTACAGCGCGGCGTTTGAGGGAATCATACCCAATTTGGAGCGGCGCTATCAGGAGACCACGTCCGAATACATGAAAAGCGAGATAGAAGGGTATATGGTGGAAACCCCATGCCCGGTGTGCGGGGGAAAACGCTATAAACCGGAGACGCTTGCGGTAAAAATCGGCGGGAAAAATATTGCGGAGCTTTCTGACCTTTCGGTGCGAGCGGCACGGGAGTTCCTCAATACGGTAGAGCTTGATTATAAACAGAAAATGATTGCGGAACAGATATTAAAGGAGCTGAATGCAAGGTTTGATTTCCTGATCAACGTAGGACTCGATTACCTCACCCTGTCGCGCGCGGCGGGAACGCTTTCCGGAGGGGAGGCGCAGCGCATTCGCCTTGCAACGCAAATCGGCAGCGGCCTTGTGGGTGTGCTGTATATTTTGGATGAGCCGAGCATTGGCCTGCACCAGAAGGACAACGACAAGCTTTTGAAAACGCTTAAAAACCTGCGCGACCTTGGAAATACGCTGATTGTCGTAGAACATGACGAAGAAACCATGCTGAATGCGGATTACGTGGTGGATATCGGCCCCGGTGCGGGCGAGCATGGCGGAAAGGTCGTCGCCGAGGGAACGCCAAAGCAGATCATGGCAAACAAAAAGAGCATCACGGGGCAGTACCTGTCCGGTAAAAAGCTGATCAGGATTCCGGCAAAGGTGAGGAAGCCAAAGCACTGGATCACCATCAAGGGTGCGAGGGAAAACAATCTCAAGGATATCGACATATCGTTTCCAACGGGCGTGATCACAGCGGTTACGGGCGTTTCAGGAAGCGGAAAGAGCACGGTTGTAAACCATATCCTCAAAAAAGCCTCGATGCAGCGGTTTTACCATTCCAAGGAGCGCCCGGGCAAGCATGATGTGATCGAAGGGCTCGAATATGTGGATAAGGTAGTGGATATCGACCAGTCGCCCATCGGCAGGACGCCGCGCTCCAATCCGGCGACATATACCGGTATATTTGACCTGATACGCGATATTTTTGCGATGACGCAGGACGCAAAGGCGCGCGGTTACCAGAAAGGCCGTTTTTCGTTCAATGTAAAGGGCGGACGCTGCGAGGCATGTAAGGGAGACGGCATCATCAAAATAGAGATGCACTTCCTGCCCGACGTATACGTTCCGTGCGAGGTATGCAAGGGCCAGCGGTATAATCGTGAAACGCTTGAGGTGCGTTACAAGGGAAAGAATATTTTTGAAGTCCTCGATATGACGGTGGAGGAGGCATATAAGTTTTTTGAAAACGTGCCGCGCATCGAGAGTAAATTAAAGGTACTGCTGGATGTTGGGCTTTCTTATGTGAAACTGGGGCAGCCGTCCACCACGCTTTCAGGCGGGGAAGCGCAGCGCGTGAAGCTGGCAACCCACCTTGCGAAAAAGCAGACGGGAAATACGTTGTTTATTCTGGACGAGCCAACCACAGGCTTGCACATGGACGACGTCAAAAAATTGGTGAAGGTATTAAACCGTCTGGCTGATAAGGGAAACACCGTGATTGTCATCGAGCACAATCTCGACGTGATCAAGAGCGCGGATTATATTGTGGATATGGGGCCGGACGGTGGCGACAAGGGCGGCACTGTGATCGCCAAAGGAACGCCGAAAGAGGTTTCGGAAAATAAAAAAAGCTACACGGGAGAATATTTGAAACGCATTTTTGACAATGCCACCCCGGAGCATTACCTGCAGCCCAAAAAGAAATAATTTCGCAGCGGGCGCAAGAAGTCCGGGAACGTATATGATATTGCATTATTTCACGTCAGGTCATTATCTTCGCCGGGCAGGCGCAGGACAGTTTACGACTCAGGGACGCGCGTACATTGTAACTATGGAAATAAAAACGCACTCTGCGTCCGCCTTTCCGAATATATGAAAAATCCATTCAAAGTGCAACGGCTCCCGAAGCCCTTCGCTGCAAACTGTCCTATGCCTGCCGGAAGCAGAGGGGTATTCCCGGGCAACGTACCACCGCAGCGCAAGGCGTATAAGCGCCGGTGTCTGTTTCAGGACACTGCCTGCCTTCGGATACATCGAACGATATCACATGGAAAAACGTTTATGCCGAACGCAGCCTTTTCAGCAAACAGGCGCACAACACGGCGCCGGCGGCAAGAATCAGCGCCAGCGGCATCAGGTTGCGGAGGGTAAAACCTCCGTCTGCCATTAGGAGGTACCCCCATGTCGCGGGGAACGCTTTCCCAAAAGCGTCAAAAAAGCCGGGCAGCATATTGATTGGAAACATAATTCCTGAGAGCAGGATCGAAGGCAGGAAGATTAGTTGGCAAACCATGGTAAGCTTTGCCTGGTTTGTCACCAACAGGCCAAGAACGCTCCCAATACATAATGATACCGCTATGAAAATTGCAAGGGAAGCGAAATACAGCGGGGGATTGGCCGGGGGTTCTGCGCCAAAAGCAGCCGGCGCAGCAAAATATATGATTGTGCTCATAATCATGAGGTGGATAAACGCCGACAGGAACAGCGTAACCACACCAAAATATACCGGCACGCCATTTGCTTGATATACTTTTTTAATATCACTGCCGTAAAGCTCCGCAAGGGAAGGGGGCAGGCCGATAAGCGCACCCATCGATACGCCCATTACGGTCATGGATTGTATGAGCGTGTCTTTGGACAGCGGATTTATGGAGGTGAAGATACCGCCCATAAAGGCAAAAAAGAGCAGCGGGACAACATAGCATGTGATCAACAGGGCTTTACTCCTGATATCAAGCTTCCATTGCAGTGCGGTTCCGTATAAAAATGCGTTCAAGATTCCTTCCCCCTTGCAATATCGATAAAATATTCCTCGAGCGTCCCGCGGTCTATGCTGATGCCCAGCACGGCGATTCCCCTTTCCCTGAAATCCTGGAGCAGGGCAAGCAGCGTATTGGCGATGTCGTCTGTCTCATGGCTTTCGTTACCAAGCCCTGTTTCGATATGCAGGGTAAACCGCTTGCCAAATTGTTCTGACAATTCCGTAACAGTGCCCGTAAAGGCGATACCACCGCTACTGAGGATTGCAATGCGCTCACACAGGTTTTCGACCTCAGCCATATCGTGACTTGCCAAAACAATGGTTTTTCCCTGCGCCTTTAATTTGCGGAGCTGGTTATGAAGCGATGCCCTGCCCTCCACGTCCAGCCCGGCGGTTGGCTCGTCAAGGAACAGGATATCCGGATCGCCTGTCAACGCAAGCGCGAGATGCAGGCGGCGTTTTTGGCCTGTTGAGAGCTCATGATACCGTTTCTTTGCAAACGCGTCGATTCCAAGCGCGGTAAGTATAGGAGCGTTGGGCTCGGTATGATTCCATTTTGCAAACAACCGTACGGCTTCCATTGGCCTGATATATGCGGGAAGTGACGCTGATTGCAACTGGATGCCTATGCTGCCGTTCACCGTAATACTTCCGCCGTCATACCTGCGCAATCCTTCGATACATTCAAGCGCGGTGGTTTTCCCTGCACCGTTCACGCCAAGCAGTGCAAACATTTCACCCTTTAACACATCAAAGCTGATCTCTCTGAGGACAGTATGATCGCCATAACTCTTTTTCAGTCGGCGAACCTGTATCGCACAGCTCATTTGTCTCCTCCTTCAAACGGATTGACGCCCAGATTTGTGAAGTAGGCTTCCAGGGCGAGTTCGATGTAAGCGTTTGCGGCCGTTTGTTTTTGCTTCCATTCGTTATCCATACCATCGAAAGTCCCGATTTCCATGAGTCTGGACAGCATCTTCATATCCCCGCCGGTAAATTCTGTAACCATGTCCCAAAAGGCTCTGGCAAGGGACTGGCCTTTGCTGCTTGCGGGAGGAACGCCTTCCCGGGAAAGCCGTATTGCCTCGTCGAGCAGGCTGTTGAACGTATTTATCATTTTCAGTCCGCTGTCCTGGTCGAAACGGCTGCGGATATGGTCGAGGGTGTCGCTGTCAAAATGCTTGATCAACCAGTAAAATTCGTTTTTCATCCGCAGGTTCACGATAATATCCGCGTATTTTTTAAAATCTACGGATTGCATTTGCAAAACCTCGGTTTTCAGCGTTTCAATCGCGCGCAAAGATTCCGAAAGGCTTTCCATCTTTTCCCGTATGGCGGCGGCCTGTGTTGAAAGCGCAGCCGCAACATCGGCAGGGGAGTCGAGGTCGACCAACCGGTTTTTGATATCACCAAGCGAAAACCCCAGAGATTTCAGTGACAAAATTTGATGGAGCTTTACGAGGTCCTTATCCGTATAGAGCCTGCGTCCGCCTTCGCTTTCAGACGATGGCGAAAGCAATCCTTTTTTATCGTAATACTGAAGGGTACGGACGGTAACGCCCATTTTGTTTGCAGCCTGGCCCACCGTCATATAACCCTGTGGTATGGCTTTATATTGATCCATGCAAAAAACCTCCTGTTTCCATTATAATTCATGACGTTGCGTCATAAGCAAGTTTTTGATTATGATGTGAAACCGACAAAGGGCACAATAAAAAAGCCCATTGCGAAAAACTTTCCGTTCACATTGATTTCCATTGGCATAAGTGATACAATGAAAAGGCATGAAAAAATGGCTTTATTTAGCTAATATCTTGTGAAATCATTTGTAAAGATCGGAATGAATAATAAGGAATCGACAAAATCTATCCCCCCCCACTATTTTTCCCTTTATTAATGGATCATGTGACATTTTTGCTATCTGACGGATGAAAAACAGGTGCTTTTTACCATAACGTATGTAAAAATATGGAAAGGTCTGCTTTAATACAATACCCGACCTAAAAAGAAAGGATTTTGCCAAATCAAAATTTTCAGGCATGAAAAAAGTTAGGAAGATTGGACAATTTCAGATATATACGGTGATGTGGCTGGTTGCCATTCTGGTTCTTATTGCGCTGCTATGGCAGAACTTAGGCGGCGCGCGTATCATCAATTACAGCGGGATCGTGAGGGGCGCCACACAGAAGCTGGTAAAGGAAGAACTGCATGGTTATGAGGACGATGCTCTTATCAGTCGTCTTGACGGTATCATCTATGACCTGCAAACGGGAAACGGCGATTATGGTCTGTCAAGGGATGATGATGCCCAGTATCAGCAGATGCTTGCGGATTTAAGCATTATATGGACTGATATCAAGGATGAGATTACAGTGATGCGGTCCGGTGCGACGGGCAGCGGCGAGAAGCTGTATGATTTGAGCCAAAAGCATTTTGAACTTGCAGACGATCTTGTATTGAGGGCGGAGGAAAGCTCGGACGAAAAACTGAAAAACTCCATCATATGCTATTTTATTTGCCTTGCGTTATCCATCGTGTTTTTTGGAGTTCTGAATGTACATAACCGCAAAGCGCTGGAAAAGAGCATCTTTACGGATAAGCTGACCGGAATTTTCAACAGGGCGGGGTTTGAAGCTTCGGCTGCAAATTTGCTGCGGCAGCGCAACGCATCCGAATATACCGTCGTGGAATTTGATATCGAATATTTTAAAGATTTAAATAAGGTGTATGGATACACGCTTGGAGACCAGTTGCTGATTGCCATTTCCGCTGCGCTTTCAAAATGGGCGGGAAAAGACCAGCTTTGCGCGCGCATTGACGCGGACAACTTTGTGGTTCTGGCCAGAAGCTCGGACACCCTCATAGCTGAGCTTGAAACCGTTTTGAATGAGGCGCTCAGAACAATGGCGTTTCTCGAGGCATACGACGGACTTACCTTTGCCATCGGCGCATATGATATTACGCAAAATGACGAAATGGTTAAAACCATTATGGATAAGGCAAATACTGCGCATAAAACGGCAAAGACGCAGAAAGAGGGGGCAGTCCAGTGGTATGACCAGGCCCTTGTGGAAAAACTGGAACTTGAGGGAAAGCTTAAAGACAGGCTGCATCAGGCGCTTAGGGATGGGGAACTCAAAATGTATCTTCAGCCAAAGCTGGAGCTTGAGAACCTGAAGGTAATCGGGGCAGAGGCCCTGGTGCGCTGGGAGGTTCCCGGAGAGGGAATGATATATCCGGACACCTATATCCCGCTGTTTGAAAAATGCGGCATGATTGCGGATCTTGACTTCTATATGTTGAGAAAAGCCTGCGCCTACCTGCGCGCCCAACTCGACAAGGGGCTTGCGCATCTTGTGATTTCCGTCAATATTTCGAGGGTGACGCTGTACAGCAGAATGTTTTACGAAACCTTTCTGGATATTGTGAGGCAACATAAAATCCCGCATGACTGCATTGAAGTTGAAGTCACGGAAAGCGCTTTTAATGAAGTAGCAGATTCTGTAATCCAGATATTGTCCCAACTGAAGGAAGATGGATTCCTGATTTCGATGGACGACTTCGGAGCCGGATATTCCAGCCTGAGCCTTTTGGGCAAGCTGCCGATCCAGATCATCAAACTTGATCGTGAATTTTTAAATGAGATGGATCAAAACAGTAATGTGAAGGGCGTGATTGCCTGTGCGGTAGATCTGGCGCATGCGTTGGGAATCAAAATCACCTGTGAAGGCGTTGAAACATTGGAACAGGTTCGGTTTTTGAAGGGACTTGGCTGCGATTACGGTCAGGGTTACTATTTTTCCAAACCCATTCCTCAGGATCGATTTACAGAAGAATTTTGGTCTTGATTCGATAACAGCCGACTGTAATAACAGGCGGCTATTTTTTGATATGGCATTCTTTACAGTGGCAATATTTTTCCTGGTATTCGCCCGTATCAGCTTCCACCAGAATCACGTGTTCCGCACAGATTTCACTGCGGGGAGTCGGTGTGGGAAGAGGAACGCCTTCTTCCTCCATATCGTACAAAAACAACGAGAGCGCATCGTGTGCCATTTCCTGCGCGGCCTCGCGCGAATCACCGCAGGAAACACAGCTTTCAAAATCAGGAAAACAAACAGTATACATTCCGTCTTCTTCCGATATAATTGCAGGGTAACAATACTTTGCCATCAGGACACCTCCGTTTTTTCCAAACCTGCCTGCCGCAGGATAGCGGCAAGCGTACCCGCGGCAAGCTCTTCCGTTTTGTGGCGTGATACCGGAAAGGTACGCCCTGTGAGGGGACTGAAATATAAATCATGGTTTCCGCCCTCGCGTTTTAACAGGATATCGTTATGGGAGAGAAGCCTTCTAAGCTCGCTTACCTTCATGCTATAATCCTTTCCAAGGGTTCTGTTTGATTATAACTATACCAGTTTTACAGGGAATGTAAACATCAGGCCTTATTGTAAACTAATATAAAATATATAGTTTACAATAAGGCGGCGCTATGATATACTACAATAGATTTTTATTGCAGCCTGCCAAAAGGTTGCGCAGCAGGCATTTGCTGGAAACTGCTATACAGCCTGCCTTTACGGCGGCGCAGCCATGCAAAGCTCATAAGTTAATACGCTGTAGCCAGCAATCAACAGGCGGCGCTGTGGACGGCAAGCGGGCGCCTGCTCAAATGGGGGATAACAGGATGGAAATGGCAACTACAAAAAAAACGACGACAAGGGATATCATATTATGCGCTCTCTTCGCGGCGCTGATTGCAATCGGCGCATTTATCAGGATACCGATTCCCTATGTACCGATTACATTCCAGGCATTTTTCGTATTGCTCGCGGGGTTTCTCCTCGGACCGAAATATGGCACGATATCCATGCTGCTGTATCTTGCGATTGGCCTTTTGGGACTGCCGGTTTTTACGGAGGGCGGCGGCTTTATGTATGTGTTAAAGCCGACCTTTGGATATTTAATCGGATTTGCGCTCACCGCCTTTGTTGCCGGGCGGTGTACGCAAAGAATCAAAAAGCTCAGCGTAAAAAATCTGTTTTTGTCCGGAATGCTTGGTATGGTACCCGCATATATCATAGGGACGCTGTACTTTTACCTGATCATGAATTTTGTGTTGCAAACGCCCATGGCGCTGTGGGCGGTTTTATGGTCGTGCGTGATTATCTTTTTGCCGGCAGATATTTTACGTTGCCTGCTCGCCGCATGGCTTGCAAAACGGTTGCTGCCGGTTCTGCGTAAAAATGGCACGCTTTGAGGAGAAAACATGATTTCAGAAATGACAAAAAAAGTGATTGATGGATATGCGATCACAAAGCAGGAGGCTTGTTTGCTGAACAATGAGGGCGCCCGGGCGCTCGGCGAGGCGGCTGATGAGATCAGGAGATTTTTTTGTGGGGATGATTTTGATATCTGTACAATTATCAATGGAAAAAGCGGACGTTGTGGGGAAGATTGCAAATTCTGCGCGCAGTCCGCACATTACAGGACAGGAGCCGGGTTTTATGGGCTGCTGGATGAGGAAATTTTCCTGCGTGCTGCGGAAGGGTATCAAAAAGCAGGCGCGCGGCGATTTTCCATTGTGACGTCAGGCGCGCGGCTTACGGATAGCGAAGTAGAGAAGCTGTGCAATATCTATGCAAAGATTACCGCGCAATGTGGGATACAGGTATGCGCCTCCCACGGCCTGCTGACCGGGGAGCAGTTCCGTATGCTCCGGCAGGCGGGCGTGAGACGCTATCACAACAATCTGGAGACTTCGCGCGGCTATTTTCCGTACATCTGTTCGACGCATTCCTATGACCAAAAGCTTGCAGTGATCCATTTGGCGCAGCAGGCGGGGCTTTGTGTGTGCAGCGGGGGGATTTTCGGTATGGGCGAACGAATGGAAGACCGAATCGATATGGCATTTGAACTGAGAGGGCTTGGGATAAAGTCCGTTCCGCTCAATCTGCTGAACCCGGTCAAGGGAACGCCGCTTGAAGGGCAGCCGCTTATTTCAGAGGAAGAGGCGTTAAAGACGGCGGCAATCTTCCGCTTTGTATTGCCGGACGCGCAACTGCGGCTGGCGGGCGGCAGGATAAACCTGAAGGACCGCGGGAGGAAAATGATACGCTCCGGTGTAAATGCCGCTATCTCAGGGGATATGTTGACAACGGCAGGCGCCGCATTGACGGGCGATCTCGCAATGATTGGGGAATGCGGATTCACAACGGGGCCGTGAACGGTTAAAAACCCGGCTGTTTTGATTGCCTGGTAAAAAAAGATATTAAGAAAGTATAAAATTTTGCGTAAATAAGTTGTAATACGCTTCTGGCAATGTTATATTTAATATAACGATTAAAAAAGGTGGCGCAGTATTTTGAAATTTCATCTGAATCTTTATTTAATAGTGGGTATCTTCGCGATTGCGATGAACCTGATTGTAGGAAGTGTTATTTCTGTGCACGACGGTTTTATCCAGACTGCGCAATGCCTTTTGAGCGGAATCGGCATTTTTTTCTGTGTTATGGGCTTCTTCGAGCAGAAAGACAGGGCCTGCAGCAAGCATGAATAAAAGATAAATATCAGAGCGCAGAGTTATCTGTGCTTTTTTTGTCGAAAAATTCGAAAAAAATGATTGACATTTGAATTAAATTGTTTTAACCTAAAGTCAGGCAAACGATAAAGCCTGCTTTTTCGTTCGCTTTTTTTATTGCCCGCATTTCCCGATTTGCGCCCTGGAGGGGCGTTTTTTTGTGCTGTTTTTTGGAGAAACCTTATGACCAAAAAAGCAGACATTATTTTTCGGTTTTACAACGGCCTGTTTTTTTATCAAATTCGTAATAACGATTTATCTCAAATATGATTCGATTTAGAAAGTTATGCGTGCGGTGAAACCGGCATTGGAATATGACTGCAAAAGTACTAATACAATCAGGCAAAAGCCGGGGTATCGGCGGGGTGTTTCTGTGAAGAGCAAACAAAAGGAAAAAGGCAAAGCGACAATTAAAGACGTTGCGTTACGCGCGGGTGTTACTCCCGCTATCGTGTCGCGCGTGTTCAATAAAGATAAAACGCTCAATATAAAAAAAGAGACCAAAACGGCTGTATACCGCGCAATCAGGGAATTGAACTATACGCCTAACTCAGTCGCGAGAAATCTGAGGATGCACAAAAGTCATACAATCGGCGTATTGGTGGCAGACATCATGAATCCGTTTTTCACCGAAATTGTGAAAGGCGTGCAGCAGGCCGCGGATGAACAGGGTTACAATATTATTCTCTGCAATACAGACGACAATGCGGAAAAGGGGAAAAAATACATCAATGTCTTAAGCTCGCAGATGGTGGATGGAATGATCCTTGGAGCAGGATATGTAAGCGATGATGAAATCGCTTTACTGGAAAGCATGGGTACAAAATATGTGCTGATGAACCGGATTACAGACGACGCGGCCCCTTATGTGAGGGGAAACGATTTTGAAGGGATGCGCCTTGCTGCGAAGCACCTGATTGGATTGGGACATCAGAGGATCGCGCATCTGTCAGGGCCGCTGTATGCGGATACCGGACTCAAAAGATTGCAGGGATACCGCAAAGCACTGATGGATGCGGGAATCACTTACCGTCCGGAGTATGTTTTAGAGACGCAATATGATGAAAAGTCTGGCTATGAAACATGCAGGCAGTTACTTGGGCTGAAGGAACAGCCAACGGCGATCTGTGCGGGCAATGATATGGTGGCGATTGGCGCGATGCGCGCGGTGAAAGAGGCGGGCCTTGCCATACCCGGCGATATTTCGATCGTGGGATACAACGATATCTGGGTGGCGCCGCTGCTTTCGCCTCCGCTTACAACCGTAAGCTACGATTTGCTGAATATGGGAAAAGTTACATTCGGCCTGTTGCTGAGCCTGATGAGGGGCAACGAAGACACGCAGACAAAAATCATTTTAGAACCCAAACTGACCGTGAGGGAATCCACACAACAAATACAGTGAAAAAACTGCATACTATTTTCCTGAAAACCCGTCGGTATGCGATTGCGGGCGCAGGCAACCATGCTTCAAACTGTAAATTTTTTTTAATGATTTATTAAATTGTTTTAACGGGCGATATTTGATTTCTTTGCATGGCAGGGATGATCGAATGGAAATAAAAGGAAGAAACAAAGGGAGGAAAAAGAAATGACATTAGGGACAATGGCGGTAGACCATGAGCAGAGGATCGATTACGACAAGCTGAGGAAGGACCGCCTGGAGAAAACGCGGGAGCAGATGAAAAAGGACGGGCTTGGAGCGGTGC
>NZ_LAYJ01000123.1 GCF_000981035.1 Christensenella hongkongensis
GCGTTTGCTCCCAGGTTTCCCTTCGTCAGGTCTGCTATGTGCATCGAGCCCCCGCGCCCTTTGCAGTAGCCCGTCGCCTTGCCCATCAGCTCTGCCAGCGCAAGGTCAAGCTTCGCTCCCTTTGCTATGCAGTGCCCGTGCCCTCTGTGCGTACTTGCTATGTAATCCTCGTCGTCCAGGCTCGAGCATACTGTTGCCGCAATCGCTTCTTCTCCTGTGCATAGATGCACCGAGCCCCTCAGCTTGTTTTCCTCAAACAGCTTGTATGCCTTCTCCTCAAACGCACGTATCTCATTCATCGTCTGGTAGATCTTTAATGCCCGCTCTTTTTCCATTTCCTTAAACCCTCCTGTTACAGAATCTTCTTGAGCAGTTCAACAATGTGGCTCGTACTCTCGGCAATGTAAGCGCCGGCGTCCAGAAGTGCGCTTTCCTTGCTCTGTGCGCTTCCCGTTCCGTCAGCAGAAACAATCGCTCCCGCATGGCCCATGTTTTTGCCTTTCGGCGCGTTCTTCCCTGCAATCAGTGCAATCACAGGTTTCGTCACATATTTCTTGATATATTCCGCAGCCAGTTCTTCCTCGCTGCCGCCGATTTCTCCAATCATCACAATCGCTTCCGTTTCTTCGTCTTCCTCAAAATCCGGCAGCAAATCGATAAACGTAGAACCCGGAATCATATCTCCGCCAATCCCCACGCAGGTTGACTGGCCGATTCCTTCCTGCGACATCATCATAACCGTTTCATAGCAGTTTGTCGCGCTTCTGCTCATCACGCCCACGTTTCCTTCAATGAAGTACTTGTGCGGCATAAATCCGGCTTTACATTTACCCGGTGAAATGACTCCAAATGAATTTGGTCCAAAGAGCCTCGTACCCTTTTCACGGGCAATATAGTAGCATTTCATCATCTCATGCACAGGCGTGTGCTCGGAAATCGTCATCACAACCGGAACTCCCGCGTCCACCGCTTCGCATACGCTCGCAGGCGTAAACTTCGCGGGTACAAATACAACCGATGCGTTTGCTCCTGTTTTTTCCACGGCTTCTTTTACGGTATTAAACACCGGAACGCCCATCAGCTCTGTGCCGCCCTTGCCGGGCGTAACACCCGCCACGACATTTGTACCGTAGTCGATCATCGTCTGTGTATGGAAAGAGCCTTCCCTTCCTGTCATTCCCTGCACCAGCAGCTTTGTATCTTTATCAATCAGAATACTCATTGTTATGCCTCCTTTTCCATATTCCACAGCACGTCGACCGCGTGCAGAAGGGTGTCAGCTTTTTCGATCGGCAAATCGGAGCTTGCAATGATTTCAGCCGCCTGCTCTCTGTTGGTGCCTTCCATACGCAGGACAACCTTTTTATTTCCCTTTTCTTCCTCGAGCGCCATAATCGCGCCCTTTGCAACCTCGTCGCACCTTGTGATGCCGCCGAAGATGCAGATAAACACTTTATCGATTTTATCGCCGGACATCATAATCTGTACGGCTTTTTTAATCTTTTCAGCAGTTGCGCCGCCGCCAAGGTCAAGCGCTGCGCCCACTGTCATTCCCTTTTTTGAAATGAGGTCGATACAGCTCATCAGCATTCCGGAGCCGTTCGACATAACGCCAATCGTTCCTTCTTCCTCAACCGGAACAAAATGAAGCCCATAGCCCCTTGCGTCAATCACGCGCTGGTCGTCCTGCATCTTGTCGCGGTATTCCACAACGTCAGGCAGCTTGTAAAGCGCGCTGTCGTCAATCTCAATCTTGCCGTCGAGGGCGATCAGCTGGTCGCTTGCATCCACCACAAGCGGATTGATTTCGATCAACATTGTGTTGTAAGCGTAAAACGCCTCCAATAGCTTTTCAACAATCTTTTTTAACTGGTCTTTATATTGTTTGTCCGCGCCGGTTTTATCCATTGCGTAATCGATCGTATAGTTTTGTACGCCGCGGAACGGATCCATCGGAACCTTCGCGATTTTATCCGGATTGGTACGCGCGGTTTCCTCGATATCCATGCCGCCCATTGGCGAAAAAATCAGAAGCGGTGATTTGGAAAGCCTGTCCAGCATAATGGACACATACCATTCCTTGACCGGGCTTGCCTTTTCCACAATCATCAGCTCATTCGCTTTTAATCCGCGAATATCCATGTACAGCATCTTTTCGCAAAGCTCTGCCGCCTGCTGTGCATCGTCTGCGAACTTCACGCCGCCCGCTTTTCCGCGCCCGCCGATTTGTACCTGTGCCTTAATTACCACAGGATAGCTGAGGTTTGCCGTCTCTATTTTTTCAGGAATCCCCTCCAGATTATCGATCACAACGCCTTTCATTGTGGGGATATCAAATTTTTCCATAATTGCTTTTGCTTGATATTCGAGTAATTTCATAACAGCGGATGAACCGTCCCTCCCTTTTTGATACGGGCTGTATGCCCGTTATACACTTTGTGCTTTGCTGCTTCGGATGCTCATTCGGCATCCTTTTTATCATCTGCCGGGCGGAAATCCCGCCCGGCAAAGTCATATTTATTGCATTATTCCCAGATTTCAGCATCAGACGGCTGTTTCCAGCCCGGTTTTACGCGAGCAATACGCGATTTGTTGAACAGGTGGAAATAGGAAAGGTTTTCACTGATGGAGTTGTTGCCCCAGCTTCCGCAACCAAGCGTTGTCGTAGGCGACAACGAGTTTGCGAATGCACCGCCTGCCATCGTTGCGCAAATCTGGTTGACCACCAGGCGCGAAAGCGGCAGCTTAAGTCCTGCGTAATTGATATGCTCGTCGTCGTTGGACTGGATATCAACAGAGTGGCCGGCGCCCTCGTACATCAGGTTCTGGTAAGCGATCTCTACCGCGTCTTCCCATTCGTCATATTCATATGCCGTCATAACAGGACACATTTTTTCCTTGCTCAGCAGGTCGTCTTTGCCATATGCGTCAGGCTTTAAGATGATAACCTTTGTTCCTTCCGGAACGTCAATTCCTGCGAGCTCCGCAATTTTCTGAACGGACTGGCCTACGGCATCTTTGTTGATTACGCCATTCGGGAAGATTGCCTTCCTGAATACGTCAACGCGTTCCGGATCATATACATAATAGCAGCCCTGGCTCTTGAATTCATTGATTACTTCGTCAAATTTTTCTCTTGGCGCGATAATCGTCTGTGTGCCGGAGCAAATAACGCCGTTGTCAAAAATCCTGGATGCGATCATATTGGAAGCCGCCTGCTTGATGTCCACATCCCTGTCGATGATTCCCTGTACGTTTCCGGGGCCAACGCCAAAGCTCGGCTTTCCGCTGGAATAAGCAGCCTTTACCATACCCGCGCCGCCCGTTGCGATAACAACGTTTACTTTCTTCATCAACTCGTTTGTAAGCTCGATGGAGGGTTCTTCAATAACGAGGAATATGTCGCGCGGAACGCCCATTTTGTCGAGCTGTTCATAATACAGCTCCGCAATCCTCTTTGCGCCCTTTTTGCCGCGCGGATGCGGCGCGATGATAATCGCATTTGCGCCTTTGATTGCAAACATTGCATTACACATCGGCGTAACGATCGGGTTCGTGCACGGCGTAACGGCGCCGACAACGCCCATTGGCTTTGCCATGATTACAAGGCCCGCCTCTTCGTCCTCTTCAAGGATTCCAACCGATTTTTTGCCTTTGAGGTTGTTCCAGATGATTCTGGATTTCCCCTGGCACTTAGCCACTTTATCTTCGTAAACGCCCATTCTCGTTTCTTCAATCGCTATTTTGGAAAGCTCTACTGCATTATCAAAAATAACTTTACCAAACATTTTTACGATCGAGTCAATTTTTTCCTGCGAATAGGTTGCAAGTTCTGCCTGCGCTTTTTTAGCGCGTTCCACCAACTGGTCAATTAACATTGCGTCTTCCATCATTTTTTCTCCTTTGGATTACCCTTAGTCCTATTATATTCTTGCAACGCCGCTTTTTACGGCTGCATCATAAACTGCTTTTGCAACTGCGTCTCCCACGCGCTTATCAAACGGTGCGGGAATTACGTACTCTGCCGAAAGCTCTTCATTGCCGATGAGGTCTGCAATCGCGTAAGCTGCCGCGATCTTCATTTCGTCGTTGATATCGCTTGCCCGCGCGTCGAGCGCTCCCCTGAAGATACCGGGGAATGCAAGTACGTTGTTGATCTGGTTCGCAAAATCGCTCCTGCCCGTTCCAACAACCGCAGCGCCCGCGTCTTTCGCGTCGTCAGGCATAATTTCCGGCGTGGGATTGGACATTGCAAAGATGATCGGCTTTTCGTTCATCGTTTCCACCATTTCCTTTGTCAGGATGCCGGGGCCGGAAACGCCAACAAAGATATCCGCTCCTTTTATTACATCCTCGAGGCCGCCCTTGATCATCTCGCGGTTGGAGATTTTTGCCATTTCTTCTTTTGATTCGTTAAGACCGTCCCTGCCTTCATAAATAGCGCCCTTGCGGTCACACAATATCACATTTTTGAGGCCCATACTCATCAATAGCTTCGTGCACGCAACGCCAGCCGCGCCTGCGCCCGCAACTACGCACACCTGCTCTTCCAGCTTTTTGCCGGTAAGCTTAAGGGCATTAATCATCGCCGCCGCCGTAACCACCGCCGTACCGTGCTGGTCGTCGTGGAAAATCGGAATATTGCAGCGTTCTTTTAATTTTTTCTCTATTTCAAAGCAGCGCGGAGCTGCGATGTCTTCCAGATTGATTCCGCCAAAGCTTCCGCTGATCTGATAAACCGTTTCTACAATCGTATCTACATCCTTGGATTGAACGCACAGCGGAAAAGCATCCACATCGCCGAAGGATTTAAACAATACGCATTTTCCTTCCATAACGGGCATTCCCGCTTCCGGTCCGATGTCCCCAAGGCCCAGTACTGCAGTCCCGTCCGTTACGACGGCAACCATATTCCACCTGCGCGTGAGGTCGTAGCTTTTGTTTACGTCCTTGTTGATTTCCATGCAGGGCGCGGCCACGCCCGGCGTATAAGCAAGCGAGAGGTCTTCCTTGTCAACCACCGGCACTGTGGCGATCACTTCAATCTTTCCCTTCCATTCATAATGCTTTTCTAAGCTTACTTTTGCATAATCCATTTAAAACGGCCCCTCCTATTATTTTGTTTTCCATTTTCCCTTTGAGATATTCGTTGAATTGCCTTAAATTGGTCTAACCATTATTGGTCTTACCATTATACTAATATACCACGATCGTAATGTCAATATATAATTTGCATTTTAGCTGCAAAATGTGTTATGATCATACCAATAGACAATATGTATTTTGTTAACAGAATAAAAAAGTACCCCTTCGGCCTTTTGCACAGGGGGTTTGCATTGAATAATAAAAGGAAGAGTGAGACTTATGCCCATACTGGAACCATTGAAAAAGACGAGACTATACGAGGATATCATCGACCAACTTCTGGAACTGATCAAAAACGGTTCCTTAAAGCCGGGCGACCGTTTGCCCTCCGAGCGCCAGCTCGCCGAGGAGCTGCACGTAAGCCGCACGGCGATCAGGGAGGCCCTGCGGTCTATGGAAAGCCTGGGGTATCTTGATTCAAAGGTTGGCGGAGGTACCTACATCCGTTCCGTTACGCTCGATAATGTGATTTCGCCTTTTTCAGTGATGCTTTCACAGGATGAAAAGCTGATTCGCGAGTTGATCCATGTACGCGAACTTCTGGAAACCGAAGCCGCTTCCCTTGCAGCGAAAAATATCACGCCCGAGTACGCGGACCGCCTTCTGAAATCGATTGAAAACATGCGCAAGGAGATCAAAAAAGGAAAGAGCGGTATCAACGGGGATGACGAGTTTCACAATCTCATCGCAGAGATTGCACAGAACAGCGCCCTTTCCCTGATCTGCGAGCTTTGCTCCGAGCTCCTGACCAAGAGCCGCGAGGCAACGATGGACCTTCCGGACCAGCCCGCAAAAACGCTCGAGGACCATACGCGCATCGCACACGCAATCATCGAGGGTTCCTCCGTTAACGCTTCCAAGCTCATGCGCCAGCATTTGCGGAAAGCGCAGAAGAACCTTGATAACGCAACCATGAAAAAAACAGCAAAAGAAAATTGAGGGCAGCCTGATTCAAAAAAACGGTATCCATAAATATGGATACCGTTTTTCAATGTCGTTTTTGGCTAAATACTATTTTGCATTAACCCTTCTTATCGCGTTTTTTCATCATGTAAACCCTGACTCCCGTAAGTACGGCTCCGCACACAACGGCAATCGCAACATACATTGCCATATTGACATGATCCCCTGTTTTTACGCTTGAGTTAACAGTTTGTCCATTGCCGCCCGTACCGTTTCCGTTGTCTGCCGGGGGCGTCGGATCCGGTTCCGGCGTCGGAGTTGGATCCGGTGTTGGCGTAGGCGTAGGGGTTGGATCCGATTTCCATCCTGCTTTATATGTAACGTCTTTTGTTACCGTATCAGCGACATCCGGCGTCCAGCCTGTAAACGCATAACCCTCGCGCACGGGTGTTCCGCTGACAAACGCTGGCGTCGCTTCCCCATACGGGATATCCGCGTGTACGTCGTCCGGAAATACTTCTTCGCCATCCACGCCGTCGTTATATGTTACAGTATGTTTGTTTTTCTCCCATTGTGCCGTATAGGTCGCATCTTCCGTTACCGTGGGGGCAATCGCCAAATCCCAGCCGGTAAAGGTATGTCCTTCATGCGTGGGAGTTCCGTCGGTATAGTCTGGCGTAACGCTGTTATGCGGCAAATTCTCATGGACATCGTCCGCAAACGCGACGCCCTCCAGGCCATCCTTATAGGTAACCACATGAACGATCCCAAGCGTTAAATCAAGCGCGCTTGTATCGCCGCCTACAACCGGATAGACTACCGGACTTTCAGAAGTGATATACCGTGCCCCGGCCTTGTCCTCAAACCAGTTGTCACGCCCCGGAAGATTCATGTCGGCCGCCGGGAGCAAAGTAGTTGTGCAGCCCGCCACCGCAGTGTAATCATTTCCTGATGCAGTGGCTTCATTATCATATATTTTACTGCCGGTAGACATGATAAATTCAGCTTTCCCTGTGCTTCCGCTTTTATTAAGGTAGATACCGCCGCCGGAATTGGTCGCCGTATTACCTGTGACTTCGCAGCCCTTCAATGTAACCACCGCGGGCTTTGACGCATTTCCGACCACATAAACCCCGCCGCCGTTTTTCGCCGTATTACCTGACATTGTCAGGTCTTCCAGCAGGTTTTCACTATATTCAACATAGATCGCCCCTCCGGCATTTGCAGAGGTGTTTTCGCGGAATGTCCCGCCGTTTACGACGTTTGCGCCGCTTGTTCCCCTTTCCAGATACAGTCCGCCACCCCCTCCGGTAAAGGTAGAGGTTGTCTTATTCCCGGAAATTGTTCCGCCAACCAAAGCAACCTGCGAAGCCGCATAAACTGTGTCCGCATGTACTCCGCCGCCCTGGTATGCTGCGGTATTGTTTTTGATCGTACCGCCTGCGATAATCGTCCCCGCATAATAGGTCGTTCCATCATGGGTATATCCCGCTGAATAAATGGAGTTATTTTGAACCCCGCCGCCATAACTGGCTGAGTTGTCCTCTATCGTTCCGCCCTTCATCAGGAATAACGCCGCATTGCCCGGCGATTTCGCCGTACTGACTCCGCCGCCGTTTGTTCCCTTATTACCGGAGATCGTGCCTCCGTTCATCGTAAAACGCCCGTCTGATATGCTCACGCCGCCGCCGGCATCCTTCGCGTAATTATCGCCGATCGTACCGCTGTTCATGGTCAGGCTGCCCCCCGAAGCAACCAGAACTCCTCCTGCATTTGTCGCATTTTTAATGCTCGAGAAGGTTGCGTTATTTTTGATCGTACCACCGTTCATGGTAAAACTTCCCCCTGCAGAAACCGCCCCGCCGCGCAGCGCACTGTTGGAAGTCATTTCGCCGCCATTCATGGTGAAGCTTCCCCCTGTCATATAAACCGCGCCGCCATTGTTGTTACCATTATCAGCACACTGCGTGATCTTTCCGCCTTCCATCACAACGGTGCCTGCGCTTACAGAGATTCCGCCGCCGGCGCCCGCAATATTATTCTGTAAGGTTGTATTGGCGTTCATATTGAATGTTGCCGCAGCATTGCTGACTGCAACAATACTGGCGGATGCAGCGATGCCGCTGTTCGTGGTCCCCCGCTTCAAATAAGTGTTCTCACTTCCGGTCCACACAGCTCCGCCGTCTATTACGATGTCACTTGTCCTGAGCGAGCCGGTAACCGCCAGCATACTCGCCGTATATCCTGTATCACGAATGATCATTCCTGTGGATTTCGAATTTTTGAGCGTCAGCCCTCCGGCTATGCTGATTCCCTTTTGCTGTTTGACCGTGCGTCCATTGATGTCGATCGAAACCTGCTTTCCTGCCGGTACCGTAATTGGAATATCAATCACAAAATCAGCGGTATCGTCCGCCAATACAAGATCAACACTGCCGTTGTCGATTTCCTGCTGCAACTCTGCCGCGTCTAAAATCGCATTTGCATTTAATATTCCAACATCGCTGAACAAGCTCATTTCCTGCTCGGCTTCTTGCACGATTGCATTTTCCTGCGGAGTTTTATTTTGTTCCGCCATGCCGCTATCAGCGGAGTCCTTTATCACGACAGAATTATCGCCGGATTTCTCATCGGGATCTTCCTGCGTATCGTTATCGTTGCCTTTTTCCTGTTCCTCCTGCTGTTCCGTTTCCTTCTCTGATGCGTCACTTTGAATCTCCGACTCCATAGATTCTTCCATTACATTATTTGTATCGTCAGATGCCATGACGGAAGTCGTTGGCACGAGAACTGCAACAACCATGAGCAACGCAATACATATTGCAAAAAACTTACTAAACTTTTGTGACATTATTTTCATAGATATTTATCCTTTCTGGAAGCGTAATTACAGACCACAAGAACCGACCAGCAGCGCATTCCAAAGAATGGCTGATCTTTTGGCGGCGACTTGATTTTTATCAGGAATGCAAATTGACAAATCATGTGTTTCAAATCGGGATTCTGCACTGTTTTCCGCTCTGTTTTTGTCTCTAATTTATTTATATCAGATATTGGAAAAGAGCCCAATTCCTATAGGCACATACCACAGGCAGAGTGTGACAAATGTGTGATTATAAAAAAACAGTACTGAACGGCAAAATATATTTGACAAAAATGTCCATAAGGATTATATTATGTATAGCTGCTATACAGTAGTTGTATTAAACTGATTCGGAGTAATTGCAATGAATGATTATGTCAAGCTGTCTTCACTTATGGAACGTGTGATCCACAAATACAACCAGTGGGAAAGCAAAAAGCGTACTTATGGTACTTCTGTCCCCTTATCACGTGCGGAAATCCACACGATAGCAGCGGTTGGCGATCATCCCAACATCAATATCACAACGCTGGCAGTGGTTCTTGGCATTACCAAGGGGGCAGCATCCCAAATGATCTACAAGCTTGTGGATAAAGGAGCTGTAGAAAAAAGAGTGTCTCCGGATTCTGACAGTGAAGTCGTATTAAATCTTACAGAGCAAGGACAGATCAATTATGAAATGCACAGGGAATACCACCGCCAGACAAACGATGAAATCCTTATCATGCTAAGAGATATTCCCCAGCCGCTTTACGACCAACTGACTGAGCTTTTATCTGTATTTGAGCGGAGTATTGACAAAAGATTAAACGAGTAGCGAAAAACCGCCTTGTAAATAAGCCGTCGTTATTGACGGCGTTTCTTTTGTCCAGTTGGTATAGTTACTATATAGTTTTGTTACTATATTATATAACAGTAAAACAGAAAGAAGGAAATCCAATGAATGAAAAGCAGAAAAGAAGATACCTTTTGGAAACGGAAAATGTAAAAACCGCCCTGCTGCGGCTTGGTATTCCCACAATGATCGGGATGCTGGTTTCAGCGCTTTATAATATTGTGGACACCTTTTTTGTCGGCAAACTGGGCACCTCTCAAACAGCCGCAGTATCCATCGTCTATCCTGTCACAATGATCGGGCTTGGTATCGGCCTACTGTTCGGAAGCGGCGCAGGCTCTTATATTTCGCGATTATTGGGGCGCAAGGAGTATGACAAGGCATCGGCCTGCAGCAGCACTGCAATTTTTTCAGGCGTCCTTACGATCCTTGCAGCCACCGGTGGAATGCTTCTCTTTTTAGAACCGATGATGAGACTGTTCGGCGCAACGGACGCCAGCATTCCATATGCGCTGGATTATGGAAAATTTTATATTCTCGGATTGGTGTTTAATGTGTTTAACATCATGGTCAATAATATGCTTGTAGCTGAGGGCGCTTCCTCCTTCAGCATGGCTGCGATGCTGATTGGCGGCGGTGCAAACCTCGTGCTGGATCCCATTTTGATCTTCGGATGCGGCATGGGGGTTCAGGGCGCTGCCATTGCAACGCTGATTTCGCAAACCATCTCCGCTGTCTTTTACCTTGTATATCTTACAAAGGGAAAAAGCTACCTCAAGCTGTCCCTACGTTATTTCAAGCCCTCCCGCCCTTTATTTGGAGAAATCTTCAAGATTGGCCTTCCTGTGTGCATCTTCCAGTTCCTCACCGGCGGCGCAATTATGCTAACCAATATTGCTGCCAGCCCATTCGGCGAATCTGCGATCGCCGCAATGGGAATCGTAAACCGCCTGATGTCTCTGGAGTCCAACGCCCTCTATGGCTTTCTAAAAGGCTATTCCCCCCTTGCAGGCTATAATTACGGCTCAGGCAACCTCGTGCGCGTCAGGGACGCCACCAATACAGCGCTGCGCTGGAGCACAGTTTCAAATATCGTTTTTGGTATTGTGTGTATTCTTTTCTCATCTCAGTTGATTCATTTATTCAATCAGGAATCCGCACAGGTTTTGCAGATCGGACGGCTTGCTCTGACCGTTGACGCCGTTTCCTATATGACGCTTGGCGTACAGATTGTAATCGGAAATTATTTCCTGTCCATCGGCAAGGCAAAACAGGGCGGCCTGCTGAGTATCTGCCGGCAGGGTTTGTTCTTTATTCCCTTCCTGTTCCTTCTTACGCCGCTTATGGGTATAACAGGCCTCGTCCTTACCCAGCTCGCTACCGATATATGCGCCACCGCCGTCAGTCTCGTCATGTGGAAAAAAGAAAAAGCTTTGTTGCCTGCATTGTGAGATAATACCCGCGGTAGTTCCATCGTGTTCAGGATAAATCCATAAAACAAAAACAGGCACACCCGGTTATCCGGATATGCCTGTTTATTTTTAATCGTATTGAAAATTTATTTTGATTTAACAACCGCATGTGCTGCAGCCAGTCTCGCGATCGGTACACGGAACGGTGAGCAGGACACATAGTTGAGACCAATGCTGTCGCAGAACTCAACCGTGGACGGATCTCCGCCGTGCTCGCCGCAGATACCAAGCTTGATATCCGGTCTTGTCTGGCGGCCAAGCTCTACAGCCATCTTCACGAGTTTGCCTACGCCGTCCTGATCGAGTTTAGCAAACGGATCGGATTCGTAGATTTTCTTCGTGTAATAGTCGTCGAGGAACTTGCCCGCGTCGTCGCGGCTGAAACCAAACGTCATCTGCGTAAGGTCGTTCGTACCAAAGGAGAAGAACTCCGCCTCTTTTGCAATCTCGTCGGCAACAACGGCAGCTCTTGGGACTTCGATCATCGTACCAACCTTGTAATCGATCTTCTTGCCTTTTTCTTCCATTACCTTTTCTGCTGTCTCGACAACAAAATCTTTTACATATTTCAGTTCCTTCTGATCTCCAACGAGAGGGATCATGATTTCAGGAACAATGTCGTAGCCGGTTTCTTCAATCACTTCGATTGCAGCTTCCATAACGGCTCTTGTCTGCATCACAGCGATTTCCGGGAATGTAACCGCAAGGCGAACGCCGCGGTGTCCCAGCATCGGGTTGAACTCATGCAGGCTGTCGATCACGCCCTGAAGTGCATCAACGCTCATGTTCATCTCTTTTGCAAGAGCTGCGATATCGTCAGCAGCCGTAGGCAGGAACTCGTGCAGCGGCGGATCCAGGAAGCGGATCGTAACCGGGTTGCCCTTCATTGCCTTGTAAATGCCCTTGAAGTCTTCCTTCTGCATCGGCAGAAGCTTAGCAAGCGCTTTTTCCCTCTGCTCAACCGTCTTGGAAACGATCATCTCGCGCATAGCCGCGATCCTGTCTTCCGCAAAGAACATATGCTCCGTACGGCACAGGCCGATACCTTCCGCGCCAAACGCCATTGCCTGCTCTGCATCGTGGGGCGTATCGGCATTCGTGCGAACCTTCAATCTTCTCAGCTCGTCAGCCCAGCCCATAACGGTAGCAAAGTCGCCGGAAACCTGCGCTTCCTCCGTCTCGATCGCTTCACCGTATACGTTACCGGTGGAACCGTCAAGGGAAACCCAGTCTCCTTCTTTATAAACGGTGCCGTCTTCTGTCGTCATCGTTTTTGCTTTTTCGTCGATTCTCAGTTCGCCAACGCCCGCAACACAGCAGGTTCCCATGCCACGCGCAACTACAGCCGCATGAGAAGTCATACCGCCGCGAGCCGTAAGGATACCCTCGGACGCATACATACCTTCGATATCTTCCGGCGAAGTCTCCTGACGTGCAAGAACAACCTTGTTGCCGTTTGCAGCAGCTTCGGTAGCAGCTTCCGCTGTGAAGTAAAGCTTACCGCACGCAGCGCCCGGGGATGCCGGAAGGCCTTTTGCAATCGGCTTTGCAGATTTCAGCGCGGCAGCGTTGAACTGCGGATGAAGCAGCGAATCAAGCTGTTTGGGCTCAACCTTCAGGATAGCCTCTTCTTTCTTGAGTTTTCCTTCGTTTACGAGGTCAACAGCAATTTTGAGAGCCGCCGGAGCCGTTCTCTTACCGTTTCTCGTCTGCAGCATATAGAGCTTTCCGCCTTCGATGGTGAACTCCATATCCTGCATATCTTTATAGTGATCCTCGAGGGACTGCGCGATATTTGCAAACTGTGTGTATACCTCTGGCATCTGGTCTTTCAGATGCGAGATCGGCTGCGGCGTTCTGATACCCGCAACAACGTCTTCGCCCTGTGCGTTCATCAGGTATTCGCCATACAGCTTCTTTTCACCTGTGGAGGGGTTTCTTGTAAATGCAACGCCTGTACCGCAGTCGTCGCCCATGTTTCCAAATACCATCGCCTGTACGTTAACAGCCGTACCCCAGCTTGCCGGGATATCGTTCATGCGGCGGTAAACAATCGCCCTTGGGTTATCCCACGAGCGGAACACTGCCGTAACGGATTCCAGAAGCTGCTCTTTTGCATCCTGCGGGAATTCCTTGCCCATCTCTTTTTTGTAAATCTCTTTGTACTTTCCAACAAGCGCCTTCAGGTCGTCTGCATTCAGCTCTGTATCCATTTTAACGCCCTTGGCGTCCTTCATAGCCTGCAGCTCGTGCTCGAACTTTTCCTTATCGATACACATAACGACATCCGAGAACATCTGGATAAATCTTCTGTAGCTGTCGTACGCCCAGCGCGGATTGCCGGACTTTTTCGCCATAGCTTCTACAGCAACATCGTTAAGGCCGAGGTTCAAAATCGTGTCCATCATGCCAGGCATGGATGCCCTTGCGCCACTGCGGACAGATACGAGGAACGGGTTCTCCTGGTCGCCAAATTTCTTCCCTGCGATCTCCTCGGTTTTTGCCATTGCGTCGTAAATTTGCTCGATGACTTCATCGGCAATTTTCTTGCCGTCTTCGTAGTACTTCGTGCAAGCTTCCGTAGAAACAGTAAAACCTTGTGGAACCGGCAGCCCGAGATTGGTCATTTCAGCCAAGTTCGCGCCTTTGCCGCCCAAAAGGTTTCTCATGGAAGCATCGCCCTCTTTAAAAAGGTATACATACTTTTTTGACATTCTAAAAACTCCTCCTGAATTTATATTATTTAAAATGATTTACAATGCTAGTGATTTCTTTGCAGAATACCACGTATATTATACATGAATGAATGCAGGAAAACAACCAAAGATTTCATTTTCGCTCCGCATTTGTGTGAAAACATTTCATTGTTTTCAGCTTAATCTCCATCATGGCGTCAAGATAGCGTTCCAAAAGCTTAACCACGCCGCGCGCATCCCTTTCCTCAAGAGTAATCCCGTTTGCCTCTTTCGGTTTTGTATTCGCAAGGATAATAAGCCCCAGAAGCACGCTGCGCGGCACCTTTACCGCCTTCACATGAGGGCTGCATTGCGGGCATATCTCCCCTCCCTCCTCAAAGGAAAACGCCGCCACCGGCCCCTGCGCAGGCGAACCGCACACCGCGCAGCTGCCGATTGCGGGGAAAATCCCCATCATCTCCACCACGCGCGCTAAAAAATAGGCGAGCGCCTGTAAATATGAAAGTTTTCCCTGCTCCATTGCAAACAACGCATAAATCAGCGTCAAAAAAAGGTCTTCATATTCGTCCGCATTTTGCAGCAGCTTGTCGGTAAGCTCCAGCATAACGCAGGCAGACATATATTTGTCGTAATCGTTCTGGATATGATAAAATTCCTGACGGATGAGCGCGCCTGTCAGGAACAATTTATCATTTTTTTTATAAAATTCGAATTCTCCGCACGCAAGGGGTTGCGCGATTGGCCCAAACTCGCTTTTCAGCCTGCGCGCGCCGCGCGCCTGCGCGTCGATCCTTCCGTGTGAACGTGAAAACAATGCCAGTATTTTGTCGTAATCTTTGTAATCCGTTGTACGCAGTACAATGCAATAATGCTTTTCCACTCTCTAATTTTCCCTGTAGCCCAGCGTATGCAAAATGGACGTTTTATTGCGCCAGTCCGGCTTCACCTTTACCCATACCTGTAAAAAAACCTTGCCGCCAAACAGCATCTGCATATCCTCGCGCGCCGCGGAAGCAATCTTTTTGAGCATCCGCCCACCCGCGCCAATAATGATTCCCTTGTGCGATTCCTTCTCGCAGTATATCACCGCGTCAATATTCGTGAGATCCCTGTCTTCCTCGCGTTCGAGCTTCTCTACCTCAACGCCGATGCCGTGCGGTATTTCCTTGCCAAGGCTCTTAAGCGCCTTTTCGCGGATCAGCTCCGCTGCAATCACTTGCTCGGGCTGGTCGGAAATCATGTCCGCCGGATAATACATCGGGCCTTCTACAAGGTATTTTTTCAGGTGCTCGACCAACTCCTTCACGCCAAGAGTCTCCTTGGCCGAAATCCTGAATATCTCGCTGCCGTACTGCCGGAGCGTTTCTTCCACCTCTGCAATACGCTCCGCATCCGTCGCATCGATCTTATTGAGTGCGATCACAAGCGGAATGTCACGCTTTGAAAGGCGCTCCAATACCTCCTGGTCCCTTTCGCGCACGCCCACCCGCGCATCCGCAATAAAGAGCACCGCATCCACATCTCGCGCCGTCTGCTCCGCCGTTTTTAGCATAAATTCCCCAAGCTTGTTTTTGGGCGTTTGCAGGCCCGGCGTATCCATAAAAATCATCTGGTAGTCGCTGCGTGTCAGCACTCCTGTGATACGGTTCCTGGTCGTCTGCGGTTTTTTGGATACGATGGCCACCTTCGTACCTACCAGCGTATTTAAAAGCGTTGATTTGCCCACGTTGGGGCTGCCCATCAGGGCAATAAAACCTGATTTAAAATTCATTGTCTGTTTCCCTCCATTGCGTTGATCCATTTCTTTTCCAATACCCCGATGCTCAGAAAACAAACATTTCACTGATTTCAAACATGAGTACTGTAATAACCACGCCCAAAAGCGCGCCAACCAATACCTCCGCAAAGGTATGTACCTTCGTTTCCATACGGCTCTCCGCTACGATCAGCGCAAGTACCGCAGCAAAGGTCGAGGTCACCGGATCTCCGGAAACAAAAGCGATTGCAGTAAAAAGCGCAAATGCAAAAGCCGTATGCCCGCTTGGCATACCGCCCTGCACATAGTTACCGCCTTTTTTCATAAACCTTGATTTCATGAAGATAACCGCAATGAAAACAAGCATCAGCGCCGCAAAGGTGATATACGCCGGAAGATTATTGATAAAGCTGACCGACGCGTAGGAAAGCGTATAGAGTTTTCGGAAAAACACCATATACCCTACGACGAGCGCGCTTGCGGCTGCCACCAGTACAGCCCCCGCCGCAACATCCTTTGCAAGGCGCGCCAGCTCGTTATATTCCCCGCGCGTCGCGAGGTCTACCGTCGCCTCGATCGCGGTATTGAAAAGCTCCGCAAAAAAAACGAAGGCAATCGACATCGCAAGTGCGATCATCTCAAAACGGGTTACCTGTGAAATAACCGCCGTAACCGTTACAACCACCGCCAACGCAACATGAATCTTCATATTGCGTTCCATTTTAAAGGACTGCAAAAAACCGTTAATCGCATGGTTAAAACTGCTCATCAACGATTTCTTCGGCCTGAACTTTTTATTCTTTTCCTGATCAGCCATCCATATCCCTGCCAATGCTTACAGAATCGAGAAGCTCCCTTTGTTTTCCTGTCATTTGCCGCTCGTCCTGCTCTGTCATATGATCGTACCCCAATAAATGAAGCGTTCCATGCAGCGCGAGAAACGCAGTCTCGCGCACCAGCCCGTGCCCGTACTCCTCCGCCTGCCGCACAGCGCGCTCGAGCGATACCGCGATATCGCCAAGGAAAAGCCTGCCGTCGATATACTCCGCGTCTATCTCATCCAGGCTGTCCTCAAGCAATTCCCCAAGCTCATAAGCCGGAAAAGACAGCACATCCGTCGCGCTGTCTATCCCCCTGAACTCCCTGTTGAGCGCACATATCCCCTCATCGTCCGTAAAAAGAAGGTTTACGCACGCAGCGACGCCCGCATCACGCTCCGCAGCGCCCAGCGCCGCCTTGACCGCTTCCTTCATCTGCTGTGTCAATTCTATTTTATCCTGTTCGTCAAAGAACGTTATCTCCATCGTCTGCTCCGTGTATTTTGATATCCGGGTACTTGATCCTCTGGTGGTATACCCCGTCAAAAATATTGATAAACGCTTCCGCAATCAACTTAAGATCACGCCTGTTAAGCGGTGCGTGATCAAGCTGCCCTTCGTCGTAGCGAGCTTTAATCAGCTTGTGCACCATTTCAGAAATTTCCTCGCGCGAGGGATTGTCAAGACTGCGCACCGCTGCTTCCACAATATCCGCAAGCATTACGATCGCCTGTTCCTTGGTTTCCGGCGGGTTCCCCTCATAAGTGAAATCCGCAACGTCCACATCCGGATTTTCCTTCTGCGCCTCATAATAGAAATACCCGACCGTACCGCTCCCATGATGGTTGCGTACGATATCGATGATTTCTTTCGGCATACCCTGCTTGTGCATCATTTCCACGCCCGCAGGAACGTGCCTGCGAATGATCGCCGCACTCTGCTTTGGCGTGAGCGCATCATGCGGATTGATATTATTCCGCTGGTTTTCCTTGAAATATAAAGGGTTTTCCACCTTGCCTACGTCGTGGAAATAAGCGCCCACCCGCGCCAAAAGCGAAAATCCCCCCACAGCATTACATCCCGCTTCCGCAAGGTTTGCCACCAGGATGCAGTGATGGTAGGTTCCGGGCGCCTCAAGCATCAAACGCTTTGTCAGCGGATGCGTCGGATCGGAAAGCTCCAGAAGCTTTGTCGGAGTGGTAAGCTTAAACGCGTTTTCCATAATCGGCAATACGCCGATGCTTACAATACCGCACATCACACCGCTTGCGGTAATCATCAGCATACTGTACAGCGTCTGCTCGAGGCCCGCAGGCTGGTCCTGCATAAGCGGCACCTGCAATAGCCATACGATTAGCGAAATCACCACGCCGGGGATCGCCGCCGTCAGCCCCGCCAGCACAAGCCGCGAACGGTAACGCATGTCCTTGAGACTGTAAACCGCAAAAAAGCTGCCCGTAAGCATAATCAAAAGCAGCATCAGGGAAACCGGGCCAAACAAATCCTGCCCACCCGTGGTCACGCTCATCAGAAGCAACGACAAAAATACGCTGTATACGATTGCATTCTTGGGCGACAGCAAAATCGCTCCCAGAATGACGAATAAAAAGGCCGGCATAAAATGAAGCGCCAGAAGCTGCGCAAGAGACGTCGCCCCGTAGGCCACAGCCGTCAGTATCGCAAGGATCGCTATCTTTTTGACATTCATCAAAAGCTTACGGTTGAATACCGCAAGGAATACCGCATACAACACAAATATCAGTATGATATACGCCACAACCGCGATATACGGCTTTATGGAGGTCGACTCAGACGCCAAAAGCCCCAGGCTTTTCAATACTTCATAGTTGTCTTCTTTTACAATCTCGCCCTTAACGACGATATTCTGTCCCTTTTTATATTCAATGGGCGTTACCATCGCCGCAACCCTGTCGCGCTCGGCCTGCGTCGCCTCTTCATCAAACACCTTGTTTGGATAAAGGTCGTTCGAAATAACCGCCGCCGTTAGCTCCTCCACCGCTTTGCTCATATCTGTCTGGTCTGAAACGGCCTTTGCAACGCTACTTTTGACCTCGTCGATATCGTCGTTTGAAACGCCCTCGTAAAGCACGTTCTGAACCTGCTTTAAAATCGAATCCCGCAGCTCTGTCAGCTGGTTTGAGGTAAGGCTGATCACATCGTACGTCTGTGCCGGCGTAATATAATCGGGCAGCATATCCTGCAATGTCTTAACATTCTCATCCGTAAGAAGCTTATCCCACGCGGTTGAAGCAGGATTGAAGGGCTGCAGCGCGTATTGCGTCGGCACGGGAGCCGGCTCAAGAAGGCTTGCATTTCCCTGCTCTACCGAAGCGATCTGGTCTGCAACCTCTTTTTGCTTTGCCTGCTGGTCTGCATTATACATCTCTTCCGCAGCGGCGCGCGCTTTTTCAAACCCTGCAAAATCCTCGTTGATCTTCTTGATGATCTGCTGCGTAATATTCGCATCCTGCTTGTAAACCGGCCCTATTTTCGCCTGTTCCTCATCGATAATACGCTGTGTCGCAGCTTTATCCACAACGTCGGTAGGCGCTGTAATCGTCTGGTTCGATATCTCCCCTACGCTGATATCAAAGGTTTCCGGCATAACGGAAAAAAGCGCAATCAGTATGCAGATTGCAAGCGATCCGATTGCCATCAGCAGATTCAGCGCCGCCTTTTTGCGGAAAACATCCTTGAACGCCCTCATACAGGTTACCTCAACATTGATCAAACGTTACTTGCATTATACACTAAAATACACCCCGCGGCTATGTGTTTTTTTATCCTTACGCGAGCCATACGCTTCCATTCACGAAAAAAAATTGCCCGCACGGGAGCCATTAAGCGGCAACCTGCGGACGTTATCAATTCTATCTCTTTGCCGGAGTGCGGCCTTGCTGTGAAGGCGGCTTTTTTTCGTGCACTTTTTCATATTTATCGAATGCTTTTACAATCGCTTTCACAAGACGGTGACGCACCACGTCCTTTTGCGTGAGGTAAATCACCTCGATGCCGTCGATTCCGGACAGGATATCTGCGGTTTTCTTGAGCCCGGACTGCCGGTTACTCGGCAGATCGATCTGCGTCACGTCCCCTGTCACGACCACCTTGGAGCCCTCGCCAAACCGCGTAAGAAACATCTTCATCTGCTCTATGCTCGTATTTTGCCCTTCATCCAGGATAATAAACGCATCGTTTAACGTCCTGCCGCGCATGTAGGCAAGCGGCGCGACCTCGATTACGCCCTTCTCCGAAAGGCGGGCGTATGCCTCCGCACCCATGAAATCATAAAGCGCGTCGTAAAGCGGGCGCAGATATGGATCAACCTTGTTTTGCAGGTCTCCGGGCAAAAAGCCAAGGTTTTCCCCCGCTTCCACCGCCGGACGCGTTAAAATGATGCGCGACACCTGTTTATTTTTGAGCGCCACGACCGCCATCGCCATTGCAAGATAGGTTTTTCCCGTCCCCGCCGGGCCGATACAGATCGTAACCGTGTTATCCTTGATTGCCTGGATATATTCCTTCTGCCCATAGGACTTGCACTTAATCTGCTTGCCCTTGGCTGTAATCGCAACGATGTCGGACATCATTTCCGTCACCATATGCTGGTGCCCGTCGCGAACAAGGTCCAGCGCATAATTCACCGAATCCGGATTAATCGTTTCGTTCTTCCCATACATCTTTTTCAGGACCTCGATTACGTCAGCCGCTGTCTTTACCTTTGCCGTTTCCCCTGTAACGCTGATCCCTTCTTCCGTAGCACGGATCGTCGTGCCCGTTTCCGCGGAAATAATATTAATGTTTTCGTCAAAGCTGCCAAACACCCCGGCCATCTGCTCCATACTGTCAAACGAAACATCGATTTGTAACTGTGTTACTGTCAAAGTATATACTTCCTCCTGCACCTTTTCGTGAATTTGCTATTGCAGCAGCTCCTTCGCCGCCTCGTAAACAGCTTCCGTTTGTGGAACGGCGGCCTGCTCGATCGTCTTTGTAAATGACACCGGCATGGCTTTCCCGCCGAGCCGCTTCACCGGCTTTTTGAGTGAAAGGCATGCGTCGCTTTCACAGATCACGGAAAGCACCTCCGCGCCCACGCCGCATTCTGCCGTAGCTTCGTGCGTGATAAGCACGCGCCCCGTCTTTTTTGCATTGTCGATAATCGCCTGCGTATCAAGCGGGCTCAGGGTTCGCAAGTCCAGCACCTGTGCGTTCACCCCGTCCTTTTCCAGCATTTCCGCAGCTTCAAGAGCCTTTTGCAGCATATGTGAATAGCTGATAATCGTCAGATCGTTTCCTTCGCGTTTTACGTCTGCTTTTCCAATCGGAATGGTATATTCTTCCTCCGGCACCTCTCCCATTGTATGATACCCCAGTTTGTGCTCGAAAAACAAGACCGGTGTGTTGCTTCTGATTGCGGACTTTAAAAGCCCCTTTGCGTCGCAGGGGGTTCCCGGAGCAACCACTTGCAGCCCGGGGACATGGCAAAACCACGCCTCAATGCTCTGCGAATGCTGCGCCGCAGCGCCCGTTCCGGCGCCCGCCGGCATCCGGAATACAATCGGCACGGTTACCTGCCCGCCCAGCATATAACGCATTTTTGCGGCCTGGTTGACAATCGGATCCATTGCCTGCATGATAAAATCAGAAAAAATATACTCCACTACAGGCCGGTAGCCCATCATTGCCGCGCCTACCGCTATTCCCGTGTAACCTTCCTCCGAGATAGGCGTATCCATCACGCGCGACTCGCCGAATTCTTCGATCAATCCGCTCGTCACACCAAAGCCTCCGCCATAAAGGCCGATGTCCTCTCCGATCAAAAACACCTTTTCATCCCTGCGCAGCTCTTCGCGCAGCGCGTCTGCGATGGCCTGCTTTACTGTAATCACTGCCATTTTTTATTCCACCTCAATCAGCGTACACGAGCTTTTCCGCTTCACAAAGCGAATACTCTTCCGACTGTTCCGCAAACGCAACAGCCTCTTCCACCTCGTGCACAGCCTGCTGTCGAATCGCGTCAAGCTCACTCGCGCTGAATCCATTTTCACATAAATATCCGTAAAACCGTTTGATTGGGCACCGTTCTTTCCATTCGTTCTCTTCCTCGCGCGTCCGGTATACGCGCTTGTCGCTCTTTGAGTGCCCCAGCCAGCGGTATGTAACCACCTCAATCAGTGTCGGCCCGCCGCCGCTGCGCGCCCTCCGGGCAGCTTCGTCCGCTGCCGCGGCGACCTCAAGCACGTCGTTCCCGTCAACCGTCGCTGCCGGAATCCCATACGCCACAGCGCGTTTTGCAATCTGCGGCACCGCCGTGCTCTTTTCCACCGGCGTAGACATCCCGTAAAAATTATTTTCGCATACAAAAATAACAGGCAGCTTCATAAGCGACGCCATATTAAGCGTCTCATGGAAGACTCCCTCATTCGTTGCGCCGTCGCCAAAAAAGCTGACCGCGATATTTGATTTTTGATCCTTTTGAAAGGCAAGCGCAACGCCTGCCGCAAGCGGGATCGATCCCGCTACAACACCGTTTGTGCCATAATTTCCTTTTTTGATGTCCGCCATGTGCATCGAGCCGCCAAGCCCTTTGCAGCAGCCGGTTTCCCTGCCGAGCATTTCCGCCATCATCGCTTTTGCGTCCATGCCCTTTGCAATGCACAAATTGTGTCCCCTGTGGCTGCCAAAGACAATATCCTCCGGGCGAAGGACGCTTACTACGCCCATTGCGCTGCCTTCCTGCCCCACACCAAGATGCGTTGTACCGTGCATCCTGCCGTCGCGAAACATCCGCGCAACACACCACTCAAACTCACGGGCCAGACACATCCTTGTGTAAATCTCCCGCAGTTTTTCTTCCGACAATACCATTTAATACCTCTATTGTGATATTTTATACAAAATACCTGATAAAAAACAAGGTTTTGTCACTTAACGCGCCAAAACCTTGATCATGCTTCGTATCAAACGAACAAGCTCTCAAAAAGAGCCTTCCCATGAAGTCACCAAAAAAATCAATGCTTTCTCTTTCTGGCAGCTTCCGCTTTTTTCTTTCTCTTCACGCTGGGTTTTTCATAATGCTCACGTTTCCGAATTTCAGCCAAAACCCCTGCTCGCGCACATTTACGCTTAAATCTGCGAAGAGCACTTTCCAGCGTCTCATTTTCGCCTACGCGTATTTCAGACATTGATCTCCCCTCCTCCCGTACTCTGTTTTTACAACGTAAAAACTGGGAGCTATTTCATACCACTGTATTATAGTAAAATCCTTGCGCTCTGTCAATATCTATTTCAACTTGCGAGGCGCAAAATGTTTCAGCTACAGGCATTTTATGCCGCTATACCGTCGCTGCATGCCCTTTTCCTGAGATTGCGCTCAGCCCGGCGGCCATCCAAATTCGCGCCCGCCAAGAAGGTGCAGATGCAGGTGGTGAACCGTCTGTCCGCCGTTTGCGCCCGTGTTGAACACCAGGCGGAAACCGTCCTGTGCAAAGCCTTTTTCCGCCGCTAACTTTTGCGCGGCTTTGATCATTGCCTCAATATAGCAAAAATCTCCTTCTCCCACTTCCAAAATACTCTTGATATGCTTTTTGGGAATGATCAGGATATGCTCGGGCGCTTTCGGATCGATATCGTAAAAAGCATAAACCATATCGTCCTCATATACCTTATTACCCGGAATCTCTCCCGCGATGATTTTGCAAAACAAACAATCTTCCATTGCAAACTCCTGTTCCGGCGCGATTCGCGCGCCTGATTATTTTTATTGTATGGGCATTGTACACTGACGTGGAGGCAGGCGCATAAGGCACCGCCCTTCGGAGACGCGCCGTACAGTTCAAAAATCAAAACCGTGTACGGCGCGCTGCATCCGCCTATTAAAGCATAAGCGGTACAACGTGGTAACGGCTTCTGAAGCTCCTCATTGCAGCGCCTTATGTGCCTGCCGGCAGACATAGAAGTTTGCCAGGCTACGCACTCCGCTTTATAGAGCGTATGCCAGCGCCGTGTCAGTCTGTTGCATGAAAACGCCTTTGCGCACGCAGTAAGCAGGCTTTGAATGCAATGGACTGATGCGGCGTGAAATCAAGCGTACAGTATGTTAATATCCCATACAATCTTATTTAAAAATCCGCGCCTCTATTTTGCGTATAGTATACCATTTTTGTATTCGCCCAGCAAAACGTTTTTCAATGCGCCTTCCTGTGCACAGGCATGTACGCGCAGGTAACGGTCCGTATATCCTTCCATAAGGCCGTCCCCTGTTTTTTGCTCAAACAGCACATCCTGCCGCGTCCCTATAAACTGCATTGCAAAAGCCTGTTCAAGCTCCCGGGCGATATCAATGAGGATGTTTGCCCTCTCCCTGCGCACTTTTACGGGTACGCTGCCCTTCATGGATGCAGCAGGCGTTCCTTCCCGCTCAGAATACGGAAATACATGAATACGCGAAAACCTCTGTTCCCGCGCAAAATCACACGTCTGCCGGAACGCTTCGTCCGTCTCGCCCGGAAAACCGGTTATGATATCCGTGGTGATTGCCGGAAGGTTGAATTCCGAACGTATATTTTCAAGATACCCTGCAAACTGCCCGCTGGTATATTTGCGGTTCATCCGCCTTAAAACATCGTCGCTGCCGCTTTGCAAAGACACATGGAAGTGAGGGCATATTTTTTCAAGCGCAGCGAGTTCCCTTAGGAAACCAGGCTCTAAAATATGCGGCTCGAGCGATCCGAGACGGATGCGTTCAAGTCCTTCGACTTCATTTAATCCCCGCAGCATGGAAAGCAACTCCCCGCCGCCGTCCTGCCCGTAAGACGAAATGTGTATCCCCGTGAGTACAATTTCCCTGATATGATTTTGCGCAAGCTTCCTTGCCTCAGCAAGTATGCTTTCCTCCGCACGCGAACGTACGCGTCCGCGCACATAGGGTATGATGCAATAGCTGCAAAAGTTATTGCATCCCTCCTGTATTTTGATATATCCGCGCGTAAGCTCTCCGCCGGAGCTTACGGTCATTTCCTCAAATTCATCTGTCCCTGAAATATCACGGGCCCAGTTGACGCGCCTGCCCAAAAGCGCCTCATTTACAATTTCCACGATGCGCGAGCGGTTCTCCGTGCCAATGACCGCGCCCACACCCTCAATCTCCATAACCTTTTCACTGTCGCGCTGGGCAAGACATCCGCACACGCATATCACAGCCTGCGGATGCTGATGATGGAGCCGCCGGATCATATTCCGCGATTTTTTGTCCGCCATATTGGTGACTGTGCACGTATTGATCAGGTATACATCCGCCGCCTCATGAAAAGATACGCGAATAAAGCCCTCTTTCTCAAGCATTTCCACCATGGCGTTTGTGTCATATTGATTTACCTTGCACCCCAGCGTATACGCCGCTACTTTCATTCTATTTCCCCATAAACTCGTATCCGATCATCGCAGCAGCCGCAACTCCAGCTGTTTCCGCACGGAAAATAAGCGTTCCAAGCGTGCACGCCACCGCTCCCGCATCCACAAGCGCGCTGACCTCGTGTTCCGCAAAACCGCCCTCCGGGCCTACGATCACGCAAATGCCCTTTTCTCTGCGGAGATTTTGCTGCAAAACCTCTTTGATCGTCGTCTGTTTTTCATTTTCATACGCAAGCAGAACAAGCCCATCCGTATGCCTTACGAAATCTACAAGCTCGCGAAACGAACAAAGGCCGCTTACATCCGGAATGCGTGAACGCCCGCACTGCTTTGCCGCTTCCAGCGCAATCCTTCGCTCCTTTTCCACAAGCTTTTTCGCAGACTTTGCGTCAGGCCGCTTCACACAGCGTTCGCTCAGGAACGGAACAAAAGCGTCAACGCCCGCCTCCGTGCATTTTTGCACTGCGTAGTCGAGGTGGTCGCTTTTGATAACGGCCTGGAAAAGCGTAATTTTCACGGGGAGCTCGCATTTTGAGACGCTGCTTCCCTTTACCAGAACCGTTACCTCCTGTTCGCCGACCGCGCTGACCGCGCACAAATAATCCACGCCGCTTCCATCAAATAAAATAAGCTCGTCGCCAGGCTGCATCCGCAGCACACGGGCTATATGCTTTGCCTCCCTCCCGCTGACCTTCACGGTGTCTCCCGTGATGTCTTCCTTGAAAAAACGCCTCATCCCCTGTACTTGCAGGCAAGGGCGCGCCATTCTCCGTCCTCAAGAATCTGGATCACACGGTATCCTTCCTGCTCCAGCGAGGCCCTTACCTCGTCCACACGCGCATCAATGATACCCGAACAAATATACATCCCGCCCGGCTTCATATAATTTTTCGCAATGCCGTTCAGCTTGATTACCACATCCGCAATAATATTGGCGACCACGATGTCCGCCTTCAAATCCGTCGGCAGCGCTGAAAGCAAATCTGATTTCTTTACTTCAATCATATCTCCGCAGCCGTTGCCCCGCGCATTCTCTGCCGTTACCTGCACCGCAACAGGATCAAGATCGAGCGCGTATACCTTCTGTGCGCCGAGCTTTGCAGAGGAAATTGACAATATCCCGCTGCCGCAGCCCGCGTCAATCACCTGCATTCCCGGCTCGATATATTCCTCGAGCAGATGCACGCACATCTTGGTTGTCTCATGGTTGCCGGTGCCAAACGCCATGCCCGGATCTATCTCGATCACGATCTCGTCGTTGCCGGCCGTATAATCCTCCCAGGTTGGCTTGATCACCACATAATCGGATATTTTGACCGGACTAAAATATGCCTTCCAGGCATTCTCCCAGTCCTCCTCATGCACCACCTGCGTAATCACCTCAAGGCTTCCGAGCGGCACATCAATGCTCATATGGCGCAGCTTTGCAAGCTTTTGCCTCACATGCTCCAGTATCTCCTTTTCGCTGCCGTCACACGGAAAAAACGCCGCAACGCAAAATGGCACGCGTTCCAGCACCTTCTCGTCAAGATAATCCCAGGGAAGCCCCTGCTTCGCGCAGGCCTCGTTATCCCCCTCGATACTGACTCCATGCGCTCCTACCTGCATCAGCAGCTCGGAGATAATCTCTTCCGCTTCCTTTTGCGTACGTATCCCAATTTTTAACCAGTCCATATGCTATGCCCCTTCAACATTTGTTCTGTCTTGCAGCATAGTAACAAATCGCAGCGCACGTTGTGCGCATGAAATTGTTTGCCGCATATCAGTTCCCTGCAAATATTGCCTGCGCAACCATTTGAAAAGCTGTAATCAACATTATAGCTGCAAACCAAATTCGGTTGCAACCAAAAGCACTGTTTTGCAACAACTTTCACCCCGCCTTTCAAATATCAAGGCCACCCGGATACCCAGCGCTTTCCCGCTCCAATACCGGGTATAAAAAACGGTAAAGCCCTATGGCGATACCGTTTTCTCCAAGCTCTTAAAAAGCGTCGTTCGGCTTGTTGAACGTCGTGCCCTTGTCCTTGTTTTTGATCTTCTCTTCAAAATCGCGCAGCACTTTTTTCTGCCGCTCGTTGAGCTTCTTTGGTATCTGCACATTGGCGCGCACATACAGGTCGCCCATACGCGTGCTGTTCAGATGCTGTACGCCCTTGTTTTTCAGACGGAATACCGTCCCCGGCTGCGTTCCCGCCTCTACCTTATAACGCACCTTGCCGTCAAGCGTCGGCACCTCGATCTCGTCGCCGAGGGCAGCCTGTATCATACTGATATCCATATCGAGATACAGGTCGTATCCCAGCCGTTCAAAAAGCTTATGCGGTTTTACGGAAATCACAATCTGCAGGTCTCCCGCAGGGCCGCCCCGCTTTCCCGCGTGGCCTTCGCCGCGCATGGTAAGAATCTGGCCGTTATCGATACCGGCAGGAATATTCACGGAAATCGTACGCTGCTGCTGCACCGTTCCTTTTCCCTTGCACTTTTCACATGGCGAATCGACAATCGTCCCTTCTCCTCCGCAGGTACGGCAGGGCTGTACGTTTACAAAGCTGCCAAACATCGTTTGCTGCTGAACGCGTTCCTGGCCCGTCCCGTTACAGGTAGGGCATGTCCTGCGCTCCGTTCCCTTTTTCGCTCCGGTTCCGTCGCACTCTTCGCATTTTTCCAGGCGGTTGATCGTGACCTCCTGTTTGATGCCATGTGCCGCATCCTCAAAACTGATACGCATACTGACACGGATATCATTTCCCCGCTGCGGCCCGTTTTGCGGACGGCTACGCATCCCGCCGCCAAAGATGTTATCAAATATATCGCCAAAACCACCGAAGCCTTCAAATCCGCCGAAGCCGCCCTGTCCACCAAAACCGCCCGCGCCATCCGCGGTGCCAAAGGTATCGTACTGCTGGCGCTTCTGGTCGTCGCTCAGAACCTGGTAAGCCTCGTTGATCTCTTTAAACTTCTGCGCGGCTCCTTCATCTCCCTTATTCATATCAGGGTGATATTGTTTGGCAAGTTTTCTGTATGCACTTTTGATTTCGTCCGCCGACGCACTTTTGTCAACGCCCAGCGTTTCGTAATAATCCTTAGCCAAGTTTTCCTATACCTCTTCCAACTAATCTTCATCCCAACCCTTAAAAGCCAAAGTACCTATTATTCATAATATCATACTCTGGCTTTAAAAGGGTTCTTATTTTTTTATTTTTCAGTCTGCTCAGTCTTTTTTGTCGTCTTTGTCCTTGTCCTCATCTACTACCTCATAATCGGCATCCACGACGTTGTCGTCTTTTTTGCCGCCGTTGGGATCGTAATTCGGATCAAAACCAGCGCCGCCTGCCGCGCCTGCGCCACCCGCAGCGTTCGGATCTCCGCCCGCCTGCTGGTAGATTTTACCGAACGTATCGAATGAAACCTTCTGCAGCTTCTCCGTAGCGGATTTGATCGTATCCGGATTGTTGGTCTTGAGCGCTTCCTTTGTCGCCGCCAGCTCGTCCTCGATCTTCTTCTGGTCTTCCTTTGGCACCTTGTCGCCAAGGTCTTTCAAGGTCTTTTCCGTCTGGTAGATCAGCGAATCCGCATTGTTGCGCGCTTCCACCTCTTCTTTTCTCTTCTCGTCTTCCGCCGCAAATTTCTCCGCGTCCTTGACTGCCTTATCGATCTCATCGTCCGACAGGTTCGTAGACGCTGTAATCGTGATTTTCTGCTCCTTGCCCGTGCCCATATCCTTTGCGGATACGTTTACGATACCGTTTGCGTCGATATCAAAGGTAACCTCGATCTGCGGAACTCCGCGCGGGGCAGGCGCAATGCCTGTAAGCGTAAAACGTCCCAGCGTTTTATTTGCCGCCGCCATTTCACGTTCGCCCTGCAATACGTGGATTTCCACGCTTGTCTGTCCGTCGGCTGCCGTAGAGAACACCTGGCTCTTCTTTGCCGGGATAGTCGTATTCCGGTCTATGAGCTTGGTGCAGATTCCGCCCATTGTTTCGATACCGAGCGAAAGCGGCGTTACGTCGAGCAGAAGTACGTCCTTGACCTCCCCGCCGAGAACGCCCGCCTGGATTGCCGCGCCCATTGCAACGCATTCGTCCGGGTTGATGCCTTTGAAGGGCTCTTTGCCCGTAATCCTCTTTACCATATCCTGAACAGCCGGAATACGCGAAGAACCTCCGACCAGAAGGACTTTGTCGATTTCGCTGCTGCTTACGCCCGCATCCTTGATCGCGCTTGAAGTCGGTCCTTCCGTCGCCGCGACAAGGTCAGCCGTCAGCTCGTCGAATTTTGCTCTCGTAAGGTTCAGGTCAAGATGCTTGGGGCCGGACGCGTCTGCCGTGATAAACGGCAGGTTGATGTTTGTCTGCATCACGCCGGAAAGCTCGATTTTCGCTTTTTCCGCAGCCTCCTTCAGGCGCTGCAGCGCGATCTTGTCGCTGGAAAGGTCAATCCCGTTGCTCTTTTTAAATTCGGCTACCATCCAGTCGACCACCTTATCGTCAAAGTCGTCGCCGCCAAGGCGGTTGTTTCCGCTTGTCGCCAGCACCTCGATTACGCCGTCGCCGATCTCCAGCAGGGATACGTCAAACGTGCCGCCGCCAAGGTCGTATACCAGCACCTTCTGGTTGTTGTCTTTTTCCAGTCCATATGCAAGCGCCGCAGCCGTCGGCTCGTTCACAATACGCAGAACCTCGAGGCCCGCAATCCTTCCCGCGTCTTTTGTCGCCTGCCTCTGCGAATCGGAGAAGTACGCCGGAACCGTAATTACCGCCTGCGTCACCGTCTCTCCAAGATATGCTTCCGCATCGGATTTCAGCTTTTGCAGGATCATCGCGGAAATTTCCTGCGGGGAATATGTTTTCCCGTCGATCGTGACCTTTCTGTCCGTGCCCATGTCGCGCTTGATGGACATAACCGTGTGATCCGGATTTGTTACCGCCTGGCGCTTTGCAACCTGCCCAACCAGTCTTTCCCCGTTATTCGAAAACGCAACAACCGACGCGGTTGTCCTGCCGCCCTCGGCATTTGGAATTACGACGGCTTCGCCGCCCTCCATAACCGCTACGCATGAATTTGTCGTTCCTAAGTCAATACCAATTACTTTACCCATTTATAACAACCTCCTGTTAAATATGTTATCAATTCTTTTTATTTCTTATGAAGCAACGCTTCATTTTGCCACTTTAACCATCGAGTGCCGCAGCACCTTTCCATTCAGGCTATAGCCCTTTTGTAAAACCTCAACGATCTGGTTGGATTCAAACCCTTCTTCTTCCACCTGCATGACAGCGTTATGAACCTCCGGATCAAATTGCCCGTCCGCCGCAATCTCTTCCACTCCAAGATTGCTCATAGCGTCCTTAAGCTGGCGCATAATCATTTCGACTCCCTCGGAAAACGCCTTGTCCGCGCAATCAGCCATAAGCGCGCGTTCAAAGTTGTCCAGAATCGGCAGCAGCACCATAACCGTGTCTGCCACGCCGTTTTGGAAAGACGCCGCCGCAAGCGAAGCGTTACGCTTTTTATAATTCTCAAAATCTGCCCGCTCGCGCTTCAGGGCGCTCAAATATTCTTCCTTCTCTGCCTCAAGCACTTTGAGCTTTTCCGCCGCTTTATCCTTTTTGGCGGATTTATGCTTCGCTTCCTTCTTATCGGGCTTTTCTTCCGGCTGCTCTGTTTTTTCTTCCAGTTCTTCCTGTTCTGCCGCCTCTGCCGTTTTTTCTTCCTTTACTTCCTCCGGTTCCTGTACCGGTTCCTTCTTTTCCGTTTCTTCACTCTTGTTTTGTGTCAATTTTAATTACCTGCCTTATTTGTTTTTATCTGTTTCCAGTAAACACGAAAGGATGTCGCTAAGGCTCATCCCCACGTAGTTGAGCACGGACAGTACACGGCCGTAATCCATACGTGTCGGCCCGATCACTCCAAAGGAGCCGATCTTTTCGCCGCCAATTTTATAGGTTGCGGTAACAATACTCATATCCTTAAAATCGTCATACGGGTTTTCCTTGCCGATCTTGATCGAAAATTCAAGGTCTGTCGCGTTGGAAAGCATCTTATACAGCGTATCCTTCGTTTCCAGAAGCTGCAGGAAATGCCTTGCTTTTGCAATATCCCTGTATTCCGGATAATTGAGAATATTTTGCGCTCCGCCAAACACGAGATCCTTTTTTTCGCGGTTCAGGTTGATCGCATCCAGAATTTCTCCCATAATGACCTTCTGTTCCTTCAGAACGTCCATACATTCTTTTTTTATAATTTCTTCCGCTTCCTTGAGGGAAACGTTTTGCACCTTATCAGTCAGCATGTTTGAGAGCATATCGAGCTGCTGCGTCTCCATGCCGATCGGCACGCTGATCATCTGATCCTGCACAAGCCCGTTATCCGTCACAAAAATAAGCATTGCCTTCGTATCTGTGATTTTTACGATCTGTATCCGCTTGAGCTTTACGCTGTCAAGCTGCGGGGCGGTCACCATGGAAATATGCTTCGTCACATCCGAAAGCGCCTTCGCGGCAGATTCCAGCACCTCGCCGATCTCGCCTACCCGCGCGTCGAAATAATTGCGGATAAAGATTGCCTCGTCCTTCGTGATCCTGTCTATGTGCATCAGGCGATCCACATACAGGCGGTATGCCTTATCGCTCGGCGTGCGCCCAGCGGACGTATGCGGCTGATCCAGAAACCCAAGTTCCTCAAGGTCTGCCATTTCATTCCTGATGGTGGCGGAGCTGTAATCAAACCCCGGCTTTTTGGAAAGCGTGCGCGAACCGACAGGAACACCCGTATCGATATAGTCGTCAATGATCGCCTTGAGTATTTTCAATTTTCTGTCCGATAATTCCATGTCACTCGCTCACTCCTTCCCTGCGAATTTCGCATCCCGCGATGATATGTTTTATTCATATACACAAATAACCGGTCTTAAACCGTTTTGTTAGCACTCGCCTTGCTCGAGTGCTAATTCCTTGATATAAAGATACCACCGCATGGGGTGGTTGTCAATATCATTTCTTAAAATACTACGCCATCCGCATGAACATTATATGAACAAATTGCGCCTTTTTCCTGACATTTTCCCGGCCCGGAATTTTGCAGGCCTATGAGCCTGCCGAGGGCCGGCAGAACGCGGTCTGCTTTGAAAATCAATGCTCTTTGCCCGGAAGCAGAGCAGTGTACGAAACAATAAAAGCGTTCCTGAGATCGTCAGGAATCAATTCGTTTTGCGAGTTGGAAACCGGCGCAAAACATCCTCTGGCAATGAGAGCCCGCTAGAGAAGCGCAGCTTCTTTCGCGAAGCACCGAAGGTCGCGCTCGTGCGGGGCAAAGCGACAGTCGGTACAGCCCCGCCCTGCACATAAAAAGGCCGGCTGACGGATACTGACTCCGCCTGCCGGCCCCTTGCCCTGCTTTTCTTATTGCCCTGCGTTTTAATCCGCCTGTTTGGTCTTTGCAAGAACGATCTCGCGGATGCAAACCTCCTGCGGCATATTGTAAATAAATTCCGCGCAGTCCGCCACCTGGGAAACATCCATTCCACGCTCGATCTGCTTTTTCGTCTCGTTGTAATCCGCAACGATCTGCTCGTCTGTGGTATGCGTCAGCAGCTCTGTTTCTGTAATTGCCGGCGCGATCACGGAAATCCTGACGTTGCTGCCCGAGACTTCCTTGCGCATCGCCTCCGTAATGGCGTGCACCGCGAACTTCGTGCCGCAGTATACCGAGTGGCTGTCAAATGTCTTTCTTCCCGCCACAGAGCTGATGTTGATAATCGTTCCCTCGTTACGCCCTACCATATCCGGCAGCACGACATGCGTGCCTGTGAGGATACCCTTTACATTTACATCGATCATCCTGTCCCATTCCTCGTAGCTTTGCTTCACCGGGCTGCCAAGAAGCATAATGCCCGCGCAGTTGATGAGGCAGTCTGTCTTGCCGTATTTCTCCTCTGCTTCCCTGATTGCCTTTTCCATCGCATATTTGTCCGTTACATCCACAGACCTGCAAATGGAATCCGGCAAATTCAACTCTTCCATATTCTTAAGGCGCCTTGCCAGTAAAAGCACCGGATGCCCCATTCCCGAGAATCTCTTAGCAAATTCCCTGCCGATTCCCGAGCTTGCGCCCGTAATTACCACTAATTTTTTCATAATGATCCTCCTCGTCCCTTTTTTGATTTCTATCCTTACTATATCACGTTTTCATGAAAAAGTCATGGACGATCTTGCTGTCTTATTTTGCGTTATGTACCGCATCCGCCATTTCTTTTACATACCGTGAAACATACGGGCCGCACGCCTTTCCGTGCTCCGCCACAAGCCTTACGATCGCGCTGCCCACAATCGCCCCGTCCGCACGGGCTGCCATATCCGCCGCCTGCTCCGGCGTGGATATCCCAAAGCCGATCGCACACGGTATATCGCTCACCTCACGCACGAGCGAGATCATTTCCCCCACGTCTGTTGTAATCGCACTGCGTACGCCCGTCACGCCCAGCGAGGAGACACAATATAAAAAGCCCTCGGCTTCCTCTGCAATCATCCTGATGCGTTCCTTCGAGGTCGGTGCAATAAGCGAAACGAGGTCAACGCCGTATTCGGTACAGTAAGGCTGCAGCTCCCCCTTTTCCTCAAACGGCATATCCGGGACAATGAGCGCGTCCACGCCAAGCTGTGCGCTTCGTTTTACGAACCGGTCTGAGCCATAGGTAAAGACCGGATTGATATACGTCATAAACGCAAGCGGCACGTCTGTACGCTGACGCACGCGCTCCACCATATCAAAAATCAAATCTGTCGTAGTCCCCGCGGAAAGCGAACGTTCGTCTGCATTCTGGATCACCGGGCCTTCCGCTACCGGATCGGAAAACGGGATGCCGATCTCAATAAGATCAGCGCCCTGTGCCGCCATTTCCAGTATCAGTGTTTCCGTAATATCCAAATTGGGATCCCCCGCCGTCAAAAACGGAATAAACGCCTTGCCGTCTGCAAACGCCTGTCTTGTTTTAGTCATGGATATCCACCCCCCGGTATCTTGCGATTGCCGCCACGTCCTTATCTCCCCTGCCGGAAAGATTGACCACGATAACCTTGTCCTTTTCCATCTCCGGCGCGAGCTTTTTCGCATATGCGACGGCGTGTGCGCTCTCGATGGCCGGGATAATCCCCTCCGTACGCGAAAGGTACTCAAACGCCTCGACGGCCTCGTCGTCCGTCACTGGAACGTACTGCGCCCTTCCCGTATCATGCAGGTACGCATGCTCCGGCCCAATGCCGGGATAATCGAGCCCCGCTGAAATCGAATAAACGGGAGCGATCTGCCCGTATTCATCCTGGCAGAAGTATGATTTCATTCCGTGGAAAATGCCAGGCGTGCCGTTTGCGATTGTCGCGGCATTCTGATCCGTATCTGCACCGCATCCGGCCGCCTCGCAGCCGATAAGCTTTACGCCTTCCTCCCCGATGAAGTCGTAAAACAGTCCCATTGCGTTGCTTCCGCCGCCCACGCAGGCAAGAAGCACATCCGGAAGCTTTCCTTCGCGCTCCAGTATTTCCTGCCTGACCTCTTTGCCGATCACGCTTTGGAAATCCCGTACAATCGTGGGAAAGGGATGCGGCCCCATAACCGATCCAAGCACATAATGCGTGTCAAGTATCCGGGAAGTCCATTCGCGGAGCGTCTCGTTGACCGCGTCCTTGAGTGTCATTGTCCCGCTTGTCACCGGGTGCACTTTCGCACCCAGAAGCTCCATACGGTAAACATTGAGCGCCTGCCGCTTTGTGTCCTCCCTGCCCATGAACACCTCGCATTCCATGCCCATGAGCGCCGCCGCGGTAGCGGTTGCCACCCCGTGCTGTCCCGCTCCCGTCTCCGCAATGACGCGCGTTTTTCCCATTTTCTTTGCGAGCAGTACCTGCCCCAAAACGTTATTGATCTTATGGGAACCGGTGTGGTTTAAATCCTCGCGCTTCAAATAGATTTTCGCCCCGCCGAGATCCTGCGTCATACGCCGTGCAAAATACAGCAGGGACGGCCGCCCCGCGTAATTTTTCAATAAATCCGCAAGCTCGTTTTGGAATTCCTTGTCGTCCTTATAGTGATTGTAAGCCTCTTCCAGCTCTATAATTGCGTTCATCAGCGTCTCCGGCAGATATTGCCCGCCGTGCTTTCCGAATCTTCCTTTTCCACTCATAACCTTCCCAGTACCCCCATGATTTCCCTGATCTTTGCTTCGTCCTTAAAACCGTTTGTTTCGATACCGCCCGAAATATCCAATCCCAGCGGCGCTACCTTTTGCAGCGCCTCGCTGATATTAGCGCTGTTAAGCCCGCCCGCCAGAAAAAACGGCTGCGTTAATTCCACGCGCGCAATCACGTCCCAATCGGCTTTTTTTCCCGTTCCCCCGTAGGCCTCTTTTGAAAAGCTGTCAAGCAGCAGCAGGTCTGCGCCAAGCGTTTGTGCCCTTTGGATATCCCCGCCGCTTCGCACGCGCACCGCCTTCCAAACCTCATACCCGAGTTCTTTTGCACGGGCTACATAAGCCGCATCCTCGTCCCCATGAAGCTGCAATACGTCAAGGCCCGCAACCCGGGCAGTCTCTTCGAGACTGTCCAAAGGCTCGTTAACAAAAACGCCCACGCTGCGAATACGGCTGTCCAGCTTTCCTATAAGGGCCGCCGCCTGTTTCCCGCTTACCTGCCGGGGACTTTTCGCAAAAACAAACCCCGCATAGTCCGGCAGGTAGCGGTTTGCGTACATGATATCAGCCTCCCGGCGAAGACCGCAAAGCTTTACCTTCATACGCCCTGCCGCAGGGCTTTCAGTTCCTGCCCGATATCCGCGCTGCGCATCAGCGTTTCACCAATGAGCACCGCGTCCGCGCCGTAGGATGCGGCTTCCTTCATATCATTATTCGTTACAATTCCACTTTCCGATACGATAATCCGCCCCTCCGGCACAAGCTTTGCGAGCTCCTGCGTCGTGTGCAGATCCACATCGAAGGTTTTAAGGTCGCGGTTATTGATGCCGATAATCCTGCCGCCTGCGTCCACCGCCTTTTGCAGTTCTTCTTTGTTGTGCGCCTCCACAAGGCATTGCAGGCCAAGCGTATCGGCGATACGCAAAAACCGCGTGATGGTAAATTCGTCCAGTATTGCCGCAATCAGCAACACCGCGTCCGCGCCGATCACCAGGGATTCGTACAGCTGGTACTCGTCGATGATGAAATCCTTACGCAGGATGGGAATACGCACCTTGCTGCGGATCGCCTGCAAATACTGGCTGCTTCCTTTAAAGTAGTGCTCTTCCGTCAGCACAGAGAGCGCGTCCGCGCCCGCCTTCTCATATTCCTGCGCAATGCCGACCGGCGTGAAATCTTCGCAGATTACACCCTTTGAAGGCGACGCCTTTTTGACCTCGGCAATCACAGACAGGCCCTTTTTCTGCAAAGCGGCTGCAAAGTCGTAAGGAATGCGCTCGTCCTCCGCCGCTTTGTCCATAATCTGTTTTTCACCCAGAACCTCTTTCTCATAGGCAAGCTGTTTCTTCCGGTATTCCAAAATATCATCCAGTATCATATTGGTTTCCTCGCTTTCCGTTCCGCGTTTTCCGCGATTCATTCAAACTGGTTCGTCATGCGCTTAAGTTCCTCGAGCTTTTCAAGCGCTGCGCCGCTGTCAATCGACATTGCCGCTTTTTCGATCCCATCACCTGCATTTTCCGCTACGCCCGCGACTACAAGCGCGCACGCCGCATTGAGCAGGACAATGTTTCTGCGCGCGCCCCTGTCTTTTCCGCTGAGCACATCAAGGGTGATCTGCGCGTTTTCCTTTGCAGTCCCGCCGACGACCTCCGAAAGGTCTGTAAGCTCCATTCCATAATCGCGCGGATCCAATTCATATTTAATCAGTTTCGCGTCTTTTATCTCACAAATTTTTGTTTTATCTGAAATTGTGACTTCGTCAAGCCCGTCGTTTCCGTGCACGACCATCGCCCCTTTTACCCCAAGATTACGCAGCACCATCGCCATTGGCTCCATGAGTGCTTCGTCGTATACGCCGATCAGCATATACTGTGTAAACGCAGGATTCGCGAGCGGCCCTAAGATATTGAACACGCTGCGTACGCCGATCTGCTTGCGCGGCATGGCGGCAAACTTCATGGAGCCATGGAACTTCTGCGCGAACAGGAAGGACAGCCCGCACGTTTCAAGGCACTCGCTTGCCTGCCCCGGCGTCATACCGATTTTTACTCCCAGGGCCTCCAGCACATCCGCGCTGCCGCTTTTGCTGGATACGCTCCTGTTCCCGTGCTTTGCCACCGGAAGCCCGCAGCCAGCTACCACAAACGCCGCCGTGGTGGAAATATTAAACGTATTTGCAAGGTCTCCGCCCGTACCTACGATATCGATCGCCACCGCGCTGTGCGGCATTACCGCAGCCTTATTCCGCATTACGCGGGCAAAGCCCGTAATCTCGTCCGTGGTCTCCCCTTTCATACGCAGGGCGGTAATAAACGAGCCGATCTGCGCGTCCGTCGCCCCGCCGCTCATGATGCAGTCCATCGCCTCGTAAGCTTCCTCCTGCGAGAGGTTCGCGCCTTCGATCACCTTAAAAATATACGGTTTCAAAATATTACGCTGCTCGGGCGGGAGAAGCTCCTCGTCATAATCAAGCGGTGTGATCTTCATTCCGGCAACGCGCGAAAGAAAATTCTCTATCAGCTTTTCGCCGCATTTGGTAAGGATCGACTCCGGGTGGAACTGTACGCCGTAGGTTGGATGCTCGTTGTGCCGTATCCCCATCACCTGCCCCGCTTCATCCCTCGCCGTAACGACAAGGCTTTCCGGCAGCGGCTCCTGCGCGATCAGCGAGTGGTAGCGCGCCACCTCTATTTCATCCGACATACCGTAGTAAAGCGGGTTGTGTTCCGTAATACGCACCATGCTCGCCTTCCCGTGCATCAGCTGCTTTGCGTGCACAATTTTCCCGCCAAACGCCTGCGCAATGGCCTGATGCCCAAGGCACACGCCGAGGATCGGCACCCTTCCGCTGAAAGCCCGCACCGCCGGGGCCGATATCCCCGCAGAATCCGGATAGCCCGGCCCGGGCGATATCACGATCGCTTCCGGCTTCAGCGCTTCAATCTCATCCAGCGTAATCTCGTCGTTGCGTACAACCTTCACATCAGCGTACAACTGGCCGATGCCCTGGTATAAATTATAGGTAAAGGAATCGTAGTTATCGATCAATAATATCATAATTCCGCCGCCTCCCTGATTGCGTTCACCGCGCCAAGCGCTTTATTCTCCGTCTCCCTGAATTCCTTTTCCGGTTCGGAATCCGCCACAATGCCTGCGCCCGCCTGTACGTAAGCCTTATTATTTTTGAACAGAATCGTACGGATTGCAATGCAGGTATCGATGTTGCCGTCAAAGCCGAGGTACCCTACCGTGCCGCCGTAAAGCCCGCGCCTTTTGTTTTCAAGCTCGTCAATAATCTCCATCGCGCGCACCTTGGGCGCACCGGAAAGCGTGCCGGCCGGCAGTACGGACATCAGCGCGTCCACCGCGGTGATGTCCTCGCGCAGTATTCCCTTTACGTCGCTCATAATGTGCATCACCTTGGAATATTTTTCCACCTGCATAAATTTTGTCACTTCCACCGTACCGAATTTGCTGACCTTTCCCACGTCGTTCCTGCCAAGATCCACAAGCATCGTGTGCTCCGCGCGCTCCTTGGGATCGGAAAGGAGCACCTGCTCAAGTCTCTCGTCCTCTTCCTCCGTCTTCCCGCGCACGATGGTTCCCGCAAGCGGTTTGGTCGTCACAATGCCCTTTGTTACGTTCACCAGCATTTCCGGCGACGCGCCCGCGATGCTGTAATCCTTCAGCTTGAAATAAAACAGGTAAGGCGACGGGTTCGCCGCGCGCAGCACACGGTATACGTCAAACGGATCCGGCGGATTTTCCACTTCAAACCGCTGTGAAAGCACCACCTGGAAGATATCGCCGTTGCGGATATATTCCTTTGCGGTCTTCACGTTTTCCATGTACCGCTCTTTTGATATATTGGAGCATACGCTGATCTCTCCCTTGTGCGGCGTGCGCTGCACAGGCATGAAGGAATTGATCTTTTTTGCAATCTGCTCAGCACGCTGCCCGCATGCTTCATACTGCCGTGCAATGTCGCCGTCCTTATAGATGTTAAGGATAATCACCGCTTTATTGGAGAGATGGTCGAACGCCACAATTTCGTCATACATCATCAGGTGGCAGTCCGGCATATCGAGGTCGTCTTCCGGCGGGTTCACCAGCGTTTTTTCCATGTAACGCACTGTATCATAGCCAAAATACCCGATCAGGCCACCCGTCATTTTCGGCCTGTTTGGGAAGACCGGCGATTTGTAGCGGTCCATGATGCCCGACAAAAACGTGATCGGATTTTTAATCTCAGTCTCCCGTTCCTCTTTTCCCTCACGCGTGACAGCCCTGCCGTTTTTGATCCTGATCTCCATTTTTGGATGGATTCCGATAAAGGAATAACGCCCCCATTGCTGCGAATTATCCACACTTTCCAATATAAAGCAATTTTCCTCGTCCTGTTTCAGCGAGTGAAAAATATTGATCGGCGTACAGCTGTCCGAGAGTATTTCATAAAAAACCGGCACGACGTCGTATTCGTCCAAATATGCTTCTGTTTCTTTTCTGTCGGGATATAGCATTGGTTTCGTTCTCCTTTTCTGTTTGGTCGGTCTGTTCGCAAAATTGTGCGGCGGCCTGCACAGGCATTGCCTTCCCCGCACCGCATAGCGCACCTTCGGTGCTTCACAAAAGAAACTGTGCTTCTCTCGCGGGCTCTCATTGCCAGAGGATGTTTTGCGCCGGTTTCCACCTCGCAAAACGAATTGATTCCTGGCGATCTCAGGAACGCTTTTATTGTTCCGTACGCCGCTCTGCTTGCGGATGCGAAGCAGAGAGTAACAACAGTGAGCACCCTCCGGAAGAACTCGTCAGGCAATATCCTGGTACAGGCTGTCCGGGCGTTTTTCCAATAAAAAAAGCTTCTCCTCCCGCTAAGGGACGAAAAGCTCGTGGTACCACCCAAATTCCGGATTAATAAAAATCCGCTCGTTTCCAGATACGGCGCAAAGCGCTTATATCCTTTCCTTTAACGCAGGAATTACGGCGAAGTATACTCGGCTTAAAGCCTTTCCCCCTGCTCCTCACAGATCCATTCACTGTCAGCGTATGTACGGGCATCACACCAACCGCCCGCTCTCTTGACACCGTGTTGCCAGCTACTTACTTCTGTTCTACGGATTTCCTATTGATTTAGATTTATTATAAATCCCTCATTTTTTCCTGTCAATAGTTTTCTCACTCTTTATTCTTAAGCAGCTGCGCAGCCTGTAAACCTGTTTTTTCCGCAAATCCTCAAAAGTTAACCTTTTCTTAACGTTACGTTTGCTATATTGGTGTTACCTGTTATATAGGTGTATGATTATCATAAACAGCAAAGGAACGATTGAAATGAAGTTATTGATTATAGAAGACGAAGAGGATCTTGCAAACGCGCTTGCCGCAGGATTTCGCAAAAAGGATTATATTGTGGATATTGCGACGGACGGACTGGACGGGCTGGAGCTTGCGTTCATCAACAATTACGACCTTATTATCCTCGACCTCAACCTGCCCGGCATGGACGGGCTGGAAATTTTAGAGAAAGTACGCGAGTATGACCTGAAGCAAAAGGTGCTGATCCTTTCCGCGCGCAGCGATTACGGCCAGCGCATTGAGGGACTGGATCTTGGCGCGAATGATTACCTTGTGAAGCCGTTTGATTTCGGCGAGCTGGAGGCGCGGGTTCGTTCCCTTTTGCGCCGCAGCTTCACACAAAACAATGTCGTGCTGTCTTTTGACAGGTTCCGGCTGGATACATGCGCGCACCGGCTTTCTACCGACGCGGACGAACCGGTTGACCTCACCCCAAAAGAATATGCCATATTGGAATACCTGCTTTTAAACCGCGGCAAGGCCATCAGCGCCGAAGAGCTCATCGAGCACATATGGGCGAGTGACAACGACCTGTTTTCCAATGCCATCAAGGTGCACATCAGCGCGCTCCGCAAAAAGCTGGCGGCGCATACCGATAAAGAGCTGATTACAAACCTGCGCGGTGCGGGCTACTGCATCAGGAAGCCCGTGCAGGATATCGCTTCCAGGCTGAACCGGAACAAATTTTGAAACGGAGGAACCAAGGTTGAAAAAAATGTCGCTGCGGATGCGGCTCACACTGTTTACAATCCTGCTGCTCACTTGCGTTGCGATTGTTTTCACATTGTCGTCCATGTACAACGCAAATCTTTCTTTTGTCGTCCCTTATATCACATACAGCGCTGCGATAAAAGACCAGGACCTTCCAGTCCCGCCGGACGGTCAATCGCAGGAGGCGCTCCCCGAGGCGGCTATATCGTCTTCCACTTCCACTGAAGCTTCTTTTCCGGGCGGCGCCTATCAACCGCCGGACGAATCCACCATGGACTTTGACCAAAGCGTATCGATGATCACGGCTTCCGCTTCGCGGTTTAATAACACGAGCCTGTTTATTATGCTCGGCGTAATCGCAGGAGGCGGCCTGCTCACTTATTTTCTACTGGGGCGGGCGCTTGCGCCTGTAAGGGAGCTGAGCAAAGAGATACAGGGCATCACCGAAAACGAGCTGTCGGAACGCGTGGCGGAGTCTGACCGGAACGACGAGATCGGGCAGCTGGCACGTTCATTTAACACCATGCTTGAGCGGCTCGACAAAGCCTTTTCCGACCAAAAGCGATTTTCATCGGATGCTGCCCACGAACTAAAGACGCCCCTTGCCGCAATCAAGACCAACATTGACGTATTGCAGCTTGACGATGATCCAACCTCCTCGGAATACAAAGAGACAATCGAGGTTGTGAAAAAGCAAACCGGACGAATGATCCGTCTGGTGGACGACCTCTTTACCATGTCCGCGCAGCGCGATTATGATTTCAACGACACCATATTCTTTGACGATATGTTTCACGATATCATCAGCCAATTAAAGCCGCGCATCGTGGAAAAAACCTGTCCGTTGATANAGCCGGCTGTAACCATACCACAAAGGGCAACTGCGTCATGCTCACCCGCGCGTTTTCCAACCTGATCGAAAACGCCATCAAATATAATATAGACGGCGGCAGCATCGACGTATCCATGGCGCAGGACGGACATCGTTATATCATCAAGGTTGCGGACAGCGGTATCGGTATCCCTGAGGAAAAGCAAAAACACATCTTCAAGCCCTTCTACCGCGCGGATCATTCACGTTCGCGCAAGGCGGGCGGCGCAGGACTTGGGCTTGCAATCGCGAAGGATATTATCGACAGGCACGGCGGCACGGTGGACGTATCCTCCGCAGAAAAAGGCGGCAGTCTATTTACTGTTACGCTTCCCGTACTGCGCGAGGAACAGGAATAAAAGCCTAACCGGGCAAACGTCAAAAGCATTCGGATTGTTCCGGATGCTTTTTATATGCGGATTGCGATGCGTTTTCCCTGCGCGCCTGTATTCGCGGACATGATTTGTTTACGATTCGCCTCCTTCCCTTAACCATTTCTTAATCCTCCCTGCTGTATGATAAGCAAAGAAAAGCTTTTGGAGGATAGCATGAAAGTAAAGAAACCATCTAAAAAAATGATCGTTGCACTGGCAATCGTCATCGCCGGGATCAGTATCGCCAGTTACTTCGGCGTAACGAACGCCGCCGGCAGCGACCTGCCGGAGACCATACTACGCGAATATCCCGTTACCCGCGGCGATATCACCGCCGGCGTCAGCGGACAGGGCGTGCTGCATTACGACTCCACGCCACAGAATTTCAGCGACGTCGTCACCATCGGCGAAGCCCTGGTAAAGGCCGGGCAGACCGTCAAAGCGGGCGACAAGCTCGCTGTGGCGGACGAGAAAAAATTAAACGAAGCCGTAGAAGCTGCGCAAAGCGAGCTTGAAAAAGCCCGCATTGCTTTGAAGCAGGCAAAAAGCGCAAAAACGTTGGGCGAACTCAATGTACAAAAAGAGGCAGCCTCACAGGACGCAGGCAGCGCGGAAGCGGATGGTCAGCTCACGCAGGCCAAAAACGCAGTCGATTCTCTCCAGCAAAAGGTCGATTCTCTGACCTCACAGGTCGGTGAGCTTGACGCGCAGATAGCCGCCCTTCCCGAGGGCGATCCGCAGTCCGCAGAGCTCAATGCCAGACACGAAGCCCTCTTAACAGAGCTTGAAGCTGCCAGACAGGAGCTTGAAAGCGCGCAGCAAAACCGCTCTTCTCTGGAAGACGCAAAAAGCAGGCAGGAGGAAGCGCAGGCCAAAAATGAGGCGATCGACAAAAAGATCGCCGGCGCCAATTCCGGCAGCCTCAGCAGCGCCATTGACCTCGCCCAGCTCGATGTGGACGCCGCGCAAAAGAAGGTCGACCAACTGCAACAAATCAAGGACGATCCCTACCTTTACGCAAGTACGGACGGCGTTGTCCTTTCCCTCGACGCGGCGGCGGGTGCTGAGACAAAGCCTGAATCCCCTGTCGCCGTCATCGGCGATCCCAATGCGAAAACAGTCGTTGTTCCCATCTCACAGTCTGATATCGGCAAAATCGAGGAGGGGCAGGCTGTGGAATTTACGCTGGATGCGTTCGGCGACCAGAAATTCACCGGCAAGGTTCTCTCGCGCAACCTTGTCCCGATCAAGGACAGCAATCCCATTTCCTATAACGTCACAATTACCGTCGATCCAAACGAGGCGGAAATGCTGGACGGCATGAGCGCCAACGCAACCATCGTCTTAAAGCAGCAAAAAGACGTATTGCAGCTTTCCAACAAGGCTATCTTTGTCCACGAGGGCAAACAATACGTTAAGATGAAAAACGACGACGGTACCCTGCGCGACGTGGAAATCCAAACGGGATTTTCAGACGGCAAGGTAAGCGAGATCACCGGCGGCCTTTCCGAGGGCGACACCGTTGTCGTGGAAGGTTGACATTATGAGACTGATTGAAACGCTGCGCATCGTGTGGATCAACCTGATGCAGAACAAATTCAAGGTGCTGTTAACGTCCCTTGGGATCATTGTGGGCGCGGTCACCATCGTTATGGTCATTGCCATCGGCAAAGGCGGCGAAGCAGAAATCGCCGGACAGTTCAAAGGCCTTTCCGCAGAAACCATCTATGTCAATCCTGATTACGGCAAGATGTTTGGTTCGGATATGGATATGTCCGCAATCCCCAAGCTGACGCTTGAAAATATGCAGCAAATGCTTGACGAAAACAGCTATTTGCAGGATATCACCCTGCGCGCCAGCTATTATGCCGAAGCCGTCATTAATGGCCAAAAAGCATCCTCGCAAATAACGGGCGTGCTCGAAAATTATGAAAAGATCAATAGCCTTGCTGTCGCGCAGGGCGTAAACATCTCCGACGCAGACGTAGAAAACGAGGCCCGCGTAGCCGTCATCGGCGACGGACTGGCGCAAAAGTATTTCAAAGGCCCGGAGGACGCAATCGGCAAATCCATCAAGGTCGGCGAGCAGCAATACAAAATCATCGGCGTTTTGGAACGCAAAGGCGACGGCATGCAGGGCGTAAATCCGGACGATACCATCTTTATCCCCTTTTCTACGGGCGAGCGCTTTTTGGGGGACGATTACACCATTCCCCAGATCGTCGCCATGGCGGATAATATAGGCCATGTGCAGGCTGCCATGAAGCAAATGCAGGGCACGCTCGACTATATTCTGGAGGACGGCAGCGCCTATATGCTCGAGGATGCGGGCAGCCGTATAGACGCGGCCATGGAATCCGCCCGCACCATGAACGTGCTCTTGATCTCCGTGGCAACCATCGTGTTTATCGTCGGCGGCATCGGAATTATGAACGTGCTTTTCGTATCGGTCAAAGAGCGCACCAGAGAGATTGGCATTCTAAAGGCGCTCGGCAGCTCCAAAAAGGATATCATGACGCAGTTCCTGTTGGAATCCGTTATCATCAGTTTGTTCGGCGGGCTTGTGGGCGTGGCCTTATCCTATGCCTGCATGCCGCTGATGGACTACACCGACATCCCCGTGCTGCCATCGATAGACGGGCAGGTCATCGCGCTGCTGTTTGCGGTGGTGACGGGTACCCTGTTCGGTTTTTACCCCGCATACAAAGCGTCCCGTTTAAAACCGATCGACGCTTTGAATTATGAATGAACAACCATGAAAGGAAAACAAAAAACATGAAAAAGATTCTTATGGTGGCCCTCTCGGCCATGTTGCTCCTCTCCCTCGCAGCGTGCTCCGCGCCCGCTGCGCCGGAAGCTTCCGGCATTTCCTCCGAAAGCAGCGCCCCCGCAGAGGGCGAGGCTTCCCCCTCCGAAGGCGCCGACGGCACGAACGCCCAGACTGTAACGCCCCTGTACGGTAAGGTCAAATCCCTTGTGGGCAACAGCCTGACGCTCGACCTCGCCAAACAGCCGGAGGGCGGCGATGCGTCGACGGTCATACCGGATGGCGCGGTGCCGGATACCGGCGGCGCACCTGCGGACGAATACGAAGCGTCTATAGGCAGCAGCAAAAGCGTCACCGTTACCGGCGGCGACGAAGAGGGCGGAAGCGAAGGAGAAGGTGGCGAGGCACATATCGGCTACTTTTCCGAAGACTCAAACGGCAACATGATCCAGGTAAATCCGGAGGACATGCCCAAATTGGAGCTGGAATACACGGGAGAAACAAAGGAACTTACCATTCCCGCAGGCCTGAAGATTTACGACTCTATAGGCAAGGAGATCAAAATGTCCGACTTAAAAGAGGGTAATGTGCTGATGGTGATGCAGGGCGAGGACGGCTCTATCGAGTCCATCATCGTCATGGAGTAGGCAATGGAACGCTTTTTGACGGTTGAGAATGTAAATAAATCCTATAAGGTCGGCGAAGAGAGCCTGCATGTTTTAAAGGATATCACACTTTGTGTGGAACGGGGCGAGTACCTGACGGTGCTCGGTCCGTCCGGCAGTGGTAAATCAACGCTGATGAATATCCTTGGATGTATGGATACGCTCGACTCCGGAACCTATTTTCTGGATGGCGAGGCCGTGCACGAGCAAGGCGACAACGAGCTTACCCTGCTCCGCAACAGGAAGATCGGTTTTATCTTCCAGAAATACCATCTGGTGCCGCAGTATACCTCATTGCAAAATGTAATTATGCCTCTTTTGCTGCGCGGCTACGCACGCGCGCAGGCAATCGAGGAAGCAGAGGAAAGCATTCGGCTCGTAGGGCTTACAGACAGGATCAGGCATCGTCCGAGCGAACTTTCGGGCGGACAGCAGCAACGCGTAGCAATCGCGCGGGCACTTGTTACAAAGCCCGCCCTGCTCCTTGCCGACGAGCCAACCGGCGCCCTTGACTCCACAACCGGAAAGGAAATACTGAAACTGTTCTGCGAGCTGAATGACGCGGGAAATACGATCGTCATGATCAGCCATGATATTTCCGTGGCACAGGCGAGTAAACGCATCATAACAATCAGCGACGGACGTGTCAGCGAATAAGCGTCTGTGATACTATTGCATCTGTAAGGGAGCGCCTTTGGCGCTCCCTTTTCATATGTTTTGTTTCTGGATTTTCTTCCGAAAATATGATATATTTGTAGCAAATTGAAAGAAAAGGGTAAACTTTAGGCGATGAGTAAAAAGGAAGAGGTATGCGCCCTGCTCGATGAAAAGGGCGTCGCTTATAAAATTGTGGAGCACGAGGCCGCCTTTACTATTGAGGATATGGAGCGGCTCGGAGTGTGCAGCCACGGAAACGTCTGTAAAAACCTGTTTTTGCGCGACGGAAAAGGCAAGCGGCATTTTTTGGTGTGTATCCATAAAGACAAAACGGCTGATCTCAAAAAGCTGGGCGAAAAAATTGGCGCGCGGCTTAGCTTTGCATCTGAGGAACGCCTTGCCAGATATTTAAACCTCACCAAAGGCTCCGTCACGCCGCTTGGCGTACTTTATGACAAAAGCGCGGCTGTCGAGGTGATCTTTGACAGTGATTTCAAGAACGAAAAAAACATCGGCGTGCATCCATGCGAAAATACGGCTACCCTGTTCCTTGATTTTTCAGATTTGGAGTCTCTTGTCAGGGAACATGGCAACAGCGTCGCTTACCTCAGCCTGTAAGCGGCGGTTATATGCTCTGCGGCAAGACGGCAAAAGCGGATTCAGAATATTGTCACGATGCCTATTGTATGAAAACGCCTTTGCGCACGCAATAAGCAGGCTTTCAATGCAATGGGACGACCTGACGCAAAACACAGCAAAGGAATTTTATTATGGAAGAACTGGTTACCTGCCCAAAATGCGGAAACGAATTTTCATTTGAACGTATCCCTGTGATCGATGTAAAAAAGCATCCTGTCCTAAAGCAACAGGCGCTGGATCTGTCCCTTTTTCGTGTGAAATGCGGTGAATGCGGGGCAGATTTGATGTTTCCCTATCCCTGCTTTTACCACGATCCTGATAAAAAAATAATGATCCGGCTTATTCCGGATCAATTTACGGTATACGACCTTCCTGCCGCACCCGTCCACAACGAAGACGAGGATACCCTGCGCGACGTACGTTCGATCCATAGCCTCCGTGAAAAAATACTCATCTTTGACCGCAGCATGGACGACCGTGCAATCGAGCTTTTAAAAATACTGACCGTCCAGCAAAATCCGGAACGCTTTGACGCGCACGATCCGGACGTGCTTCTTCTTGCGGATACAAGCGAGGATGCACTCAGCTTTTTTGCGCTCGCAAAGGATGGAAATGATTTTATACTGAAAACGCCTTTGGGCCTCTATGAGCAGATGCTCGGCGAGCTGGACCGGCTCGCCATCGACCGCCCATCATGCTTTCAGTTTGTAGATAATGAATGGATTCTGGAGCAATTCCGTAAAAAGCAGCAATCTTAAAGCCAGCCTGCGGGTTGCGCTTTACTGTCTCTTACCCGTCAATCCTTGTGCTGCTGTACGGAGTCCACTCCATTTCGTCCCCCATACCATGTGCATACAGGCAGGCCTGGTTCCTGCCTTTTTTCTTGGCCTCGTAAAGGGCGATATCTGCCTTCTGGTAAAGCTCTTCAAAGCTTTCCCCATCCTCCGGCCACAGTGCGGCGCCCACGCTGCACGTCACGTTTGCATAAATTCCGTTGTTTTCAAATTCGCTTTCAAACAGCGCTGTGCAGATTGCACGCGCCCTTTTCTCTGTCTCCTGCGCGTCCCGGATGGATTTTACAAAGACGATAAACTCGTCTCCTCCTATCCGGCCCACAATATCATCCCTGCGGAAAAGCTTTGATATCCTGCCCGCAGCTTCCGCAAGCACATGATCTCCAAAAAGATGCCCGTAATGGTCGTTTACATTTTTAAACAGGTCGATATCAATCACCAAAAGCGCCTTGGGAGTTTGATCCGGCGGTTCCGCCAGAAATGAGCGGATTTTCGTTTCAATGCCTCCCCTGTTGAAAAGGCCCGTAAGGGTATCGCGCTCCAGCTGGTCGCGCAAGAGCTCCTCGCGCCGCTTTTGCTCCTCTACATCTTCAAGGATTCCAATCGCACGTACCGCTTTGCCTTCGTCGTCGTAAATGTTGGTGAGCGTGATTTTTCTCCACAGGTAGCGCCCCTTCACGAGACGCGTCCTGACAACGCACGACGCAGATTGCGCCCCCTCGCGTATCTTCCGGTACATCTCCAAAAACGGCTCCACGGTATCCGGATGGATCGTCCTGTTTTCCACCAGCGAATCCGGCACATTTTCCATATGGTTGGGTATTCCATACATTTCCGCCGAACGGTACGCATGAATCATCACACGCGTTTGGATATTATAATCAAAAATCGTATTATCAGTCTGTGCAAGCGCAAGGCGAAACCGTTCTTCATTGATGCGGAGCTCTTCTTCTATCTTTTTGCGATCCGTAATATCCACAACAATGCAGTCCGCCATATCAAGCCCGTCCACACAAAGAAAATTCCCCTCGACAAGCGCCCAGCGCACCGAGCCGTCCCTGCACAAAATCCGGTGTTCGGAACGAAAGCCGCCGCGTCCCGCCTCTTTTGCGTCCCAGACCGTTTTATTGACCAACTGCAGATCCTCTGGCATAATCATGCCGATCATGCTGTTTTGCAGCTCACGTTCTATTTGCTCAGGCGTTCTCTGGTACATAGCGTAAAAACGTTCATTGCCAAAAACCAGGGTAAAAAATTCATCCATCAAAATCCGGCAGACTCCAACCGGCAAATTTTTGATCATACCCGTTGAATCGATATTCGTTTTTCCCTTTAAAACCACAGCCGGCCTTTGCGCCGCGCTGCCTGTGATATTCTTTTCCTTCACTGCTGGATTTCGACCTTCCGTTTTATCGCAGTTTATCAAATGAATGCGTAAGCAACATTTGCAGGAAACTGCTACCCTCAAGAGAACCCCACTTGCCTTTTCGGGCCGATTCACCTCGTACAACATGCGTTAATTGCATTCGCGGCGCTATGTGATTCGTTTCATTTATTTGCTGTAAAAAACTGTAAAAATGCAAGCTCCATATCATACCTTTTTAGAATTATATTGTAACAGGATAAACGCCATTCGTCTATGGTTGCCATCCTTAAATTTTTGCTGCCCGCAGGCGTGCGGGCAGCAAATCCCGTGCCATTCGAACTATTCTCTTTTGCGTTTTTTTACCGTACGCTTCACAAGCCCCGCAAGCTCAGCCGCAAGAATAACGGTAAATGCGATTGCAATAATCTTAAGCCACATTTCAAGCGGAAGCGGCACCGTATTAAACAGCGCCCCGCCAAACTGCGTAATCAGGACCTGAAGCGAAAATGTTACCGCGAATACAAGCAGCATCAGCTTGTTGTTGCCGATATTGCGGAACATACTCCCATCGCCCAGCTCACGGCTGTTAAACGCGTTAAAGAGCTGGAACACCACAAACAGCGTGAAGAGAACGGTGGGTTCCTGTACGGCGCTAGCCCCCATAAAATTCCACGTATGCTGGCACAGGAACACAATCGAGATAAAAATACCGTTAAAAAGAATCCGCGAAAGCATACTCCTCGTTACGATACTCGAATCCCTGCGGGTTGGCTTTCTGTCCATAAGGTCCCCGCGGATCGGTTCCAGCCCAAGCGTAAGGGCCGGAGGACCGTCCATAATAATGTTGATCCACAACAGCTGCAATGCGGTAAACGGCGAGGCGAACCCCACGAGGATCGAGCAAAGCACCACAATGACAGAAGACAGGTTTACCGTCAACTGGAACTGGATAAACCGTTGAAAATTCTCGTATATCCCGCGGCCCCATTGCACCGCTTTTACAATCGTAGAAAAAGAATCGTCAAGCAGCACGATATCGCTGGCCTCCTTGGAAACCTCCGTTCCGGATATCCCCATTGCGATCCCTACGTCCGCATTTTTAATTGCAGGCGCGTCGTTGATGCCGTCCCCCGTAACCGCAACCACATTTCCCATTTTTTTAAGCGCGTTCACCACGCGCATCTTGACCACGGGCGTACTGCGGGCAATCACGCGGATTCCGGGCAGCATTTGCGCAAGCTCCTCGTCGGTTGCCTTTTCGAGCCTTCCCGCCTCAACGGCAATATGCCCATTATCCAGTATACCAAGGTCGTTTGCAATCGCCGTCGCAGTGACAATATTATCCCCTGTCAGCATCTTAAGGTCAATGCCCGCGCTCCTGCAATGCTTCACCGCGGCAAATACATCTTCGCGTAATGGATCTGTAATTGCGACAAAACCGTCGTAGACCATGTCGCTTTCGATCTTTTCCCTGTTGTCCTCATAACCGCACGGCGTCCCAATCTCCTTGTGTGCAAATGCAATCACCCGGCAGGCCTTCTCCTGGAATCCGGTGATTCCCGATTCTATCTCCTTTTTCAACGAATCGTCAATGCCGCACATCGCGAGTATCTTTTCCGGGCTGCCCTTTGTATAGGCTGTCTTAACCCCGTCCCTCACGACAATACTCGTCATATTCTTGGTCTCCGAGCTGAACGGGAAGGAAAACTCCGGCTCGTTTGCACAACGAATTTTCCTGTAGTCCCACCCGGCCTTGTACGCCGCCACCAGCAGCGCACATTCCGTTGGATTGCCGATAAATTTCATCGGTTCCTCTTCCAATGATATGTCTGCCGTGCTGTTAATACAGAAGTTAAACAGCAGATGCTCGTTTTGGAGTTCATCCGGTACGCACATTCCGCTTTCAAGGCCGATATCGGTCACAGTCATACGGTTTTCGGTCAGCGTGCCTGTTTTATCCGAGCAGATCACGTTGATACAGCCTACCGTTTCGCAGGCGATCATTTTCTTCACAAGCGCGTTCTGCTTTGCCATTTTGATGATGTTGATTGCAAGCGAGACCGCCACAATCGTGGGAAGCCCCTCCGGCACGGCCGCGACAATCAGAATGATGCTTGTAATAAAGGCTTCAGATATCGTGTCCAGGGACGCGGTTCCATTCGCAAGGAACGTAAACAGCTGGATCAGGAATACAATCCCTGCCGCAATCGCTCCGAGCAGCGTAATGAGCTTGCCAAGCTTCGCCATTTTTTCCTGAAGGGGCGTGCTCGATTTCTCTGTTGCGGATAATTCCCGTGCAATCTTCCCAAATTCCGTCCTGTCGCCCACGGCAGTCACTACCATCCTGCCGCTGCCGCTTGTAATAAAGCAGCCTGAATACAGCATATTCAAACGCTCTGCGACAGGCGTATCCTCTTTTTCTAGCACAACGTCGGCATCCTTTGCCGCCGGCTCGCTTTCGCCGGTGAGCGATGCTTCGTCCGCATGCAGGGCGCAGCTTTCAATAAGTCTACCGTCCGCAGAAATTTTGTCGCCTGTTTCCACACACACGATGTCTCCTACCACAATATCCTTTTGCAGGATCATCTGTACCTGTCCGCCGCGCACCACCTTCACCATGATATCTTCATTGATCCGGTTTAAGGCTTCGAATGCCTTCGCGCTTTTTCCTTCCATAATAACGGTAATCACAACCGACAGGAAAATCGCTACGAAAATGCCCACGCATTCGATAAAATCCGCTTCCCCACCTGTCACGGCGCGGATGATATTAACAATCAGCGCAATCGCTGCCGCCATGATCAGCATAATGATCATCGGCTCCGCCGCAGCCTGTGCAATACGCTTTCCAAGGGATAAGGGCTTTTCCCTCGTAAAGCTGTTCCTCCCATAGGTGCGCGCATTTTCCTCCACCTGTGCTTCGCTTAATCCGCAGGCTTCGTCTACTCCAAGCTCCTTTAGCGTTTCGTGTCCTGACTCCATGAACGCTTTCATTCCCAGACCTCCCAATGTTTTTTACAAACAAAAAACCCGTTGCGGCGCAAAAGCCGTACCGGGTCTTAAATCCAATAAAAAAGACCATGCACGCTCCTTTGCGAAGCAATACATGAGTCTCATTAATTAAGGCAAGCCAGACCGTCTCCGGTCAGTATGTTGACGTGCCGCATACAAAAGTGCCGTATGCCAATTACTCCCCCACGGAATATTTGTTTGACTGTAAAAAAATAGTAACATACGCCTTGTGCTTTTGTCAACAAAAAAGGCCCGGCAAATTTACCGGGCCTTTTACCTAAACCGCTTCGCGCAGCTCTATGATTTTATTGTATCCCTTTTCCATCAGGCTTTCCACCTGTCCGTACCATGACGAGGAACCCTCGCAGTAGCGTTTGCTGACTGCTTTTGTGGTTTTTCCCGCATAGTATTTTCCGCCTTCGCTGAGATATCTGTCGCGCAGCAGGGTTGCCTGATATTCGATACAGTCTTCCTTGCTGTCAAATTTCATATATCCGCCTTTTCCGTTCTTAAGTCCGCCAAGGTTATTGCTGTTCCTTGCAAGGCTGCTCTTTCCAAAGCCGCTCTCCAGCTTTGCCACGGCAATCAGGAACAATGCGTTGATTCCGTGTGTCTGCTCCTTTTCTGCATAGAATGCACCAAGGCCCTCAAGTCCCGTTCCTTCTACCAGCGCTTCCAGCTCTTCTGCTGAAAACCCTGTGACCTGAGTCAAATCACCCATATACTCGTATTTGTAAGGCGGCTGCTCATTTTCCTGTGATAGTTCCAGAATAATCTCCGAGACGTCCATTGCCAGCTCATTGACTTCCTGTTCTTCAGCGGGCGTTACCTCCGCTTGTCCTGCCGTTTCCTGTGCTGCGTCCTCCCGCGGCATTTCCGCCGCTTTTGCTGTCGTTGTTCCTGTCAGTCCGATAACGCATACGGCGACGACCGCAAGGACCGTTCCCGTAATGCTTCTCATGATTCGATTCATTCAACACCTTCAACTTTCCAAAAGACTATTTTTGCATTATAGTATAACTTTTCCATATTGGCAAGCTTTTTTACAATAAATTCACATATTTTTAGGGATGACTATTATTAAAACGCTTCTTTTTCAGTCTTGATCCCCCACATCATTTGATGTATCCTAAAAGCAGTAAGGGAGGGCTTTTTATGGCTTTTACAGAGAACGAAAAAACAGGGGAAAAAAACTATTTCCCGGATTTAAAAAATATTGACGAAATTTTAATTCAAAATCCTGATTTGGGATGCGTTGTCAGCAATAAAATCTCAGTGGAAGGATATGAAATCGGGTGTATGTACCGGGACGAGCCCCTTCCTGACGTCGCAGATTCAGGCTGGGTATTCCTCGCCGGGGATGAAGATGCGGATTACATGAATACGCCCGGCAATATGAGCGCGTTTCCGCTCAATACGATGGCGCATTACGATCCCGCTGTTATTCCCCTTTTGGATGCGGATGTTTTTACGGCATATTGCCGCGATGAAGACGGAAAACTTACGCTTACAGAGCATTTTTTTGACGGTGCGGACGAAGAATCATTACCGGATTGATATTCCGTTTTCAAAAAGGTTACTATTATATATAGTAATAAATAAGGAACCGGAGTAAACAGATGACTCAAAAACAGGGTACGCTAAGCACGCACGCGCCGCGCGTCAGAAAAAAATATTTGCCGCTTCTCGCGGGGATTGTATGGAGCATTGCAGGCACAGCCGTTTTATCCATCGGCCTTCCTGCGCTCGTTTCCAATTACGCGCAGCTCCCATGGATATCCCTGCTAATCACCGCTGTCGTTTTCTTTTTGTTTTTTAAATTTATCTTTTTCCGGCTGTTTCGCAAACACATGGGGCGCATCGACGCATTTGAGCAGGAAAAGATATGCGCGTTTGCTTTTTTTGACGTAAAGGGCTACATCATTATGGCCTGTATGATCACGTTCGGCATTGTTTTAAGGATGACGGGCCTGCTGCCCCATATTGTTCTGGGAATGCTGTATACCGGCATTGGCCTTGCGATGCTCGGCGCAGCGGCCAGCTTCATCGTCTCTTTCATAAAAAAGCATCTTGCAACCGTAAAATAAACAAAAAGGCTCCGGTGGGAGCCTTTTTACATTGCTCAAAAAATAATTCTTATTTCATAACCTCGCCCACGAGCCTGTTCACAAGCCCGCCGTCCGCCTTACCCTTCACAAGTGGCATCAGGTTTTTCATGATCGTTCCCTTATCCTGCGCGGTTGGTTTTTCGATCCCAAGCTTTTGGAGTACTTCCTTTATGATTGCCATAATTTCCGCTTCATCCATTTGCTTTGGTGCAAACTCGCTCAGAACCTTTTTACGGCTGCGGTTCATTTCCACAAGGTCCTCCCTGCCCGCTTTTTCTGCTCCTGCAAGGCTTTCCTCCGCCTGTTTGATTTCCTTCAGTATAATCGTGTTTTCTTCTTCCTCTGTGAGGTCCTCCCGTTTGTCCTTTGCCTTTGCTTTCAGCGCTGAAAGAAGCAGCGTCAACGTTTCCTTGCGCTGCGCGTCCTTCGCCTTCATTGCCTCGACCATTTCTTTTTGCACTTCCTGCGTCTTGCTCATTCTGGCAGCCTCCTCAAATAAGTTCGTTTGTTACTATTATATCACGCTTTCGCATCATTTTGTCGTTTCATTTTGCATATGGTATGATAGAATGGTTATCAATATAATAATCAAATTTCGGGAGGCGTACGATGAATTTTGAATATGAAGAAAACCGCATTTATGCAAACGACGAAAACGGTAACCTGATTGCCGAGATCACCTTCCCGCCCGTTTCAGACGATACTGTAATCATAGACCATACCTTTGTCGATCCCTCGCTGCGCGGGCAGGGCGTTGCGGCAAAGCTTGTGCGTGCCGCCACAGACCAAATCCGTGAGACAGGTAAAAAAGCCGAGGTGAGCTGCGTCTACGCAGTACGCTGGTTTGACGAACACCCGGACGACTGCGATATTCTGGTGGGATAGCGAGCAAAAACAGGAGGCGAATTCGCCCGACATACTCCGGACGGGTATTTTGTACTCTTCCCATCCGGCCTTTTCTTTATGCTCAACGCGTGATATACCGTTTTCCAACACAAAAAAGAGCCTGAAAATCAGGCTCTCGTTTTTTTGACCGGCAGTTCTCAACGCCATGGATACATTACATAAACAAGCACAATCCCAACGGCAAAGGTCACGAGGCCAATGATCAGCATCGGACGCGTGGCCCCTTCCCATGCACGCTGGTTTGTAAAGGCCCGCCATCTGAAAACAATACCGCCGATCCCCATCAGTACAATCCCCGCCAAAAGAATGATAACGCTCGCTACAAAACCAATTTCCATGTTTACATCTCCGTCATTATGTTATCGTGCGTTATATATAAGTTGCCGGAGGCCTGTCAAAACAGAAACGCTGTAATTCAAACGCTTTCCTTTCAAAAATCCCGCTCTCCATTCAGCAACGCCGCCACTTCCCGTTCATGGTCAAATAGCGTACATCCGCCGTGGTGTTCCGCGTCCGCGGCAATTTTACGCAGCTCCCCGAAAAATCCGGAACGCAGTACGGTTTCAATAGAATCCGTTTTCAGGTTCAGCTTGGAATAAGGCGAAAACGGGCACGGCTCCGCCCCGCCGTTTGCGTTGATGTGAAAAAAGCCGCGGCCTGACGCGAGGCAGCCGCCCATCATTTCCTCATCGCCCGGAAACGAAACAAATATCATGTCGTCAAATCCCTGTTTGAATCGTTCAACCTTCTCCTGCATATGTTCAATGTCGAATTTATCCAGCATCAGGTGCTCCGTCCCCGCCTCTATAGGCACGTATTCCACAAAAAACAATACGCCGCATCCGTCGTTTCGCAGGCTTTGCACATAATCGTCGTTCACGACGCTGTCCATATTCTCTTTCGTTACCGTCACGGACGCCCCAAACAGCATTTTCTTTTTCTTAAAATGCCACATCACATCATGCACCACCTCATATGCGCCTTCCCCGCGCCGTTTATCCGTCATCTCTTTCCCGCCCTCAATGCTAAAAACAGGGATGAAATTCCTGTTTTGCTCAAATAGCGCAAAATATTCCTGATCCATCATCGTCGCATTGGTAAAGACCGGGAAAACTATGTTCCGGAAGCTTGCCGCCACTTCCATCACATCTCTGCGCATAAGCGGTTCCCCACCTGCCAGCAGCACAAACGTCACCCCCAGGCCAGACACTTCCCGCAGTATTTTTTCCCACTGCGCGGCTGTCATCTCTTCTTCGGTATGCTCGGAACAGGCCCCCGTCGCACGCGAATAGCACCCGGCGCAATGAAGGTTGCAGCGAGACGCAATACTTGCGATGATCAGCGGCGGTACATGGAGGCCCGTTTCTTCGTTTCTTTGCCTTCGCTTCGCGCTCTTTTTGATCTCCGGGGCAATTTTTGCCAAAAAGGCAATTCCCTTTGGGTTATTCAGATAATAGCGGCCCGCAGACTTTACAAGCTGGGCGATTCCCTGATTCATAAATCGATTCAAATCCATATTTATTCTCCATGTGATATGTGGTAGTTGTTTGCAAATTCCTCAATGTGGCGATGCAGCAGGTCGAGCGCTTCTCCCTGCCGTTCCGGCTTGGAATTATACATCAGCACCAGCAATAAAATTGGCCCGTAAAATTGTGTTGCCACCGCGCGGGGGTTCGCCCTCCTGAAATACCCCTCCTGCATCATTTTGTCAAACAAGGCCGTCTGGAACGATAACGCGCCGTCTATAAACCACTCCTCAAACATTCTCGCCGCATCGTTATTCTTGTATTGCTCGATCATAAGGAGGTGTAAAAATTTAACCGCGTACGCATCCTCAACAAAAAACAGGAAGATCGCGTCCACCGCCTTTTTCAGCCAGTCCAGGTCGTTTTCGCCATACTGCCTGTATACCTTTTCGATATCGCCCTGCGGAAGCCTGTAAAACGTCACAGTCTGCTCAAAGCGTTTGTTCATGCCGTCAAGCAGCGTTTCAAAAATTTCATTCTTGCTTTTGAAGTGTTTGTAAAGCGAGCTGTCCTTTATGCCGACGGCATTCGCAATATCCTTTACAGATACGCCGTCATATCCATGAACCGAAAACAATCCCAGTGCTTCGTCCAGTATTGCCTGTTTTGTATTCCGTTTTTCCATTTCATCCTCCAAGGCTAGTGATCACTAGCCCCAGTATAGCTAGTATTCACTAGCTTGTCAAGCAAACTTTATTGCGGTTTGTTAAATGATCGCGCAGCAGGCTTTTGTTAGAAACTGCTATGCGGCAAACCTTTACGGCTGCCTGGCCATACGGCGCCATGAATTAATATGCTGTAATCAAAATACGATTCTTAAAACATTATGACAATCAAAACCATATCCGGAAAGGAATTTATTTCTATGCTATACTGTTCTTATATCATTTGATTGGAGGGCTCTGTTTTGTTGAAAAGGATTTTATCTGTTTTCCTGCTATGCGTCGTCCTGCTGCTTTCAGCCTGTGGCAGCCGAACGGCCGGAAAAGAAATGTCTATTATTACAGACGAAGCTTCACAGTCCCATCAGGCAGCGCCGGGCGATTCGCAAACAGTCCCGGAGCCACTCCTCCAATCCTATTACTCCATGCAAAGCACGCCGGTGTTTGAGTATATGCAGAATTCAAGCATCAAAAAATTCCTCGCAATGTGGGTAAAAGAAAAGACCGGTATCGAAAATCCGTCATGGGATTATGATTGTATGGCGCAGTATTATATTCTGGATAAAAATTTTGCTTCATTATCAGACGATAAACAGCTCTACTCCCTTCCCTTCTCTGATGGCAGCGGCAGGAACGGATATATTGTTATCGCATACTATGCAGATGGTCCGGCTATCTCAAACGAAGGCGTTGCAGAGACCACGCCATATTCATATGATTTCAAAGCGCATTCCGGTAAAATCATGGAAAACCTGGAAATGGCAGGCGTTGATCTTTCCGGTGCAAGCGCTTCGCGCGTGTCTCTGGTCGATACGGAAAATAACCGTGCAGACCAGGCCATTTTGTTTGCCGACCGGCAAAATTCCCGCTATATCTGTTATCTGGACGATCCTGATTTTGCAATCGAGAAATCAGACCGCTAGAAGCTTGAATCGCGGCATCTTCTTTGATTGCCTTACGAAGACGGGTGCACTTTTGAGATTGACCGCATTACCAACGTCAGGCAGGCCGCAAGCCCCGCCGGCGGATATGACCTGCGGTATACCTGTTATTTCCTTGGCCAACAGCGGTATTTGTTCCTCGAAGATGACGGCAGGTGATTTGTAGAATTTGGCTGACATTTAATCTCTCTGTTTTCGGTATACATAGCATGTCTTCTATCTTCCATTCCACAATCTCACAAAAACGGCGTGAAGGTATCGCTTAGGCAATCAAGCAATCTATTTCACAAAAGCAAACAAAAAAGGCTTTACAAACCGTATTGCAAAGCCTTTTCTATTGGTGGGTCATCGGGGACTCGAACCCCGGACACCCTGATTAAGAGTCAGGTGCTCTAGCCAACTGAGCTAATAACCCATACTGGAGCGGGTGATGGGAAAGCTCCCGCTTCACTTCGCTCACGCTCGCATGAACCCACGTGGGGTTCGATCCTTCGTCATTCCATACGACGAAGAAATTCTTCTGGAACGTTTATTGGAGCGGGTGATGGGAATCGAACCCACGCATTCGGCTTGGAAGGCCGACGCTCTACCATTGAGCCACACCCGCAAATCGGTATAAAATTTTTGGAGCGGGTGATGGGAATCGAACCCACGTAGCTGGCTTGGGAAGCCAGTGCTCTACCATTGAGCTACACCCGCGTCTTTTCCCTTCCTGTAACCCCCGCTTTAAAAGGGCGCGTTCCCATCGGAAGGATGGGAACGACTTTTGTGGAGCGGAAGACGAGATTCGAACTCGCGACATTCGCCTTGGCAAGGCGACGCTCTACCACTGAGCCACTCCCGCAAATCGGTATTAATTGGTGCGGGCGAAAGGACTCGAACCTTCACGCCTAAGGCACTAGATCCTAAGTCTAGCGCGTCTGCCAATTCCGCCACGCCCGCGTATCACACGCGTCCGTTGCGCGCAAGAATTATTATATAAGATTTTCACCTCTATTGTCAATAGGTTCTATTAAAAAGAAAACATTTTTTCTGCAGTTTTTCATGTCATGGGAATCGCCGCGCACTCCTGCTCCAGACGCTTTTTGCGTTCCTTCCAGTCCTGCATATATTTTGTAAGGAAGGCCTTGAACTCGGCCCCGTGATTGGGATAAATCAGGTGTGCAAGCTCGTGCAGCACCACATATTCGATTGCTTCTTCAGACGCGCACATCAAATAATAATTAAAGCGGATCGTACGCTGTGAGCTCGTGCAGCTTCCCCACAACGTTTTCATTTTACGCACCTTGATCGTAGGCTTTTCCTCATCCGGCTGGCCCACAAAAGGATACCATTTGTCCACCATTTCCTGCAGGTGCATTATTGCCTGCTGCACCCACCATTTTTCAAGCACATCCTTGTATTTGCCGGGATCGCCGCAAAAAATAGTCATATTGCCCTGGTTGATGGCGACTCCCGTACGCCTGTCCTTCACGATTTCCATGGCATATTCATTCCCCATAAACAATATGCGGTCTCCCTGCTCGTCCTTCACAAAATTTTTAATATGGCTCTCAATCCAGCCGCGTTTGGAATATATAAAATCATGGATTCTGGTATCGCTTATTCCATAAGGCGCGCTAACGCACACGCTGCCGTCCCTGCACACGCGAAGCCGCATATTTTTCATGTCTTTTTTGCTCACAGCAACGTCGATCACACTATGATCGGATAATTCAATCTTCATAAAAAACCTCTCGTTCCTGTTTATTATAGCACAGATGGCGCCCAAAGGCCACTGTCTCTTGCGTATCCCCCCGGTTGATTAAATATTGTATATCCAGTATAATATATTCGCATCATATGGTATAATGAATTGCTACAACAACGAATGAAAATTTTATTTCAGGAGAATATAGATGGAAAACAAGACCAATATCCCTACAGATAAACCGGTCCATTTTATCGGCATCGGCGGCTGCTCGATGAGCGGTCTCGCGCAGATACTGCATTCAAACGGCTACACCATAACAGGCTCGGACATCAAGGAATCCGCTTTTACGAAACAGCTTGAAAAGCTCAATATCCCCATCTCGCTCGAACACGACGAAAAAAACGTGCACGGTGCCGGCCTTGTCGTTTATTCTGCGGCAATCAAGCCTTATAATCCGGAATACGCATACGCAGCGGCGCATGACATTCCCATGCTGGAGCGTTCCAAACTCCTCGGTCTTATTTCCAACCATTATAAACGTGTGGCGTGCATCTCCGGTTGCCACGGGAAAACAACGATCACCTCCATGCTGGCCCTCATCATGCACAATTCGCAGGAAGACTGCACGGTCCACGTAGGCGGTATGGTAGATTTCCTTTCCGGCGGCGTACACGTCGGTACAAACGACGCGTTCATTACAGAGGCGTGCGAATATGTACGCAGCTTCCTGACGTTGCACCCTACGCATACACTTGTCAATAATATCGACGACGATCATTTGGATTGCTACCGCGATATTGATGATATTTTCGATACCTTTGTGGAATTTATCCAAAAGCTGGACCAAAACGGCGTGCTTTTGCTCAACCAGTCCGATACGCTTGCATACCGGCTGAAAGACCACGCCCCCTGCCGCATCGTTACCTATAACGACGCGCCGAACAGCGATTGGTACCTGAAGGAGCCCACGTTCAACGAACTTGGCTGCGGAAAAGGTACGGTCGTTTACCATGGCGACGAACTTGGCGAGCTTGAGCTTACCGTTCCGGGCCTGCATAACCTGCGCAACGCGCTTGCCGCCGCAGCATTTGCATATGAGGTTTTCGGAGTGGACGTCGAAATTTCCATAAAAGCGCTCAGGGATTATCGCCTTGCGGGCAGGAGATTCGAGCTCGTTGGCGAACGTGACGGCGTTCGCGTTTTCCACGATTACGCGCACCATCCCAGTGAAATTTCCGCCTGCCTGGAAGCGGCTTCACTGGTGCCCCACAACAAGCTGTGGGTGGTATTCCAGTGTAATTCTTACACCCGTGCGCGCACACTCAAGGATAAATACGCGCAGTGCTTTGGCGATGCGGATGAGGTCATTATGCCGGATATCTATCCCGGCCGCGACACCGATACGCAGGGGATTCATGCACGCGACGTTGTCGCCGCAATCAATTCCGATTCCTGCAAGTGCATGTATATCCCAACTTTTCAGGAAATCAAGGATTACCTGCTGAAAAACTGGCAGCCAGGCGATATCGTGATGACGCTCGGCTCCGGCGACGTCAACAAACAGCAGCTTATTTTCTTTCAGGACTGACCAAAACTACAAACCCTCCGGCTATATAAGCCGGAGGGTTTTTTGATGTTCAGAAATCCCTTGTAAAAATGTCGCTGTGCTCAAGCAGGCTTTCCACGGTGTCAAAGCCCAGCCTGTGTAAAAGCTCGATCACATACGGGTTATCGATTGGCGTGGGGTATGTCGCCGCCCTGCCGTATTCGTCCACATTCTTCCTGCCCTGCTCCCGGTCTATCACAGCCTTGGGGCCGCCTACGCAGCCGCCCACGCAACCCATGCCCTCAAAGAAATTTGCGGTTGTCTTTCCAGCCAGCAAGTCGTTAATCATGGCTTTGCACGCGGGAACACCGTCCGCATGCTGTGTGCGCGGCGTGATCTCGCGCGCTGGCGAAAGCCGCTCTACCGTTTCGCGCACCGCCTCGCTTACCCCGCCCGTACGAGCATATATCCTGCCCGCACGCGACGAATGATCCTTATCGCTCTCCCGCATCTGCTCCGGATCGATTTTTGTCGCCTCAAAAATATCCCGCACCTCCTGAAAGGTCAGCACATAATCGATTGCGCCGACAAGGTCCTTCTCACGCGCCTCTGATTTCTTGGCGATGCACGGGCCGATAAACACGGTCACCGCGTCCGGATGCAGCTGCTTGATCGTCCTGCCGCAGGCAATCATAGGCGATACCGATCCCGGCACATGCGGCATCAGCTCACGGTATATTTTCCGTATCATTGCAATCCACATCGGGCAGCAGCAGCTTGTGAGCTGGTAATCCGATTCCTTTACAATGTTTTTATCAAATTCAAGCGCTTCTTTGAGCGTCAATATGTCGGCAAACAGCGCAACCTCGATCATACCGTCAAAACCGATTGCCTTAAATGCTTCCCGCAGCTTTCCCGGCGTTACCGCGTTGCTGAATTGCCCCAAAAACGCAGGGGCGACAAGCGCGTATGCGGGCCCGCTGCCGTTTCTTACCGCCTCGAGCGCAGGCAAAATATCCTTGCTTGCCTGAAGCTTTTTGTCATCGCAGAAATCGATACAGCTCGCACAACCTACGCATCCGCTCGCATCAATCCTGACGCCGCCCTTTTCATCCTGCACGATCGCGTCAAACTCACAGTTATCCGCACAGCCCTTCTGCTTTTCCGGCGGGCAGTCGCAACTTCCGAATTTCCATACCACCGGGTAGTCGCCCGGATGTAAAAGGCAGTCAAGCTCTTCCAGATTTTCGTTTTCTTCTTTTATCTTTTTGATTTCTTCCTCCGTCTTCCCCTGGATCGAAGCACGGAAAAGCCGGTCGTAGATTTTTTTAAATTCAGCCATGCCAGCGTTACCCCCTTGCCATTGTTTCCTTCTATATAATAATACCAAACCCTGCCCTGCAAACAAGTCGCTCGCGCGGCCTGCATGTCGGCCTTCTTCCATATCAGTCCCGTAGTGCCGCGTCGCTTTTCAGAAAATCGCGCCTTGTCCTGCCGTATCAGCGTACAGGTACGCTTGGGCCTTTTGTCCCTGTTCAAAAAAACAGCAATACTTTTGCATTGCTGTTTTTTTATATTTGCTCCGGATTTCAGTCTTCGAACAGCGGCGTACTGAAATATCGCTCCGCCGTGTCCGGCAACACGGTCACCACCGTTTTTTCCGGGCCCAGTTTTTTTGCCAGTTTCAGGGCTGCCGCAACGTTGGTACCGCTCGATATGCCGCACATCAGCCCTTCCATGCTCGCAAGCTCCTTTGCCGTGCATATCGCCTCTTCATCCGTGACAATGCAGATGTCGTCATATATTTCCGTGTTAAGGTTTTCCGGAATGAGCCCGTCCCCAATTCCCATTTGCAGATGGGTGCCGATGCTTCCGCCGGAAAGGATCGCCGCGTTTTCAGGCTCCACCGCCCAAATTGTAATATCAGGGTTCTGCGCCCTCAGCACCTCGCCAATGCCGCTGATCGTACCGCCCGTTCCCACACCCGAGCAAAAACCGTGAATCGGCCCGGATACCTGCTCCATGATTTCAAGCGCCGTATGATGCCTGTGTACCATCGGATTGGCAGGATTCGTAAACTGCTGCGGCACAAAAACGTTGGAGTCCTCCCGCTGCATTTTGAGCGCTGTCTGCAAGCATTCCTCGATGCAGTCGCCAATATTACCGTCGTCATGGACAAGCATAACCTGCGCGCCGTAATGCCGTACCAGCTTCCGGCGTTCCTCGCTGACCGAATCCGGCATGACGATCACAGTTTTATAACCCTTCACTGCGCCAACCAGCGCAAGCCCAATCCCCTGGTTCCCGCTGGTCGGCTCCACGATCACCGAGTCTTTCGTAAGCTTTCCCTGTTTTTCGGCTTCTTCGATCATGTTGAACGCTGTGCGCGTCTTGATCGATCCGCCGATATTAAGTCCCTCGTATTTCACCAGCACCTGCGCGCTGTTTTCATCGTTCATCCGGTTCAGCCGGATCATTGGCGTGTGCCCCATTGCTTCAAGCACATTGTTGTATATCATGGAATTCTCCTTTTGTAAACATTTTCCGCACCTTCCTATTATATGCCAAAACCTCCTGTTTGGGAATATACCCGCAGGATAATTTTAATGCACATTTTTTGACGCATGACCTCGCCTGTCCATAGAATCATGTATAATAGATATAGAAGATTTTTTTGGCAAGGAGGTTTTTTTATGGACCGTACGATACTGCACTGCGACTGCAACGCATATTATGCGTCTGTGGAGTGTATTTCACGCCCCGAGCTCAAAAAAGTCCCTATGGCCGTATGCGGCGATCCCAAAAGCCGCCGCGGCATCATTCTCGCCAAAAACGAACTGGCAAAACAGTTTGGCATCGTAACTGCCGAGACCGTATGGCAGGCGAAAAAAAAATGTCCGGAGCTCGTGCTCGTATCTCCCCACCGCGAGGAATATACCAAGTATTATAAGCTGATCAATGAAATTTATGCGCAGTATACCAGTAAAGTGGAGGCATTCAGTATAGACGAATCGTGGCTGGACGTGACCGGCAGCCTTCACCTGTTCGGCTCGGGCAAAAAAATCGCAGACGAGCTGCGCGCCCGCGTCCGCAGCGAGCTTGGACTTACCATCTCTGTGGGCGTCTCCTTTAACAAGGTATTTGCCAAGCTTGGCAGCGATTATAAAAAGCCGGACGCCACAACCGTTATCACCCGCGAAACCTTTCGCGACATCCTCCATCCCCTGCCCGTTACGGACATGCTTTACGTTGGCAAGCGAACCGCGGACACGCTCCACCGTATTGGCGTTCGCACAATCGGCGCGCTTGCTGCATTAAAGCGCGAGGAAGCGGAGAATCTTCTCGGAAAATCAGGCGAGCTCATCTGGGAATATGCCAACGGCCTTGACGATACGCCTGTGCGGGAGATTGGCGAATCCGAAGCAGCCAAAAGCATTGGCAACGGCATTACCTTCCAAAGGAATCTCGTCGGCAGGGACGATATCAAGGCCGGCGTACTCATGCTTGCAGACAGCGTTGGCGCGCGCCTGCGTTCCTGCGGTCTTTATTGCCAGACTGTGCAGGTACAGATCAAGGATCCCCAGTTTCGCGTAATTTCCCGCCAGAAAACATTGTCCCGCCCCATTCGCCAAACAAAAGACCTTTATGATGCCGGGCTCGATATTATTTTCAAATCGTGGGACGTATCCAAACCGATCCGCCTGCTTTCGCTTACGGCGGCTGGCCTTACGGAAAGCGGCTCCGGCGGTCAATTCAGCTTTTTTGACGCGCCGCAGCAGGATTCCCAAAAAATCGAAAAACTCGAGACGGCAATCGATGAAATCCGCAAACAGTTTGGAAAAAAAGCCGTTTCTTACGGTTCTATCCTCAAAACAGATATTGTTTCCAGGCAGGACGTTCCCCTCGAAAAGGAGGAGGACGACCTTCCCCACCCTTGATTTCCGGTAAATAGTTTGTGACGGCCGGCGCCGTTTTTTCTTCCATTCCCGGCACACTTTTTTTTACAATCAAATCTTGATTTTAGCGGCAAACGGCGTATAATTAGTGAAGTCCCGAGTTGATATTATTCACTTTATGGAATTGTTTTTAGCGGCCCTGCCGTTGCTATAAAAATTTTGAACAAAATGGAAGTGTCTTTATGGATTATCGTTTCTTATTAGACCTTGCGCTTATTTTGCTGAGCACCAAGGTTCTTGGCATGGTTACAAGGAAATTCAAAATGCCCCAAGTTGTGGGAGCGTTGCTCGCCGGAATCATCCTCGGCTCCGCTGTTTTCGGAATCATCGATAACAGCAGCTTCATCAAAACCCTTTCGGAAATCGGCGTCATTGTCCTGATGTTTACCGCCGGACTGGAATCGGATATCCACCAGCTGAAAAAAACAGGAAAAGCATCCTTTATCATTGCGCTTTTGGGTGTTATTGTGCCGCTCATTGCAGGCTTTGCCGTCGCGGGCGTTTTCAACGATCCCTCGGTTATCAAAACAGACCTTGAAACCAACCGTTTTTTACAGAATATCTTTATCGGCGTAATCCTTACCGCCACCTCGGTCAGCATTACCGTTGAAACGCTCAAGGAAATGGGCAAGCTGAGCAGTAAAGTCGGCAGTACGATACTTGGCGCCGCCGTCATTGACGATATCCTCGGCATCATTGCCCTCACGGTGATTACAAGCCTTGCGGATCCCAAGGTAGAGGTCGGCATGGTTATGCTTAAAATCGTGCTGTTCTTCGTCTTTGCAATCGGCGTTGGTTTCCTCATCTATTTCGGGTTCAAAAAATGGTCCAACCGGCATAAGCAGGACCACCGCCGCTTTGTTGTTGCGGCCTTTGTTATCTGCCTGCTGATGTCCTTTTGCGCGGAGGAATGGTTTGGCGTCGCTGATATCACCGGCGCGTTTATCGCGGGCCTGCTTCTCTCCAATACCAGTCATTCCAACTACATCGCCTCCCGTTTTGAAACGCTTTCCTATACGCTGCTTTCACCTATTTTCTTTGCGAGCGTAGGCCTTAGCGTTGTGCTCAACGATATGAATATGATGTTGATTCTATTTGCCATCATACTCCTTCTGACCGCCATCGCCACCAAAATCGTCGGCTGCGGGCTGGGCGCGCGAATGACAGGCTTTAACGGGCCGGAATCCATGCAGATCGGCTGTGGCATGGTGTCGCGCGGGGAGGTTGCCCTCATCGTTGCCAATAAGGGCGCGGCGGTCGGACTGATGTCCCCTGTCCTGTTTGGCCCAGTTGTCATTGTCGTGGTCGTCACCACAGTAATCTCACCGATCCTGCTCAAGGTTTCATTCAACTCCAAAAAAGCCAAACGCCTTGAAGCGGCGAAGCTCGATGATTCTGTGGAAGCGGGAGGATAAAATTATTTTGTCAGGTACAGCAATTTATGTTCGCCGGAAGCCGTTTTCTGCGGCTTCTTTTTGTTCTCCTCCGCAAATTCGGTCATGTTCTCCCAGTAACGCTTTGGCATATGCGTCATGCGGCATTTTTCGTTATGCCGCCCTTCCACTTCAATCGTATCGTAAAACATCTTCCACAGCCTGCGAAACCGCAGCTCTTCCTCGTCCGGCTCCGGCATACTGAAATTTTCCACCGAGTTGATCTGCATCCTGCCGTTCTCGTAAATAAGTACCGCCTCGTGCGTCTTATCATAAATCAAAAATTTTTCATTCGGATAGCGCCCGCGAAAATGGGGGGCCAGCAATGGCAAAACATAATTTTTCGGAGTGATCTGCGCTGCCAGCACCTCTCCATAAACAGAAAAACGAATAAATCCGGTCAGCAGGTGCGTCTCATTGCCAATAAATTTTACCGCCTTAAACAGGGTGTTCACCACATCGTCCTGCAGCATCCGCATCACCTTTGCGCCATACCGGTATCCCATACGCAAAAACAACAGGATATACCGCTCCTTTTGCGGCAGGCAGGTCAAAAACGCCCGCCGCACAAAATCGAGCGCCTCGCGTCCTATCTTTTTGGGGATAGACGCCAGCACCCGCCTCGCGCGCACAGCGTCTGTTTCGATGATCTTTGCCGGAAAAAGGGTTGTCTGGTGCGTTTCCGGCCCAAATATCTCTTCGGGGATTTCCCTTTGGTCGTAGCTCTCAAAAACACAGCATAAAAGGCCCTCAAAGCTGCCGTCGTATTCATAATTGACCGTCATATCGTCTTTCATCCCGCTCACCTCCCTCATAGCTGCCCGGTCAGGCACTTTACGGTATCCTCCTGCAAAACCTTCGGCGGCTCGAAAAAAGATACCTGTTTATTCCCGTTTGCGTCATAGCCGCTGCCATGGTACATTGCAAGCGACTTTTTTGACATCATGGCGCACAACACCTCTTCCCCGCGCATCCGCACGTTCTGGTCCATCTTTCCCCTGCACGTTACAAAATAGCGCGCGCGCTTCAAAACCACTCCCAGCTTTTTAAGCCCTTCAAAGGTGAGCGAAGCAGTACGCCGCGCGATCAGGATACGCCTTGCGCTTTGCACGCCAATGCCCGGCACGCGCAAAAGCTCCTCATAGGAGGCCCTGTTGACCTCGAGCGGAAAATTTCCCATATGGTTAAGCGCCCAGTTGCATTTGGGATCGATAAACGGATTGAAATTCGGATTTTTTTCGTCGAGTATCTCGCTTGCGGTAAACTCGTAAAACCGCAGCAGCCAGTCCGCCTGATACAGCCTGTGCTCGCGTAAAAGCGGCGGCTTTGTATCGATCGAAGGCAGCAGAGAATTTTCCACCACCGGGATATATGCGGAGAAAAACACCCGTTTGAGCTGGTATTTCCGGTACAGCCCTTCCGTCAGGTTTAGTATCTGCAAATCCGTTTCCGGGGATGCGCCTACTATCATCTGCGTACTCTGCCCCGCGGGCACAAATTTTGGCGCATGCCTGTAGATGGCGAGCTCCTTTGTGTTTTCGCGCATACGGTTACGGATAAACCCCATCGGCTCCAGTACGGAGCTTTTGGACTTATCCGGTGCGAGGAGCTTCAGGCTGTTTTGGGAAGGCATCTCTATATTGACGCTCATACGGTCTGCCAGCATGCCAAGCCGTGCGAGGAGGTCGTCCGATGCGCCGGGAATCGCTTTTGCATGGATATATCCGCTGAAATGATATTCCTCACGCAGGATACGCAAAGACTCTATCATAAGCTCACATGTGTAATCAGCGTTTTTCACAACGCCGGAGCTCAGGAAAAGACCTTCGATATAGTTGCGGCGGTAAAAATGTATGGTCAGGTCTGCCAGCTCGCGCGGGGAAAATATGCTGCGGGGCACATCGTTTGACTTACGGTTCACGCAGTACTTGCAGTCGTAAACGCAAATATTGGTCATCAACACCTTCAGCAGGGAAATGCACCTCCCGTCCGAAGCAAAGCTATGGCAGATGCCGCCCGAGGTCGCGCTGCCAATTCCATTTTTCGTGGCTGTCCTGTCTACGCCGCTTGACGTGCACGCAACATCGTATTTTGCCGAATCCGTTAAAATTTCCAGTTTTTGAAAAATATCCATCGCTTGTTTCCCCGCTGCTAAATAAAGAATCCTGTTTTACAAAAAGTATATCATGGCGAAGTGACAAATACGGTCAGTTTATAAAATTTAATGGAAGACGCATCGGCATCAATCAAAAATACTGACAACCGCCCGCAGCCGTGTTACACTGAATAAAATGTTACGTGATATTGATTCGAAAGCAGGCTTTGAATGCAGCAGACCGATCCGGCACGAAACGAAACGTCCCAAACACCATAGCATAAAGGAGATTAACATGAATTACGAATGGATCGATGGATATTGCCTTGGTAAAAAAGGCGTTACAAAGGATTACCAGCCCGAGTGGGAGGCAACCCGTTATTTTGTGGGCGGCAAGATGTTCGCCATGCAAGGCGGCGATAAGCAGGGCAGGCCGATCTTCACCATGAAACTCGAACCCTCGCTCGGTGATTTCCTGCGCGGTCAATATCAGGAAATTGTACCCGGTTATTATATGAACAAAACGCACTGGAATTCCCTTTATCTTGAGGGCTGCGTGCCGGAGGATGTAGTACGGGATATGATCGAAAAATCCTATGAGGTCACGCTTTCTTCCCTGCCAAAAAAGAAGCAGACAGAAATAACCGGAGCCTGAAACAGGTTCCGGTTTTGCTTATCCTGCCCATTTGCCTTCCAGTTTTTATTTACTGGTTGAGCTTCTGGCCCACGGCGCCGCCCGGATGGATAAGCGCAAACTGTTCCAGTTTATAGTCCGTCTCCTCCATGATCGCCACCTGCAGCGCGTCGAACAGTGCCACCAGCGCGATTACGCTCGACGTTGCCATGATGTCGTAACGGTCGCTTTCGTGATGCACGTCCATCTTTAAAAATACATCCGCCTGCTTCGCAAGCGGCGAATCCGGGTTTTGCGTCACTCCAATGAGCTTTGCCCCCTTCTTTTTGCATACGTCGATCAGCGGCAGCAGCTCCGCCGTTTTGCCTCCCTTGGAGACCACTACCATTGCGTCTCCCTCCTGCAC
>NZ_LAYJ01000063.1 GCF_000981035.1 Christensenella hongkongensis
ATACTATACAACATCGATTTTCGCGGGGACGGGTGCCCGGTGGAAGTGGAAGGAATGGAGGAACGGTAAATGGACAAAATTATTCTGGAAATACACAGGCCCGTTCCGATCACGGTGGACCGTGTGCGTATCGATGAGGAAGCGCTAAAGGTGCTGCAGGAGCTCCAACGGGAAACGGGGCTTCCTGCCCGGCGCATTGTGAGCGAGCTCATTAAGCAGGGTTCAAGGCTTATTGAGGTAAAGGAGATATAGAAAAATGGGAATACCAGTAATGATTTTGGGGCAGTCCGGCAGCGGAAAATCCGCTTCCCTGAGGAACTTTAAAGAAGATGAGGTGGGAGTAGTCAATGTGTTGGGAAAGCCATTTCCTTTCAGAAACAAATTAAAGACACTCATAACCACGGATTATCAGGAAATTATAAAAACAGTATATGCCTGCAAGGCAAAATCGATTGTAATTGACGATGCAGGATATTTGATCACTGATCAGTTCATGAAGGGACACAGCCAGGGTGGAAGCGGAAACGCTGTATTTGCGTTATATAACGACATTGGCGACTGCTTTTATAATTTTATTCAATTCATCATTCGAAGGATGCCGGATGATAAAATCGTATACCTGCTGATGCACGAAGAAAAGAACGATTTTGGAGATATCAAGCCCAAGACGATTGGAAAACTACTGGATGAGAAAGTATGCCTGGAGGGCATGTTCACGATAGTCTTGCGTGCGTATGGGGATGGTGAAAAACACATCTTCCTGACGGCAAGCAACGGCCTTGACGTGTGCAAAACGCCGATTGGGATGTTTGACAATAGGGAGATCGAGAATGACCTGAAGGCTGTTGATGACAGGATCAGGGAATATTATGAAATCAAAATTAATAAAGGAGAACAAAAGAAATGAAACCAGTAAAGGGCTATGAAGAAGCGAGAGCGATGGGCGAAGGGCAGGAACGGCTGCCGGTGGACGGATACATTGTCAAGATTCTGAATGTAGAGGAAGTTAATTATGAGTGGGGCAGCGTAATTGTCCTGAGCTACGACATAGTGGAAGGCGAGTATGCGGGATATTACAAGAAGAATTATGGTATGCAGGCCAGGGAAGATAAGAAATGGAAGGGCGTCCACAGGATGAACGTTCCAAAGGGAGACGGGACGGAGAAAGACGAGTGGACTATGAGTGCATTCAAGCGGGATATAGAAGCCTTTGAGGACAGCAACAGCGGCTTCCACTGGGATTGGGACGAGAAGAAGCTAAAAGGTCTCGTGGCCGGCGCGGTGATGCAGGAACGGGAATATGAGTTTAACGGGAACACAGGATTTTGGACGGCGTGCCACCACCTGACAAGTGTGGAACGGATACGGGAAGGAAAGTTTAAGATACCGAAACCCAAAATGCTGGACAGATCAAAGGTGAAACAGACGGATTTCGTACCGCTGGCGGAAGGCGAATTGAGCGAATTGCCGTTTTGAGGTAAATAATGACTTGCTTTGAAGTAGATGCAGCCTTAAAAAGCATGAAAATACTGGTCGATACGCGGGAGCAGGATACACCTGCCCTGCGTAGGCGCATCAAGGCAATGGAATGCGGTGTGGAGCGCGTAAAGCTTGATGTGGGGGATTACTCCTGCAAGTGCACGTTGCCAGATGGTACGGAGTACGATCTTTCCAATGTGGTGGTAGTGGAACGCAAATATGATTTAACTGAATTGTGCACTTGCTTTTGCCAACAACGAAAAAGATTTATCAGAGAATTTGAACGGGCGAAAGAAAATGGCACGAAAGTCTATTTAATGGTTGAAAATGCACAATGGAAAAAAGTGTATACAGGAGCATACAGAAGCAAAATGAGTGCACCCGCTTTAAGGGCGAGCTTATGGGCGTGGCTATCACGTTATAATTGTCAAATTATATTTTGCGAAAGTCAATTTTCGGGAGAGATTATAAAGGACATAATGTATCGCGAATTAAAAGAACATTTGGAAAAAATCATGGAGGGCACAGCATAATGTACGAATTAAAAGGAAAAAGATACGGGTTGTTAACGGTTCTGGAAAGATGTGGTTCGCGGCACAGGGAGATTTTGTGGAGATGTAAATGCGATTGTGGAAAAATAACGGAAGTTATAAGTTCAAATCTTCGAACAGGGCACACTTTAAGCTGTGGATGTGAAGGCCGACGAAGAGTATTGAAAGCAAATAGAAAACACGGAATGTTCGGCTCTCGTATATACACAATTTGGGGTAATATGCACAGTCGATGCTCGAATAGGAAGGCTGATAGTTATAAATATTATGGGGCCAAAGGAATCAGCGTTTGCAAAGACTGGAGTGGCGAAGGCGGATTCATAAATTTTTATGAATGGGCTATAAACAATGGATATAACGACTCGCTATCAATCGACAGGATTGACAATGACAAGGATTACGAGCCTCAAAATTGTCGATGGGTAACGATGAAACATCAGCAAAATAACAGGAGTAATAATAGAGTTATCTGCTTTAAAAACAAATCTTTAACTATGTCTGAATGGGCGGAGGAACTCAACGTGCCATACTGGAAGATTCAGCGCATCTTAGGTCGTGGAGGAAGCATGGAAGAGGTAGCGAAAAATGAGGTTAGCGGAACAGCTTAAAGAAGCGTTAACGATGGGCGATGTTCTTGAAAAGTACGGCTTTCACCTTGGATATAACCACCGTATACGCTGCCCGTTTCATGAAGAAAAAACGGCGAGCTTCCTTGTCCACAAAAATAACAGGAGCTGGAAATGCTACGGTTGCGGCGCCGGGGGAACGGTGATCGATTTCGTGATGCGGCTATACGATATCAACTTTGGTCAGGCATGTATCAGGCTGAACAGTGATTTTGGACTGGGGCTGACGGATAAACGTCCAAATATGGCGGAAAGACGCCGCAGGCGGGCGCAGGACTTTGAAAAGCGTCAACGGAAACGTGATATCAGGAGGGCGGTGGATGCGCTGTCAAGGGAGCACAGGAGGCTTATGTGGATACATGACAACATAATGCCTGATAATCGATCTGAGCGGCTTTTTTCATGGTATTACAAAGAAATGGCGAGGCTCGAATACATCAGGAGTATTTTTGATTTTTACGACATGGAAGGGCAGGAGGAATGGTGGAAGAATTACGGGCATTTACAAAAGCGGATTTCCTGAACACGCCTGATCCATTTGAGGTTGTTTACGCAACGCGGGAGGATCCGTTTGTCCACGCGCAGATGAAGGCGAAATATGCAGACCTGGCGCGCAGTGTGGGCGTAAGGAATTTTACATCGCTGTATGCCGATTACGTCAAACAGCAAAACATGGTGGGAAAGACGGTTTATGTGGGAAACCCAACCGACTTTGAAGGACAGGAGCTGGAGCTGAACGCCGGGGAATGGACGGCGGACGATAGCGGCGTCTATACCTATATGGGGCATGAACAGGTTTGCGCGTGTGTGCATCCGATCATGCCGGTCATGCGCCTTGTGAATGTGGATACCGGAATTGAGAAGATAAAGCTTGCTTACCGCAAGGGAAAGGCATGGCGCAGCGCGGTCATTGACAAAAAAACGATTGCGTCAAACAACAGCATCGTACAGCTTGCAGACCTCGGGATCGCGGTAACGTCGGAAAACTCAAAATATCTGGTGCGGTATTTACACGACATTGAAAACGAGAATTACGACCTGATACCGGAAAAAAACAGTGTGGGGCGGCTTGGGTGGATTGGCGACGAAGGCTTTTCGCCATATGTTGAAAACCTCGAGTTTGACGGAATGGCGAATTTTAAACTGTTTTTCGAAAGCGTGAGGGAAAACGGCAGCTATGAAAAATGGCTTGAGGTTGCGCGGGAGGTTCGCAGCAACAGTATTTACGCACGTATTATTCTGTCGGCGAGCTTTGCAAGCGTCCTCGTAGGGCCGTTGGGACTGAATCCATTCATCCTGCATCTTTGGGGAGGAACGGAGACGGGTAAAACCGTCGCGCTTCTTCTGGCGGCGTCGGTGTGGGCCTGTCCGAAGATGGGGCAGTACATCCACACCTTTAACGCAACGAATGTGGGGCTTGAAATGTCGGCCGGGTTTGTCAACAGCCTGCCGCTGATCCTTGACGAGCTGCAAATTGTATCCGACAAAAGGAAGTTTGACGAGGACATATATAAGCTTTGCGAAGGAGTGGGTAAGAGCCGGAGTAATAAAAGCCTTGGGATCAACCGGGTTCAGACATGGGAGAACTGCACGATTACAAACGGTGAAATGCCGATTACGTCGATTACGTCCGGGGGTGGTGCGGTGAACCGTATTATTGAAATTGAGTGTGCGGAAAAGCTGTTCAGTAATCCGAAACGTGTGGCTGATACGCTAAAGCGAAATTACGGCTTTGCAGGGCATATGTTTGTGGCATGGCTTCAGGAGGAAGGGAACATTGACCAGGCGCGGGACTTATACGATGCGTATTATAAGATACTGTCTGAAAACGATACGACTGAAAAGCAGGCAATGAGTGCAGCGGCCATCCTGACCGCGGACAGCCTGATAACGACGCTGATCTTCAAGGAAAACCAAATGCTGAAGCCGGATGAAATTGCCCCGTTTCTCCAGACAAAAGCTGCTGTATCGGCCCATGAACGGAGCTACGAGCAATTATGCGAATATGTGATACAGAACCGCCATCGCTTTAAAGAAAGTAACAATTACGACGCTGTATGGGGAAAATTCAACGAGACAGAGACTATGGCGTACGTCGTCAAGCGGGAATACGACCGAATTTGTGCAGACGAGGGCTTCAACGGGAAAGCATTGCTGTCATGGATGACCAGGAACGGCAAGGCGGAACGGAGCAAGGACAAGCTGACAAAAAAAGCACGAATTAATGGACAGTCGATTGAAACAGTGGCCTTGAATCTACCGCGGGAGATTGCCGACGAGGACATTGTGGAATTTGATGAGCAGGAAATTTTTGATGATTTGCATTGAAAGCGTTCCCGATGTTCCCGGTGTTCCCGGTAAAAATACAGTAATTATTTAAGAATGAATATATATAAATGAAGATTTTGGTATACGAGTCTCGCGTAAAGGCAACGCGAAAAAATAGGGAACATCGGGAACGGGATGTGGGAAAACGCATAACAAAGGGGTTTTTAAGCAATCATAAACAGGGAACATTGAGGGTACGCAAAGGGAACGAAAGGGAACAGAAATAAAAAATGGGGATTACGCCGATATGTGCCGCCTATTGCGAGTGGCGGGAAAAGGAGAATGAGACGATGTTAACAGATATTTTTGTAAGAGATAAATCAGACGGAAGTATTCACCGCGTGGGCGATGATTTCCACGATAGCTTGGCCGTAGAAAATGGCGTGGTGTCGTATTACAACCTTCAAAATGGCGAAGGAACGGGCGAACACGGAGACTATGAGTTTGTTGACAGCATGTGGGGCGAAATGGATGGAGGCGAGGGAGAATAATGGATTATGCAGATAGGCTCGACTTAATGGATGATGATTGTGATATTGAGGGATTTCCATTTCCTGAAAAACTACCGAAGGAGAATGATCCCAAGATGAAAGAAGCATTGGAATTGCTTTTATCTAGGGAGATAACGCCAGAGCAGTATCAAAAAATGTGGGAAATTTATTCAGACGGAGGCGAAGGAGAATGAGCGTTGATTATGTAATTGTTTCAAAACCGGATTATATAACGCTCACCTGTCCGCATTGCGATGAAGAACTGGAAATAAATTTTAGAGAAATAGATTTTAATACGGATTATTGGGATGATGGTGCGTGGGTGACATGTCCGTATTGCGAACAGGAAATTGAGCTTGGTGATTATGAGTATGAATAACGGAGGCGAGGGAGAATGAAAGGCTTGAATCAAAAAGCAATCGGACTGGCACAATTTCTTGATAGCAGAGGATATTCAGGGGCGGGTGACACGGTTATGAAAATGGCTGGTACCATCAACCGCCTCGAAGCCGAGAATGCCGCCCTGCGGGAGAAGCTTGCGGCGGCGATAGAGGATATAAAGCGGATGGATAGATATATTGCAAAAAGTGATGATCCGTATGCAGCGTTATGCGAGGTATGTAAATACAAGCCTCAGCACGGAGGGAAATGTAAGCGGTGCGATGTGCACGATAATGCAGGCTTTAAGTGGCGCGGCGGACAGGAAGGGAGCGAGTGAAGTATGAAAGTAAAAATTAAAACTGTAGTTGAATATTGCAGGATGCTTACTCAGGAGGAAAAAGAGATGCTGCACGAATATGCAGAACTCCACGATCTATTGCTAGATGATGCTGTCGAAGAATTAGAAAATGCCAGCGCGATTGATCTTATGGATGGAGCAAAAGAAGCGGACAGCTATATAGAATCCTACGAAATCGAGGGGCGGTGAATGAAATGGGAAAAGGAATAGCAAGCGGATATATTCCGGTTGCTATCACAATCTGCAAAAACTGCTTTCACAAAAATGTATGTGGGGACAAGGACTATTTGACAGAAAATAGATGCGCCGATTTTGTGGATGTCGGCCACATTGCGGCGCTCGTGCAGGCAGAGAGCGAGGACTGCAAAATCTGCATATGGAAAAACAGACATCAGAAATGCGCCTGCTGTAAAAGAAATCGGCACTTAAAAGATTGCTTTGCAGCACTGGCGGCAAAGGAGGAACAGGGATGACGGACTACAGGGTGCAAGAATATACGCTGGATCAAGGCGTTTTTTGCAAAAGCGGTATTTATAGCATATCAAGAACACTGTATATGAATTGTAACAATGACAGCAAATGTAGACGGCTTGTAATACTACCAGCCGACGATGTTTACGGGAACACTCTTCCGGCGACTGTGAGATCGTGGAACGAAATGCAAGAACTTGTGAACAAATTTGAGGCGCGGGCAGCGCAGGAGGAACGGGAATGATGTTTGTTCTGCAATATAAGCAGTTGCATATAGTACAAGAACCGAAGCGTAAAAACAGGGCACACCAGACGCACCGATGGAAAGATTATGCAATGTGTGAGGACAGGAAACCGCTTGACGATTTTATTGTCAGGCAAAAAAGACCTGACGAATGGCGAGTTGAAGAAAAGCCGTTTGAGGCGCGGGAAGCGCAGGAGGAGGACAATGAAAGTTATTAAAAATATCTTTTGGCTATTTGTCGTATTAGCAGCTATCGGGTGGCTGTGGCAAGTGCTCGAAATGGTATTTTACGGCGTGATACAGCCGCGTAAGGTGGACGAGATCATAAGCTTTGTATGGGCGGTTGTGGTGGTGATGGCTTACAAAAAAGGACGCAGAGATGTGCAGGAGCAGGAGGGAAAATAGATGAAGCAGATAGAGGAAGAATGGCTCGAAAAATGCCAGAAGGAACCAGACAGGTACAGGATTAGTGTAGATAATGACTGCATAGCGGTTGAGGATGCCGAGGACGAGGACTTTTATTTCACTTTTGAGGAATACGGATATCATTTCGCCAAAGAATTGCTTGAATACATGGGCTGTAGTGTGGATTTTGTATAGGAGGCGCAACCATGAATAAAAGCAGAAAATGGATGATAGTAACAGCAATCATATGCGCCGTGGTATTTGCGGTGATAGCGGTAAGGAGCGCGGGGTAAAAGGAGGAAAAAATGTATAAATTCAGAGAACCGACAGATCGGGAATTAAACACTGAAATAACAAGGCTTGAATCACTGCTTAGGATATACAAAATAGACGATAGTACAAAAATATGGGTTGAAAACGAGATCGAGCGCCTACAGGGAATCATTACAAAAAGAGAAGAGCAAAAGGAAGAGGAAAAGGAGAAACGCAGGAAAAAGGCAAAACGAGCGGTCTGAATACAGCAATTAAAGCTAAAATCCCCAACACCGAAGTATCAGGGATTTCTAAAAATAACCCATTGGCTTGTACCTCCAAGCCCTCTATATAATCGCCTTAGCGTTGTATATACAATAACCAGTAATTATGAACTCTAATTAAAGAAATGGTGAACGATTTGTTAAAAAGGAAGGCAACAAGAAGTAAAGAAAGGATTGGCTATGAATAGAGATAACATACGCGACCAGGATGCGATTAAGAAGAAGGAAACGAATTTTGACAGAATAACAAAATCTCCAGCCGAATTAGTAACGTGGCTCATATGCCCGTATAAGCACAAGAAAAAAGGGAGAATATGTTCAAGGTATACTGTCTGCGAGAATTGCATAATTGACTGGCTTAACCAAGAAGTGGAGTAAAACAAAAAGAACAGCCCGCGGTGCTGCGGAACCGTTCTCTCTGTGTTCTAATTTATATGGTGAATACATTATACCACAAAAGGAGAAGGAATGTGCAGGATATTGAGAAAAAATTATATAGATATGCAGAGTATCAGCGGCGAATAAAGGAGTTGCAACAGCAGATTGATGAAGTACTCCAGCAGCATAATGCGTTATGGGATGGAATGCTGAAAGCGCCCAGCTTGGATGATGTTCGTATACAAGGAGGCTTTACATCCGATCCGGTCTATTCGGCGGTGCAAAAGATGATCGATGTGTACGGCGCGAGGATAGAGGCGATCAAGAACGAGATATCTAATTTATTTTATTTGGTTGATGATATTATGCGGATGATCAATGAAGCAGGGCTGACGGAGAAAGAAAGGGAATATATACAGTACCGATACTTTGAAGGGCTGAGAGTGTCGCAAATAGCGGCGCGAATGGATTATAGTGAAAAACAAGTTTGGAGATTAAAACAAAGCGCATTAAAAAAAATGAAACATGACCATTAGAGGGAAGGTAATGTCCGATTTTTTGTGATAGTATGACATTGTGAGAAAATATGAAAAACGTCATCCTTATGGGTGGCGTTTTTGTTTTGAAAAAAGGGTAGAGGGATATGAACAAATACAACGCAGAGCACTACCGGGATGAAACGGCAGCAATAGCGATCAGCAGAGCGGACAAGGCAAGGCGGCGCTTAAAGAAAGAACCGATAAGGCGATTAGCTGGGCTGACATATAAGATTAGCGAGATGTTCAAGTTGGAATATAAGAATGGCGTGGTGAGGATATGGCAAAAAGTAAAGCAGAATACTGGCTGACCGAAGACGGGTTAATCCTTCTTAAAGGTTGGGCGCGTGACGGCCTGACAGATGAGCAGATAGCACATAATTGCGGAATCAGCACAGCCACGCTGTATAATTGGAAGAATAAACACATTGAGATTTTTGAGGCCTTAAAAAAGGGAAAGGAAGTCGTAGACTACCAGGTTGAAAACGCTTTGTTAAAGAAAGCACTGGTGGGCGACACGACTGCGCAAATATTCTGGCTGAAAAACAGGAGACCGGATAAGTGGAGAGATAAACAGGAAACAAAGATAGAAGCAGGAGATAACCTTGCGGAAGCAATCGAGCAAGCATGGTTAAATCGAAAAAATGAACGCTGATGCAATCAATTACTATGCCGACCATCCAGTAGAATTTACCGTTGATCTGGTGGGTGCAACGCCTGACGATATACAAGCAGACATTATGCGCAGTATAGCAGGGAATCCGAGAACCACAGTCCGCAGCGGACACGGAATCGGTAAATCCGCACTGGAATCATGGCTGATCCTTTGGTTTATGAGTACGCGGCCTTTTCCCAAGATACCATGTACAGCGCCTACAAAACACCAGCTCTATGATATCCTTTGGGCTGAGGTTGCCAAGTGGTTAAATGGTTCAAAGCTAAAGAATGAGATAGAGTGGACATATGAGCGGGTGTACATGAAAGGCCACCCGGAAAACTGGTTCGCTGTACCTCGTACGGCAACAAAGCCGGATGCGTTGCAAGGCTTTCACGCTGATCATATTCTGTATATCATCGACGAAGCAAGCGGCGTACCAGACAGGATATTTGAGCCGGTACTTGGCGCATTATCGACGCCGGACGCAAAGTTGCTGATGTGCGGGAACCCTACGAATCTGTCAGGGTTCTTTTTTGATTCGCACAACAGGAACCGAAGCATGTATAACGGCTTTCACGTTTCCAGTGCGCAATCGCCGCGTGTAGACGCAGAATTCGTTCGTATGATTATCGAAATGTATGGTGAGAATTCGGACGTTTACCGGGTGCGCGTTGCAGGGGAGTTTCCCAAGCAGGCTGCAGATAGCTTCATAGCCCTTGAATGGGTTGAAAAGTGCAGCAAAAAGACCACTGTGTCAAAAGCGGAACGAATCATAGATATCGGCGTGGATGTAGCGCGCTATGGTGACGACCAAAGTGTCATATGCCCGCTGTTTGACAGAAAATACCAACAAAAGCCGGAAGTGTACTTCCACAATGATACCATGCAGATAGCAGGGCATGTAGCGGCAATGGTGAAACGGTATCGTGAGAAATATCCAAAAGCACAAATACGGGTGAAAATAGACTGCGACGGTCTGGGCGTTGGGGTATATGACCGCCTGCGGGAACAGGGCCTGCCGTGCATCCTCCGGGAATGCCACTTCGGGGGGCGTGGCGGGAAAATACGCGGCGACGATCCCGTCGAGATGGCAAATTCTACCGGGATTATGTGGGGCATGGTTAGAAACATGCTGAAATGCGGGGAAATTGAGATATGTGACGACGACGAACAGATAGTACAGCTTTCTGATCGCAAATACAGGATCAACAGCGATGGCGAGATCGAGCTTGAGCGCAAAGAGGAAATGAAGAAGCGCGGGCTGCATTCGCCGGATATGGCGGACGCTCTCGCGCTGGCAGTATATGAACCGGTAGGAGGAAACTTTGTAGACGTGTATTACTGATCTGTATTTTTATACGGTCAAAAAACACATTGACTAAGTGCATAAAATAGGCTGAAACATGTATAATCGCTTTGTTTTTATGAATACAGGTCAGAAAATATGCAAAACAAGTACCAACTATTCGCAAAACAACACTTAAACGAAAAGTTGAAAGCAAAAAGGAAATGAGATAATGCTTACAAATTTAGACTGGATTGAAACGGGTAAACCGTTTCCGCCGGAAGGCGAGGAAAAACGGCTTGATAGATACCGCGAAAATGAAAAGCTGTTTGATGGAAAACATAAGGATGTATTTGGTGATTACTTTTCCAAGTTGGCGGATTATCTGAAAAAACGAAATATTGACGTAGAAACAGTAATCAATTATCCACAACTGCTGACCAAAAAGACGGCGGATTTTGTTTGCGGGGAGCCGCCTTCAATCGATATTGGGAAGTCCACAGATGATCTAAATGATATTCTGGATGATATGAATTTTGCCAACACGTTATATGAGGCGATCATGGACGTGTCTCGCTTTGGTGATTCGCCGATTAAGATTCTTGACGACAGGATTTCAATTATACCGCCTGAAAATTGGTTCCCGATTGTTGATCCTTATGATGCAAAACACATAACGCACCATGTGATCGCTTTTGTTGTAAACGGTGAAATATATGTCGAAGTACACGAAAAAGGCAAGTATGAGGTGAAGCGGTATGAGGCGAAAGAGCGTCCGGGGGAAGGAACAAAGACAGAGTTTGGTAAGCTTATTTCCTCAGGGGAACCGAAGCAAACCAATGCTGATGATTGGGCGATAAAGGTTTTTTCAAATGTAAGCCATTCTAAAAGTGTTTATGGGATTGACGATTACGGAGTAATATCCGGGATTCTTCGACAGCTGATGTGGCGGCTGTATTGTATGGATCTGATATTGGATAAGCATTCTATGCCGTCGATGTCAGGGCCGCCAAGCGCATTGAAGGATGATCCTGTCACTGGTAATAAAATATTTGTGGCAGGTAATTATTTTGCCAGAGAAAGGCAAGATGATGCAAAGCCTGAATATTTGACATGGGAAGGAAATCTTTCTGCTGTCCAATGGGAAATTGAATGGTTAACCAATCAACTTTATACGCTGTCAGAAATGGGAGCAGCATTCTTGGAGGGAGCCGGAAAAGGAGAAGCAAACAGTGGAACGGCATTGAAACTCCGCATGACGTCGCCAAGCATCAAGGCCAGAAGAATTGCCGGAATTAATACGCAACCGTTAAAACAAGTTGTTAGGCTTGTCGCATTGGCACATGGAATCGGCATCGAAATAAAGGATATTTCAACAACGTGGAAAGATGGGCTTCCGAAGGACGTAAAAGAACAGGCGGAGATATTAATGCAAGCTACAGGTGGACAACCATTTGTAAGCCAGTTTTCCGCTGTAAAACAACATGGCGGATATGATGACGATACTGCGCAGAAGGAACTTGACCGGATCGAAACAGAACAAGCGGCACAGGGGCCGACGGTTTATACGCCGATGGAGATAAGGAATGGACAGGACGAGGGAACTGATACGGCAGTATGAACAGGCCGAAAATCAGATCAGGAAGGAAATTGAAAAAGAACCGGGAAGGAACAAAGAAGAATACGAACGATATTTATCGTCAAGAGTTACCGCAATTTTAGCGGGGTTATATCTGGCAACAGAGGCGTGGAGCAGTAAGCATATCCCTAAAATCTACAATGAGGGGGTGCAGCAGGCACAACGAAGCGTTAACGCGCAATACAAAGCGGCAGACAGAACGCCGCCGGATATCGCAAGGATGACCTCAGCAGATTTTGACTCAATATCTATCCTACAGAGAAACCTGAATACTGACCTCACAAACGCGGTAGACCATGTGGGACGTATGATGGAGGATGAGATTCGTAAGGCAGGCTTGCAGGCATCACTTGAAAAGGTATCATCTGGACAAACCGTGAAACAGATGCAGCGCAATCTTGTGCAAATGCTCGAGAATAAGGGTGTCGCGGCAATAGAATATATGCGTGGCGGGAAAAAATGCTATATGAGTCTCGACGCTTATGCTGAACTGGTCGCGCGGTCAACGGTACATGAGGCGCGTAATACGGCAAACATAAATCTGGGCGTAAGGATTGGGAATGATCTGGTAAAAATGTCCTCGCATTTTGGCTCCTGTCCAATTTGCGCGCCATACGAAGGCAGGGTGTTCAGCGTGAGCGGAACGAACCCAAACTATCCAGCTTTATATGATACGCCGTGGTCAAGCGCTTACCAGAATTTTCATCCGCATTGCAGGCATATCCTGACGCAGTACATTGAGGAATTGCAGAGTGATGAAGACATTCAAAACATGCGGAAATACTCAAACCGGGCATTTGATATTGGCGGAAAGGGCTGGACAAAAGAACAAACAGCACGGGCGAACAAGAGCCTTGCGAATTACAGGGCAGGCCGCGACCGAAAAACAAAACTATACACCGACCGGAAGCAGTGGCAGAACTACCGTGCCGTGCTGGGAGACGACGCGCCAAAATCATTTTCAGGGTTCCGCAGGATGAAGCAATCAGAAAACGATAAGTGGCAGTATACGCAGCTTGACTATAGGCGTAGGAAAAAACTGATTGATCATCCTGATTTGGCCTTGCCGAATGCTGATAAAACGACGGCTGCAAAAGATAAATTCACTCAATACCTGTTTGGGGGAACAAATGCCGACGGATTGGCAAAAGGTCGTGCGCTCCAAAGCCGTTTAGGGTATAATATAGATAGCTGGGAAGACCTGCAACAAGAGATATTGACAAGGGCGACGAAATACCCGGCGACGCTGCGCGATTTAGACGAATACGGAACGGCGTATACGCAAAAGATTATCTTGTATGGAAATAAGGGTAAGCCTGCAAATGTGATTGTCGGTTGGAAAACTCAGGGAGATAAAACATGGATGACAAGCGCATATATAAAAGAGGTTGAAAGACATGGAAAAAATTAAACAATATGATACCGTACTGCTGAAAGATGGTCGGCGGGCTGCGGTTGTTGAAATATACGGGAATCAGGATGTTTTTGACGTAGATGTTGGCTCGTCGCCAAAGGATTGGGACACCATAACTGTGAAGCGCGACGAAATAGAAAAAATAATAAACGACTAAGTAGAACGCTGAAATAGCGTTCTTTTTGTTTGGGAGGAAATATAGATGTCGAACGAACGGAGAGAATTGCTTTTAAAACTCGGTTTTTTTCCGGTAACGGATGATTTCTGGTACGGGGCCGAAATGCCGTTCGCGGTAAGTGAATTCGATTGGGGATTTAGAATGCCTTTTTCGAAACAACATATAATGCCGTGGCGTGAAAAGACATTAGAATCAAAAAGCAATGAAGAACTTAAAAAGATAGCAACCAAGCTTCTGCTTGAAAGATAAGCAATATTGAATGAATACCACTCTTTCGAGGGTGGTTTTTTAATACCCTTTTACGGAGTTGGGAAAAACCGGGAGATAACGGGCGACGGCCCTAAAACGGGGAGGCAATTATGCTGAAATATTTATTTCCTTTTATGGACGCGGACGGCGGCGCAGGAACGCAGGAGAATAATCCGACGGCAGAACCTGAAAAAGAAGTCGATGGCGGCGAGGAAGACGGCCAGAAGGACGCTGACGAGCGTAAAGCGGGTGATGTGAGATCAGAAGCGCAGAGGATCGCGGATGGGATTGTCAGAAAAAGACTTAAAGGTCTTGAGAAAGACGACATAGAGCTATATAAGGCGCACAAGGATGAATTCATCAAGTTTATGGATTCCCAAAAGTCTGAAGCTGACAAAGCAAACGAAGCGCAACGCAAGGCGGAGGAAGCCTTACACGGTGCAGCGGCAAAAGAGGCAAAGGCGAATGCAATGATTGCGGCGGTAAGCGCGGGAATTAAAACCCAGCATATTGAAGACGCGGTGATTCTCGCAATGGCGCGTGTAAATGATGACACATCTATTGAAGATGCTATCCAGACAGTAGCAAAGAACAATCCCACATGGGTAGCGGGATTGGAGTTGCCGGGAAGCGGCGGAAATCCGGCGAAAAACGAAGAAGATAAAAAAACGCCGCCAACAATGATTTAGGAGGATAAATACAAATGGCAAGAATCACAAGTTTAAGCATGCTACTTGACCCGGAAGGAAAAGATTTCCTTGCGGAACGTTATGGCGTTGTAATCGACAATATCCAGCACAGGATGATATCGTCGATGCTAAAAAACAAAGACCTAAGTGGCGATCCGACAACGGGTAGCGTGGAAGCAAAACGGTTTGCAAATTCGGAGTCTAAAGAATACGGCACAGCGCGGGCGGCAGCAAAGGGCGATCTCGTAAAGGCGAAGCCTGTTACGGTACAGATTGACGTTGACCGCGAAATCGTGGAAGAACTTGAAGAAAAGGACACGAAGCTTTATGGAGTGGAAGGCCTTATTGTGAGAAGGACTCAAAACCATACGCTTTCAATGTCCCGTGAGCTGGAACGCGCATTTTTCGACAAAGCGGTTGAAACGGGGACAAAGTTCTCTACAAGCGAAAGCGCCGCACAGGATATCCTTGAAGCAGCGATACAGAGCGTGGAAACAACAAAAAATAATTATGTTGATGGTGTGCCGCGTGATATGATCCACGTAACAGCAAGCCCGGAATTTTATGGTGAAATCCGCAAGTATCTGGATTCGGTGGAAAACTCAAATATCGACACTGCGGCGGAATCGTTCAACGCATTCCACGGAGTAAGGGTGGATAGTTCCGTGTATCTTCCGGCAGGGGCGAAATTCGTGGTCATGGTTTATGGCTCGATTGCGCAGCCGGTTCTTCCGAAACCGTATGCGGCGGAAAAAATTGGCCTTGCTGATGCGTATGCGTTGGAATTGTTCTATTATTACGGCACCAAAGAGGTCATGCCTGACCTGATCCAGTATTATGGCGACATTACGCCCGGCACCCTGTCGGTTACATCGGTAGAGGGTACCGCATCTGGGAATACAAAAGTAACAGTGCAGCCGTCGATTGGCAGCGGAAACAGCTATAAGTATAAGACGGGTGCATCCATTACAGCCCCGACCTACGACCAGAGCCTTACATCCGGCTGGACAGTCTGGGACGGAACATCGGACATCACGGCAACCACTGGTAATAAGATCGGGATTGCCGAAGTAGACGGAAGTAACAAATGCAAGAAGTACGGCGAGGCAACAGTCGCGTCAAAAGCATAAGGCGGGTGGTCTTATATGGGCCTGACGATGGGCGTAGATACCTATGTGACCATAGAAGAATCGGACGTGTACATTGCGGAGCATTACCTATCGACAGACGAGCAGCGCAAAGCATGGGAAGCGGCGGGGGACGATAAAGAAATAGCCCTTCGCCGCGCTTGTGCCGCGCTGGATTCCCTGACGTTCCGGGGCGTAAAGTTTGCTTTTCCACAGCCCTTGGCGTTTCCGCGTTACTTTGGGGAGAATTACGCCATGATCGACGGTGTTTTGTATGCGCCTGAGGTTGACCGGTACCCGGAATTAAGAGAGGTGCCGCAGGCCATAAAAGCCGCGCAGATCGAGGAAGCTCTGGAAATGGTAAGCCCAACGGTAGCAACAGAAAACAAGGACATCCGGAACAACCCGGTTCAATCGTATTCAATCGGTCATCTTTCCGAGACCTTTGAAACGGCTTCGGTCGGATCACTGCAATCTGTCCTTGCAAGTGTAAGGGCGCAGGCGTTGATCCGGCCATATACAGGAGGCGGCTATGAGGTACGCTGACAGGTTGAAACGCTATTGTAATCAGACCGTGACGCTGGAACGCTCGACAGGGCCGGATGAATGGGGAACGGTAGGTTACGAGCCGCCGGAGAGCATTAAGGTGCGTAAGCAGGGAAGCCGCAAACTGGTACGTGACGCAGAGGGGAACACGGTTGTATCCGGCACAACGGTATTCAGTTCGGTTGAAATCAGGGCTCAGGATAAGATCAACGGCGTTGCTGTCATCAGCACGGGAGATTGGATTGGGCTTGACGGCACTGTGTGTGGTTGGGAGGCGTATCTATGAGTTTTCATTGGTATGGCGATCAAATGTTTGATGCAATCACAAATGCGGTGCAGGACGGACTTGTGGAATGCGGCGCAGACCTGCAGAGTAAATCCATACAGGAAGCCCCGGTGGACAGCGGCGATCTTCGGGCGGACTGTGCTGTTGAAGAAGAACCTTTAAAGGTCAGGGCAGGCTACAGTCTGCCATATGCAATGAAGCAGCACGAAGAACTGGACTTCAACCATCCAAAAGGCGGAAAAGCAAAATATCTGGAAGACCCGTTCAATGAGAATGTGGACAACTACGTTGACCATATCAGGAAAAAGGCAGGCGATGCAATCAAATGATGCTGAAAGATATAGGGCAATATTTACAGAAAAACGGATGCGGGGAAACTGGTAAAGATATATTTCTTGCCAGAAGGCCGGATCAGCCTGTCGAGTGCATAACATTGTACGAGTATCAAGGACAGCCGGGAAACCAGATTGCAGGAGCTGAAACACCGGGCTTACAGGTATGCGTCCGCACCAAAAGATACCCGGATGGGTACGCAAAACTAAAACAGGCGCACAAAGCGCTGAAAGAAATAGGGTTTGAGGATGGAGAGCTCCCGGAGGGCATTGTAGTAAATGACACGCGGTATTTCCGTGCGCAGCCCGCCATGAGCGGATTGATACAGGACAGGGACGAGAACGGGAACTTTCTACTCAAACGAAGCTATTACATTACCAAGGAGGAAGAATGAATGAGCAAACCAAGACCAAGAATTGGCGTAGACCAATTATATTATGCAAAAGTACTCTCTGACACGTCGGAAGGAACGATTTATTCTGCTCCCGTATGGATGCAGGGCGTAAATGCGATTGGATATAACCCCAACACGCAGGCGGCGCCTTATGACGCGGACGACGGGACGTACGAAAGCTATTCTGCAGATGGAGAAATCCAGACAACCGTAACGGTAGCTGACCTGACTCCACAGATTTATGCAGACATCATGGGGCTGCAAAGGGATGCAAACGGAATGGTTATCGAGGGTGAGGATGACAATGCGCCGGAGGTGGCGCTTGGATTCAGGTCACAAAAATCCAATGGTGCATATCGGTTTATCTGGATTTTAAAAGGTAAATTTTCCAAGCAGCAAGAAGATTACAGTACAAAAGGCGGAAGCGGGGTTACGTATCAGGGAAAAACTATCATGCACACAGCGCTCAAACGTACGTCTGATGGAGAAAGGCGGCATATTCTTGATAGCGATGATCCGCTGAATACATTGACGCTCAAGCAGCTTTCCAGCCCTGAAGATGGATGGTTCTCTTCACCAAACTTTACGGTTGCCGGGTATGTCAATGCAGCGACTCCTGTTTCTGATCTTGTTGCGACAAGCGGAGCAGCCGCAGGACAGATTACGCTTGCGTGGACAGCGGCAACAGGAGCGTCAAATGTAGCGATTCAGGTCTCGCAGGGCAGCGACTGGATCACGGTAGATAACAAGGCAGCGGCTGACTCTGCGGCAACGCTAACGGGCTTGCAAGCGGGCAAGGACTACCTTGTACGCCTTTATGTAACGGGAGGAGCGAAGGCCGGCATATCTAACGTAAGCGCAGCAAAGGCGGGTGCTGGATCGTGATCTACAAACTGAAAAAAGGTGAGCATACCGCTATAACCGACGATGCAGACAAACGAGACCGGTTTATACGGCTTGGTTTTGTGTTGCAGAAGGAGCCAAAAAAGAAAGAAAAAGAGTAAGGATAGGGGCGGCAAAAGCTGCCCCCTCCCTTATCATATGGAGGGGAACATGAAAGAAGTTAAGATCGTTATTGATGGGAAAGAATATATTAAAGACAGATTCACTGGGGAAGATTGGTTAAGAATGCTTGACTACATTGAAGCTGCAGGAGATAAACCTCTTGCTAAAGAATTTTTTGATGCACGTTACGATGCTGTTTCGGACATGATGAACATACCAAAAGATAAGCTTTTGAAAGCTAAACTCGAAGAGGTAACAGAAGTATTTAAGATGATCGAAAAGGAAATTACGCAAGCTTTTTTCGGTATACCGGCGGAAAAGGAAGTGCCGGTGACGCAAGAAAAAGCCTCTTAAAAATGGCATATGAAATGATGATAAATCATGGAATGCGTATCGACGATTTTCTATCTCAAGATTTAAGATTATTTCTAAGAGCGAATGCGGCAGCCCAAGAAGAAGAGATTACATTTGTCGATGAAATATGAATTTGATATATTTGTTGGCATTGTGATATGATTGTTTAATAATATATTGTAGGGAGGGGATTTATTATGAAAAAAATCCTAACTATTGTTTTATGTGTTGTGCTGGCTGTTGCGCTCTTAGGATGCAGCGGCAATAACAATCCTATCATTGGTGAGTGGAAATATGTGTATGACGAACTTCCTGTTTTGCTAGGAATCGAGAATGAGGACATGTTGAAAAATCCCGATGATTACGGGCTTGTAATTGTTGAATCGATTGAATTTAAATCCGATGGAACGTATTCGATAAAGTTAACAGATGGAACAATTTCTGAAACTGGGAAATATAAGGTTGAGGATGATAAAATAATGGTCGTTGGCAATGAGACGTCTGGGGATTATGTCGCATTTACGATTGAAGGCGACACACTAAAAGGTGATGGGGTTCACTTGGAAAAGTAAAAAAGAAGGCTGCTCACACGAGCGGTTTTCTTTTGGAAAAATGAGTGATATAATAGCATAGCAGGGATGCGCGAGGACGGTTAGCCACACACGATTATTCCGCTTCAAACGGCTAGAAAGGTGTGGTGCTTATGGAGTATTTGATTATATTCGCTGTCATTGTGATAGTGATTTGGCAAATGTCCAATAAAAGCAAATAACCGCTCCCCCGGCAAGGTGTGCGGTTATTTTAATCTCTCATCAGGCTAACCGTTAGGTTGTATCCCTGCTTTTATTATACCACGGAGAAATCAAAAGTAAACAGTAATTTAAGACATCCGAAAGGGTGTCTTTTTGCATGGAGGGAATTATGCAAAACGGTGTCGTAGGTCGTTTGCTTGTGGAGATATCCGCTGATATGGATAACTTGCAAAGCGGATTACAGAAAGCAAAAAAGGAAAGCGAGCAGACACAAAATACAATACAAAACGGATGGAGCAAAGCGGCGGACAAAATGAATTCAGTCGGCAACAAAATGACGCTTGGCGTAACCGCTCCACTGATCGCCGGAGGCATTGCAGCAATTAAATATGCGTCAGATTTACAGGAAACACAACAAAAAATAGATGTAGTATTTGGTGAAAGTGCAGAAGTAGTAAAAGATTGGGCCAGCACTGCTGTTGAGCAAATGGGATTAGCAAAAGAGACAGCGATGTCCGCCGCTTCGACATATGGGAATATGGCGGATGGTATGGGGTTGGCATCTGATACCGGGCTTGAAATGGCGATGAGCCTGACACAGTTGTCCGCTGATCTTGCATCATTCAATAATACCTCGCAGGAGACAGCGCGAATTGCCCTTAATAGCGTATTTACAGGGGAAACCGAAACGTTGAAGCAATACGGTATCGTTATGACGCAGACGAACCTGCAGCAATACGCTATGTCTCAGGGTATTACAAAGAATATCCAAAGCATGACACAGGCCGAGCAAGTACAGCTTAGATATAACTATGTCCTTGCCAACACTACGAATGCACAGGGGGATTTTGCCCGTACTTCTGACAGCGTTGCCAATCAAACAAGAATGGCCAAAGAGCAATTTAAAGAAGCTGCAGCAATGTTGGGCGAGAACTTATTACCTGCAGCGTCAAAAGTACTTAGTGGTGTCAATGGACTGCTGAAAGGATTTAATAGCCTCGATAAGGACACGCAATCTCTTATAATTACGCTTGGTGGGATTGCGATTGCGGCAGGCCCAGTTTTAAAAATATCATCCGGCATGATTGCGACAATTCAAAAATTGAGAAAGGGGATTAGTGATTTAAAGCTTGCGAAACAGGCAAAGGATATTACTGATACTGCGAAAGCTGTAGCAGACGCTGGAAAGGCAGCAAAACAAACAAGCAGCCTTGTAGGAGAGTTTGGTCAACAGCTGACATATACCAAAGGGGCTGCCCAAGGAGTAGGCGATACAATGCCGATCGTGGGAAATGGCGCAAAAACAGCATCATCCGGTGTGAAATCTTTTGGCGCCGCTATAAGCTCATCGTTAGGCCCGATAACATTAGCGATAACTGCTGTGACAACACTCGCGGGAGTATATGTTAAGGTTACGGAAGCAAGCGAAGAATATCAAAAATCTGCTGATTCAGCGAAAACTTTCAGAGCATCAACGGAAGAAATGACACAATCAGCAATGGACAACCTTGCCGCGATGAAAGCACAGGAAGAACAGGTTCCCGCGCTGATAAGTAGACTCTATGAATTAAATGATGCTGAAACACTCTCATCTGCGGAAAAATCAGAATTGACGAACATTGTTACACGTCTGAATACGCAGTATGAGGGGCTTGGCCTTGCTATAGACTCAAATACTGGCAAGCTCAACATGAATAAGGATCAGCTCGAGACCAATAAAGACGCTATATACAAAAACGTTGAAGCGTTAGCGAAGCAAGAGGCATATTATGACGCTGTGAAAACACAGATAGATGCTGAAAATAATAAGGCGGCAGCGCTTAAGAAGGTAAGAGACGCAATCGCAAATATGGTTCCATATCAAAGGAAATATTTGGAGGGGCTAAGCGATGAAGAGTTGCTGACTGTAGCAAATACAGATGGCATCTATAACATGGGAAGTGCATTGTATGTAACAAACGGCGACGTAAGAGATGGGCTCGCTGCTTTGCGCGATTACGCTGCATCTGCGGAAGATGCTGGCGAAATGGTCGATTATCTTACTGGCTCAACTGATGATGAAACGCGAGCGAGCTGGGCGAATACATCTGCGACCAAAGAAGGCACTGAAGCAACAGCAGAAATGACTGAAAAGGTAAAGGAGTTAACCGAAGCAGAAGCAGCCGCACTTATGGCGAGAAAAGAGAATAACGAGACGCTATCACAGGAAGAGCAGACCGCCCTCGATTTGTGGAAATCCAACAACGAGGAACGCGCCAAAGTACTTGAGGAATCAGTAAAGCGGGAAATGGAACTTCAAAACGCCCGCGTAGAGGCTGCGACAGATGCAAATGACAGAATCAAGCTCAGTGATCAAACATCATTGGTAGACGCAGCGAAAAATATCGAAGAAAATACAAAGGTTGTTGAGCAATATACTGCCGACCTCGATTATCTGTATGGCAGGATACCGGATACGGTTCATACATACTTGGAAGAGGCCGGAGTAGATCAAGCGCGGATTGTTTCTGAAATGCGCGAAAGCATGGAGAAGGGCGGCGGGGAGATAGCGCAGCGATTTGTAGACGCTTACCTTGCTGCATTGCAGGCGGGGAAATCACCTGCGGAAGCAGAAGCAATAGCTCTTGGCGATACGACGGACGCGGGCGTCGGAAAAGGCCTTGATAACGGACAGGCTGCGACAAATGCGGCAGAGGCGGAAATTAAGGATATCAAAGGGACAATGCAGAGCGCGATTGGCGTAGCAGGCTTTGAAACAGACGGCATGAATATTGCTTCTGCGATTGCGCGCGGGCTGAGCCGTGCGCGAAGCCAGATATATGATGTGGTAGACCAGATCACCGACACGATCAAGGCAAAATTCAGCATCAATGTTACTGCGACGGCAACCGGCAGCGGTGCATCGGTGAAAGCGTATGACGTAGGCGGTTACTTCACAAAGCCGCAATTCATCCAGATAGCAGAAAAACGCCCGGAATTTGTCGGCGCCGCAGACGATTTGGAAAGCTTTGTCAGCAAGGCGGTAAATAATGCTTTTGTAGGCGTCAACCCCGCTGTGTTGCAGGCTGTGCCGCTACCACAGGTTACGAACAACCAGAGTGGCGACACAATTAACTTTAGTCCGCAAATTACATTCCATGCGCAAAAGATAACAGACGCGGAAATGAAGCGGGCGACACAGTATATCAAGCGCGAGTTTGCCAAAGTAACAGGAGGGCGTATGAGTTGAGACAGTTTTACATACAAAACGAATACGGTCAAAGGATAGAGCTTCAAGGGGGCTCTATTTTCATGTGGGAGCCTTCCGGCTGGGGATTTGAGGACGACATAAACTACGAGGGGGCGGACGGCTTCTTTGTTGAAACCTTCAGGGAGCAAGTACAAGTGGAAAAGTCCGCAACGCTTGTATTCAAGCCCAACGATGCCTACAGGAATTACCGGGAGTTTGCAGACTGGATATTTGCAGCGAAAGCCCTGACACTCGCATATAACCCGTATGGCGAATGGTACTTTGTGGACGTGGATATCACGCGCATGGAAAAGGCGGAGCTTACGCTGTACCGAACGCTTGAAATCCCCGTGGTATATAAGCCGAAATCGCCGATCTATACGCCATATGATTTAAACCTTGTGATTGAGGGCGAAGGGGATACAAACAGTAAAAGATATCCTTACAGGTACCCTTACCGCTATTCGGATTCGTCATTGGCGGGAGTCCTGGAATTTACGGTACCGGCGCAAATGCCCTGCGCCTTCAACCTGACGATTCCCGGCGAAATACAGGCTCCAATCCTGACGGCGAAACGGATGGACACAGGGGAATTACTTGGACGGGTAGACCTGTCAAGCGCATCAGCGGATAAAGAGGAAAGCCTTTTCTTCTCGAATGTTCCCGGCAATTCAGGGGCAAAGCTGCTGACACAGGCAGGGGAAGTTGATCTCACAGCGCAGATAGGGCTAAGTATGGGGATTCCGGCGTTCTTCCGGCTCCCGCCGAACGTTCCCATCCAGTTTGCGCTTGCAGCAACGTCGCTTGTGGGGGTGAATGCAGCTGTGAGGATATTCAGGTATTACAGGACGGTGTAACAATGGAAGCATTTATCAAAGACCGGAGAACCTTTATAACAGAATCGCACAACCTTGTGCTGGACTACGAGATCAAGCGGTCAATCTACGACACAGTGTCATCGGTCACCATCAAAACGCCTTCCACATTACCAAAGGAAGGCGACATTATTTATCTGGAAGCCGGGTTCATAGGAACGATCAGCACCGTTTCCGTGGATCACGGGAAGACAGAGCTTGGCGTTAACCAGATCGGAGCGTTGTTTTCGCGTAATATGTTCTACACTGATGCAAGCTTTACGTACCTGGAGGATCGTATCGCAGAACTGATCACGGACAACTTCATTCAGTGCAGCGATACGTTTTACGCAATGCCATACCTGAATGTGAGGGCAGTAACGCATACGGCCTCGCAGATGCGCCCAGACCTCGAAAATAACATTTATGCTGTGAAATCATACGCGGCAAAGGCGCGGCGGGTGCATAACATATTTCTGGAATGGGATATCAGCAGAACAAATCTATCCGTTGATGTGGTGCGGCGGGTGAAGGCGGTAAAGAACGTCGATTTTTCAAACCCGGACTATATTCTGACAGCGCAGGATTTTTCAGTAAAAACGGTCAGCAAGATCACGACGTATTGCGAGGAAAACGGGCAGTACAAACAATGGGTGTTGCTCAAAGATGGCAGCATCGTCAATACGGAGCCTGCGACAAACCGTGTCGCGGGGGAATGGGCCACGCTCGTGGTTCCAAAAGCTGAGGATATATCGGACACCGTAAAAGACGAGTTTGTAAAGAACGAATACAGCCACAAGATAGAGTTTCAGGCTTCAAAGGAAAAGGGGTTCGAGCTGTATGACCAGCTGCTGATCGGTTTGGATAATAAAGTGTTCAGCAGCTACGTATCAGGGGTAACAGAGCGGAAAGGCTCGAATATGGTAGACGTTCAGTGCGGGGAGCTTCAAATGGAGTTCCCGTATTTGGATTTGGCATAGGAGGAAGAAATGTTTAGAGGATGTACGTTTGAGGAACAGCAGGTAAACAGCAAAAATGACGGTGGGTTTTATGGGGAAATTTTCCGAAAAGACGGTATTTTATGGGGCTGTGAAATGACTACAACAAACGACGGCTTTACGATGCAGCCGGGCGAGCTCATTATATCAGGGCGTGTCATATGGGTAGATGGCGCAACACAGATACCATTTACAAGCCCAATACAGAATGGTTACGGGCAGGTTCTTTTAACAATCGACCTGTCAAAGACTGCAACAAAGGAAGAGTTTGATCAAGTTGAAGCGTCGGTGGTGTACAGCACAACATCGCTGTTCCCGGAATTGACACAGGGAGAAATAAATACTTCAAACGGCGATATGATCTACCAGCAGGAGCTTGCGGTTGTATCGATTGCAGGCGGCAACATAACAGGCATCACCCGGCAGATCGGAGGCGCGGAGATCGATGCGGAAAAGCTGGGCGGGCAGCCGCCGGAGTATTATGCCACAAAAGCAGAAGTCGACAGCAAGGCGTCGGCGTCAAACCCTACATTTTCAGGCCAGATTACGGCTAATACTGGAATAAGGCTGCCGGATGGTGAAAAAGTATCTTGGGGCACCGGGTGGGGGGTGTACGCAAATGACGCTAGCTCTTTTTATATCGCCACACCAACCGGGCACAATAAATACTTATTTTTTGGTGTATCAGAGAATGCCTGGGCGCTCTTACCAAATTCGACAACTCAATTAGGCACGGGCAACTTTAGGTGGGGTCAGATTTATTCTACTAACGCCATGATCTCGACTTCAGACCTGAAAGATAAAAAAGATATTGTCCTTATGACGGAGGAACAGGCCCGACCGTTTATTATGGCGTTGAAGCCATGCTTGTATAAACTGATTGACGGCACGAGCGGGAGGACACACTACGGCTTGATCGCACAGGAAGTGGAAGAAGCCATGCGGGAATGCGGCATATCGGACATGGAGTTTGCGGGCTTTATCAA
>NZ_LAYJ01000027.1 GCF_000981035.1 Christensenella hongkongensis
CCCGCCATTGTTGAACCTATGGACGATGATACAGCGACAATCATCATGGTTGACACCAACTTAGGACAGCGCACACACCTGTTGTTCAGTGAAAAGGCTTTTGCATACAGGATGAAATTGGAAGCTCTTAACCATCAAGGAGAACGTAATGATTTAACTTCTGTTGGAAACCAACAGAAGTTAACATCACGACAGATCGTTGCTTCAGATGCAAAGGTAAAAGAGAGCGAAGTGCAGCAATACATCCGTCTCACCTACCTTATAGAACCGCTTTTGGATAAGGTGGATTACAAAGAGCTTCTTTTTACGCCCGCGGTTGACATATCATACTTGAAAAACGAAGAACAGATATGGGTGGGATGCGCACTAGAGAAATATGGCGGTTTGACAACCAAGCAATCGGCTCTGATCAAGCAGATGAGCAAGGAAGGAACCTTGACGGAAAGTGCAATAGAAGCGATCATGCGAACGGAGCAGCCGTTGGATATGAAGGTGACGCTCAAAGGACAGACGTTGCAGAAGTATTTTCCAAAGGACTATACCCCAAAACAGATGCAGGAGGTCATTATAAATTTACTGGAAGGGTGGAAAAAGGAACATCAACGGGACGATATGAAGCTCGTCCGGTGAGGGAAGCGTTTGCAGAAGCAAGCGCATTTTTTATTTCAGGAAGGAAGTGGAAATATGATACACACAATATTATTGGCTGCGAACGTAGCTATGGTTACATTGAATACAGTCTTTTCGATCCATGAATTTTGGCTGTACCGGAAAACAAGGGCAAAGAATTGCCGTAATCTTGGAGTGATTTTAGCGGTAGAAGCTGTCTTGCTTACCGTGGCGGCATTTCTTTTCTTAGGATGAAAGGGATAAAATAATGGGAATGCAACTTTTAATGATCCTGCTAGGGATCGTCGCGTCATGCCTGTTGTTGCTGCGGTTTAAGAAATGCGGCGTCAAAAGATACCGGAATTTAGGGATTTTCATGATCGTCCTGACTGTCCTGCTCACAATTTCAACATGGAATTTATCAAATTTGTGAAGCTCAAAATTAGACAAATGAAATACAGCCGCCTTAGTATGAGAGTATCAAGAATAAGGAGGCTATGTTTTATGAAAAAGCATACGAACAGAATATTGGCGATGGTCATGGCGGCGGGGGCGATGGTCACATTTGCGGCCTGCGGAAACAATAAGGTCGAACAGAAGCCGGAAGAACCAACGGCAACGGCGAGCGCAGAAGTAAGCGCTATTCCGTCAGCTTCGGCATCTCCAAGTGCAGCGGTGAGTACCGCGCCGGTGGCAAGCACGGGTGCTTTGCCAAACGCGTCTGCTTCCAGTGAAAGCGATGTTGGCGGCAAGTCGGGAAACGGAAGTAAAAAGGAAACCGGATCGGAAAAACCGCAAAGATCAGGCAGCGCATCGGCAGAAGGTGGGAATACACCACAGGCAGCATCAGTCCCTGAACCCGAACCTGCTTCAACGCCTGCTCATACTCCTGAACCAACACCCCTACCAACGCCGGAACCGACACCCGAACCAGAACCGGAAATGGAATGGTCAGGGAGTTCTTACGGACAAGCGGTTTGCAGTGGAGTCAATGAAGTGCGCGAAATGTACGGCATGGCGCCGCTTGAATACGGTGGCAGCGGCGGTCTTGAAGGAGAGGTCCAGGAAATGGCGCGTGCAGGCAGCATATGGGGTGCAAGCAGTCGAAGGTCGGTATCAAAATCGAACGACGGAGGAAAAGCTATGGGGGTATTCTCAGCAACCCACGCGTCCGAGATCGGACAGGGAGATTACAGCACAGTATATGTTGCGTCGGTAAAGTATGATGGAAAAAGATATACTATCGTAGAAGTCGGATAACAGCTAAGACTTATAGAAACGCCTGAAATATCAGGCGTTTTTTAGTGTCTGGATATACGGAGGATTATTCAAATGGCAAAAGATTTAAAGGTAGTATCGTGGGAAATATCCTATGGATATTTGAACAGATGTATCATACCGGGGTATCTGCTTGAAGATGGAACCGTTTTACTTGACGAAGAAATAGACGAACAAGGAAGATATATCGGAGGGGCGGGAATGGATGGAATGTATCTTCGGACAGATAATCTCTATACGCCGATCTATGACGGCAACGGAAAAATTCGCGCATTCCATAAGGAACCAGATCATGAAAACGAATTTACAGTATCGGAGAGATGATTCTAAAGAGAAAATGAATGTTTTCTAAAGGAGGTGGGATAGTATGCCGGAAGCTGTACAAGTGCAGGACGATCCAGAAAAACGGTATATCATATGGAGCAACGTTAATCTGGATTATGAAAGGGATTGGAAGGCAGATTTAGAAGAACAATATCCAGATTTGAGCGACGACGAGCGAATGCAAATCATGTATGAAAGCAACCGAGAATACCTTGACTATGAGCGCATGAATTTGAATATCAATCTCAACACCAGTATTCTCGTCATAGCGGATTTGGGGCTATGGAATGGGCGGCACCAGGGATACAAGGAGATCGAAAGTGGAAATATCAAAGATTGCCTGAGCGATGAAAGCGATATGTGCGAATGGTATGTGGACAGCAAAGGAGATTTCCGCTGCGACGCGTACCATCATGACGGTACGAACCATTATCTTTACCGTGCAGTTAAGGATAGTATAACCGAAGATCAGTATAAATTCTTGCTCAGTGATATATATATGGGAAAGGATTGTACAAATGAAATCGCATGGCTTACGGAACGGATAGGTGACAAAATAGGAAAGGTATATGGCTGGGATATTGGCAAGGAAGCCGCAGTCGAACCGCCGCCAGGTCTGGAAACAGAAGAACAGGAACTCTAAACGCCTGAAATACAGGGCGTTTTTTATTTGTAGGAGGAACATATGATAGAGAAAAGAATATATGCACTGGTTTTGGCGGCCATCGTCCTGATGTCGATGCTCATACCACTTACAGCATCGGCAATGGACCGAGTTACGATAGAATCTGATCCAGATGACGCAACGCCGAGATATTTTGAATACCTCAATGGAAGCGGCGATTGGGTAGGACTGAAAACACCCCGCCATTACATTGTAGAAACAGGTGAGATCGCGTACTGCCTGCAACACAAAATGTCATCGCCGCATAGTGGGATCGACTTTGAAGAAGCCGATCTTGCAGATTGGTATGACACGCGGACGCTTGTTGGTTTACAGATCATCCTTGAATATGGATACCCATGCGACAAGCCGGATAATCTGAACGATGACGAAGCACGATACGCCACCGCGAACGCCATCCGGTTTTGGCTGTCCGAACAGGGCGATCCAGATTTTTGGGGATTTACGAACAGGCGGGACAATCCGGGCAATCTCAGGGCGGCGGCAGGATGCGAAGCGGTCCTTGACTGGGCCGATGAATTGCTGGAACACGCAAGAAACCTCGAACTGATGCAGCATAAGGTGAACTTTTCGCCCGCATCCCTTGAAATGGCATACCAAAACGGGTATTTCATCGGGCAAACGTCAGTATCCCTTGTGAACTGCAACGGAGGATATACCTTAAACCGCGATTCACTTCCTGCCGGAACAATAGTCGAGGGATTTACAGGGCGGGACGGAGACCGCCTGACAATCAAGGTTCCCGCATCCGGCAACGGGAATAAGAGCATCAGCTTATCCGCGAACGGAATAGACAACCGGATCACGCCGAATATCTTCCTGTATGTAACAGGTGATTCAGCGACGCAGAACCTCATTTCGATCAGCAGCGGCGGTTATCATCCGGCGGGATCGGGAACGTTCAGCTTCTCAACGCCTGCGTTCGCCAAAATACGGGTAAGCAAGCACGATGCGGAAACAGGCGGTACACCGCAGGGCGATGCGTCCCTGTATAACGCCCGCTTTGAAATACGGGATTCAGGGGGGAAAGTAGTTGATACATTATCCGCGGCAGGCAGCCAGTCGGCCACATCAAAGGAGTTACCGCTTGGGACATATATGGTGTATGAAAAGTCCCCCGCGCCGGAAGGGTACATCCTTAATCCAAACCCTGTTACCGTTACGCTAACCGATGCGGATATGGCAGCAGAAATCAAGGACGTCGTTGTGACGGATCAGGTAAAGAAAGGGTACATCAGTATCGTGAAATTCGGTTCGCATGAACTTACGGGCGGCGCGGATCCCGATCCCGACATGAAACCGCCGCTTGCGAATGTGGAGTTTGAGATCAGGCTGAAATCCAGTGGAGCACTTTACGCAACAATGAAAACGGACGCGGACGGCAAGGCAAAGTCCCCATTGCTTCCATACGGCACATATACCGTTTCAGAAAAATCCACGAGCGCCAACGAGGGCTACCTGAAGGTTGAGCCGTTCGACGTATTTGTTTCGGAGAATGCCAAGACATATTCCTACATACTGGAGGATAAGGCAATCGAACTGATGCTCCAGATCGTAAAGGTGGATTCCGTTACGGGAAAACGTATTCCGGTTGCGGGTAATACATTCCGTATCGAGGACGGCAAAGGAAATGACGTGTCGTTTGAAATGCTCTACCCACAGCCGCATACGATCAGCGAATTTACAACAGATGAATCCGGCACGCTGTACCTGCCGGGGACGTTATCCGAAGGAGATTATACGCTGTACGAGGTGGAAGCGGGGGAACCCTACCTGCTCAACGGTACGCCGCTGCCTTTCACGGTTTCCGAGGATCAGGCGGTCAACCGCGTTATCACGGTAGAGTTCGCAAATGAGGTAGCCAAAGGAAAAATATCCATTGAAAAGCATGGCGAAGTGCTGACCGGCGCGGAAACGGAAGAAACCGAATACGGCACAAAATATATTCCCCAATTCAGCGACGAAGGGCTTAACGCGGTATTCAGCGTATATGCTGCGGAAAACATCGGAACGCCTGACGGGACGGTCTACTACGAAGAAGGGGAAAAGGTCGATGAAATCACTGTAGAAAACGGAACCGGCGAAAGTGTTCCGCTATATCTCGGAAAATATCTTGTAGTAGAGGAATCCGTAGAAGGGGATTTTGTACTGGATCAGACGCCGCATGAGGTCATTTTATCTTATGCCGACCAGGTGACGCCGATCACAAGCGAAACCCTTGAACTTGAAAACCAAAGGCAGAAAGGCCATGTGCAGCTAAAGAAGCGTGCGGAGCAGTTTAGCGGAGGATTGTTCTACAAGGGGGCAGGCAAAGGATTTGTATTCGGCCTGTACGCCGCGGAAGAAATACAGGAGATCATACCGAAAGACGGGCTTGTAGATATTCTTGAAACGGATGCGAATGGTTTTGCCGAAACGAACGCGGATATTCCGCTTGCGGGGTTCTATTTGAAGGAACTCAAAGCGGTAAATTCGCAGTATGAAATCCTCGATGCGACATATCCTGTTAACGTTTGTGCTACAGACCAGTCGAGCGGAGATTTTACAGACGATTCCTTGGTGCAGGAACCGTTGCTGAATACGATGTACCGCGGGAAGGTATCGGTTATAAAGAGCGACGTTGCGGACACAAACCGTAAACTGCAAGGGATTGTATTTGAGGTTGCAGACAAAGACGGAAATGTGGTCAGTATTTTTGATACGGACGAGCAAGGATATGGGGAAAGCGGAATGCTCCCTTATGCAAACTATGTGCTGCGGGAAAAGGAAACAAAGGACGGTTTTATCCTGACAGAGCGCGAGTATCCGTTTGTGATCGACGACGCACATCAGATTGTCGAAATACGCATCTCCAACCAACCGACAGCCGTGAAGGTCAATAAGGTGGATGAAAACGGCGAACCGCTCACAGGGGCAGGCTTTACGGTCAAGATGTCCGGTTTCCTGCAAAACGCCCTGCCGCTTACAAAGGTTGGCGAGGGATTATACCGATATGATCCTGCCGGGACAGAAACCGCGGCGATGGTTGGGGAGGATGGAACGGTGCTGATAACGGAACTGCCGTTTGCAGATTTTTGGCTGGAGGAATCCGTTGTCCCGGAAAACTACTTTCCTGCCGCGCCGGTGGCGTTCACTGTGACGAAGGAAACGGCATATGATACGCCGCTTGAACTCAGGATAGAAAACGCGCCCTTTGTGAAGCTTGGACTGGATACGGATCAATACGCAGGTCTTATTGCGTTGATTCTGCTCGGCTCTGGAACAACGTTCTTTGTAACGCTCATGATACGCAGAAGGAAAAAGGCACGGGAAATTAAGATCGAGGACAATGAGAAGTAATACAAAAGGCAGGAATTATTCCTGCCTTTTGCAGAGCGTTTGAGAAATGAGAGTTACCATGAAAACTATTTTAAGAGGCATCATAATTATCAGTGTACTCGTCTTTGCCATCTGGCTGATTTTCATTGCCATATGCGGCGGCGATCAGCACATAGACATTGAACAACCGGAAGGGTCGCACAGCTTCACAAAAATGGGGTCAACCGTCGCTATAGGACAGGGAGAAATTGAAGTCGTACAGGGCGGTGAAGCGGCACAGCCCGAAATCAACGGCTCCCGCGCATCCGGTCAATCGAATCAGGATGTGGTCGGCATACTTCATATCCGGGACAAAGCGTTTGCTGTCCGTGATAACGTGTCGGCGCAGACCTTAAAAAACAGCATCGGTTGGCTTAATAATTCATCCCTGCCGCCGGATGGTGGGCCGTGCGTCCTGATGGGACACCGAAATACACAATTCCGTATCCTGAAAGATGTTGAAATTGGGGAACAGCTTGTTTTTGAAAACGTAAGCGGAGAGCAGTACACGTATGAGGTCAAGGCGGTTGAAATATTGGAAAGTGATTCAGACCTGCGGTTTTATGCCACAGATGAAAGTTCGATTGTCCTTGTGACCTGCTATCCGTTTTACTATTCAGGACACGCCCCGCAAAAGTATGTTGTAACGGCAGTTATTGATTAAAGTTTTCAAGAAGAATCTGCCAAACGATCTTGTCTGCTTCGTAGTCGATGTCAAGGGCTAAATCGAGAAGAACGCTCGTAAAGCCCTCGTGAAAAACTTCCAGGAACGATTGCCTGTAAAACCCGTGCCACATTTGCAGAAACAAATTGTTCGCGGCTTTTTCCCCCGCCACGCCGATCAATTCATGACGGTATTTGTCTGCGGCCGGAAGGTCGAAATAAGCAGGAAGATTTTTTTCAAGAAAACCTGCGTAGCTTTCCCATGCTTTTTTGAAATAATGGTCCGCTGCGGATAGGATCAACAAATCGGAGAGGATAGCGTCTTGTCCCTTGCCCTTCGACTCACCGTTGTCATCGGGAACAATCATGATGGATTTATTATGCTCCAGATATTTGTTGCAATACGTCTTGCCTGATGATCTAGCCGCACCCCTCCACCCGGAATTCGCGCCATACAAAATGAGATTGACATAGTTGTCAATCGTGTTTTGTGCGGATGTAAATTCATTGCGCAGACGGGATATTTCTCCAAAGATGTCTTTGATGGAAATGGGGTCACGTTTACTACTGTGATCGTAGAAACCGTGACCGTACAACAATATATTTTTGTGGCTTATTCTTCCCAAAATTCCCAACCACCTTGTTTTTAATGGTTGGGAATTTCCCGTGGAATATAAAAACGCGCGGGGTGCTTGGCTTACGCCAAATACCCTCGCGCGTCAAAATGTCATTGAACAACAAGCAAATCGCTTGTATAATGATACTTGAACGCAGTGTCCCCGTGGGGGTTGTTGAGGGTGGCTTCGGCACCTGATACAGGGCTTCGGGGTGGTTGCACACCCCGAGCCTGCTGCGTTTTTAAATTTTCAGGGAAATTCCCTATGTTTATTGTATTGGTTAACTTAATGAAAGTCAATAACGGCTTGCAGTCTGCAAGTCTTTTTTGATTGAAAAGAAAGGAGAGACCTATGAAATTGGAAATAACGCCCCTGGTGGGCGAACTGGATTTAACATATTTGCAGATTACATCAAAGCTATATGAATATTATGCTTTCGATGCGGTGGGGCATTGCTCAAAAGATGATTCGGAAGCGATATTGGCGAGGACAAAAAAACACATCTTGCTGCCGGAAGGAAAGGAAAAAGATTTGATTGATAGTATCATGGATATGCCGATGTTGAAGGGGGCGCAGGCAATACAAGAATATGCCGTTTTTTATCCTGAAATCCGCATTGCGGGCGCGGAAGCAGAGTTATATGGATTTAAAACCATAACAGAGAATTATATTGCGTACATCCGTTGTCAAGCGTTTGATACGATCAACGACATCAATATCGTGGGATATACGCCGGAAATCGAGAAGGTGGCAAAGCCCATGCGTATCAAATACATGATCGACCACCCGGAGGAAACGCTGCCGGAATGCTGCTTTACTACCCTGCCGGGTACAGGCGAATTGATTGGTATTAAACGCGGAGAAAGCGGATATTACCATAGCGAGCGGTCTGTAAGCGATCCTAAGTTAAACCGCAGGACTGCGGATCATAGTAACGAAGCATGGTGCATCAGCAAGGAACAGGAAGAAGCGATGATAATTGGCTCTATGGGAGAATGGAAAGAGCATGAACTGGCTCATGCGATAGAAGAACTGGAAAGGTAGGTGCCTGCAAATGGAAGAAAAAGCAAGTATCAAAGCAAAGCTGAACAGCTACACCGCGCCGCAGGATATGGGGATGCCAAGAATGAGGCCGGAGCAGATCGAACGATTTGAAGCCGTTCAAAATATTCGGGCAAGAAGAACGAAACCCAAAGGATTTGTTCTGCCGGGGATGAGCAAGAGCAGGGATAAAATAACGCCATTTTTACAGGGAAACGGAATTGACGCGGGTATCATCGAGCATATGGCAGATTCCCATTATATTTTTGAAGCTCAGGACGGAGCCTGCGTTTTCGTCGGCTACGACGAGGACACCGCGAAATATGCCATAGTATGCGGAACGGACGAAGATGATAAAGCTCCTGTATTCGTTGAAATTCCCGGCAGCCATAAGTTTGTCGCATGGCCTTGTCCGGCAAATGGGGAAAGCGAATTGCTTCAGGTATTCGAGCACCCTATTGGCGCGTTACAGAAAATGAGCGAAGAAAAAGGCGCAGGCATCGCATGGGATGGAAAACATCACCTTGCGGTTGGCGGTTTCCGTATCGAGCCGATCTATTATTTCACGAGGAATCATCCAGAGATCACGACCATTGCGTTTTGCTTTGGGGATGACGTCGCGGGCAGGAGCATTGCGAAGGAATACGCAGCGGCGTTCCGCAGCCGCGGGATGACCTGTTATATCGAGGTCATGAAGAAAGAATAAGGTATATCCGGCAAAATCCAATCATTGCCGATGATATATAACTAAAATCATGTGAGGTAACGTTTTAAAGGGTTCCCGCCTCCCAAAAGGAGGTAACACATGAAATTAGGCAGTTTGTTTGACGGTTCGGGGGGATTTCCCCTTGCAGGAGCTATTTGCGGGATTACACCCGTATGGGCGAGCGAGGTGGAGAAGTTCCCCATTGCCGTCACATCAAAACGTTTTCCGAACATGAAACACTTAGGGGATATTCGCGAGATCGACGGCGCCGCTATTCAGCCCGTGGATATTATTACGTTTGGCAGCCCGTGTCAGGATCTCAGTATTGCAGGGAAACGCGCGGGAATTGGAGGGGAGCGGTCCGGCCTATTTGCGGAGGCAGTCAGGATCATAAAAGAAATGAGGTATGCAACACATGGGAAATATCCAAGATACATCGTATGGGAAAACGTGCCGGGAGCATTCAGCAGCAACAAAGGAGAAGATTTCCGAATTGTCTTGCAGGAAATCACCCAAATTGCCGATCCCAAAGTATCAATTCCTCGATCTGCGGCGAAGTGGAATGGAGCGGGCGAGATTGTGGCAGAAACTTACAGTATCGCCTACCGTACCCTTGACTCCCTGTTATGTGAAGCTTCACATAACAGGGATTCCCCGATTGGTGGTGCGATGGAGTAGAGGGGAGCGACAGCGCACAGTATAAGATGTGGGGTAATGGAATTGCCCTCCCCTGTGCGGTATATGTGATGCAGGGGATTGCGCTTTGCGAAAGCTAAGATTTGAAAGGTGTAAGGGCGGATTACCGCCCTTACATAGTTTGAGCAATAAGATATAAAAAGTTAAGTTTACTTTTTTATGGGTTTTGGTATAATATGGGTAAGAAGAAAGGTATGAACTCTCATGTTTACGGGAGGTGAACGTTATGGCAATGAGCAAAGAAGAATTGGAATACAAGAAAGAACGGGAAAAGAACGAGAAAGATTTAGAAAAATTACTGCTTGCCCGTATTGCCGAAGCGGATCGTGGCGAACTGGTCAGCTTGGATAAAGTGTCGGAAGAAATGAAAGAACGCTATGGGTTATAAGGTTCGTTTGACTGAATCGGCAAGAAAAGACCTTCGTGGCATTGGCGATTATATTTATTTTGATTTAAAGGAACCGGAAACCTCAAGGGATATAGTCCAAGGAATCCTTGATAGTGCAGAGGCTTTGCGAGAAACACCCGCGCGGCATGAATTTATTGACAATAAGGTTTTGGCAAAGATGGGTGTAAGAAAGCAATACTATAAGAATTATGTTGTTTTCTATCGAATTATCGAGACAGCACTGGAAGTACAGATTTTTGCCATTTTACATATGCGAGTGGATGCAAAAGCGGTTTTAATAAAACGCTTAAAGTAAATAAAATATATATGCGAAAGCAGGTAAACGAAAGTTGCCTGCTTTTTTATATATCGAAAATTTAATATAGGACGGAGGTAAGTGATGGAAACAACGAACATCATGGCATTGTACGGAGAAGCGATAGACACAATCACAAAAGACGGTTCGCGCTGGGCGCATTTTCTCGATACGGCAGCGCGGATATACAAGCATAATTTTCTCAACCAGATAATCATTTACGAGCAAAACCCGGACGTAACCGCCTGTGGCACGAAAGCACAATGGGAACGGTTTGGACGCAGCCTTAAAGATGGTGCAAAGCAGATCGGCACACTGCGGGCAGATGGTGAAAAATTTGAAATCAATTACGTCTACGACGTTTCGGACACGGTGAACAACGATAAGCGGCTTCCGTCCGATTGGAATATTACCGAAGAAAATGAAAAAAATATCCTCGATATGCTCAAAATTGGACATGACAGGGAGTATACTGATACTATGACCTTGAAGGGTGAGATCAATGCGGCGGTTGAATCGTTAGCTGCCGAACGGATCGGAGAAACCTATGAGCAGTTTATGGCGATCCGTGACGGCAGTTGGATCGGAAAAGAACCCGACGAGGTGATATTTTTCCGACTGCTGAATTGTATCGAAGATACGGCCGAGTATATGGCGCTCAGGCGCTGCGGGTTTGATGTGGATCATATCGAATTTAACCATATTGGCGAATTTGATACCCTCCAAACGATCAGCAACTTAGGCATCGCGGCTTGCGGGATCGCGCGGGATGTATTGGTTGAAATCGAGAAGGAAGCAAGGAAAACGGAAAGGAGCATAAATCATGATAGAACTGAATTATCTGGAAGAAGCGGACGGGACAATGAAGCCCCTGCTCGAAGTGAAGGAGACCATTCTGCCGCTCACGAAGTACGGCCTGATGAGAAAAAAATTCTTGAAGGAACAGATGAGCGCGGTATACCTGTCCTTGCAGGTGACGGACAGCCTTTACGAACATTGCAGGGAAGTGGAGACCAGGGCGCAGGACATGAAGGAGCGGGTGAAGAAAGACCTGCGCGCGTTAAGCAAACCGCCGGAGACGGAGGACTTCATGGAGATGGTGGCGTATCAGAACGGGATCGACCACCAAGCGGAGGAAATGGTGCTGAAGGAGATCGTATACAGCAAGGAGATTCCGACGATCACCATGAAGAAGGAATAAGGCAGGACGGCGCAGAACCGGAGGAAGAAAAATCCTCCGGTTTTTCTATTTCCGGTTCTTTTGAGTACCGGGCAGGCGATGAGGTCTATCTTGAGGATGACAGGGCTTTCAAGGTGCTTGAGGTTGCAGGTGAAAAGGTAACGGTTGGAGACGTGGAAATCCCGTTGCTTGTCCGTATCATGGAACGCCAGGATTTTGAAACTCTTATCGGAAACAACGAAAAGAACAGAAAGAAGCCGGAAGTAAAAATTACGCAAGAAGATATTGATGAAGTTTTACGCGGCAGCTCCAAAACGGGTATACGGCAATATGATATTTACAGCCATTTTATCCATGAAAAAAATACAAAAAACAATGTGAAATACCTCAAAGAAAAGTATGGATGGTCAGGCCAATCATGGGATTTCAGCGACGGATCAAGCGGATTTATTGAGTACAACTCCAAAGGGATTGAAATCCGCAAATATAAGCCGGAAGCTGAAACACTTCTAAAATGGCCTGCCGCCGCAAAACGGATTCAGCGTCTCATATCCGAAGGGAAGTATTTGCCGGAAACGGAAATAGCATTGCTCCCCGATTATGAAGAATGGACGAGGGCGAGTAACTTATATCTCACCTTTGAACATACAATACCGATGACAGAAGAAAAAAGCATTGAGTTTGCGAAAGCACTGAACCGTTACAATCTGTCAACCGGCAGCATGGTATATCTCAATGGGACGGAATTTCAAATATCAGAATTTGGAGCAGAGTGCCATCTGTCCGCAAAGGATGAAGGTATATTTATTGACCTGGCTGAACTTAAAAACCGTTTGGCAGAAGATGAGCGTAATGATTACCTGCTTGATCTTAAAGACACCCCTGATTTTGAAGCGATGGGAATCAACCAGGAGACGGCAATCTCTTTTCAGAAGTGGATTGAAGCACGAGGGACAAAACCTGCTGCCGCTAGTCTATCTCCTGAAAAACTGGATGATATTTTCGATGAATATTCGCCGCTCTTTGTGAGCAAGATTCTGTTTGACGATAAATATATGGCAATCCGCGAGGGGTTCAGGGACGCGGAAGCTGCAAGAGACGAATGTGGGGCGGCGGTGAAGCGCATCGCCGCGACTATGAGCGGTGAGAAGGAATTACAGCAGGCGTATGGTGAATCAGAAGGGTTCAGGCAGCGGCTTGAACAATATGTGTTTCAGCAAACCTATACATTTTTTGCTGAATACGATCATCAGACAGACGTGCAAACAGGTAAAACAATAAAACCGAAAAGCAGGCTGCCGATGGACGCGCCCCACATGAATTATCGTAAGATGCAAAAGCTATTTCCCGCTATTATGGACGGGACTAGCCGGTATATGCAATATGGAGCGGGCGTAGCCTTTGATCCGCTTCACGTTGAAAATGACGGCGATGGTCATATTTCGCTGTCGCACACCTATGAGCAAAACGGAGATGTGATGTATGATCCGCGCATGGAGCTGTACGTTGACCATAAAGCAAAAACGGTAGAAGCGGCGTCGTTTGAGAATAGCGGATTGGGCTTGCGACAGGACGTCTACCCGGAAGAAGGAAAATATATCCCGAGATTGCGTAAGGAACTTAACAGCTTTTTGAAGCAATGGCTTAAAAACATCAGTGATCAGGGATACGAGCCGGTTCGCGCGACAATCGTGCGAGACGGCGAGGATGTTGAGATAAGCGAATTTGAAAATGGGACGCCGGTTATCCCTGCCGCGCCGGAGCAAGAGAAGAAAATAATAGAACCGGAACCGGAAACCAAGATCGTTAAATTCCCTTTGGTTCTGGCAGAAGGGAAGCTGACCGCACCGCCGTATGTCCGTATTGTTTGGAGCGAACACCCTATTTTTGAGGATGGCGAAAAGCTGTCCGTAGCCGAAGCAGAGTATCTGTTCCGCGAACTGGATCACCTTATTATCAAGGCGAGACAGGACGCGGCAGAACGCGGCGAGAGAGTAAACTGGTCGTATTTCAAAACAAGGTTTAGTGTGGTGCTTGAAATAGACGGGCAGGAAGAACCGCTTGAAACGCGGTATAACTTTGGAGACGGGCAAGGAAGCCTGACAGAAATTTTTCGTTCAGATGCGGAACAGATGTTGAATGATTCGCATTTGAGGAACAATCTTACATCTGAAGAAATAGAAGCGCAGGAATCCATTTTCAGTCAAATTGTCCCGTATTTGGAGCAATTTACAGAACTGGCGGCGCAGGATCAAATGATACTCAATACACGTCTTGCGGAATATCGGACGGAAGAAGCCGCCCGGAATTTTCTTGGGCTGGACGAGCCAAAGCCGGATGCAGAATACGGGCAGATCAGCGAGGAAGAATTTGAGCAGGCCATAAAGCAACAGCAACAGGAAACGGCAGCAATCCGGCCGGAAAAGAAGTACGAGTTGGGATTCGGCTATCTTGGCAATGGGCTTACTGTCTGGAACCGCCTTGAAGAAGAACAGCAAGGGGACGAGTCAAATCTCATAAATCCAGAACCGCAGCCTGAACAGTCCCCGCCGGATAATCAGCAGGAGCCTATATGGACGCCGATAGAGGGCGGAGAGGTTACGCAGGTGATGATCGACCTGACACCTTCCGACGAAAAGGAACAAAAGCCGGAAAAGATCAACTACAGGATCACGGACGAGCATTACGGTGAAGCCACGGCCAAAATGCGGTTTGAAAAAAACATGGACGCAATCTTTATACTGCGGGAGGTTGAAAGCGAAAACCGCCTGGCAACGCCGGAGGAACAGGAAATCCTTGCAGGGTATACCGGATGGGGCGCGATCCCGCAGGCGTTCGACGAAAATAACAAGAAGTGGAGTAAAGAATACGAACGGCTAAAGGATGAATTATCCCCGGAAGAATACCACAGCGCACGGGCGTCTGTGCTGAACGCCCATTACACGACGCCCGTTGTCATTCGCGCCGTATATAAGGCGCTGGAAAATATGGGACTGGAAGGAGGAAACATATGCGACCCTGCCTGCGGCATCGGAAACTTCTTCGGAGCGGCGCCGGAAAGCCTTGAACGGGCGAGGTTTTACGGCGTTGAACTCGATAGTCTCACAGCACGGATCGCAAAGCAGCTTTACCAAAAAGCGAATATCCGGCAAAGTGGGTTTGAGGATACCGACTTTGGGGATAATTTTTTCGATGTGTTTATCGGCAACATCCCTTTCGGAGAATACAAGGTCACGGATCAGAGATATGCAAAAGAAAACTTCCTGATCCACGACTATTTTTTTGCCCACGCGCTGGATAAGGTTCGCCCTGGCGGGGTGGTAGCGTTCCTGACCTCAAAAGGGACAATGGACAAGGCAAACCCGTCCGTGCGTAAATACCTTGCGGAGCAGGCGGAGCTTCTTGGCGCGATCCGGCTTCCGAACAACGCTTTTAAAGCGAATGCGGGAACAGAGGTCACGATAGATATTCTGTTTTTGCAGAAACGGGAGCGGCGTATCTCCATCGAGCCGGGTTGGGTACATCTTGATAAAACAGAGGATGGCATACCTGTCAATTCGTACTTTGCCGACCACCCTGAAATGGTTCTTGGGAAAATAGCATTTTGGAAGAATATGTATGGAAGGGAGACAGATACAGCCTGTTTGCCAATCGAAGGCGCAGACCTTGGATTACAGCTTGAGCAAGCGATCCAGTACATCGAAGGCGAAATCGTTCCTGCCGATCCGATCAAACAGGAAAAAGAGACGGTGCAAGACACGATCCCCGCCGATCCTGCGGTAAAGAATTTCTGTTATACAGTGTTTGAGGGCAAGATATATTACCGCGAAGATTCTGAAATGCACAGGATGTATTTTTCCGCAAACACGGAAGCGCGCGTCAGGGGATTGTGCAAAATACGCGAGGTTGTACGTGAATTGATCGACGCACAGATGAACGGACATTCCGACGAAAAAATCAAGGAAGGGCAGCAACACCTCAATTACCTTTACGACAGCTTTGTAAAAAAACATGGGAGAATCAACAGCAGGGGAAACAGCCTTGCGTTCCGTGGGGATACGGATTATCCCCTGCTATGTTCTCTTGAGGTACTGGACGAGGAAGATCATTTTAAGGAAAAGGCGGCGTTCTTTTCCAGACGTACCATTCGCCCTCCAAAGGAGATAACGTCGGTCCAGACAGCGCAGGACGCCCTGCTTGCAAGCATGGCGGAGCGCGGGCGTGTGGATTTACCGTACATGGAAACCTTGTACCCCAAAGATAAACAGCAGATTATTTCTGAATTGTGCGGCCAGATTTTCAAAGATCCTCTTTCGGAAGATTGGCTATTGAAGGACGAATACCTGTCCGGCAATGTGCGGAAGAAATTAGCGGAGGCTCAGGAAGCGGCAGTCGGAAATCCTGAATACACAGAGAACATCGAAGCTTTATTGCAGGTGCAGCCGGAAGATATTCCCGCAGAAGAAATCGACGTGAAGATCGGCAGTATTTGGGTGTCGGAAAGTGATTACAAGCAATTCATCGTAGATATGCTCGATCTCACTCAGGATGAAGGGGAACGGCTTTGCGTAGGCTATTCGTCCCGCACAGGCGGTTGGCGTATATGGAAAAAACCTTATCTGAACGTGATTGCCAAAGAAATTTATGGTACAAACCGCAAGAACGCCTATGAAATCATGGAAGCCGCCCTGAACCTGCGCCTGATCGAGGTGCGGGACAGGGTTGAGGATGATGAGGGAAAAGTCCGTTATGTTTTAAACGTCGAAGATACGATAGCTGCGCAGTCCAAACAAGCCGAGCTGCAGGAGAAATTCAGGGAATGGATTTTTGAGGACACGGAACGTCGGGAACGTCTTGTACGGAAATATAACGATACTATGAATAATATCGTTCCGCGTGAGTATGACGGGAAGTATATCCGTTATCACGGAATGAATCCCGAAATCAATATGCGCGATTACCAAAGGAATGTTGATGCGCGAATCCTGTATGGCGGTAACACTCTCATCGGCCATGTCGTTGGTTCAGGGAAAACCTTCGAGATCGTCGCGGCGATTCAGGAAAGCAAATACCTTGGGATATGCCATAAAGCGATGATCTGTGTGCCAAACCACCTCCTGATGCAATGGGCGGGCGATTACCTGCGCCTGTATCCCGCCGCGAATATCCTTGTGGTGACGGCAAAAGATTTTGAAAAAGAAAGGCGGCGTAAATTCTGCGCACGGATCGCAACCGGAGAATACGATGCTGTCATCATCGGACATTCTCAGCTTGCTAAAATCCCCATGTCAAAGAAATGGGAAGAAGAATATATCCAAAGTGAAATTGACGAGATCATAGACGGCATAGCGGAAGCAAAGGAGCGGAATGACGAGCACTGGAGCATCAAACGAATGGAGGGAATGCGGAAGAATCTCGAAGCACGTATTGAACGGCTCAATACCATTCCACGGGATAATGTCCTTGATTTTGAGGAACTTGGCGTGGATATGCTCATCGTTGACGAAAGTCAGGAATTCAAAAATCTCATGTTTAATACCAAAATGCGCAACGTTGCAGGCGTCTCACAGGCAAATTCCAAACGTGCAAGCGACCTGTATATGAAATGCCGGTATCTTAACACAATCAACGGAAACCGTGGCATCGTCTTTGCAACTGGAACACCTATCAGTAATACAATAGCGGAGATGTATACGCTTCAAAGATATTTGCAATACGACGAACTGGAAGCGCGGGGGCTTACCTACTTTGACGCATGGGTCAGTGTGTTCGCGGAGGTCAGGACAACAATGGAGCTTGCCCCGTCAGGGCGGGGGTTCCGCTTGAAAACAAGGCTTTCTACATACTACAACATCGAAGAACTCAGTAATATGTTTGCCCTCGTTGCGGATATTAAGACCGCGGAAGATATACAAATCCCCGTTCCGAAAATACGCGGAGGGGAACCGGAAAACGTCGTGGTTTCGCCATCCGCGCTGGGTGAAAAACTGATCGACTCCTGCGTGAAACGTACAGAAAAGATACGAAAAAAAATGGTGCGGCCGGATCAGGATAATATGCTCCTTGTGACAAACGATGGCCGTAAAATCGCCCTTGACGTCAGATGCTACGATCCTTCCCTGCCGGATGAGGAAGGAAACAAGGTAAGCGCCTGCGCTGGGAAGGTCTTTGAAATATGGGAAGAATCAACCGATGACCGCGCGGCGCAGCTTGTTTTCTGCGATCAATCCACCCCGAAAAATATTGTGATGCAAAAGAACGAACAGGGCGAATTCGAGATGGGAGAAACCGCATTCAGTGTTTATGGGGATTTGAAGGAGAAATTGGTTGCAAAAGGGATTCCTGCGAGCGAAATCGCGTTCATCCACGAAGCAAATTCAGACGCGAAGAAGGCAAAGCTGTTTGCCAAAGTACGGAAGGGTTCAATTCGTGTGTTGATCGGCTCCACGTTTATGATGGGCGCCGGTACGAACGTACAGGACAGGCTGATTGCGCTGCATCACCTTGACGCGCCCTGGGTGCGACTTGAAGTCGCATAGATAATTGTTTAACTGAATAAAGATTAAACCCGCTATTCCGTTAGCGGTAGCCTAGTGACACATGGAAGACTGGCAACGGTCTTTTGTGAAGCTGTCACGACAATGTAGCCCTCCGGTAATTCGGAGAAGCCAAAACCGCGAGGTGAGGGCGAGCCTGCGAGCATCAATGTGGGCGGGGCGCTAGGCTTGGGTAGTATGGCTAACATACGTGAACTGTCGTGTAAACATCGTAACGTCCAACGAGCCAAAGATGCTGACAGGCTCCAGCCCAAAATGGGAAGCAGCCAGATAATCCCTTCCATGGTGGGATTACACGGATAAGTGCGCTGCCGGTGGATGAGACAGAGCCTAACCTACCTATTGTTATCTATGCGGAACAAGGTAAGCCTGTATCTCTCCTACAATGTAGGGAAGCTGCCCGTAAGGGCCGCCGATAGGGATGCAGGTAGAGGAAGTGCGGAAAAAGCGAATGCTGCTTTGTAATGAAGCAGATAGGGGTTTAGACGTTACCCCAC
>NZ_LAYJ01000049.1 GCF_000981035.1 Christensenella hongkongensis
GATGTGGATTACAATACATTCGCAGGTACTCGACTGCACCCTTACAAGCAATTAGTAATTCGTTTATTTTGCTCATGTTATATCCTCCTAAAATCCCATTTGTTTTTCAATCGCTTTAAATTCCTCAGAATCCGTGATGCCATTAAACACATCTTCGCGGCTCAGGTTTTTGTATAGCCCGCCTATCCACGTATCGCGCGCTGCCGCATCCATCTTGCGTCCCAAAAGCCCGCGGTACAGTTCGTCTACAAATTCCTCTGTCGCCTCACGCTTCAAAAGTTCTTCATTGCTGAAGCATATTCCATAAGCAGCTTCTTTTGGTGTGACAGCTCGTGTCATAAGCGCGTTCACCCAATCCGAATACCCCTGCCTGTCGGGAGTTCTGTCCAGTACATTTACATACATTCTGTTTACAAAATTTCTGACCTGAAAATCATCTGGCATGGCCTGTTCCTCCTTTGCTAAAATTGCATTTCGTATTTCATCGAGCGGGTAATTCCTGCCCGGGCAGTCCGTATCGCCCACTTCCCTGTGTCCCTTTATATTGGTTATCCCATAGTATTCCGCTACATCACGCGCAAAGCGTATGATTGCGTTTTTCTGCGCTTCCGGCATGGTACGCCTGTTAAAGTTGCCATTTGCAACAATCTGAAAGGCGATAGGGTTAAGTCCCAACGAGCTGAGCGTTCCGCCGCCCTGGTATTCCAAACCACGCCCCCAATAGATCGTACCGTCCAAATCGACGTAGGCATTATACGCAATCCCGTTGTAGTTGCTCTTTTTATCGTTGTTGTGCATATCGTGAATCGCCTGCACCGTCATTTCTCCCCCTACATAGTGCAGGATAATCATTGTCGTTTGTTCTCTCTTTGTAAGCGGCCTCTTGAATTTGAGTCCCGCATCTTTCACATAACTAAAATCTGGCATTCTTTAAAACTCCTTTCCATTTAAAAAGACGCTTCTTGCGCCTTATTTGTTGTTATTGATATGGTCTGTGATCCTATGGTGTGCTTGCTTTGCGCTTTCCTCAACCGCTGTGATCCGCTCGCCATGTTCTTGGATAACGTCGACACGCTCCGCAACTTCCTCTAAACGAGCAATCCTGTCCGAATGCGCATTTACGTCACCCTTTATCTCGGCGATTGCCGCCTGAGTCCCAACAACGCCCTCTTGGATATTATCAAGCTGCTGCTTTACCGCGCCTTTCCACTCGCTGTCATTCGCTATTTTCTTATCCCGTCCGGACAACCATCCCGCAAGGCCGACAAACCCGCCAAGTATCGCGATCAGTAACGTAATCTCTATCTGCATCACTTTCCCTCCAAAGCCTCAATCCTCTTTTCCAGTTCGTCCATTCGCCCTTTCAATACTTCATTTTCCTGCATAAGCGATTGCGCCACGGAAATAATGGGGGCTATAAACTCTTCATACCGCAGACCGTACACATACTCTCCCTCGATAACCTTATCCCGATAGACAGGTGCACCGTCTTTAGTCGTTCCCACTTGCTCCCGTTCTACCTTCGGAGATTTGATAAAGCCCGCAAACTCCATGTCCGATATGCCGCATTCCCGCATGGCTTCTTCCACTTCCTGTGCGATCAAGCCGTAGTGTGTCCTCCCGCTCGTGCCGTCAATCAGTTTATACAAGCATGGCTTCAACGCCATAATAAACGGACGGGCCTGTTCCTCTGTCATAAGGACAATATCTTTTTTATCTTTCAGGTCTGAAGTCGAGATCGTGGCGTTAGTAGAATAAATCTGACCCCACCTAAAGTTGCCCGTGCCTAATTGAGTTGTCGAATTTGGTAAGAGCGACCAGGCATTCTCTGATACACCAAAAAATAAGTATTTATTGTGCCCGGTTGGTGTGGCGATATAAAAAGAGCTAGCGTCATTTGCGTACACCCCCCACCCGGTGCCCCAAGATACTCTTTCACCATCCGGCAGCCTTATTCCAGTATTAGCCGTAATCTGGCCTGAAAATGTAGGGTTTGACGCCGACGCCTTGCTGTCGACTTCTGCTTTTGTGGCATAATACTCCGGCAGCTGCCCGCCCAGCTTTTCTGCATTCACGCCGTTGTTATTTGCTCCCATCTCGTCGATCAGATCGTTAAATTTTCCAAGCGCAATCATATTCTTAGGAACATTGTCGATTCGCGCCTTTACAAACTCCGCTTGCCCTTCAATCTGGTCAGGCAGACTGGAAACATCCTTACCTACAAAATCGCTTTCTTTAAATTTCAAGTCCTGTATTGCCATCACTTTCTCCTTCCATAACAAAAGGGACGGTTTCCCGCCCCTCAGCTTCTTTTGTACCGTGCCCGGATACCAGCCTTAATCTTTTGTTTCATCTCGCTTGTGTACAGCGGGCTTTCGTCTATCCCCGCAAGCTCTTTTTGTAGCGTTTCCTCCCGTATTTTGTCGCCAATCATGAGCGGTGCGAGGATGTCCGGTATCTTTGTGTTGGGTGTTGCCTTCGCTGTCTTCTTTGGCGTAAGCAGGCTCCAATCAAGATCAGGCAATGTTTTAACCTGTGACAGTTCAAACGCCGCCTTTTCCGCCTTCTTTGCCGCCGCAGAACCGGATGACCTGCCACTTCCCGACCTCCTGCGCCCAGAGCCACCGGACGAACCTCCCGTTTGCGTCCCATCCGCGTCTTTACCGCGCGATACCTTTACATACCCATACAACGCTTCTTTCTGCTCGTCGCCCAGGTTAAGCCCGTTCACGTACTCCCATATCTGGTCGTTTCGTTCGCCCTTGGAACCTACTGTCGAATATCCGTAACGGTACGCCTTCACATAGGTTTTGTTGTCAATGCCGTAGTCCTCATTTGCGACAAGCATTTTCTTTTTGCCGCTGTCGCTCATCAAAAGCCCTTCCACAAGCCCGTCCACCTGCTCGTCGCTGAATCCAAGGCCTTCAATATATGCAAGCTTGTCCTTCTTTCCTTCGAGCCTGTCACTGACGTAAGCGTAATCCTCTATTGATACGCCCATTTTGTTGATCTTCTCGAGCGTCTCTGTTTTGTAATTCGGGATGTCATAGCCTGCGGCTTCCGGGATTACTGCCTGGGATATGTTTTTGGTTTTACTATTGATATCGCCCCATGTTACATTGCCGTCACGGACTGATTTATTAATGCCAAAGTCCTCATAGTATTTTTGTCTTTTTTGTTCATCCGATACGGCGCTATCAATCACATCTTTTTTTCTGAGGGAGCCGCTGTTTTCAATCGTATTGCCGTCAGCTCCCCTATCGTTCTCAACGCCGGACGTTAATGACTTTAGCATAATATACTCGGCTGTATTGCCGCTGTCCTTTGCCGCGATTATCCATTCGTCCGGTTCATAGTCTACACCCTTTCCTTTCAAGAAAACTTGCTTTGCTGTGCTACCCGAGTATTCGTTTGTCAGCTTTGCAAGCGCAGCCTTTTCGTTATCTGATAGCCCCTTATACAGCCTTGTCCCTATCATCTCCCCAAATACATTTGCCGTACTCTGCCCCATTGTCTTTTGATATTTCGTTCTCTCTGCGGGCGACATGTCATATTTTTCGTCTTGATACTTTATGTAATATGGCGCAACGCTGGGAAAGACCGTTTTATCGCCTGTCTGCTGGTAAAGCCTCCACACCTCGTCCGCAGCAGGCAGCTTATTTTGTGCTGCGACATTCGCCGGATTGACCATAACATTGAATACATTGTTGTCCCCGCCATACCGCTGCACTTCACGCCCATAAACATCAACTGTCGGTTCCAAACTCTGAGATAACCCAGGGATACGCGTAATAGCCTTATTCATTCCCGTTTGAAGAACATTATTATATGCGTAAGTAGTCCTTTGTACCGGATCGGTAAGCTGTGCAATTTGGTTGGAAATCGACGGGATATATTGCCCGATCACAGAAAGCCCCGAATTGATCAAAGCCTGCATCAGGTTGTCCTCTTTGAAGAAGTCCTGAATTCCCCTCAGGAATGATTGTTCAAACAGTACGCCGCCGCCGGTTTGCAACGCGTTCAGTATAGCGTTCACGCCACTGCCCAAAGCGTCCATGCCAAAATTACCGGTATCGCCATTTTTTATATTGTTCACAATGTCTGCCGCAATCGCAAATTGTGGGCCAACCGGGGCAGCCCAGTCATACGTATACGATTTTCCTCCTATAACAACACTGTACGGCTGGATGCCAAGGACGTTCCGGGCAAAATTCGCAGCATCCTTATCATCGTCGCCGGCGCCGGAAATAATACCCTCACTTGCAAGGAAAGCGCCCAGCAATATTACCAATGTACCCGCCACGCCTTTGCCGATGTTGTTTACCAGCTTACGTTGCATCTGCGGTGTAGCCGTGCCGTTATTTACGGCCCGATTAAACTTCGCCGCATCTGCCGTTATAGATTTCACCAGTCCCACGGGAGAAAACTCTACGAGTGCCTTTGTCAGGTTTGCGGGCGTCTTGGCAAACGGAATTACGATGTTTCCAAATCCAAAATCCTTACCAAAATTCATTCCGCGGCGGACTCCCTCAACAAACTTTGTATACCCGTTGTTATCCTGATAGGTGTTTTCCAAAGCGTCCTGTGTAGCAATCTCTATCATGTCTGCCGAAGGCTCGGTAACGTTCGCGAGCTTCATCTGGTTGTTTAAGCTGTTCACAAAATATGCTTCGTAAAAAGGCCTGTCTCCCATTTCCAGAACAAATGAAGTCAACCTGTCTGTTGCCGCTGCCGCTTTCGTCAGAGCCTTGCCAGCTTTGGTTTTTGCATATTCCGGGTTAAACGCAGGCGCCTCGCCGATCTCAAACCTGTTACCCTCCCGGTTCAAGGTGTTAATTCCGCGCCTGAAATCGTTATAGCTTTCATAGGCGCCTTTTTTAAATCCCCGTCCATAATCTAAAATATTTGGAACGCCTGTTGTCCTGACGCCTGTTTTTTTCGATATGGCGCGGTCGATTGGTGCAGCCACAAAATCGGCGATAATGCGTTCTGGCATCATAAGCGCATTTCCTAAAATATTCCTGACGTTGGTTTTGGGATTCAAAAGTAAAGAAATGCGCTGCAACGCCCGAAATTTTGATGCAGTAGAAGACGGCAGTTTATTCTGTATGAGAGCGCTTATTTCAGCCAGTAAAATATTTTTATCCCTTCCTTCCGGCAAATTCGAAGCTTTTAATACATTGTCTGTGATCATCTGCACTTCATCATCGGTTAAGGTAAACCGGGAAGAATTGTTCTCCAGCCAATTTTTACTTTTTCTCTCTTTCAACACTTCAAAGGCGTCATCCAGTTCTGCCTGTGCAAATTTAACCATTCCCTCCGGCGTCATGCGCGACAGAATTGAGAATGCCTGTACTGTTTGCCCTGCCTGAGTGCCCATTTTTCGTAATTTCCGCGCAACAGAGATCATGCTGCCATAATCTCCTGCATCTTGATACTGTTTTAAGAGGATAAAGCCTTCTGCCACGTCCTCCGCCGTTACCTTTTTGCTTTCGTTTGTCAGCCACCTGACGACTTCTTCCCTGTTTCCCTCTTTCAATTTCCTGTAGGCCGTGTCCAGCGTGTCTTCGTTTGCGATGCCTTCATAATATTTCACATCAGAATCGCTATTGATCAGCTCTTTTATATCTCCCTCTAAATATGGCGAATTTTCTACACTGCCGGCAAATTTCGATTTTCTCCCGTCTGCTTGCTTTTCTTCTGTCAATGGGATTACAGGCGTTGTGTCAGCCGCATCCTTTGTCAAATTGGCAATATCCAACGGATTCTCCCCTTTGATGCTGTATTTCCTGTTTACATCGTCGCCCGATTGAGGTATAATATTATCAAATGAACCAGTACCACTTCTCGTTTCGGACGTAATGGGAGAAGCTTCGGCACTTTCCGCTGTGGGATGGTTCTTTTTGTTTTCCCATCCATACATTGTTTGCAGTGCCATTTCTTTCCTTTTATCCGAAATATATTCCACTGCCACCTTCTTTCCATCAACATCTTTTTCAAAAACAAGAGCCGGCTTTCCATTCTTTGCATTTCGGCTTACCGCTACGGAATCATAAGCGGATATTATTTCCGGTAATCTTCCAATTAACTCGGGCGTAATAGCTATTTGGCCGCGAGATTGTTCGGCATCCACGTTCGCATGGCGATTTTCAAAATCACTTCTGAGAATCACATTGTAATTACCGACATCTATTCCCGTATCTTCGAAAATTCGATCAGCAAGTGCTTCTCCTACTTTTCCAATATATAGTCTCTTATATTCTTCTGACCGATTCACAATATAGTCGTTTACAAAATCAACTATATCCTGTTCCCTGTTGGCGAATAGAATACTTTTACTATTGGCGCGTTGCTGGATTTCATTATTTGTGTACTCCTCCAATCCAAATTCATTCAGCGCATACGCCGGCGCCGCCTCCGCCTGCACATTCTCCCGCGTAGAAAGCGCTCTCTCAAACAGCTTCTGCGCCCGCTGAAGCTCCTGGTATTCCCGGATGTTTGCCAGCGTAGCTGAATCCCCTTTGAAAAACGCTCGTATCTTGCGGATCGCGGTTTTAATGGAATCGTAAATACTCTGCGCCATACTCCGGTTTCCCGTTACCAGCGCGTCAATGTCCGTCTCGCTTTTGTAAAGCTGGCGGGTATAGTCGGCCACGATCTCTGCCGCAGCGTCCGCGTCAGAAAGGTCTATTCCGCGTGAAATATATTGCTCCTGCTTTGCCTCAACGGCCTGCGCGAGCGCCGCGCTGTCTCCCGCAAAGAGCTTTTCCATAACATAATCACTGTATTTCGCATAGTTCGGGCTTCCTTCTGCCGCGTGCGCCAGCTCGTGTGCCGTCACGCCGCCGATCACTTCCGCGCGCGTAGAATCCGGCGCAAAATGGATCGTGTTTGTAGTGCGGTCGTAAAACGCCTCCGCTCCTGGTTGCATGTCCTCCACCACAGCCTTTATGCCACGCCCCTGCGTCAGCTTGTCAAGAAACACCTGGTTCGCCGTCCTTTCAACGTGCCGCGCATCATATTTTTCGTTTAGCCTTGCACGCACCTCCGGTGCAATGTATTTGTTCAGGCTCTGTGCTGATGAGTGTACTTTCCCTGTGATATCGTCTACATTAACACTGGAATATCCTTGCTTGCCGGTTTCAGCGACGACATATTGACTTCCCTCGCGGGCGATTACGATTCCCTCGTTCCCGTTTGCCAAAGTCACCGTATCGTTTGGATTAAAGGCGCGGCGTATCCCGGCATTTTCCATGATAGCCTTCGCTTTTGCTTCCGCGTCGATAGCTGCCTGATTTGCATTTGCAAGTGAACCAACCTCAAAATCAGATGCCTTCTTACCCATCGCTTCCCGGTTCTGCAACCTCTGTGCCTGACCGAAAGATGCAGAATCCGGCGAGCTCTCAAGGCCACTCTCGATAAGCCCTTGTAATCCTTCGCTGTTATTGAGCGTTTTCCCGACATTTTTTGTTTGCGCTACATTGGCCACATCCGCAGGTAAATTCATCGCCTCCGCAGATAATGCGCCTAAGAACGCGGCATACAATTTATCCTCAGAAAGTGGATCAAGCTTGTTTTGTTCACCAAAAGCTGCATTTCTTAAAATCGGATCGAGCAAAGCCTGCAGGTATTCTTCTGCGCCTTCGGAGCCCATATGCGCCAAGGATTCCAGGCCTTTTTGCGCGATTGGATTTTTAACAGCTTTTCCCATTGCGTTCGCTGCCGATTTCGCAAGATTCGTATTACCTCCAAGCGCCTTGACTCCCCCCAAAACCTTTTGCATCAGTACTTCTGAAAGCGCTGATGGAATAGCATATGCAACAGCCTGATCGGTTGGTTTTCCTTCCTGCTTTGCTTGACGATAGCTATTCCCAAAAGAAGAAACGCCCAGAGTAGCTGCAGAAAGTGCTTGTCCTCCCGGAAACAGCGAGGCCATAAGCGCGGGCGTCATATTCCCAACGTTATTTGTCAGGTCTGATACTACCGCCCTTGCCCCGGTATACCCTTCCCGTAATTTCTCACGCGTGATCTGTCCTGAGGTCGAATCATGCGGTTTTTCATTCCCGCCAAGTAAGCTTGCCGTTTGCTGGATACCCTGAACGCCGCTTTCGACGCCGCTGCCATAATCGATAATGGTTCCGGCAATCGCTTTGATTGCCTCATTATCAAGATCGTTGTATTTATCAAGCCGGTTCCCGGCAACCCTTTCCTGTATGCTCTGGTTGATCCTTTCCTTATATTTGTCTGCTTCTTCCATACCATGCAACGCATACACAGCGTAATATGTTTTCAGCTCGTCGTCAGTCATTTGTGATGATACTTGCAGCGACGGATCGTCATTACCCTTCTCCCGTTCCTGACGCTCAAGGTCAAGTTCGTTGGTCAGGGACCTCCACATGCCGCGTGTGCCATTTTTGGTATCACTTATTTCCTGCTCTTTTCCCTGCTTAGCCAATAAATCCAAATCGCTTCTTTTCAGAATAGATTGATAATCCGTATCCGAAAGTTCTTTGTTGGAGGTGCGATTCGTCGACAGGTTTCCATTTTTCTTTATTTCCGCCTTCCCCGGCTCCTGTTTCTTTGGAATAAGCAAATCAAACATTCCATTTTGGCTTTTCGCCGCAGCATTTTGCTCCGGCATAAACGACTTTGGCAGGCCGCTTTTTCCAAACTTCTGCTCCTTTGCCTGCTGCGTCCACTGGTATAGCTGCATTCCCGCCCTGCGCATCTTTTCTTCCTTGCTGAGCCGCTCGGTATATGAGGGCGCACTTACCCTGTTTGCCTTGCTCGCGGTTTTCCCGGAAACGCCGCCGCGCATGGAGCTGTCTGTTTTCCGGTTTCTGTTTGCGGCCTGCTCACGCTGCCTCGAGTTTTCCGCAAGACGCTTGCGCGCTTCCTCCTGCCTGCGCCGGGCTTCTTCTTGCTTCCTTCTTGCTTCGGCGCGTCTTCGTTCCGCTTCCCGTCTTCTCCTGAGCTCTTCCTGACGGCGGCGGTTCGCTTCCTGCTGCGCGCTCGAAACGCTTCTTGTATTCAGTTTATTTGTACTGTTCCTCACATTTGGCATCCTGTTTTCTCCTGCTTACCGCCCAAGCCAACCAAGCCCCGGCGTTGCCATACCCGCAGCCATATTTTTCCCTGCTTTACTGCTACTACTGCGAGAGCCGTTAACGCCTGTAGGCCCGCGCCAATAATTCGGATCATAATCCGCATAAGGGTTCTTTTTCGTCGTGTTGCCGCTGCCTTTTCTGGAGCCGCCTCCACCACCGCCGGAGCTACGGCTTGCCGCCGCCTGCCGTGCCGCTTCTTCCGCCTGCTGCTTTTCCCATTCAAAGCGCTCGCGCTCAAGCCGTGCAGCTTCCTCTGCCTGCGCTGCCTGGTATGCAAACTGCGCCTGTTGATACGCCTCGTTCCTGCGCGTCTGCTGCAGCTCTGCAAGCATATTTGCGTATTTGCTGCCAAGCTCCGCCTTGTTCGTCGCGTATGTCGTATCGAGTGCGGACTGGTCCTGCGAAAACCGGTTGTTTGCGGCGTTCCTCGTATTCTGGTAATTGCGCAGGATAGAAGAAACAGCCGTTTCCGTTGCCCCGCCTTTCAATCCCTGCGCCGCGAGCAGCCCCGGCATATCGCGCTCCGCCTGCCTGCGGGTTATATATGCCTGCTGCAGGTTCTGGTCCCTCGTATTCGTCAGGTTTTTAATGCCCTCCGCACGCTGCGTGTCAAGCGCGCCCTGTTCCTTTGCCTGCGCGTCGCTTAAATATTTCTCCTGCTCGCCGTACCCTCCGGCGAGTTCATTCCATTTTTGCTCATAAATTGCGTTCCAATCGACCGCCATATATTTATCCTCCTACCGCTTAATATACTTCTGTTTTTGGTACGCTACCTGTATCTGGAAGATACCAAAGCTCTGGTTTACCACATTGTTATCGATGATCGTCTGCAGCATCCTTACCTTTTTTTCCTTCCTGCGAACAGGCACAAACGACGGGTTTTCCAGAGAGCCAAAATTGATATCGTTGAAATCCACCATTCCAAAATCAAATACCGTGCTCATGGAAAACGCCTTGACCGCTTTTTTCACATCCGTCACAAACCAGATATCCCCGGACGACGCCGCAAACCGCATCGGCAAGGTGCCCGTTCCCTGCTTGAGTACCGTTTTATACATCGAAGCGTCTGACAGGTCGTCCATTTTGGTCGCCCACGCAGCATAAATCGGCGCGCCGCTATCGCTGTACGCCTGCATTCCGTCCTCTGTTTCGGTTTTCAGCCTGTATAGCTTCCCGTCCTTTGAACCGACATACAAAATACCACCGTCCGTCCGCACACAGGCCGCCGGGATATCCGTCCAGTAATACCACTCGTAACCAAACGACTTGGATGGATTTGTGTTTTTTTGCTTGGAATCCGCCACATACACATGCCCGTTTACAAAAAGGTAATAGAAGCCATTCAGTACGCAGGCTACGGATTCCTCAAGCCCCGGCTCCTTTGTCAGCTGCGCGTTTACATAATAGCTGCGCAGCTGCGTCGTTTTCTGCTGTGTGGCATATGACGTATCCAGTCCAAACACACCGCCGGGCGTCAAAAAAAGATTATCGTCATTGAGCGTACCAAAGCAGTACATCGATGCCGCCCCAACGCCCGCCAGCCCCTGCCGCGTAATAAATTTAGCCTGGTTCTTGTCGTCCAGCGAAGCTGACCGCATGAAAATTGACGCATCCTGGTCGTTTGGCTTCTTTATGATCACAAGATCGTCGTATTGCTTCAAATATCCCATGATCGCCCCTGTTTCAGAACCCACAACGCTGTAACCAATGTCCGGGAAATAATCGGCCCTGCCGCTCCATGAATACCAGTCGTAGTTCCGGTATCCGGGATTGCCGGACACAAAAATCCGGTGGTCGTTGCCAATCCCGTATAAAACATTGATCGTGCACTGCTTAATCCGGTCAGCGTAGCCCGCCACATTCTTTGAAAATGTGATTTTTACATTGTCGTCTCCCGTTACTGGGCTTTTGCCCGGCGCTGTCGTAAACGTCACCTTGCCGCTCGCTTTATCGTAAGTAAAAGCCGTGATTCCCGTCCATGTCACGCCATCAGCCGCCAGCTTTTCGCACTTCACAACAGAGTCAATGTTCTGTGCGTCCAGCTGGTAAACCTTGTCTCCTTCGGTTCCTGCGTAGCTGTTCGTCCTTTGCGGCTGCAGCAGGTTGATCGGCTCATAATCCGTACCGCCGCCGTTAGGGGCCATTGCTATCGCCGTCGTCGGCACATATGCGGACGCTTCTACGCTTGCAACCGTAGTCCCGTCGTAGCTCAGGTAATGTTCCCCGTCCAGAATATACAGCTTTCCGTTCATCACAAAGCTTGTGCTCTTGTGGTTACGCATCCCGGTGTAGATTGCAGCTTCTTTTCCAAATTCGTAAAGCTTTGTCCCCGCATGGATTACCCGCTTCCCGGTTCCGTCCTGCATGATATACGGATGAATCCCAAATATCTCGCCGTCATAAGAAGCAAGCTGCATAAGGCCCGTGCGTTTTTGCGGAAACCCGGACATATTCGCGATCATGTTCGGCGCGTAGGGGCTTCGCGTCTCGTCCACCTCCGTGACCGCAGAGGTGAGGTCTACGCCTTTGAATTCCTTATATATTTTTGTATAGGTCTCAGGCTCCGCCACCGGCTTACTCGTATACATTCCCTATTTCCTCATATCCTGCCGCAAGAATCTGCTCGCGCTCATATTCGTATTTATTTTTATACTCCGTCGCGTATACGCGGTCGTCGTCAAAGCCAAGATACCCCGCGCCGCCAAGCGGCAGAAGGTTCCCGGTAAACTCCGGTTCATAGTCCACTTCCGTATCGAGGTCTATGGCCTGCGGCGTTGCCGTAAACGGCTCTTTCCCGCGCATCTTGCGCAGGACGTTGTTTTTCATAAAATTTTCCTGCAACAGCCGGTTTAAGGTGTCAAGCCAATATGGCTGGTAATCCGCCTTGTCGCTTTCCTCCCAAAACATCAGGCTGCCAACCTTATCATATATTTCCCGTGCAGTCATAGTCGCTCCTCCTCCCGTGCCCTCATTGCTTCGTTTCACGCTGCGCGCAAAACTTTGCCTGCCGATGTTATTCCGCCGGTGCTGTCTCATGCGTCGCTTTTCGTATAGCGGCAGTAGGCCGTTCCCGCTCAAACTTCGTTCCACTTGTTAGCCCTGCATACCTTTGCTTTACCAATCACGCCGCGCTTTCGCTTGCGTTCTTGGAAGCTCAGGCATTTCGGACGGCCCTTGCCCGGGCGCTGTACCCCGAACCACAGGTTCGGACAGCGCTCCGGCTTCTTCCGCCGTAATTTCCCTGTCCAGATAAAAATACCGTGTCTTTTCCGCCTGCTTCTTCCCTGCGGCTTTTTCCGTCGCCTTTGCGGGCTCCGTTTTCTTTTCCATGATAAAACCTCCATAAAAAGAGATCAGGGGAGCAAGCCGCTCCCCTTTCTCAAAGCCTTTTTTACTCGTTCACCGCCACAGACACGCCGCTTGGATATTCTCCCGCTTTCGTGCCATATGCCTTAAACGCCTGTCCCGACGTAAGCGCAACGCCCGCGCTGTAGTCCTGCGCCGTAGGCGAATACCGCGGATCGGTACCGTCCACTGTGTACCTGAACGAAACGCCGGATACCGCCGTAATCGTCGCTGTGTTCGAGGAAACCGCAACCACCGGCGCAGCCGTTACGCCCTTTACGCTCGTGTCCACGTCCACATAAATGCCGTCCGCCTTTGTGCCGAATACAAAGCAGTCATAGTACTGCCTTCCTTCAAGCAGGTTGCCGGATAATCCGGGCGGGTCCTGGTGGATTTTCGTGTCGTCAAGCTTCACCGGCGCGCAGCCGCTCTTTTTGTAGACGATCATAAAGTTCACGCCGCCGGGCCATCTTCCCTTCGGTACCTTCACCACGCGCATATTGTCGTATTCGCCAACCTGCCCCTTGGTCAGGGATTTCACCGCCAGCTTTTCCGCGCCGATAAACTCAGGCGAAAGGCGCAGGTGCTTGTACGTCGTAGCCGACACAAGCAGCGTCCTGTTTCCCTCAGGCACCTCCGCATCGTCAAGCGCCACCGTACCTGTGGAAATACGCTCCACCACGTTTGCCTTGCTGATCGCAGTCCCGTCGCCCACAATCGTCCCCGCAAGGTTTGCCAGGCGATCCAGCACATACCGGTCCATCAGCGGCACGCATTGCTCCTTGATCTGCAGGGCAAGCGCGCGGCCTGCGGACTTGATACCCTGCTGGTCTGCGTTGTTGCCCTTGTCAATCGTGATCGCAAAGCCCTTGTCCTGCGTCATCGTGAGCTCCTGCACGGTATCCTCCATTTCAACAGGCGTACCGTAACGGTTTGTACCCGTCCTCTGGTAATCGTTCATGGGTACCGTCTGCAGCGTGCTGATCTTCACGGTTTTCACCCCGGAAAAATCATAATCGTTTGCAAGCAGTCCCTTGATCACGCTTTCCTTCACAAAGGCTTCCTGTATTTTTTTGTCATATCTGTCATGTAAATAAATAGGCATAGCTTATTCCTCCTAAAGCTCCATATCAAACCCGGCTGTAAACGGATCAGGCTGTGCATTGCTGTTTCCCTTCACACTGCCGGGCGTTGTATTTTTGTTCTTTTCCTCCTGCCGCACCCTTTCAAGCTCGGCTTCCTTTTCCATGATTTCCTTCTCTTTTTGGCGGAGAAGGTATTCCCCATAGGCGATGGCCGGCGTTTTTCCGGTGCTCGAAATTTCGTCTATCACCTCTGGCGGCAGCTCCTTCACATCAGGATACAACCGGTCAAATTCCTCGATGTCCTGCTTCATCTTCGCTTCGAAGCTGTCCCGCTCCTGCCTCTCCTGCTCCTGCGTTTTTACGGCGGTTTCAAGCATTTCCGCCTTTACCTCCGCTTCCGCAAGCCTGCGCGCCGCTGCCGGATCGATACCCTGCTCGAGATACGCGGCCTCTCTGGTTTCGATTGCCGCGTTTTGCAGGTTCGCCTCTATGGACTGCAGGTATTCTTCCCGGTTCATTCCGTTTTGCCTTGCGAGCCGGCCCAACACCTGTATCTCGCGGGCATTTCGCAGTGCTTCGCGGTCCTCGCGTATCCGGTCGTAGTCGAGGCCCTTCTGCGCGTTTGCGATCAGTTCTTCGCGCGAAAGCTCCAGCTCCTGCCCGTTGTGCTTTACCACAAACCGCTCAGGCGCTTCTTCCTGCTTTTCCTCCGGGTTTTCACCTTCAGTCTCCCGCCCTGTTTCGCCCTCATCGTGCCTGCGCTCCATCCCGGCGTCCGGCGTTGATTCCTGCTGCTGGGATTCCGGCTCCTCCATAGCTTCTTCCTGTCCGGTTTCGCTTGCGTCTTCCACAGAAAACGCATCCTCAAATCCCTCTTCAAATCCTGTTTCCTGATTGGTTTCATCAGTCATTTTCATTTCCTCCTGTTTTTTATGAAAAAAGCAGCCCTCAGGAGCTGCCTGTTTCATCCTTCCCGGATGCTATGCTGATCTCATTCCACACCTCAGACTGTTTGCCGCGGTCCGGGCAGTTTGGATTCCTGCATTCAAGCGTCAGCACATTGTATACCCTTGTCTGCGTGTCCGGCGAGCTATCCCCGCGCACTACCACGCTGCTTCCTGTGACTCTTTTTTCAAGTCCGCAGCTCGCGCAAATATCATTGTCCATTTCTGCCTCCCATTGCTTCATAGGCCGCCAATACCTGGGCTTTGTCATCGTCCGTGACCTGCATTGCGTCGATCACTTCCAAGGCTTCTTCCTTGCCCATGCCCTGCATTCCCTGTACCACACTCATAATTTCCTCATCGCTCAATCCTCCTTCGGGCTGCATTTCAGGCTGCCCACTCTGCGGCTGCTGCATGCCGCCATCCGCCCCCGCCGGCAGCATACCCGCCTGCTCCTGCACCGCACCCTGCATCATCTCCTTGATCTTGCCAATAATCTCCTGCTTGTTTTTGATGTACCCATCCGGCATGCTTTCAAGGTAGGTAACCGCATCCGGCAATATCTTGCGATCCATCAGGTTGTCGAGCGTCTGCACCTGCGTCAGCTCGCTCCAATATGCCGCCTGTCCAATATCAATGTTCAGGTGCAGCGCAATGTCGTTCAAAACCGCATAATCAAAAAGCAACGGTTCCTTTTCGCCGTCGCTGTTCGTCAGGATGATGTTTCGCTTTCCATAATTTACCCGCATGATGTCGATAAATATCCGCACATAGCTCTCCACAAAATTGTAAAAATCCATGCGCTGGATATCGAGCGGCAAGCCCGCGGCTTTTTGCACGGCGATAATCGCTGAGGTATTGTCCGGGTTTACGTTGCCAAGCGCCGCGTCGGACGCTCCCATCATGTCCTTCGTGTATTTGATCACGCTGTCAATCAGGTTATTCACCTGCGCGCTCATATCAGGCGGGCGGTACGAGCTGAAAATAGAACCGTCCACCGGCCCCGCCACGCCCAGCGCCTCTCCCGGATTGCTGCTCCAATGGTCGATCACATTTTTGTTGAAAATCGGCTTTGGAAACGAGGTATTCTGCACCTGTATCATCGCCAGCGCGTACAGCTTGTTGACAAAGACCTGGTTCTGTATCTTCCCTGTGATCGGCGATACTCCATGATAGCTGTTCTTCACATCCTCCCAGCTCATCCATGCCAGCGGGTACAACCGGTATTCCGTATCCGTATCGCTTTTTATAACGACCTTCTCCGTGCTTTTTATCATGTGCACGGTGCCGTTTTCCTTCCAAAGCTTAAGCAGCACGGTCGTATATTCGTTTTCCGTATCCTTTTCCGCATTTACATACATAGACTCCGCATCCGGCGTCACCTCGTCCGGATCAACGCCGTTCTTTTCCGCCTCGTCCTTTACGTCCGCCGTCAGCCTGCGGGATGAAATCAGGATATACGGCTGCTTTTGCGGGTCTGCTTCAGACGGATTCCCAAAATATACGTTGGTATTGTCCACAAGGTCTACCTCGATCTGCCCCTTGTAGGAAAAGCCCGTTTCCGCGTCCGTGTCAAACCACACGTAAAAGCAGGCGTCGCCGTCCACCGCGCAGTTTCGAATCATCTTACGGTTTTTGAATTTTACGTTTGTACGCTCCATCACGCCGTCTATCTCCGTAGAGATAACGCGCGGCACAATCCCGGCAATTTCCTGCCCCGCCTCCCCGTCCATCACCTCGATATTGGCTGCAATGTCGTCAGAAATCAGCATGGCGATATAATAATTCACCACCGGCTTTAAAAAGTTAAATACAGGCTTTACAAGATCCGGCGCTTTCACGCCCTCCCACTGCCTGTCATTGTAAAAATTCTCGTTTTTGCGTACCTGCTCGTATAGCCCAAGCTGTTCCTTGTACGCCCGCCCGTTCTGGTACTCGCGCCAGACCGCAGCAGGCTCCTTATTAATTTTCATTGTCCACCTCCTGCTGCCTGTAACCCGGCACCTCATAATTCAGAATGTTTTCCAGTTGCCTGTCCATTACGCTCTTTTCTTTTTCCTGTCCGGCTGCGGCAGGCTTTTCCTCCGCCTCCTCCAGATACCGCTTTTTTACCGCAAGCCCAACCACCACGAGCACAAACGCCCCCGCGGCAACCAGCCCGCACAAAAACACCTCTAACATTCCTCATCCTCCATAGCTGAGCAGCGCTTCCATGTCCGCCTCATACCTGCTTTTTTCCTTTCCTGTTTCCACTGTGAACCTTTGCTGCGTGCGTATCTCATTTGCAATCATGTCCGAAAACAAAAGGTCGTCGTGCCTTCCTTCCATCGCATCCGGCCTGCCGTTATCGTCGTATACAAACGTAATCGCCTCCTGCAGCGTTTCGATATCCGCAAACAGCCCAATGCTGTTGTTGATCACATCGATTTCCTTATCAATGATCAGCGGCCTCGTATTCCCGTCCGTCTTCCAGCCAAAACGCTTCTGGTAGCCCTTGGAATAATCGTCATACCTGCGCCGGATATATTGCTTTGGATACCCAAGCCTTTGCAGCTCTTCAATCGGCGCAGTGTTAAAATTCATTTCAATACCAACCAGCGCGTCGTTATAATACCGCCCAAGGCAGTACAGCTGGTAGGTGAAGGGCCTTGATTCGTTTACCTGCATCCGCAGCGTTGCCACACGTTCGCCCGTCTGATTGTCGATCACCGTCGCAGTATAAAAGTCCTTTCCCTCTCCCTTGGTATCCGCGCCAATCACGTAAGGAACCCCCTCCTTCGGCGGTTTATAGATGCGGACTGCATCGCCGTTTCCAAGGCTCCAATCCGTGATATAATCCCTGCTGCTTTCATCGTTCCATGTGTACAGGAAGCAACCCTGCTGGTATGGCTTTACCGAATACAGCTCAGTAAGCTGTGCAATCCTCTGCATCACCACAGCATTGTCAAACACGGGGCGTCCGCTCATCAGGAACGCTTCCTCCGGGCAGGCGGGATATTCCTGCCGGAATGTATCTTCGTTTCCCCGGCAGTTGTTTTTGATACACCACCGCCGCCATGCAAGCTGCTCGGGCGATAGGTGGTAGGTTCCCCGCAGCTGCTTTTCATATTCCGTCAAGGGAAAGCCCGTATATGGCATCCGGTATTCTTCGTGTTCCCACCACGCACAAAACACCGGGATAAAGTCGTTTTCCCCGGCTGCCGCCGCATCCCATATATCTTTGAAATCGTCATAGCCGTTTGCAGTGCTTTCAATGATTACCATTGTATTCGGTTCGTTTGGCACCGCCTGCAAAAGACCTGTCAATATCTCGCCTTTCGCTCCCGGCCAGAACGCATACTCGGATAAGTGCAGGTTCTGGAACGTATCAGAGCGTCCAATACTTGTATTTCCCGCCGTCATACATTTAATCGAGCTTGCGCCGTCTGCAAAGTCAAAAATCAGCTCCTTCGCGTTCGACGCTTTCAGCTCCGGCTGCAATTCAGGATCAAGGTTTTCGTAGTACCGCTTCGACATTCGAAACAGGTTGTTTGTAGCCTGTACCTCATGCGCCACAATACCGCTCGTAATGTTCGCCTGCGTCACCGTGTCCTTGAAGATCACAGCCTCCGTCAAGGTCGAAAATCCCATTTGCCGTGCCTTCAGTATCACCGCGCGGATCGGTTTTCCTTCCTGATACTGCCGCGCAATCGCATCATATAGCTTCATCTGTGCGGGATTCAGCTTAAAATCAATGAGCTGTGCCTTTTTATCCCGTATTTTCAGGTATTCTTCTATGAATGCCCGGGTGTTAATCAAAACTTATCCCCCACGATCCGCTTCAGCTTCCCTTCCAGGGACATGTTATTATTCAGGTTAATACTATCCGCCGGCTTCTCGCCTATTGTATCCCGTATCATTTCAGCCGCATCGAGGTTTCCGTCTATTGCCTTACTTGCGATTGCCATTGCGATCGCTTCGTGCACCGTTATCTTGCCGCCAAATTTATCAGCGATTTTATCGGACTGTCCGCTGATCGTTCTGTCGATATCCATTTCCAGTACCGCCTCAAACACTTCGCGGAAGGTTCTCTTGCGGGCTTTTGCTGCTGCCGACGCTTTTCCGCCCTTTCGTCCCCTTTCCCGTGCTTCCCTCGTGCTTGGCGGCTTTAGGTTCGTACTATTTGCCATATCCTCACCACGCCATTCTTATATTCCAACCCACACACCTCGCCTATTTTGTATGTCAACCCGACTAATTGCCTTATCGGTTCTTTCTTTAAGCGCCGCCTTGCCTTGTCTGCCCTGCTGATCGCTATAGCTGCCGTTTCATCCCGGTAGTGCTCTGCGTTGTATTTGTTCATTGCTCCGTCCTTCTCTCCAGTGCAATATACAAGCCTATATGGTTAACTCTCTCGGCTTTTAACAAGCTCATATAATCTGTATATATCGTCTGCAATTTCATTTAGCCCCTTCTTTATTGACTGGATGAGATCGCAGGCCTCTTGCAGATTGTCCACTTTAATATTCACGTGAATATCTGAAACTTTATTTCTCATTTTATCCTCCAAAACAAAAACGCCACCCATAAGGATGACGTTTTCGCATAATTCTACACTACTATTATACCACGTTTTTTGAACGCACAGTGCCATCTTTATAACCCAAGTAAGTCCTTGATGTCGTTCATGAACTTATTTTTATACCTGTAAAACTGTCTTCTTGAAACATAAAGCTTCTTCTCAAACACTTCAAACGGGTATTCTCTCGGGTTCTCGCATGACAACCATATACATTGTCTCAATATTTCCTCTTGCTCTAATGTTTGCTGGATGTCTACGCCTATAAGGTGTCGCGCCTGGTCTATCGCTCTGATCACCCTTGTTCTATGCTCACCTTCAAGTCGTTCCAGCTTTTCCGCTGCCGACAGCGTTGGATTGCCGACATATCCACCCCGTGGCATTCCATCCGCCTGTTTTGTTGACGGATATAATATCCTACTTCGTTCAGCATCATACCAACTGCGATATTCGCCATATTTTTGGATATATATCAGTATTTGCGTTCGTGTTTTTCTGTCAATTTTGTATTTCGTCTGCACGTTCCTTCTCCTTTTGTGGTATAATATATTCACCATATAAATTAGAACACAGAGAGAACGGTTCCGCAGCACCGCGGGCTGTTCTTTTTGTTTTACTTCACTTCTTGATTAAGCCAGTCAATTATGCAATTTTCGCAGACAGTATACCTTGAACATATTCTCCCTTTTTTCTTGTGCTTATACGGGCATATAAGCCACGTTACTAATTCGGCTGGAGATTTTGTTATTCTGTCAAAATTCGTTTCCTTCTTCTTAATCGCATCCTGGTCGCGTATGTTATCTCTATTCATAGCCAATCCTTTCTTTACTTCTTGTTGCCTTCCTTTTTAACAAATCGT
>NZ_LAYJ01000134.1 GCF_000981035.1 Christensenella hongkongensis
AGCCTGAACATCTACATTCTACTCGAAAGGAGTTTTTTGCGCTGTAAGCTTTCTTTTTCCACCCGTTTAACGGGTGGGTTTTTGTTTCGTTCGCTTCGCTCCCTCAACTGGCTAAAGACATACTAAAAAGGCCGTACAAAATGCACGGCCTTTTGATTGCTTTATTTCTTAGATAGCTTCTATGATTAGTTCCTGCGTTTTTACTTCATAGGGTTCAATGTATTTAAGTCCTGTTTCGCGTTCTTTTTCCCGTCCGCCGACAAAGCAGTTGCTCGGCTCAACGCCCATCACATAATCACCTGCATATGGATTTTTCCAGTTTGCAAAACGGTCGAGCTGCTCGGGCTTTGTCCAGATGCGGATGCCTTTTTTCAGCTTCTCGTTGTAGATGCCGGCATAACCCATTCCGTCCCTTTCGGCCTTGTTTTTATAATAGTATACCTCTTCCGCCCCTGAATCGGATACGTCCGGGTAAATCAAACGGTTCTTAGTGTTCTCCTCCGGGTATTCGGCGTATGGGCCGGTATATTCGCCGCTCGTTTCGAATTTAACGCCCGCGTCAAGGAGCGGGTACCCCATATTCATATGATAAAGCACCATATATGGCTGGCGGGTTGCCGCAAGATTTTCCACTTTGTCAGTAAGATATACTTTGTTATCGCCATATTTCACCCGGATTTCACGCGTCATGCAAATGCTTTTTCCAAATATTCTGGCAGTACGCATTTTGCCACGAAGAATAATTTCAGGTATTTCCGCATCCATATCCACCTCGCAGCAAAAGTCTTCTGCCGGAGCCGCGCTGATATCCCCATGTAGCCCAAGCTCTTCGCCGTCGTCCACACACGGCTGTCCTACCTGCGTAAGCCCACAGGTTGTAAGAAGCCCGCCGTTGAACGTCTTGAGCCACCCGCCCATTTTGTCGTCATAATAGGCTGGCGCAGCCATGCCTGCTTTAGAGAGATAAGCGCAGTTATCGCCATGGATCGAAAACCTTCCGATATCCATTGCCCTGTCCACATATACAGTAAATTCAATTCCCGCGCCATTATTTACGTCAACAGCACGCATTCCATCCGCACGTCCTCCGACGAGACGATACTGTCTGGCATAAAACAACTGCGAAAGGTCACCGGCATAACGATACATTTCCTTTTTTGAAAGCATACAAAAAACCTCCTATTAATCTGTATTTCCTGCGTATTGAAAAAGACATTTTATGAATTGTTTTCACTAATATCTTACATCATTCTTCCTGCAAAGTACATCAAAACTTCGATTTTTTCATGAAAAACAAGTATTCTTTCCGTTATGTATAAAAAATCCGCTCTCCCCTTCATAATGCGGATTTTGATAATCCTTAAACTTTGGACGGCTCTGCCTAAAGACTCTCGCCATTATGCAGCTTTCTCCATTTCGTAACCAGCTCTACAAATTCATTTTCCGGTACCGGTTTGCTGTACAGATAGCCCTGAAACTCATTGCAGCCAAGCTCCATAAGCTTTTCTCTTTGCTCCGGCACCTCTACATATTCGGCCAAAACTGAAAAATGGAGTGATTTGCTCAAGTAGAGAATAGAAGAAATAATATCGCACGAGCGGTCGTTTTGCAGCATATCCCGCACAATGGAACCATCCAGTTTTACCTGATCAAACTGGTTATTCTGTAAATACAGCAAAGACGTATGCCCCATACCGAAATCGTCAAGGGAAAGCCTGTAGCCAGCCTTGCGGAGCAAATTCATCGTCTTTTCCATCTCCGGCGTATCTGCGAGCAAAGCCTGCTCCGTCACTTCAATCCACAAGTTTTGCGGATTAACTGCATTCTTCTGCACAATACCCTGTAGCTGTTCGAAAAAGTCCCGCTCCCCGAGGGAATCCGGAGTAATATTGAACGACAGTTCAAAATCCTTTCCCAACTTTTCATTGAGGCTGGAAAGCCCTGCGCAGGCCATATCAAGCACTTCCCGCTCCAGTTCTCCCAGAAATCCCGCTTCCCGCGCAAGCTCGATGATCAGCGGCGGAGAGACAAAGCCTCCGATTTCATGTTCCCAGCGAAGCAGCGCCTCTGCCCCAAAGCATTCGCCCGTTCCCCTCACCTGCGGCTGATAATACAGCGTCAGCTTATGGGCTTTGATTGCGTGCCGAAGATCTGTCGTCAACATTTTTGCAACTGAACCCAACCGATCGTTCCGGTTCAATAGCCCGGGCTGTTTATTTTCCTTTTCCGCTTCGTTTAAAATTCTTGTCAATTTCAAAATATCGTTCTTTACGCTGACAAGCTGTTTTTTCTCGTATATCCTGAAAATATGGACGGTAAATCAAAACGCCCACAACAATATTTACGATTTGCAAAAGGCTTCCCGCAACAGAGCCCGTCGCCACAAAGCCGCTCAGTATGGCTGGAGTTGTCCACTCTACCGTTTGCGTCACATAAGGTACAATCCCAAGATAAACGGCGAAATAAGAGATCACGGTAATCACAATCGGCGTTAAAACAAACGGAATAAAAAATACGGGATTGAGAACGACCGGCAGACCAAAAATTACAAATTCGTTGATATTGAATATGGTAGGGCCGACGCCCATTTTTGCAATGTCCTTTACGCTCCTCCTGCGGGAAAATAAAAAGACTGCAATTACGAGACAGAGGATTGTTCCGCAGCCCCCCATAAATACAAATACGTCAAAAAAGGTTTTGCTCAATATTTCCGTGGGTGGTAAACCAGCGGCAATGTTTGCAATATTAACATCCACATTTCCCGCAAAATATTGCTGGGAAACCTGATCCATAACGTTTCCGCCATGGATACCGAAAAACCAAAACGTTCCAAGGAAGAATACGAATAAAATTCCGGAAAGCAGTCCCTCCCCCAATCCCATAAACAGGGTAATCATTTTCTCCGCCAGAAAATCAGATAAATTGTTTACTCCCAAAACGTTGGTTAGAACATAGTTTACAGTGGCAAAAGCAAGCAGCACAATCGCGCCGGGCAATATCATGGAAAAGGCCGTATTGAAATCATGGTCGGTACCATCGGCATAAATATGCAACGCCAGTTTTGGTACGGATGCAAGCCTGATAAAGAGCATACTGGAAAAAACAGCCGTAAGGATTGCAATAAAAAGGCCGTTGACGCCAAAGTTGGACATGGAAAAGCTATCCGTGCCCGCGCCCGACATAATCATAAAGCAGCACAATGCAATCACGGGAACGCCAATCCTCATAGACATTTTGTTGCTGCAAATCTGCGCGTAGCTATAGCTGATCGTGATTAAAAAAACGATTGCGAGAAAGTCAAACGCCGCACTGTGGACAAGGCTCAAAATCTGATGCAAAATTCCGCCGCCAAAAGAAGCAAGAAAGCTTTGAAAAGCCTCGATTGGCAAACTCAATAAAATAAGCGCGATGGATCCGATCATAAGAACCGGGATAGCAGTAATAAGCCCTTTGCGTATCGCACGGGAAACCTTGCTATTTTCGATTTTATCCAGAATTCCCTGAAAAGCTTTTGCGATTTTGTGAAACACTTTGATACCCAACCTGTACTATCCTGTATTATATTTATTATATCATAGAAGATCGCTGTATGTGTTATTTTTAATTTGCATTTTTGATATTTCTGTCCTGTTCGGTGTTTGGCTCATTATTTTTTGCTACCCTGTTCATCGTTGTTTTACTTCCGTATCACTCACGATGTTTTCTTCCCCGCTTCAATAAGCCATCCGGCCAGACCTCATTAGATACCTGAAAGGCAAACAGCATACGCTCCGCCAAAAATGGCTAAAACGTATGCTGTGTATAACAATTTTACAGTCTTTCAAAATAAACTTGCTGATTCCGCTGCCCCGTCTTTATTCCGCCTGGCGTTTTTCCCTGCCATGCGTATATGTGGGGAGCAGCAGCGGCGATACTTTATCGCTCTTGATGCCCGCCTGTTCCATTTCCTTTGCGTATTTATCCACGTGATCGAGCGTCAACTTTCCAACCTTCACTGAGGAAGCCTTCGCAGCCGCATTCTGCCCTGCATTCCTGCCGAATACGATTACGTCGAGCAATGAATTACCCATCAGCCGGTTCCGCCCGTGGATTCCGCCAACAGCCTCTCCCGCTACAAACAGGTTTTCAACATGGCTCATGCCGTCGACGCTGATATCGATTCCGCCGTTCTGGTAGTGAAGAGTCGGATAAATCAGGATCGGTACTTTTCTCATATCGATGTCATATTTCATATACATCCGCAGCATCGCAGGAAGTCTTTTTTCCAGCATTCCCTCGCCGTGGATGATATCGATCATTGGAGTATCAAGCCATACGCCATAACCTTCCGGAGTCTCCACACCCTTATGGCGTTCGTTGCATTCGCGGATAACCGAAGCCGCCGCTACATCGCGCGTTTCGAGCGGGTGCATGAAAGCCTCCCCTTCGGAGTTGATGAGCATCGCTCCCATAGAGCGCACCTTTTCCGTCACAAGCGCGCCGAATATCTGCTCCGGGAACGCAACGCCCGTAGGATGATACTGCAGGGTATCCGCATACAAAAGCGGTGCACCCGCACGATATGCAAGAATGAGTCCGTCTGCCGTAGCGCCGTAATGGTTGGAGGTCGGGAACCCCTGATAATGCAGGCGTCCTGCCCCACCGGTTGCAATAATAACTGTCTTTGCACGCGCTACCAGATATTCGCACGTTTCCATATTCTGCAGCACTGCGCCCGCAGCTTTACCATTTTCGTCCAAAATCAGCTCAATCGCCGCTGTAAAGTCAACAATCGGAATTTCACGGTTCATGACTTCGTCACGCAACACGCGCATAATCTCTGCGCCGGAATAATCTCTTGCTGCGTGCATCCTTTTGCGCGACGTACCTCCGCCATGCGTTGTGATCATCGTTCCGTCCGGCGCTTTATCAAACATCACGCCAAACTCGTTGAGCCATTTTACTGCGCCGGGCCCTTCGGACACCAGCTTTTTCAAAAGCTCAGGTTTATTTGCGTAATGGCCTCCGCCCAGCGCATCCAGATAATGGATCGCCGGGGAATCGTTCGCTTTATCGGCTGCCTGTATGCCGCCCTCAGCCATCATCGTGTTGGCGTCGCCCATGCGAAGCTTCGTTACAATCATAACGTTTGCCCCTGCGTTATGCGCTTCAATCGCCGCAGAAGCGCCTGCGCCACCGCCACCGATGATGAGTACGTCAACATCATATGCCACATTTTCAAGGTCTAGGTCAAGCCCCTTTACCCTGCTGTTGGCCTGCAAAAGCGCAGCAAGCTCAATCGGCACCTTATCGCCCTTGTTTGGGCCTATTTTGAGCGCTTCAAAGCTATCTGTTTTATAGTCCGGATGAAACTTGCTCAAAAGCGTTTCTTTTTCTTCGGCGGTCATTCTTTTGGGTTCTACGCCGATTCTGTCTGCCCTTGTCGCCTCCACCTTTTTGATGGATTCAAGCATTTCTGGTGTAAACATAATTCCCGCCTCCTTATTCTTCGATCTCTCTATGGTTATAGAGCTCTTTTAATTCTTCGATCGGTTTTCCCGCAACATCCTCGAGAAGCTTTGTAAAATCGCCGTTCTCGATATCGTGTACGCGCTGTGTCAGATGCTTTGATTCGGGCGCGATATATTTTCCGGTCAACCGGCGCGCGAGAAGAGCGACCTGCGGATGGGAAATCTCTGCCGGGCAACGTGCCGAGCACACGCCGCACATCACGCAGTCAAAAGATTTTTCCGCGCATTTCTCATATTCGCCACGCTGTGCGTGTGCAATATACTGCATTACCTTAAGCTCCTGAGTGCAGGCCTTTGTGCAGGCGTTGCAGCCAATACAGCTGTAAATCTCAGGATAAAGCTGCATCATAATCTGCTCTGTAGGCTTGGTTTTTTCCATATCGTAAACTGGTTTGACGATTGGGAAAAACGGCAGCATCGCTACATACATATTGTCCTCTACCGTCGTCTGGCATGCAAGGCAAAACTTGAGCGTATTATCTCCCTTGATCCTGTAAATCGTCGCGCAGGCCCCGCAAAATCCGTTTCGACAGCCGCAGCCGCGCACCAGCTGGTATCCCGCATATTCCATTGCCCCCATGATGGTAAGGCCTGACGGGACACTATATTTTTTTCCCATCAGAAAGACATTTACCATTTCTTCCATTTATCTGTCTCTCCTCTCAATCAATATTCGTCCGGTAATTCTTCAAGCTCATCGCAGCGGAAAACCGGACCGTCTTTACAAACATACTTCGAACCAATGTTGCAGCGCCCACACTTGCCGACTCCACACTTCATCCGAAGCTCCATTGTCGTATATACCTGTGTTTTATCAAAACCAAGCGTTTCAAGAGCCGCAAGCGTAAACTTGATCATGATCGGCGGGCCGCACACCAGTACCGTCTTATCGGTACTGAACTGCAACTCCTTGACATAATCAGGAACGAAACCGACGTGTCCGTCCCAGCCATCCTGCTCGCGGTCAATCGTAAGATGTACATCCACGTTTTGCGCATTCGACCACTCTGTTTTAATTTCATTAAAGTCCACAAGGTCGTCCATGGAACGCGATCCGTAAAGGATATCAACCTTTCCATAATTTTCCCTGTAATGAAGCACGTAATTGATCACCGAGCGCAGCGGCGCAAGGCCGATACCGCCTGCAATGAATAACAAATCCTTGCCTTTCAGCTCGGTTTCCACCGGAAAAGCGTTTCCATAAGGCCCGCGGATCGCAATCTGCTGGCCTACATCCATCTGGTGCAGCCAATCTGTCAGGCAACCACATTTTTTGATGCTGAATTCCATAAACTCCGTATTGGTCGGCGAAGAGGTAATGGAAAACATCGCCTCACCCACGCCGGGAATCGAAAGCATCGCGCACTGGCCCGGCATATGCTCAAAGCATACGCCGCCGCCCGGTGCATTGGCACGAAACGTCTTTACATCGGGCGTATCCTTTCTGATATCCGTAATAACCCCAACCATTGGGATCAACGAATCCTTTCTGCTCATATCGATCTTATCGCTCATCTTCATTCACTCCCAAAGCTTTTATTACCTTTACGATATTCATGGAGATCGGGCATTTTGCTACGCACCTTCCGCATCCCACGCAGGAATATACCCCGTCGTTATTCGCGGGAAAATATACCAGCTTGTGCATAAACCGCTGGCGGAAACGCTCCACCTGCGTTTTACGCGGGTTGCCGTGCGCCATTCTCGTAAAGTCGGAATACATACACGAATCCCAGCAACGGTAACGCTGTACGCCATCGTTCGTATTGAAATCGCGGATGTCATAGCACTGGCAGGTCGGGCACACAAATGTGCAAGTGCCGCAACCGATACACGCACGTGAAAGCTCCGCCCACTGCGGCGAATCAAATAATTCGTTCATGTTGTCTTCGCCAAAACCTTCGAGGCTTAAATCACGAAGAGGCAGCTTGTTTAAGATTTCCTTTACCGCCCTGGTCGCGTCTTCAATTTCCGTTTCATCCGCTGCTTCCAGTAACCCGGAAAGCTGCGCTGTCAACTCTTCGCCCTTTTCGGTAAGGGGCTTCCAGTAAAGATTATCGTTTACGATCCATGTTGCGACGTCCCCGGCCGGCTTCGTCGCATCGATGCCAAACGCGCCGCAAAAGCACGTTTCCTCCGGCTCGTTACACGCCAGTGATACCACCACGCCATTTTTGCGGCGCGCTTCATAATAGGTATCTACCGGATCGCTTAAAAACACAAGGTCAAGTATTTCCATGCTTCTTGCGTCGCACGGGCGAACGCCAAATACCACAAAGGGCGTATCCGGCTCTTCCGGCGGCAGTACATCGATATTCTTGCCTTCCATTTTAAAGGCCACGAGATCCTCGCTCTGCGGGAAAAACATATCCTTTGGCGATTTTACAGTATGCAGCGCGCTCAGATTCACATTCGCATCTTCGCTCCACTTATCGAAATTCGCCTTACCGGCCTTCGTAACCGGCACATATAATTCCCTGTTCCCGTTCATTGCGGAAAAAAGCTCGCCGATTCGGCTCATAGGCAATTTTTGCATCACTTTTCTCCTCCTTTGCTTACAACGTCCGGCTCCACGTCGCCTTCTGTGTATTCCACAAGAGGCCACGGGGAATTATCGTCCTTACCGGCCTGGTATTCTCCATAAAATTCATCGATATCCTTGATGAATTTACGGTTCAGCAGATGCAGCGGAATACCCTGCGGACAAACGCGGCTGCATTCGCCGCAATCCGTGCAACGCCCCGCCACATGGAACGCGCGGATAATATGGAACATGTTTTCTTCAAACGTATCTACATTCGCTTTGCTGCTGATGCCGGAATTGTCATTATCAAACACACATTTGAGGCACGAGCAGGCCGGGCATACGTTCCGGCAGGCATTGCAGCGAATACACTTGGATAGCTCTGCGCGCCAGAAGTTAAACCTCTCGTCCGGCGTCATTGCCTCCAGTTTTTTCACCATGCCAAAGCGGTCAAACGAGCTCTGTGGAACTGGGTGCCTGTCCTCGATCACCTCGTCAAAAATGACATGCTCCGTCCCCTTGCATGCGCAGCATTTTTCAAGTAAAACCTCGCCAAGCGCACACGTCTTATCGCCATAAATTGTCTTAACCTTAAGCTCGAGCTCGCTTGCGTCATCCTCAGCCTCTTCGACTCCTTTGATGTTACGGTTTGGCTCGATGCCTTCGATCCCTTTGATTCCCTTTGCATGCAGCTTATCTATGTCCGCCATGCCGTGGCATGGAATTCCCAGCACATATACGTTTTCACGGTTAATCCGGTGCTCTTTCAAAAGCTGGTTGAAGCTGTAGGTATCACACGGCTTTAACAGCGCAAGTACCTTGCCTTCCTTTTTGCTTTCCGCAATCAGGTATTTGCTGAGGTTCGCACCGCAAAAGCTGTTGTATATAAGCTCGTCAATATCATCCGGGCCAAAAACTGCCGGCGTATTATCGTAAAAGTACTCGCCTTTTTTCCAGCCGATCACACGGTCAACAATTCCATCGGCAAGAAGCGCCTTCGCCCTTTCCCTGATTTGTTTCTCTATTGCTTGCATCTCAAATCCTCCAGTCTCTTGTTCTCACCCAATTCATGGATGGTCTGGACGAATTCGTTCATGACCTTAGAGAATCTCTGGCCCTCGGCAGCGGAAACCCATTCCACTCTTGTGCGGCCCTTTTCGATCCCCAGATAATCGAGCATACTGAACAGAAGCGTCATTCTTCTTCTTGCGTAGTAGTTTCCCGTAGAGTAGTGGCAGTCACCCGGATGGCATCCGTTGATGATCACGCCGTCTGCCCCACGCTGGAACGCCCGCAAAATAAACATCGGATTTACACGGCAGGAGCAAGGAACCCGTATGATTTTAACGTTTGCCGGATAGGAAAGCCGGCTCGTCCCCGCAAGGTCCGCCCCTGCATAACTGCACCAGTTACAGCAGAACGCTACGATAAGCGGTTTAAATTCGCTCTTCTTTTCTTCGTTCAGTTCTTGCATATCGCATCCACCTCCGCCATAATCTGTTTATTGGTAAAGCCCTTCAAATCCATTGCGCCAGAAGGACAGGTAACCGTGCACGCGCCGCAGCCCTGGCAGACCGCCTCGTTCACACATGCAACCCTGCGCACTTCGCGCACTCCGTGGTCGTTGATTTCTTTTTCCACATAATCGATCGCCCCGTACGGACAAACGTTCTTGCAGGCGCTGCAGCCATTGCACAGCAGCTCATCGCTGCCCGCGACACATGGATTGCAGGTCAGTTTATCCTTTGCAAGCAAACCGATCACCTTGGCTGCGGCAGCGCCTGCCTGGGCGACTGTCTCCGGGATGTCCTTGGGCCCCTGGCACACTCCTGACAGGAATACGCCCGCCGTCGGACTTTCCACAGGCCGAAGCTTGGGATGCGCCTCCGTAAAGAAGTCGTTCGTATCCATACTTGCCGTCAGCATCGATGCAAGGCTTCGTGCGCTGTCGTCCGGCTCGATTGCCGTTGCAAGCACCACGAGATCCGCGTCGATCAAAATCTGCTCCCCATTGATGAGGTCCGATCCCTGCACCTTTAGCTTGCCATTTTCTTCCGCAATTTTACCAACCATACCCTTGATGTAATCCACATCGTACTGTTCTACCGCGCGGCGCTGGAACTCGTCAAAGTTCTTGCCGGGCGTACGCACGTCGATATAAAATACATGAACGTCCGTATCCGGATATTTTTCACGCACCAGCATGGCATGCTTTGCAGTATACATACAGCAAATTTTCGAGCAATACTGTTTTCCGCAGCCGGAGGTGTCGCGTGAACCAACGCACTGCACAAATACGATCGTCTTGGGATGTTCCCCGTCCGACGGGCGCAAAAGAACGCCTTTTGTCGGTCCTGCCGCATTGGTCAGCCGCTCAAATTCAAGCGACGTTACCACATCCGGGCATTGTGAATACTGGTATTCGTCAAACTTATCCAGTTTGATCGGATTAAAGCCTGTCGCAGCGATAATCGCGCCATACTGCCTCGTTACAATCTCATCCTGCTGTTCAAAATCAATCGCCTTTGCCGTACATACCTTTTCGCACAACCCGCATTTTCCGGTTTTGAAATGGATACATGCGTCATGGTCGATGACCGGAACGTTCGGAATCGCCTGTGCAAAAGGAATATAGATTGCACCGCGGTTTGAAAGTCCCATATTGAATTCGCTCTTTGCTTTGCGCGACGGGCACTTTTCCGTGCACGCGCCGCAGCCTGTACAAAGGTCGCTGTTTACATTACGCGCTTTTTTCCTGATATCAACCGTGAAATTGCCAACGAATCCGGATACTTTTTCCACCTCGCTGTACGTATACAGGTTGATTTTCTCATGCGATGCTGCATCCACCATTTTGGGCGTCAAAATGCAGGCCGCACAGTCCAGCGTCGGAAACGTTTTATCGAGCTGCGCCATTTTACCGCCTATGGTAGGCGACTTCTCAACGATGTCCACCTCATATCCGGCGTCCGCAATATCAAGCGCTGTCTGTATGCCGGCGATCCCTCCGCCGATCACAAGCGCGCGCTTTACAACCGGACTTTCGCCAGCCGTAAGCGGTGCGTTCAGGTTCAGCTTTGCTACCGCGGCTTTGGCAAGTATGATCGCCTTTTCTGTTCCTTCTACCTTATCCTTATGAATCCACGAGCACTGCTCGCGGATGTTCGCGATCTCAACCATGTATGGGTTGATCCCCGCGGCAACGGCCGTTTTACGGAACGTTGCTTCGTGCATTCTGGGGGAACAGGAACAAACGACAATCCCGGTAAGGCCATGTTCTTTGACCGCCTCCTTGATTCTCGATTGTCCGCCCTCCGAACACATATACTGATAATCTGCAGTGTATACGACACCCGGCTCATTTTTCAGCGCTTCCGCTACCGCTTCCACGTCAACTGTCGCCGCAATGTTGCTTCCACACCAACAGACAAAAACTCCTATTCTCTGCAAGAAAATCACTTCTCCTCTCGCCTGTGGCAGTCGCCATGCTCCTTTCGCGGAAAAAACAACGCTTTCCACGCCTTGTACGTTTGTTGAATGACACGTAGCCCCATCCTTATACGCCGGCTTGTTCCCGGCGGTCTCATCGAACGCACATTTTTACAGCTTGGCCCAATTCCTGCAACAGGTTAAAATGCTAATACCTACTTATTATACTTCCGCAATGCACTGGTGATCGCCTGCTGTGGCATTTCATCATCCAGTATCTCCGGAATCTTCGTCACTTTCAAATGGTTTGCACCCTGCTCGCGGATCACCATAAGACGCACCGCCTCAATGAGCTTGGCCGGTTCCACGCTGCGCGGACACCGCTCGACGCATGCAAAGCAGGAAAGGCATCTCCAGATTGATTCGGACTTTGCAAGCTTGTCTATCTGGCCTTTGCGAACCATCGCGACAAACTGGTGCGGGTGATATTCCATTTCATCATAAGCCGGACATGTTCCCGAACATTTCCCGCATACCATACACTTTTTCGGATCGACGCCGCTGATCCTGACTACAGTTTCAAGTTGGTCTTTTTGTGCTTCATTCACTGCGATGCGCCTCCTTCCTTCACTCCAAGCGCCTCAGCCAAAAGCTCTGTAAAGTAATATACCTGCAAATCATGCTTTGCGCTGTTTGCGTCAAGGTTGTACCTGCAAAGCGGACAGGCGGTTACAACCGCTTCCGCTCCTTTTCCTTCTGCGGAAGAAATAATATTCTCACACATTTTTTTTGGCGCTTCCTTATCCTCGATTACCACATATCCTCCGCAGCATTCGTTGCGGTATGGGTAGATAACAGGCTCTGCGCCAATCGCCCTGATAAAATCCTCTATGATCGTAGGATTTTCCGGATTATCAAACTGCAGCTCATCGCTGGGACGCAGCAGCAGGCAACCGTAATATGCGCCTATCTTCCTGCCCTTCAGCGGATTTACCACCTTTTTTTTCAATTCATCAAAGCCTACTTTATCACGCAGCATTTCAAGATAGTGGATGACCGGAGTTTCCCCCGCGTAATCCTCTTCCAGTTTGAGATAATTATTCACCTTCATGCGAATATCATCATCTGTCGCCATGTCGTTATTGACACGCTTTAAGACATGATGGCATGCGCTGCACAGCGTAATAAGCTCGTTTCCGAGCCCCTTTGCACTGTCAAGCGCCCTAACCGCCGAAAGCTTTGTGGCAATCTCATCCTTTGCCATCGGATAAACCGCGCCGCAGCACTGCCATTCTGGCAATTCCTCCAGGCTGATGCCCAGCGCTTCTGCAGACTTTCTTCCATATTCATCCAGTTGTTTTGCCTTTGTTTTTAAAGTACATCCCGGATAATAACTAAAAACCATACTGATTTCCAATAGAAACTATTGGAACCTCCCTTCTTCTAGCACTCCCCTTATTTTTTGGGAAAGGGGCGGCGCCCCTTTCCCCTGTTTTCCTTCAAATGGACCGCGGCTGCTTTCCGCCGTCCGGCAAATGGGTTGTGTCGCTTTACCAGATTCAGATCATTTCCTCCGGATGGAATACCTCGTCGAATTTCTCCGGCGTAAGGAATCCAAGTTCTACGCACGCTTCTTTTAAGGAAATATTATCCTTATGCGCTTTTTTCGCCGTTTTCGCGGCATTGTCATAGCCAATGTACGGATTGAGCGCCGTCACCAGCATAAGCGAGTTGTGCAGATTGTGACTCATTTTCTCCCTGTCTGCCTTAATCCCTGTCACGCAGTTGTCGTTAAAGGATTTGAGGCCGTCCGTCAGAAGCCTTACCGACTGCAGGAAGTTGTAGATACACACCGGCATGAATACATTCAGTTCAAAGTTCCCCTGAGAAGCAGCCATGCCTACCGCAACGTCGTTTGCCATAACCTGTACGGCAATCATTGTCATCGATTCACACTGGGTAGGATTTACCTTGCCCGGCATAATCGAGCTGCCCGGCTCGTTTTCCGGAATAAAGATTTCTCCCAATCCGCAACGCGGGCCGCTGGCCAGCCATCTCACATCGTTTGCAATCTTCATCATGTTTGCGGCAAGCGCCTTCAAAGCGCCGTGCGCAAACACAAGATCGTCCTTTGAGGTAAGCGCATGGAATTTATTCTCAGCAGTCACAAATTCCTTGCCCGTCAGGTTGCCGACCTGCTTTGCAATTTCTTCCGCAAAGCCTTTTGGCGCGTTGAGGCCGGTACCAACCGCCGTTCCGCCAAGCGCCAGCTCCTTTAATCCCGGAAGCGCAGCTTCAAGCATTTTCTTTGTCTTTTCGATCATATTGCGCCAGCCGCTGATTTCCTGCGAAAAAGCAATGGGCGTAGCGTCCTGCAAATGCGTCCGCCCGCTCTTCACGATCCCTTCATTTTCCTTTTCCAGACGCTTGAGCGTCTCAATCATACGATCCATTTCAGGCATCAGCCTATCTTCTATTCCAAGCACCGCCGCAATGTGCATTGCCGTTGGGAAGGTGTCGTTGGAGCTTTGCGACATATTGACATGGTCATTGGGATGCAGCAGCTTATTTCCGGCGATTTCGTTCCCGCGGTTCGCGATTACTTCATTCGCATTCATATTGGACTGTGTCCCGCTTCCGGTCTGCCATACCACGAGCGGAAAATGCCCGTTCAGCTTACCGGCAATTACTTCATCGCAGGCCTGTTCGATCGCAGAGCGTTTTTCTTCATCGAGTTTCCCAAGATTGCAGTTTGCAATCGCCGCCGCTTTTTTCAGGATTCCAAAAGCGTGCGTGATTTCGCGAGGCATTACCTCGTCACCAATCTCGAAGTTCTGCAGACTTCTCTGTGTTTGTGCCGCCCAGTATCTGTCAGCCGGAACCTTCATTTCTCCCATTGAGTCACGTTCAATACGATATTCCATTTCAACTGCCTCCCACTATTTTTTATAACAGATTTATAGTTTTACCTGTTTAATAACATCTTTTAGCACATCGGCACTGTGCTTTAGCTTTGCGACCTCATCGTCGGTGAGCGTCGGCAGTACCGTCCCGCAGATTCCCTTTGAGCCAAGTACAAACGGAATGCTCAGGCACACGTCATCGATTCCATATTCGCCATGCAGCATGGAAGATACCGTCATCACCCTGCTTGTACTTCCAAAAACACAGTCTACCATATGGCATACGGAAATCGCGATTGCATAGAAGGTCGCTCCCTTGCGTGCGATGATTTTTCCGCCCGACGTCCTGATGTATTGCTCAATTTCTTCTGTGTTAAGCTCCGCCTTAACCGCTCCTTCAATGTTGAATTCCCCATAATGACGCAGGATGTTTGCACTGCCAACGCGCGCTGCGGACCACGGTACAAATGAGCTGTCCCCATGCTCGCCCAATACATAGGCGTGCACGCTCTTCTGGCTGATCGCCAGATATTCCGCAAGGCGGCTGCGCAGCCTTGCCGTATCAAGCAGTGTTCCCGAACCAATCACCCTGCTTTCCGGGATTCCTGAAACCTTGCAGAAGGTATAGGTCAGCACGTCTACAGGATTGCTTACCAGAATATAGACCGCATCCGGCGCATGCTTAACGATTTCCGGTGCAATTTCTTTGATGATATCGACGTTCGTCTGCGCAAGATCAATCCTTGATTGCCCTGCTTTTCTCGGAAGCCCGGACGTAATAATTACGATATCCGAACCCGCCGCGTCCTCATACGTGCCGGCATATATCTTAATCGGTGCGCAAAAGGGCGTTCCCTGCCGCACATCCATCGCTTCGCCAAGCGCTTTTTCCGTATTGATGTCGATTACCACAACCTCAGAAGCAAGCCCTGTGACCGCCAATGTGTACGTGATCGTCGCCCCGACGCTCCCAGCGCCAATTACCGTTACTTTCCTGCTCATAAAACCGTTCCCCCTCAAAAATGATTAAGCCTAACTGATCCCTCATCAATTATAAAAAATGAAATTTTAAAATCCATTTCTTGCAAACTGTAATTTCTTTTTCCACAAAAATAGACATTTTATACTTTATTATGAAACTCCATGCTGCTTTCAAGCATAATTGTCCTTTTCAATCCTCTATTTAATTTCCCGCAAAACCACTGTTCCGGTTATGACGTTTTCCTCATTTTCTTTCTGCTTTTTGGCGGGCGCACATACCAGCCCATCATGAAAAGCTATACTTTGTGTATATTTTAACAAATAATAATACGTTTGTAAATACTTATCTATATAATCGGCGAAAATCGCAATAATTTTTAATTCTCCTATTGTCGCTTATTTCACACGTTTTAAAAACACCTGACAAAAACGTCTCGTTTCTAACACTTTTTTCGTGGTAAAATTGGTAAAATGGTCATTCCAATTTTTCCATCGTCCTTCTCCCTGCTTTTTCTCTGCAATAAATTTCTATCGCTGCTTTTTCCATTCAATTTTTCTTTCAATTCTATTTTACAACAATTTGATCTGTTTCTTACCAAATTGCAATAATAAATTTACATTTTTGCAGGAATTTGTCTCTTATGTAAAAATACAGATAGAAAAGCCGGCTTTACTGCCGGCTCTTCCATTTTGCTCATAAATCATCCCACTGTCATCCGATATCATATGTGTCCTGACGCGGAATAAACATCACTTTAATTGCGTTCCCAATGGCGATATCGTCGAATGCCTGTTCCCAGTTACTGATATTGACTTTGTGCGTGATCACCGCTGAAAGATCGTACGGAGTCGTTTTCATGATAGAAAGCGCGCGCTCCCATGACGAAACGCTGGAGCTGAAATTGAAATTAACATCCAGCACCTTATGGATCATCTCGAGCCATTTGATGCTTAGCTTTTCTTCTCCCGGCATCCCTACTACAGTTATTTTCCCACACTGTTTTACAATATCAGCCGCCGTATTGATCCCCTCCGCGGCGCCGCTGGCCTCAACCACTACATCCACACCCCGGCCGCTTGTCAGGCTGTCGACCAGCTTTTTTGCATTCTCCCTTTGCACGTTAATCACCTGGTCCGCGCCCAGCTTTCTTGCAGCAGGAAACCGCACGGCCTCGTCCGCATCCGTCCCCAATACGACAACCTTTGCGGCACCGCCTGATTTTGCGGCCACGGCGGACAGCAACCCAATCGGTCCCGCCCCCACGATGGCAACAGTATCCTGCGGCCCAATCTTTCCATGCTCCAAAACTCCGGTCGTCACAATCGCGAGCGGTTCGCAAAGTGCTGCCGTTACGCTGTCCACTCCCTCCGGTACATGGTGCAGAAAAAGCTCCGGCATCACAAGATAATCCGTAAATGCCCCGTCGATCCCCCATCCCGGCGACCGTTTGTGCGCACATAGCTGTATCTTCCCCGCACGGCACATTTCGCATTTTCCGCAAAAGTGCGTATGGGGTTCTCCCACCACGAGGTCGCCCGTAGAAAAACGCGTAACGCTTTTTCCCGTCTTCCGCACAATCCCAGCAAATTCATGTCCCATAACCACCGGCGGATAATACGGAAATTCATCACGCCAGATGTGGATATCAGTTCCGCATACGCCCGCCGCCGTTACCTCAATCAGTACGTCGTCTTCATTTTTGATTTTCGGCCTGAGAATATCACAAATCTCCAGATTTCCTTTGCCTTTTGCAACCTTCATCAACGCTTTCATAACGCCACTCTGCCTTTCGGTTATCCGGTCAATCCTGAAATCCGAAGAAATTATCGTATTCCTCTCCCACATAGAGAATATTATTTTTGGTTTTCATGTATTCAAGGATGCCATGCGTTCCGTTTTCCCTTCCGATTCCACTGTTTTTATTTCCGCCGTACGGCGCCTCGAGCTTTGACATGACATTACAGTTTTGCCATACGGTACCCGCATTAAGCCTCCTGCTTATATGGTAAAGCGTCCTGACGTCCTCACTCCACACTGCCGCGCCCAGCCCGAACAGCGTATCGTTGGCAAGCCTGACCGCTTCGTCTGTATCTTTATACTTGAAAACGCACAAAACCGGCCCAAATATCTCTTCCTGCACGCAAGCCATATCCGGTTTCACATCCGTAAGCACTGTCGGCAGATAATAGTAACCCTTTGCACAGTTGCCTTCCATATACCGTTTGCCGCCGCACAATATTGTCGCGCCGTTTTTTGCCGCCTCCTGCACGTAACCGTCAACAATATCATACTGGTGTTTGTTGATCAGCGAGCCAATCTGAGTGGACGGATCCATGATATCGCCCGGTTTCAAAGATTCCAAACGGTTTACCATAAGCTCCATAAATTCGTCGTAAATATCTTCATGGACGATCAGCCGCGTAGAAGCGCAGCATACCTCGCCCTGATTGAGGCAAAATCCCTGGATTGTTGAGTTTACCGCGCCACTGATGTCACAATCCTTGTGCGCGATCAGCGGTCCTTTTCCTCCCAGTTCCAAAATGAGTTTTTTAATAACCCTGGAACGCGAGGTCTGTTCCAAAAGGCTTCTTCCCACCTCTTCCGATCCTGTAAAGGAAACCATGCTGACATTCTCGTTTGCCATGATTGCCTCTCCAACAACGGCCCCGGGGCCGGATATAATATTTACAACACCTGCCGGGAAACCCGCTTCCAGAAAAATTTCTCCCATGAGCTGCGAGGTAACCGGCGTGAGGGACGACGCTTTAGCCACAACCGTATTTCCGGCGGCAAGCGCAGGACATACCGCCCGCGTAAACAAATGAAGCGGAAAATTCCACGGAGAAATCGTTCCCACAACGCCCATCGGCTCATATGTCACATAATCAAACGCAAAATTGCCCGGAATATTGACAATATCCCCTTTGAAAGTTGTCATAACCTTTGAAAAATACTCCATTGCGCGAATTGCGTATGGAATATCAACATCGCGCGATTCCCTGATCGGCTTGCCTGTATCCTGCGTTTCGCACACCGCAAGCTCCTCCGCCCTGCGCTGCATGATCTGTGCGGCGCGCGCCAAAAAGCCGCCGCGTTCTTCCGGATCCATTTCAGACCAAACGCCGCTGTCAAAAGCCGCCTTTGCAGCGGCAATCGCCTTATCTACATCGGTCTTTGATCCCTGCGCAAGCTGCGCAACAGGCTCTCCCGTCGCAGGATTATAGGAAAGAAAGGTCTTATTATCCTGCGCGTCCACCCACTCGTTGTTGATAAAAAGCTTCAAATTTTTCATCGGTCTCCTCCTGTCGATTCTTATCTATACCGCGCGCATGTGATGCGTCACGCCAAGCGACTTATGTAACCTTAGAAACGATTTTCAATTTTCAATTCATGTCAGGAACGATTATGTCGAAATGTAAACTGTCAGCAAAAAATTATCTATCTGTTGCTTTATTATAAGACTTTTATCCTGAAACCGCAATACGGAAAATCCCGGTAAATAGAACGCAACAAAAAAGGGATACCATTTTGGTATCCCTTTTGCCTGCTGCTTTGTTACGCTTCGCTTCTTTCAGCGATCGCTTTTTTGACCTGCTCGGTAAACGCCGGCAATATCTTCATCACATCTCCCACAACGCCAAAGTCTGCAACTTCGAAAATCGGAGCGGTTTCATCCTTGTTGATCGCAATGATCACGTCGGAGTCCTCCATTCCCGCCAGATGCTGAATCGCGCCGGAAATGCCGCATGCGATATAGAGGTCCGGGCGAACCGTTTTTCCAGTCTGACCGACTTGTCTGTCCTTAGGCACCCAGCCTGCGTCAACGCACGCACGTGACGAGCTCACCGTACCGCCAAACGCTTCCGCCAAATCCTCAAGAAGCTTGAAATTCTCCGGGCAGCCCATTCCGCGTCCGCCGGATACAAGGATTTTCGCATCCTGGATATCCATCTTGTCGCTGACCTTTTTGACAATATCCATGATCTCGACATTGATGCTTTCCTTTGGAAGCTCCACCTTATAATTCTCAACTTTTGCATGGGACTCGATTGGAGAAATACGCTGCATCACACCCGGACGCACCGTCGCCATCTGCGGACGGTAATCCGGACAGATGATCGTCGCCATAATGTTTCCGCCAAACGCAGGACGAGTCATGCGAAGATTCTTTGTTTCCGGATCGACCTCGAGGCCTGTGCAATCTGCTGTAAGGCCTGTATGCACACGGGCCGAAACCCTCGGCGCAAGGTCTCTTCCGATTGCAGTTGCGCCATACAGCACGATCTCAGGCTTTTTCTCCTGAATGATCGACGTCAACACGTGCGCATAAGGCTCCGTCATATAAACCTTAAGCTCCGGCGCGTCCGCCAAAATCACATTGTCTGCGCCATAGCGTCCAAGCTTATTGGCCATATCCCCGATCTCGTAGCCAAGCACCACTGCCGTTACTTCCGTATCGAGCGCCTCTGCAAGCTCTTTTGCCTTACTGACAAGCTCCATGGATACGCCTGTCAGTTTATTATCTTCTTGTTGTGCGAATACGAATACGCCTTTATAATCCTGTATATTCATCTTTTCACCACTTTCCGTCAAATAATGAATTTTTCACGGAGCTTTTCCATCAAAAATTCAACCGATTCCTGCACGTCCGTATTCACGACCGTTCCCGCTGCCTTTAAAGGTTTTGTGAAGGATTTGAACACGTGTGTGGGCGAACCCTTCAGGCCGATGTTGCTTCTGTCCACATCGAGGTCCTCTAAGGTCCACTTCACCACTTCTTTCTCGCGATATGCGTCAAAAACTCCCATCGGCGTCATGTACCGCGGATCGTTCAGCTCTGCAAGAGCCGTAATCAGGCAAGGCATTTTTGCCTTGAGCATATGATAACGGTCTTCGTACTGGCGCTTCACAATGATGTTGTCGCCTTCTACCCGGATTTCTTCCGCATAGCTGATGTTGGGAAGCTTCAGGTGCTCCGCAATCTGCGGGCCAACCTGCGCCGTATCTCCATCGATTGCCTGACGGCCTGTGATGATCAGGTCAAAAGGCAGCTTTCTGATCGCCGATGCAAGCGTAGACGAAGTCGCCCATGTATCCGCACCGCCAAACGCCCTGTCTGTCACGAGGATCGCTTCGTCCGCGCCCATTGCGAGCGCCTCGCGAAGCGCAAGGTCTGCCTGGGGCGGCCCCATCGAAATAACGCTGACCTTCGCGCCCATAGAATCTTTCAGCCTGAGTGCTGCTTCAAGACCTGCTTTATCGTCCGGATTGATGATGCTCGGAACCCCTTCACGGATTAATGTCCCTGTGACCGGGTCCAGCTTAACTTCATTTGTATCCGGAACCTGTTTGATGCAAACTACTATATTCACTGTAATTACCTCCCGTTTACTTCAGCGCAGCGCCGGAAATAACCATACGCTGAACTTCGCTGGTACCCTCGTAGATCTCTGTGATCTTCGCGTCGCGCATCATGCGCTCCACCGGGTATTCCCTTGTATAACCATATCCGCCCAGAAGCTGGACGCATTTTGTCGTTACTTCCATTGCGGTTTCCGCAGCATACAACTTTGCAACTGCCGATTCTACGGAGAAACGGTCTTTTGTATCCTTTGCGACTGCCGCGCGGTATACGAGCAGCTGCGCCGCGTCAATTCTCGCTTTGAGATCTGCAAGCACAAACTGCGTATTCTGGAATTTGGAAAGCGGTCTTCCAAACTGCTTTCTTTCCTTTACATAGGCAACAGCTTCATTGAAAGCACCTTCCGCAATACCGAGCGCCTGCGCGGCGATGCCGATTCTTCCGCCGTCAAGCGTAGCCATTGCCACTTTGAAGCCCTGTCCCTCTTTCCCAAGAAGGTTTTCTTTGGGAACAATACAGTTTTCCATAATCAGCTCTGCCGTGGCGCTGCCGCGGATACCCATTTTGCGCTCTTTTTTTCCAACGGAAAATCCCGGGAAATCCTTCTCGACAATGAACGCCGAAATCCCGTGGTTTCCCTTGGATTTATCGGTCATTGCGAAAATGATATACGTATCGGCATAGCCCGCATTGGTAATAAAAATCTTATTTCCATTGAGCACATAGTGGTCGCCTTCGAGAACAGCCTTTGTCTGCTGCCCGGAAGCATCCGTACCCGCGCCTGCTTCCGTCAGGCCAAACGCACCGATATGTTCGCCCTTTGCAAGCGGAACGAGGTATTTCTGTTTTTGCTCGTCCGTACCAAACTTTTTGATCGGATCTGAACCGAGGGACGTATGCGCCGAAACGATAACTCCTGTTGTACCGCACACCTTGGAAAGCTCCTCAACGCACAATACATACGCAAGCGTATCACAGCCCTGTCCGCCATACTCCTTGGGGAAGGGTATGCCCAAAAAGCCGTACTTTTTCATCTTTTCTACCGTCTCAACCGGGAAGCGTTCTTCTTCATCCAGTTCCTCAGCGAGCGGCTTCACTTCTTGTTCTGCAAAATCACGAAACAGTGTTTGCAGCATCTGATGTTCTTTGCTTAATGTGAAATCCATATCTCTCTCCTAAAAATAGCGTTCGTTTTACAACGTATGTTATAGCAAGCGTCTTTGGACGCTACTTACTATTTCAAACTTTCTGTTTTCTGCGATAAACGGGAGCAATGCCCATTTTCATCCTGTACTTGGCGACTGTCCTGCGTGCAATGTTGATTCCCCGTTCATTCAGCAGCCTTGTCATTGCGCTGTCTGAAAGGGAGGAATCCTTTTCAAGCAATTCCCTGATTGCTTCGTGCACATAATCGCTGCTCACAGGCTTTTCCTGTGACGTCGGCAGGCTTCGCACAAAAAAGTGTTTCAGTGAAAACACGCCCCTGTCACAAATCAGGTACTTCCCTGCCACCGCCCTGCTCACGGTCGAAACATTTACGCCAAGCTCTTCGGCGAGGTCCGCAAGGCGCATTGGCGCAAGCGGCTTTTCCTCAAGGAAGAAAGGCTTTTGGACTGTTACGATCTTTTCTGCGACACGTCGCAGCATCGTTTTCCACAACTCCAGCGAACTGACAATCCTGTTCGCTTTTATGTATTGTTCCTTTAAATAATCCTTCGCAGCTTTATCCTGTTCCGCTGCTTTTCGGTACTCCGGATTGATCGTAAGCTTTGGCAGCCTTCTTTCGTCAAGCTGCACCTCGAGGTCGTCCCCGTTTCGCACAATCGTAATTTCCGGATACACATATTGTATTTCTTCTCTCTTTGCGTCGTTGCTCACGCCCGGCCAAAGACTTTTTATAAGCTGCGCGTATTCTTTGACGCGCCGCACCGAGATATGAAGCTTTGCTGCAATCGCCGCATACTTTGCATGCGCAAGTTCCTCCAGAAACCCTTCCAGAATTTTGTACACACACGGATCCTGAACCTGCCTGCGCTCAAGCTGCAATTTCAGGCTTTCCTGCAATGATCTTGCTCCGACTCCCACCGGATCAAGCGACTGAACCGCCTCAAGTGCTTTTTGCACTTGCTCTGCAGAAGCATCGCATAAGCGCTCAATTTCACTCAGTGGCTCCGTAAAATAGCTTCTGTCGTCAAGGCTGTCAATGATGGTCTTTGCGGCCAGAAGCTCCTTTGGTTCAAGCCCCCGTATATCAAGTTGTTGCAACAACTCATCCTTGAGGCCTTCACTGTCTGCGATCTCGAAAAATCCTTCATTGCTGCGCACACCGCCGGATTGTCCGGCCTGCGATACATCCGTACCCATACGCACACGGAAAGCTCCCGCGTTTCCAAACAGGTTTTCCGGTTCTGTCATTTCCAAAACAGGATTTTCAACCACCATCCCGCCCAGGTAATCATTAAGCTCCAGCGCATTCATCTTCAGCAGAAACAATGCCTGCTGCAGTTGCTGTCCCAATACCTGTGACTGCGTCTGCTTTTGTTCAATGCCAATCTGCATTTAAGTTACCATGATATCAAATCAGCCTGCCGCGAAGCCCAAAGGCTTCGCATACAGGCAATTTTTGCATTACGCCCAGATTTCTTCGTCTGTCGGAATCTTTTTGTCTTTGTCGTAAAGACCGATCTGCGAAACGTTAATCAGATGCGTATAGTTGAGGTTTTCAGAAATACTGTTATTTCCCCAACTGCCGCAGCCAAGCGTTGTCGTCGGTGAAAATCCGTTTGTGAGCGCGCCGCCCGCCGTTGTGGAGGAAGGCTGGTTCACTACGATACGGCTTACCGGCATGAATTCGCCGACCATGCGTACGTGCTCCATATCGTTTGAATGGATCGCGCAGGTATGTCCTTTTCCCTCATAGCAAAGGTTTTCATATGCGATATTCATTGCTTCATCAAACGTATCGTATGGAATCGCAATCATGAACGGGCACATTTTTTCCTTACACAGCAGGTCTGCTTTGCCGATGCCGCGCGCCTTCAGAACGACAACCTTTGTGCCTTCCGGTACGTCTACGCCTGCAAGGGACGCGATCTTCTGCACACTCTGGCCTACCACGTCTTTATTGATTACGCCGTCCGGGAAAATGGTCTTTGCAAATTTTTCTACCGTTGCCGGATCGTCAATATAGTAAGCTCCGTTTTTCTCAAAGGCAGCGATTACCTTGTCAAAATCATCTTTGGGAGCAATAATACTCTGTTCACCAGAGCAGATGATTCCATTATCAAACTTACGGCCCGCAATAATCATGGATGCGGCTTCGTCATAATCCACGCCGCGGTCAACAATCACCTGCACATTTCCAGGGCCAACGCCAAGGGCCGGCTTGCCGCTCGAATAAGCGGATTTCACCATCCCGCCGCCGCCAGTTGCAACAACAACGTCAGCAGTCTTCATAACTTCCTGTGTCATATCGAGCGTCGGATGCTCAATCGTCTGAACAAGGTCTTCGGGCAATCCGAGTTTTTTCAGCTCTGCGCGGAACAAATCCACCACATATTTATTCAGGTTGCTTGTGCGCGGATGCGGCGCGATTACAATCGCGTTTTTACCCTTCAATGCAAACATCGCGTTGCACATGGGCGTAACAACAGGGTTCGTCACCGGAGTGATCGCCCCTACGACTCCCTTTGGCTTTGCTACCTTAATAATTCCGGTCTCTTTGTTTTCATCAATGATGCCGTAGGACTTTTTGCCCTTCATGCTGTTCCAGATACATTTGGATTTTCCTTTGCACTTCGCCACTTTGTCTTCGTAAACGCCCATGCCGGATTCCTCAACCGCCATTTTTGCAAGTTCTTCCGCACGGTCATAAACAACCTTGCCGATTGCTTTTACAGCCGCGTCTACCTTTGCCTGGTCGGCATTCTTCTCATATTCGGCCTGCGCAACATGCGCCTTCTCGAATATTTCCGCTATTGTAGCCATTTTCTAAACCCTCCTGAAAATTATAAAATTATATATAATCCGCCTAAAAATTATATACAAATTCACTTTTACAATGCCTTTAACCCCAATATAAAAGCATACAAGTTTTCTTGTACTATTATAGTAATTTTCAGGGAAAACGCAATCTTTTGTAACTAAAAAAATCGGATTTGTGTTTTTTCCGTTAACGTATGTTTTTATCTTTAAAAACACCGTGGTTGCCGATCATTTTGCTTAATCTAAAAAACGGATGACCTGCGCCATTGAGACGCTCCGGTCATCCGCTGTCCTGAGACGATATTCAGATTATTTTCTCTTCTGCTGATATTTCACTTTCACCAGCAAGCCCGCAAGGATAGAAGCTCCCGCAACGGCAATCCATACATAAAACCACGGATCGGCCGTATCTCCTGTTTTTGGAACGGCAACTACCACGTCGTTTGCCTTCCATCCCGCATACAGCGTCATATTTCCATTTACCGCATCCGATGCAAAATCCCATTTCTGCGTTGTTGCCGCATCGGTAAACCATCCCGTAAACGTATATCCTTCGTATGTGGGATCTGCAGGAGCACTGATCAGGCTTCCGGCCGAAATATTGGTTATCGCTGTAACCGCGCTGCCCCCGCGCGAATCAAACGTTACCGTATAGGTCACGATCGGCACAGGCGTTTCCTGCCAACCCGCATACAGCGTGATATTGCTGTTGATTGCAGTTGCAAAATCCCACGGCTGCGTTGCCGCCGCGTCCCTGAACCAACCCGTGAAGGTATAGCCGTTTCTTACAGGATCCTCAGGTTTTGCCACCGTTGATCCGTCAGAAACCAAAACGGGCTCTACCCCGCTGCCCCCCTGTGAATCAAAGGTCACCACATACTCGATTTCGATACCGGTATAATTGATATCAAAATTGTTATATGCGTATGTAAACGGCTGCGTAATATACGTCGTGTGGACATTTGAAGCATACAGGGCTTTGTCCTCCTCCTTAATCAGATATCCGCGTGATGCGCTGTTATCCGCAAACACAGCGCCAGGTTGAACGAAGATATTTGCCAGCGTCCCGTAGATCCCGCCGCCGTCCTGCAAGGCCGTGTTGCCTGTAATAGAGCCCTGGTTGAAGTCAATGTCTCCTATTGTACTTATTCCGCCTCCATTTTCGGCCCTGTTGCCGCTGATCGTTCCATTATTGATTTCAATCCAATTATCTGCATAAATTCCGCCGCCGCTGCCGTCTGCAACATTTCCATTGATCTGTCCGTTTTCCATAGTGATGTTGACAGCAAACACACCACCGCCATCTTCCATCGCATGGTTGCCGTCAATCGTGCCTTCCAGCATATATATAACCGATCCATACACACCGCCGCCGTCTTGCTGCGCTGTATTACCCGAGATAGTCCCTCCTCTCAGGAATGTGTTTGGCGCAATCATATACACACCGCCGCCGTTTATTCCGGCTTGATTGCCGCTGACTGTTCCATCCTGGAGCGTAAAATTACTTGCTGAATAAATACCTCCACCATGGCCGGACGTTGCAACGTTATCTGCCAGACTTCCACCGGATATGACAATATTGCCTCTCTGGTAGAGTCCGCCGCCATTGTTAGCCGCCGTATTTCCCTTGATTTCCGTGCCGATGTATTGTGTACTGCCGGTCACATAGGCTCCGCCTCCGGTTGTTGCATTGTTACCCGAAATCACGCCACTGTTCAGTTGGGCTTCGCCGGATACATAAACGCCACCGCCGTTCACTGCTGTGTTATTTTCGATCAAACCACCGTTGATTTCAAAATCCTGTTCTGTATGAATACCGCCGCCATTATCACCGGCCGTATTCCCGCTGACCTGTCCATTTTCCACCGTTATATTTACCGCGAACAGGCCGCCCCCGGTTTCCGTCGCGCGATTCCCGGTGACCGTCCCACGCAACATATAAACTGTTTGCCCATAAAATCCGGCGCCATCGACGGCCGTATTATTACTGATCGTTCCTCCGTTCAGGAAGGCGTTGGGCGCAGGAGTATAAATCCCGCCGCCTCTTTCCGCGCTGTTTCCACTAACTGTTCCACTTGAAAATGTAAAATTGCCTGCCGAATAAATTCCGCCGCCGTCGCCTGTCGCAGTATTTTGGCTAATCGTACTTCCTGATATTAAAACAGCGCCACTGGCATAAGCTCCGCCGCCATTGCCCGCTGTTGCCTTATTTCCAGTCAATGTCGAATTATTAATAGTTGCTGCGCCTGCGGCATTGATACCACCGCCCTGCGCGGCCTGGCAATTTTTGATCGACGCACCATTGAGTGTAATCATGCCCAACGCATTGATACCTCCACCATCTGCAGAGGCATTGCCAACCAGTTCCACCCCTTCAAAGGTCAGGGTGACGCCTGCCGACGCATTTATATGGCGTATGTTCCCCGCAACCAATAGCTGTACCGTGCCTCCGGCAGAACGAAACGTCAGGTTTTTGTCGACTGTCAACGGCGTCCCCGTAATCGTAATATTATTTGAAATCTCTACTACCCCTCCGGGAGCGGCGCTGGCAATTTCATTGCGCAGCGTTGTATCGTCGCTGGCAACGAACGGTGTGATCGAGTTTGCCGCCAGGACCGGTTGTTCTAATCCCTCATCAGTTTCCAATGACTGAGGCATTTCTAACGGTGCTGCCTGCTCCTCCTGATAAGGTTGCCCCGTTTCTTCAAGTATGGGGGCAGGTGAAGCAGCCGGCTCTGGTGTTTCCGTTTCTTCTGCTGCCTCTGTATCCATTTCAGAGTAAATTGATTCCTCTTCCATTGCATTTGCTGGATTTGGCATTACTTCATTTGCATAAGCAAAATTGAAAATACTCAATACCAATAAAACGGAAACAAATATGGAAATAATTGCTTTCTTATTCATTGTAATAGCATCCTCTCTGTGTGTATTATATAATAGCCTTTTATTCAGACCGAAGTTTGAAGCAGCTTTGAAATGATTTCGTCTTCTACAGTCTTTAACTAATATACCCCCGGAACAAACAGTCAAAAGTTAAAATTTCCAGAGGTTGCTTTTCAAAATTTTTCACAGGACAAGTCACTACCTTTTGTAACTAAAAAAACGAGTGTTTCCTTCCTTTCCGGTTCCTTAGTTAGTTAACAGGAAAAATCGGCTAATAATTGATGCAAAGTTGTTTGCCACAGTGTATAATATATAATTGCTATAGAATGCGTCGTTTTTAGATATGAAAAGAACTCCGGCGCAAATTGGAGGGTACTATCGTTATGAACGAAAGAATCAAATGTGAAAAATATTTATCCAAGGTAATGACGGCAGATGAAGCCGCAAAGCTTATTTATCCGGGCGCTACGATTGGGCTGAGCGGGTTTACACCGGCAGGCCATGCAAAGGCGGTTCCGCTTGCGATTGCGAAACGCGCGGAAGAAACGGGCGAAAAACTTGATCTTACGATTATGACCGGAGCTTCCGTTGGAGATCAGATCGACGGTGCTCTTACGCGCGCGGGCGCTATGAAAAAACGTCTTCCCTACCAGACCAATTCCACCGTACGCAATGCGATTAACGCCGGCGAGATCGAATATTTTGATATGCACTTAAGCCAGCTTGCCGTTTGGGCCAAAAATGGATTTTTCGGCGACATCGATTTTGCAATCGTCGAAGTTTCCGGTATAGACGAGGACGGGCACATCATTCCCTCGACCTCAATCGGCGCGGCAAATACTTATATTGACTGTGCAAAGAAGGTTATTCTTGAAGTAAATACCACACAGCCGTTATCTTTAAAAGGCATTCATGACGTATACACCGTTGAACGTGTTCCCAACAGCAAGCCGATCCCTATCGTACGTGCGGCCGACCGCATCGGTACGGAATATTATCCCTGTGATTTCGATAAAATCGCGGCAATCGTTATGACCGATATTCCCGATAAAGGTCGCGCGGTTCAACCAGTTGATGATATTTCGCAAAAAATCGCGGATAATATTGTTGAGCTGATCACAAAGGAAACGGAAGCAGGACGCCTGCCCGTACCGCTTCCTCCGCTGCAGTCCGGCGTGGGCGGCGTGGCAAACGCGGTTCTTGCAGGGCTTAAAAAATCATCCTTTACAAATCTCAACGTTTACTCCGAGGTTTTGCAGGATGCGGTATTTGACCTGATCGACGCGGGGAAAATCGCTTTTGCTTCCGGTACGTCGCTCACAATCTCCCCGGATTTTCAGGAGCATTACGACAAAAATTTTGAGAAATATAAAGATAAGATCATGCTGCGTCCCCAGGAGATCAGCAATCATCCGGAGGTTATTCGCCGCCTTGGCATTATCGCTATGAATACGGCGATTGAGGTTGATATTTACGGCAACACGAATTCATCGCACATCAATGGTACGCGAATCATGAACGGGATTGGCGGCAGCGGCGACTTTGCGCAAAACGCGGGCCTTTCCATCTTCATGACACCCTCTACTGCAAAAAATGGTACGCTTTCGTGCATTGTTCCATTTGTAACGCATGTAGACCATACAGAGCACGATATCCATTTCCTTGTTACGGAATATGGTTATGCAGACCTGCGCGGACTTCCGCCAAGAATCCGTGCGCGTAAGATTATCGAAGTTTGCGCGCATCCGGACTTCCGCCCGCAGCTTCTCGATTATCTGGAACGTTCCTGCATGGAGTGTGAATGCAAACAGACACCACAGCTTCTGAGGGAAGTTTTCGCAGATAAATAAAACAGGCATTAGAAAAGGTCATGGAGCAAATGTTCCATGACCTTTTTGCATCTGTAAAACCTTACGCCCTCGCGCATAACAAATCCACAAAGCCCGCCACCTGACTATAAAACTACTTCCAGCAAGCTGTTTATCCTGACCAAAACGTTATGCAAATAACAATCCGGGATTGTAGCGGTAAATCGAGCACGGACGTCCTCCGGTCTGATAATTTGTATTCTCGATCAACTCGTTATTCTGGCGCAAATAGGACAAATAACGCTGCACCGTAATGCGGGACAAATTAACTGTCCCAACAATATCGTCACAGGAAAAACAAGCATCCGGCTGGCTGTTGAACACCGCCCTGATAGAGTTAAGCGTCTTTTTCTGCAACCCCTTCGGCAGTTCCGGAACCTCACATTCGGCTCCCTTCAGGAGCCAGTCCACCTTTTCCTGCGTCAGCGTTCCCCGCTGCTCAACAAGCTGTACGCGATGGAGAAACCGCGCAATCGCCTGCTCAAAACGGCTCGTGTCAAACGGATCGACAAGGCAATCCACTACGCCAAGGCGCATCACTGCACGAAGCGTATCGCAGTCGTTTCTCGCAACATAGGCGATCACTTCCGTACGCACGCTGTTTAAACGCAATTCGCGTATCAGCTCAACTCCTGTTTCGGGGTTCGTGCACAGGTCTACCAAAAGCAAATCTGCCGGGTGTCTCTCAAAATATTGCGAGGAGATCATTTCGTTAAAGGAAAGCATCTCAATCTGGAAGCGATTGTCCCTGATCATGTCAGTCGCATTGCTGTTCAGCCCTCTGAATCCTCTCTTCAATACCGTCATCCGATACATTTTATCAAACCTCGATTGTTATTCCCTGACCGCACACCACGGTGCAAACAGTCATAATAGCGTTTTTCTTTGTTAAAATTTTGTCAAATACAGGCGGCATGCTCCTCAAAAATCGTCTTTTGGGGAGGTATGCCTTCCTTTGTTTCAAAACAGGCCTCCGCCTGCAGGAACCCTGCAGGCGAAACCCGTATTTTATTTAGAAAAGCTTGCTGTATATCTCGTATACTTTGTCCCTGTCAAGCGTAGCATAGTTACGCGCCATCAGACGGCCCTGCTTTGTCATGACCGTATCCGTAAATACGTCAAGGTCTTCCTTTGTTACGCCGTATTCATGCAGCGGCCTGCACTGCAGAATTTTGTTGAGAAGCTTTTCCAGTTCTGCATATACAACTTCTTCCCCGCATCCGAGGATATCCGCGATAAATTTGTTGAGTTTTTTAATTTTACCGTTCGGATCGAGTTCCATATATGCCTTGAATACGCCGATCAGCAGGCAATAGTTTGCTTCGCCATGAGGAACGTGGTAGGTGCCTCCCAGCGGATAGCTCATTGCGTGAACTGCCGCGCAGCCTGCGTTGCCAAACGCAATCCCTGCGTAGTTGCTCGCAATCAGGAAATCTTTCAGGAGCGGAATACGTGCATCCTCGCCGTTCTTTGCGATCTCTTTATATCCGTTGAGGATAATTTTGATCGCTTCGTAACCAAACATCTCCGTATAAGGAGTCGCTTCAGGCGAAAGGCTGGATTCCAGAGCATGGATCAGTGCGTCGATCGAGCTTGTCGCAAAGAACTTGAAAGGCAGCCCCTTTAAAAGCTCCGGCACCATAACGGCGCTGTCCGCATACATTTCGTCAAGGCCCAAACCGAGCTTCGTATGACGGCTCTTGAGTTCTAAAATAGAAAGATTCGTCACTTCGCTGCCCGTCCCACAGGTTGTGGGCACGAGTACCAGCTCTTTATCTTTGATGATTTCAGCCTTTCCGTCGTAAAGATCCAGAATCGGGCTGACATTCTTAAGTGCAAAAATCTTGGAGATGTCGATAATCGTTCCGCCGCCGATGGCAATGATGCGCTTATAGTCTGCTTTCATGTCCGCATACATCGCTTCCGCCATTTCGTCGGACGGCTCGCCCGTGCCGTATTTCTCCTGATACATTACGTCCGCTTTGATTCCAAGGTCCGTAAACAACGGATTGAAAATATATTCGTTTGTAATGATAAGGTCGCCCTCTCCAATCTCAAACGCTTCACAGAATTCTTTGCATGTGTCAAACGCATGGATAACCGGTTTAATTGCAAGTTGTTTCATAATATCTCTCCTTAGTCCTCTTCGCTATATTTACATTTAAATTTATTCTCGAAAAACTCAATAAGCTGCGGCCTGAAATCAGGATGTGCAATCCTGATCAGGCGGATCGCGCGCTCCCTGAGCGTGATGCCGCGCAGGTCTGCAATACCATACTCTGTGATAACGTACTGCACGTCATACCTTGAGGTCGTAACCGCAGCACCTTCATCAATGACGCTGACAATTTTGGATACCTTTCCCTTTGCCGCCGTTGAAGGCATCGCCATAATGCTTCTGCCGCCTTTGCTCATGGATGCGCCGCGGACAAAATCTACCTGGCCGCCCACGCCGCTGATTTGCTTATGGCCCACAGAGGTAGAAACCACCTGCCCCATAAGGTCAACCTGGACACACGAATTAATAGAAACCATATTGTCGTTTTGGGCGATCACGATCGGATCGTTTACATAGTCAACCGGATAAACGCCAACTGCCGGGTTATCGTCAAGATAATCATACAGGCGGCGCGTGCCCATTGCAAATGTGAGGATACTCTTGCCCGGATGCAGCGTCTTTTTCTTATTTGTGATAACGCCCGCTTCCACAAGCTCTACCACGCCGTCTGAAATCATTTCGCTGTGAATTCCGAGGTCTTTCTTGTCCTTCAGGAACAGCAGCACCGCATCCGGTATGGCGCCGATTCCAAGCTGCAGGCAGTCGCCGTCTTTGATAAGCGACGCGCAGTTCCGTCCGATCGCTTCTTCCACTTCCGTAATCTTTGGATTGGGGAGTTCGAGGATCGGTTCGTCAAATTCTACAAAATCACTGATTTCATCAACATGGACAAACGAATCGCCATGCGTGCGGGGCATATATTTATTGACCTGGGCAATAACGGTTTTTGCTTGTTTTACCGCTTCCATCGTATAGTCCACAGAAATTCCAAGGCTTACAAATCCGTGCTCGTCCGGCGGCGTCACCGTCACAAGCGCAACATCCGGCTTGCAGTTTGTACGTAAAAGCTCCGGCTCCTTGGAAAAATAAACCGGCGTGATGTCCGCACGGCCTTCTGCGCATGCTGCACGCGTCGTCCCGCCCAGGAAAAATGCGTTGTGGCGGAAATGCTTTTCCATCTCCGGCGCGCAATATAATGATTTTCCCATAGACACCATGTGGATGATTTCCACATTTTCATAAGCATCCGCATTCGCAACCATAGCGTCCGTCACATGAACCGGCTCTCCCGTCGCATGCGCGATGACCACCGTGTCCCCTGATTTAATCTTCTTTACCGCTTCCTTGGCAGTTGTAAGCCGCGATTTGTATATTTGTTTCCAATCCATTGGTTTCCTCCCCTGTCACAATCAAAATTTTATTGTTCCGGTATTTGCCTGAGCGCCTCCCGGAGATTTGCATAATCATTTTTTTCGGCCATTATCATTTTACCGTAACGCCCTTCCAGATTATCATGCAACGCGCATGCGCTATGACATCCGCAGATAATCACCGCATAATCAACAGGCGTATCGGCACCCGCAATCACAATCTCGCTTTGCGGGAAATCCTTTTTCAGCTTTTGCACAATCCCCGTACGGTCGTAACGCGGATTGCAGCCGCCGCAATATTTAATTCCGATTCTCATTGGTATTACGTTCCGCCCGTTTTCTGTCAAGGATGCTGCGCGCCATATTCCAAGTTTCATCGCTGACGCCCGTCACCAGCACGACATCCTTCACTTCGGGTATCTCTTCCTTAATTGTACTGCCTACCAAAGACTCCAATGTGAAAGAAGCGGAAGGACAGTTGCTGCACTTGCCCAGAAAACGCACCTTAAGCACGCCGTCTTTAATATCGACTACCTCAATATCGCCCTGGTGCTCACCCATTGCGGGCCGCACCTTATCGCGCAGGACCTGTTCGATCCTTTCCTGCAATTCTTCGTGCATAACTGCCCCTTTCCACTCTCTTCCGTAAAGCATCCAGCCGCCGGCACGCACTGTGTGCGCCTGCGGCGGCTGATTTTATTTTTCTTACTCTTCGATGTGCGCGATCTTCTTTGCGAGTTCCTTCTTCATTCCCAGGTTGCCCTGACGCGCGATCATGATACGCTGTGCCTGCGGACTTCCCGCACCGTGCATGGACTCTGTACGGTAGCCGACGGCAGCCGTGCCAAGTGCAAGATTTTCAATCAGGCGCAGGATTCTCAGACGGTTCTCTGTAGAAACGCTCTCCACACCCTTCAGGTATTTCTCAACATATTTACCGAGCTTCGGATCACGGAAGTCTTTTTCAGACGGAGCCGTAACCATGATACCGCCCGCAATATCTTCAGCAAGCCGTACGATTTCATACGGGAAACGCGTTACGTTCTGTTTGCAGACGTTTGCCAGCAGCAGGTCGATGATATAATTGCCGGATTCCGTCTGGTGCCCTTCCGCCGAGCAGGCGATACCGCACGCATACAGCGTTTCATTGAGGTGCGTCATCTCAATCAGCTTGTCTTTAATGTGCGAAGCTTTTGCTGCTCCGTTGTAATCAGCCGCAACCGCAGCCGCGCCAATCAGCACGTCGCCCACGCCGACCTTGCAGCCGCCATAGCTCTGGCGGTGATATCCTGCAAAACGCTCAACCAGCATTCCTGCGAATTCTGTTTCCCCATTGAGGAAGATGCGGTCGTTTGGAACAAATACGTCGTCAAAGATCGTAAGCGCTTCCACTCCACCAAATTCAGCATTTCCTACATCAAGCTCCGTGCCTTCCAGTTTGCGCGTATCGCAGGACTGGCGGCCGATGATCATGAAGAGGCCCGGTGCGTCAAGCGGAACCGCAAAAGACACCGCATAATCCTTGTCCTCCGGTCTCATTGCAACCGTGGGCATTACGATTACCTCATGAGAGTTAAGCATACCTGTCTGGTGCGCTTTTGCGCCGCGCACGACAATTCCGTCCGGACGTCTTTCCACCACGCGCAGGTACATATCCGGATCAGGCTGTGCATGGGGAGCCAAAGAGCGGTCGCCCTTCGGATCAGTCATCGCGCCGTCGATCGTCAGATCGTTATCCTGGCAGTATTTCATAAATTTAACAAAGTTTTCATGGTAATTCGTTCCACAGGCCTTGTCTGTTTCATAAGTCGTGCTGTAAACGGCATTGAACGCATCCATACCAACGCAGCGCTGGAAGCACGCAGCCGTCTGCTGTCCCAAGAGCCTCTGCATCTTTACTTTTTTGATCAAATCGTCTGTATTACGATGAATGTTTGTGAAGCGGTTGATTTTACGTCCATCCTCAAGCGTTACCGTCATGAGGTCTTCGTACTCAGGCATTTGCGCCAGATCATACGTCATACGAACGGAATTGAGCGAAGGACGAAGGATCGGATCATCCACAGGATTCTCGATTTTCTCCCCAAACATATAAACTTCCATTTTGATTTTGCGAATACTTTCAATGTATTCTTCGCCAGTCATAAGTGCCATAATACTTTTCCTTTCTAATTATGAGCTTGTTTTTCCCAATCACTGCTTTCTCACCGCAAAACAGTGATCTCCCCTTTATATACCTTCAATTTTATATATGCAAATAACGTGCCATCCATATAAAAATATAGCATATTTTTCAAAAAAAAGCACTCTTTTTTGAAATTTAATCACTTTTTCTGTGTAATCTCAAAATAAGAATGCTATTTTGTGAAAATCAAACCTTGGTTTACATCGATATTCCACCACAATAAAAATTGTAATACCAATTTTCCCTTCGATCGTTGCAAAATCGCAACGCTCATTGTTTATTTTTTAACAATTTTTTCATTTACTTCTTGAAATAGGGTAAAATTTAAATCTTTTCTATTTCGTTTCATTTTTGCAACGCGTTTTATTTTTGCAACGTCCCAAGCTTATCACGATACTTTTTTCGTTTGCGAACAAAGGTAGCTGCATCCATTCCAAGACTTTTTGCGGCGTCGCGGACGTTTCCCCACTGCTCGTATGCGTGATTAATATAATCAAGCTCCATGCGCTCTACGAGCGCCTTTAGATCGATTCCTTCCCCACTTTGCAAAAGCTGTCCCTCCGCGGATGCAACGTGCAAAAACAGGTTTCCAAGCGTAACCTCGTTGGTATTGCTCATAATCATAGAACGCTCCACCACATTTTTCAGCTCCCTGACGTTTCCAGGCCACCGGTACTCCAGCAGCACATCCTTTGCCGCGTCGGTAAGCCTTTTTTCCATTCCATATTTATGGTTCAAATCGGTAAGAAACTGCTCTGCAAGCGGAATAATATCGTCTTTTCGTTCCCGCAGCGGCGGAATTGTAACGGGAAAAACGTTCAGGCGGTAAAACAGGTCTGCCCGGAAGGTTTTTTCACGCATCATTTCCAATAGATTCCTGTTTGTAGCGGCAATCACACGCACATCCACTTTGATTGGTTTATTGGAACCAATCCGTTCGATTTCCTGCTCCTGCAGCACACGCAGCAGCTTAACCTGCATATCAGGAGGCAGCTCTCCCACCTCGTCAAGGAATATCGTGCCTTTGTCCGCCACCTCAAAGAGTCCCATTTTTCCTTCCTTGTTTGCTCCGGTAAAAGCGCCCCTTTCGTAACCAAAAAGCTCGCTTTCAATCAGCGTGGAAGGAATTGCGCCGCAATTCACTTTAATAAACCGCTCTGCCGAACGGTTGCTGCCACGGAATATATAGGATGCAATCTTATCTTTCCCAACCCCGGTCTCACCTGTCAACAAAACCGTAGTGTCGAGCTTGCGCACCCGGTCTATCATTTGAAGGACATTCAGCATCGCCCTATCGCGAACTACAAGCTCGCCGTCGCCGATCAGCTGCCTTCTTATTGCTTCCAGCTCAGATACATTCTTCTCCGACAGTTCTTCATTTTCCCGCAGCTTCATTTTCAGCTCGTGCAGTTCTGTAATATCGCGCACGTTGGTGATTACCATAATCACTTCATTATTCTCGTCAAGCGTGGGCGTGCTGGTTATGACTGCGCGTTTTCCTGTCTGGAATTCCTGCTCGAGCGTCACAGGCTCCCGCGTCCTGATTGCCTCAAGCGTTCCAGACTGGTTAATCAAATCGTCCTTCACAAGATCCCTCATGTTTTTTCCCAGCACCTGCTCGCGTTTGAGCCCCGACAATATCTCATAGGATTTGTTCACCATGATGGTATTTGCATTTCCGTCCGTAATATAAATTCCATCATATGATCCTTCGATCACTACGTCAAGCACACTGCGCGCTTTACTGATATCGCTCAGCAGGTCCCCTTTTTCATAATAAGCAGGTAGTCTGTTTTTCATAAAAACCTTCCAAAATTCAAGGCAGACGGTAGACCATGCAGGGATGTCCGCCGGTATTATAGTCGATATCGCCAATCACGCGCCCCGCGTCCGTGAGCCGTTTCAGGTAACGTCTTACTGTTACTGTAGAAAGCCCCAGGCGCTGCGCAAACTCCTTCACTGTGAAATCATGCCCCGCTTTCTCACGAAAGCACTCCATAATTTTCTTTTCCGTTTCATTCTTAGCGCCGCCCTGCGAATAGGACAGCGACGCGTCCTTGGCGTGGAACAAATGATCGATCGTCTCCTGATCCACCGTACGAAGGCCGCTTACGGTTTGCTTATAGTCGATATATTTATCCAGAGCCTGCTGAAACCGGTTATAGGAAAAGGGCTTCACCAGATAATCAACTGCGCCAAGATGCAGCGAAGAAACGAGCGCATCGGTTTTTTTTGCAGCAGTGACCATAATAACGTCCACCTGTATTCTATTCCTTAGGATATCTTTCAAAAGCTCGATTCCATTATATTCAGGCAGGCAAATATCGAGGATCATGAGGTCCGCTCCTTTTTCCGCCAGAAAATCAAGCGCGTCACGCCCGCACTGGAATTCACCGACGACACGAAAGCGTCCGTCGCGTTCCACATATTCCCGATTGATATAGGACACCATCGGATCGTTATCCACGATAATCACCTGATACATATGCTTTTGCTCTCCTGATTTCATTGTAAGAGATTTCACAATCCATGTCAACCAAGCGATATTCAGCTATCCATAATCTCCTTTGCTTTCGGCATGACCGGCTGTTTTTCAGAAAAGCGTTTTAGCGTCCTCCTTGCGGCAAACGCAATCAGCAGGCTTGCGATGCCCGCCACCCCCACGACCACCGCCGGGTTAAGTCCATCGATTCCAAAGAGGAATCCATACATTGCCTGCCCAAGCGGATAAGCGCAGGTACAAAACATTGTCACGAATGCCATTACTTTTCCAAGCATCTCATTGGGTGTTACTTTTTGAATAAATGTCTGCGCGATCACCGTAAAAAGTGTTGTGCAACACAGACAAACCACCACCGTCACAAGAATCACGCCATAGGAAGCAAACGGCGTGCCATTCCCCATAACCGCAAGCCCCAACGGCGCCAGGCACAGCGTAGCGCCAAATAGAAACTTACTGGAACCGCTGAATCGAACCTTCTTCGTCACAGCGCCTGCAAGAAGGCCTCCCATGATGGATCCAACGGCCATTGCCCCTTCCACAAAACCGTAAAGTTGGCTGCTAAGCCCCAGAAATATCCTGACGAGATATGGCAGCCCTACGGTAAACATTGCCGCCATAAACAGGTTGAGCGCCGCTGTAAGCAGTAACAATTTGAGCATGGACGGATTTTCGTGCAGCAAAAAACGCATTGCGCTACCTGCGTCGCTTTTGATCATTTTAAAAATTCCCTGCTTCCTTTCGCGCCGTACAAAAGGGATGTGCAAAAATAATTCCATCGTCGCCGATGCAAAAAAGCATCCAAACCCAACAATAAGGATTGGCCACAAGCCGAAGAAACCATATAAAAATCCTCCGATGATAGGCCCTAACAGATTTGCAAGCGCATTGACCTGAATGACCATGCCATTGGCCCGGACAAGATTTTCTCCCTGTGCGAGCAATGGAACGCTGGCTTGTACGGCAGGCTGGTAAAATGATTGTATAATCATTAGTACGAACATCAGCACCGCAACCACAGTTATGCCTCCCGCCTGAATCAAAATTCCAAAGATTCCGATCGTAAGGGCTGTAATATAATCCAGCGCCACCATAATCCACTTGCGGCTTACGCGGTCTGCCAAAATGCCTCCAAAAGGCGCTCCCACGACCATTGGTATCATTGAAATTGCAAGTATCATCCCAAAAACAGACGACGAGCCCGTTTGATCCAGTACATACAGCGAAAGCGCAAAGCGCATGACCGCGTTCCCAAATAAGGACATTATCTGCCCCACTATCATGATTGTAAAATCCCTGTTAAACAATTTATATCCCATCTTAACTTTTCTGTCCTTCCTCTGGAAAATATTTTACATACCTACCGTCGGTATGTATTTTTGCAAAAAAATGCTGTTTATTCTATGTCTTTCCCTTGGACAACAGCATCATAATAATGCCCACAAACCGCGGCTACTTCTTCATCTATCACCGGCAGCCCTATCTTATCCGTAAGCTCCTTTATGAAAGACACGCGGCTCATAAATTCTTCCCTGCTCCAGCTAAACAGCGCCGGATTTGCCCATATATTCGTAAGCAGCATGAGCAATTCAGCCGCTTCCGCAGGTTTTGATACCTCCATAGAACCATCCTTGTTTCCCTCTTCGATCAACCGCGCGACAATCGGCCCTGTTTCAAATAAGGATTCACGCAGCTGCGCGACAACAATACGCGGATTTTCAAGCATTGGCAACAGCAATGCCCTGTCCATTTTCAGCTTTGTCTTATTCCCAAGAGAATCAAAAAACACCCGTTGGAGTTTTTGCAGCCCGTTCAGGCTTTTATCCTTCTTTACGCGCTCAAACCATTCGTTATCGTCATAAAAATCGCTGCATATCCGGTTGAATATTTCTTCCTTGCTCTGAAAATGGTGATAGACCGCGCCCTTTGACATTCCAAGCTCGCTTACGATGTCCTGAATGGATGTTTGGTCGTAACCTTTTTCAAGAAACAATCGGCCTGCAATTTCCAATATTTTCTGCACGGTTTCTTCCGGATATTTGTTTCGTGCCATTTTGATTCCCTTTCGAATACATACCAATAGTATGTATGAATTGTAAATCTTATTTACCGCTTTGTCAATCAGCTAAATTGGTTTTGAAATAACAAAAGCCGTCTTTTTTAAACGGCTTTCCAGGATATCTTCCGATCAATACTTATTTTCTTTCTTTTCCTCTTTTACATCTCCATCAGGCCAGACATATATGACTGCATTACACTTTGGACAAATATATACCCTTGTGGAATTTGATGCCTGTTTCGATTTACGCTCATACATCTGCGAGCCGCAATGCTTACATTCCATACTCTAACCTCCAAAGTAATTATACCACATTTGCCTGCCAAAAAAGAGTTTTTTGTAAATTAATGCTTACTTTTGATCGTAACGTTCGCACTTCGCCAGAAAATAAAGCAGATTATTTACGATTTTTCCTATCCTGATTCTGTGCGCATTTTGCCTTTACATTGTTTTATGCTTCAGTGCTCGTTTATATATAATCAATAATATTGAGAACGACAGGTATTTTATGTTCGAATACCGGGGAGGACAAACGATGAAACAAAATAATTTTCACAAAAAGCATATCAATAAATGGTTGATATTTGTTTTGTGTATGGCTTTTACGCTCCAACTTTTTGCGGTTCCAATGCTGGCTCTGGCCGAAAATATGGAGAATGCCCCAGGACAGGAAACACCGGCTGCCGGCGAAGTTTTGCCGGAACCGTCGGCAAGTGCTTCGAGCGGCGCAAATGACAGTCCCACTCCAAGCGGCGATGCCATTTTACCATCTGATAACAACGGGGAAAGCAATCCTGCTGGAGCGGCTGAAACGCCGGAAGCATCACAATCCCCAGCGCCAACTGAAACGAACGGCACAGTGCCTTCCGGCCAGCCACGGGATATAAAAACTGTTTTTGAGCAATTAGCTTCACAGGGCATAGAAGCATACAGCAACCCTGCAACTCATACAGTTCTTTCTGATCTGAAAGTTTCTTTTTTGTCCGCAGACCTGAAAACTGTTTTGGAAGGCGAAAATATATCGCCCGATTCAATCGTGCGGTTTACTTTTGACGTAACCATTCCTGCGGAAATAGCAACACAGCTCATATCCGGTGATTATTATAGTTTTCACTTGCCGGATACCCTCAGCCCCATCGTCAAAACGGTTCCAATACAGCAATCACAGACTGGCGTTAGCTTAGGGAACGCGGATATATTACAGAATGGTACTGTCAGGATAACGGCTGGAGATTATTTTGCCCATGCCGAGAATACTGCTGTTGTTGGAACCTTCTCCTTTGACGCCGCTTTTAATATGGATCAGATCGCATTGAGTACTCCATTTGAGATTAGCATTGGCGGTGAAAATTTTGCTCCCGTCCCTGTTTTGATCGCCGACACTTCAAATGAGGAAAGTGCCTCGCAGGAGGATTATCCTGTTATCGTTCCAATGGCGGCCCCAATAGGAACCGACATCAAAAATTATTTCACAACGACGCCCGCTACGATCATATCCGGAATGCACCTGAGCTATACCGATGCCCAAGGAAATCCCATGCCCGACGGGACAGCAAATATTAATTCACAGATCAAATTTAATTTTGACCTGGCAATTCCAAACGATGTGACGCCCAAAATAAAAGCGGGCGATTACTATACGATAGAACTGCCAGATAACGTAAAGATTAAAACAGGCCTTTACAACCAGCCAATGATTGATCCTGTAAGCGGCAAAACATATGCCAATTTTTCGGTCAATACCGATGGCACTGTTACCATCACTTTTACAGACGCGATTAGTACGTTGCGCGATGTAACAGGTCAAATTAATTTTAACGGAGCCTTCAACAGCCTGAATGTCACAGAGCCTGGCGATACCGATATCAGCATCCCAAGCGAAACAAACGTATCTTCCAGCGTGACGTTAAAGCCTCTTGTTGGAAGCGCCATCGAAAAAAAAGGCTCATTTGATAAAACGCGCAACCCTGATTCCATAACATGGGATGTTATCATCAATAAAAATATGGACTCTTTGGACAATGCAAAGGTTGCAGATACGCTTCCCCCCGGACTGATCTATTCTGCAACGACGGTAGAGGTCCTGCCCGTTAACCTTGACGTATATGGAAATATTACGTCTTATGGCGCACCGCTCACCTCAGGCTATACAGTGAGTGATACAACCACGAAAAACGATACGGTTACCTTTGACGCGCCTATCAAAACTGCATACTGCATCCGTTATACTACGCCAATCGATAAAAGTGTTGTTGCGCCGCTCGGTGAAAATAAACTTTTTGAAAACAATGCTACGCTGGACTGGTCTGGAAATACAACTCCCCTGTCCGCACAGGCGACTCTCAGGGCAAATTACGACAGCTACCTCAAAAAAATGTCAACAGGATATTCTCCCCAAACGCAAACTGTAAAATGGATGATCCAGTACAATTATGCGGGTAACACGATCCCCGCGGGTACTATGATCGCCGATATTTACAACAATATTGGAAACACGGTACCCATGTCTTTCGATCCGGCTACATTGAAAATATATCCTGTTACATTCGACGGGAACGGGAATCCTGTACAGAGTAACCAGCCGCTTGCGAGCAGTGAATATTCGCTTACGGAAAATGTCGATCCTGGAAACAGATTCGAAATTACATTTACCAACGAGCTCACAGGTGCATACAATATTGTATATGAAACCAAAGCAGAGCAAGCCCCGGGTAATATTGTGAATACTGACCAGATGATCGCAAATGCCGCTCAGTGAACGCCTCCGGGCGGTTCGACGCCGATTACGTCAACGCCCACTTTCACATTGCGCCAGCAGGGAGCAATTAAAACTGTGAAGGACGTTGACTATTCCTCACCGGTCAATGGCAAGACGATCACGTGGCAGGTCGTACTCAACAACGATCACAAGACGATTACGAAAGGCCTCCTCACCGATATGGCAAATTACATTATCGATGGCCAGGTTACAGACTGTTCCGTTGTGGACAATGGTTCCGACGGCAATGGCAATACGCTGCTCGGGAACGATAAATATTCTTATACCAATTTGCCAGCCGGTTTTAAGCTGGAGCTTGACGCTTCCCTTTTCCCAACGGATCACAGCTTTACCATCACCTTCAAAACGCCTTTGAAATATACGGGCCAGGATCCATCGCTGACCACATATAAAAACACGGCGTTCTTTGAAGACGGCCTTGGAATTTATACTTCCGAAGCCCAGGTTTCGCTTAATAAGCAAACACAGCAAAACGGTGGTAAAAGCGGAAGCTATAATGCGGTTACCAAACAAATCACGTGGAGCATCTATACCAATTATGCAAAAACAGGCCTGCAAAATGCCCGCATCGATGATCCAATCCCCGACGATCAGGTATTTGTCCCCGGCTCTACACGTATCTATTTCTATTCGGTTGCCCCGGATGGCGGATATACGCAGCTAAGAGAACTAACGCCAGAGGAATATGGCTATTTTATGATATCGGAACCGGCCAATCCGTCCGGTACTGACAAAACGTTAACCGTACGCCTGCCTGATGCAGCGCCGGACGCAGTGAAGGGCGTCCCTGTTGCATCGAGCGAGCTTCCTCCTTTGTTCCTTGTTCAGTTTGATACTACGGTCGAAGGAACTGTAGTCAAAAAAGAATATACGAACGAAGCGGATTTTTACAACGATTTTACGCCAAAAGAAACCCTTACCAGTAAAGTCGCAGTAAATAATGGAGGATCTCTTGCTTATAAAAACGGTTATCAGGGCGCCGACGGCTATGCGTACTGGAATGTTACCATTAATCCAAGCCAGTCTACGCTCACGGATACCAAGGTCGTAGACGTGCCGTCGTCCAACCAGTCCATACTGATGAGCTCGCTTACAATCAACGGCATGCAGGTGGATCAATCCGGAAAGCTTACGCCTGACCTTGGCGTTACACTCGTACAGGGTACGGATTATGACGCCGCTTACACCAATGTCAACGGCACATGGACATTGACCGTTACCCTGAAAGGGCAATATGCAACAATCGACCGCGCATACTATATGAGCTACAAGGCGGCTATTTATGTCGATCCCTCAAACGGCAGCGCAACGCAGCAAATCACGAACACTGCTACGATCACAGGTAATAACGGCGGATCTCACTCAGAATCGGTGACTACCCCGCTTGGCGTAGATGTAAACAGGGGTGGCGGTACCTTGCGCGGCGCTTTCCAGAAGCTTACGATTCAAAAGGTAGATATGGATGGTAATCCTCTTGCCGGCGCTCAATTCCAGCTCTATGACAAAAACGGCGATCCTGTCGGCGGTATAACCACATCAGACGCTCAGGGAATCATTACCTACGAAAATCTGGTTTCAGGCGATTATACCATCCAGGAAGTAGCTGTGCCGCCTGGATATACGCTTACTACAGTGCTCTCCTCCGGCGTACCGATCTCATTATCGCCGGATAACAATATTTTTACCTTTACCAACGGGCTTACCCAGGTGGAATTTGTCAAGGAAAATGAAATTGGCTGGCCTGTTTCGGGCGCGACATTTGCCATCGAGCAGCAGGTTGCAGATGGATGGCAGACCGTTCGTGAAAACCTTACGACAGACAGCGCCGGACAAATATTGGTGAAGGGACTCTCTGTCGGTCATTACCGATTTGTAGAAACCAGGCGTGCAGACGAGTATATCCTCAACACCACGCCAATGGAGTTTGATGTAACCACCAATCCCGACGTGATAAAGGTTGGATCGTTTATCGACTATCAAGGCAGCTTTCGTATGGTAAAGGAATCCGATACCGGGCAACCGCTTGAAGGCGTTGTATTTGAGCTTTACAAAATGGGCGATACCCCATCCCTCATATCCGAGCTCACGACCGATTCATCCGGCTGGATTGGCCTTGGCGGACTCTCGCCAGGAAGCTACAAGCTCGTGGAAACAAAAACTCTTGACGGACTGGTTTTGGACGAACGCCCTATCTTCTTCTCTATTACGGATAGCTATGCAGGCGCATTTCCGACACTGGACTTACGGAAGTTTATCAACCACCAGTATAAAGGGAATCTGGAGATCAGCAAAACCGACCTGCAGGGCGCCCCGTTGGCGGAAGCGGTGTTCAGTGTGTACAGCAGTAATGGTAATTTGATATTAGATCATATTACTACAGATAAATCCGGCAAGGCCGTTGTCACCGGTTTGTTGCCGGGCGAATATTATTTTGTAGAAACGAAGGCGCCTGATGGATATATACTGGATGAAGAAAAACACCTGTTTTCTGTTGTGTATGATGCAAAGGGCCAGCATATCAGCGTGGAGCAAACCGTCACAAATACACCGCTGTCTCCCGATGCCCTCACAACAAGCCGCCCCCAAACGGGCGACAACAGCAGCCTTGGCTTGTGGATTGCGTTATGCCTGGCAGCTGGCACAACAACGGTAGTTCTCCTAAGATACAAATATAAAAAGCAACATGAAAAATAGTAATGCCAGTTGTTAACAATCATAACCACCAGTAAACTGGTGGTTTGCGCTCGCCCTGGAAGGGCGAATTGCGGACTTAGCCCCTCAAGGGGCATCGAAGTTTGACACCGCATTACTATCTCGGGCAGCCGCTTAAGCGGCTGTCTTTTTTGCCTACTTGGTCTT
>NZ_LAYJ01000043.1 GCF_000981035.1 Christensenella hongkongensis
CCTGCTCTATTTCTTAACAAAGGATAGTGTATTGGCATTTTCCGCTTTGTTAGGTGTACTTTCCGCTACGCTATCAACATTCGCCGGACGATTGCTCAATCAATAAATTCAGATTTTTCTTTATGGAAGCGCTTATCCAGACGGACATACTTTTGAATCGCATTACTGAGTTCTCTATTGACCTTTAATGCTATTTCATCTTCACAAAGATTTCTGGTGGGATCTGTTTTGATCTCTTCCGTGATCGCGGCTAATTCAGCGCGTTTCTGCTCCATACGTTCTTTTGCAGCAATCAATTGTTGCTCTAATTTTTTTCTATATTTTTCACTCGTATCCATTTATTTTATCCAATACCTATAAGAAAAGTTGATTTGACATTTTTATAATGTCATTTATGCTTCGAATATACCATATAATTTCAATATGACAAGATAATAATGTCAAAAGGAAATTAAATGGAAATACTGAAGCCGCCTATGGCACCGCGAAATTTATGCGGTCAAAATATTGCACGGTTGCGTAAGGCTATGATTCCAAAAGTCTCACAACGGGCATTAGCCGATAAAATGCAGCTATTGAATATTAATTTAGACAAAAACGCGATCCAACGTATTGAAGCAGGTTTACGCTTAGTAACAGATATTGAATTACACGCTTTTGCTCAAATTTTCAAAACAACAGCCGATGAATTATTAAAATAATTCGCTTTCTATAGCGGCTTATGCTTATTATAGGGAGTATCGTTGCTAAATACAAGAACATAAATATTAAAATTCCCGGCCACTCAATAAAAATTGAATGGTCGGGAATTTCCCATAAAACAAAAACGCGCGACGGTGCAGGCAAAAGCCTTTCCCTCGCGCGCAAAAATCTCATTGAAGAACAATCATAACGATTGTATAATGATATTTGTGGTCGCGGTGTCCCGTAAGGGATTGTTCGAGGGGGTGTCGGCACCTTTGAGCAGTGCACCGGAGTGTTCCAACACTTCGGGCCTGCCGCGATTTCATTTATGTAAGGGAAATTCCCTCCCTACGTTTTCATTGTATTGTGCAGTTTAGGTAAAACGAATAGAGAAAAAGGCAATACAAAACTGACTGGGGGTCTACGCCAGTTACAAATCATATAGAAAGTAAATGCTAGGCCAAAGAATATTGGCTGTTAAAGAATTCTTTGATCCTAGCATAGTAGATGCGCAAAAACTTATTGCATCCAGCAACCATGTATTTGTAATAAGGCTTTCCTTCCGCTCTTTTCTTATCGAGAAACTGGTACACAGCATCTTCCACGGGCGCGTTTTGCATCAGGCACGACATAATTCTTACATCTGCCGGATGTGGTATGATGGGGGAGATATTGAACGTTCTTGAAGAAGAACCGAAACCCACGAAAGAGCTGGAATCTACGGAATATTTAACTCAGGCGAGCAGAGAGCCGTATACTAGGCGATATTATTCTAGCGATGTCGAGCGTTTTGATGTCCCGCTTGGGGAACGCTCCAGGGTTTTTTTTGACAAGGATGCTTTTGTCATCGTATTTTTTGAATTCAAGGACATTATAAAAGCCCAATACACTGAAGAAAACGAAACGAGGCTTCTCGAGCTTTATGCGAAAATGAGGTCCGGCCTGCCGGATGTTAAAACGGACATTAGCCTTGCGAAGTATGATTATTACCTTGACGTCAATAATCAGAAAAATGCCGAATTCTACACCTCCAAAGAGGATATGTACAACAGTTATTCCGAAAATATTACGAAAAAAGCATTCATTTGTTTAAAACTATCTTCTCAACGGAATACGCGGATGCTTTCCGCGCACATATCGGAGATTGGCTTGCGGATATGTTTGCAACCAACAGCCGTATTGGAGCTATACTAAAAAAGCAGACACAAAAGTAAACAGTCTATTACGTAAACAGTCTATTACAATAAAAGAGACACAAAAAGGAGGTTCTTTCATGGCTGCAAATAACTTTAAAAAATACGATGATGATTTTAAAAAGTCTCTCGTATCTCTTTTCCAAATGGCAAAACACAGACCCAACTCTGTAAAGAGTACGGCGTTTCTCAATCCGCCCTTGGCAAGTGGATCAAGCAGTATTCTACCGTTCAGGTCGACGACGGTGAAGTCCTTACTGCCAAACAGGTTAAGGCTCTCCAAAAACGGAATGCCCAGCTCGAAGAAGAAAACCTTATCCTAAAAAAAAGCGATTGCCATATTCACGCCTCACTCAAACAACGATTAGACGCTGTCCACAGGCTCCGTTTTCAGCATCGTATTCAAATGCTTTGCCGTGTCCTGTTTGTCAATAGAAGCACTTACTACAAGCATTTTTATTCTTCTCCCGCTCCCCGTGTTTCTCTTAATCAGGATCTCCGGCGCCTTATCCTTACTATTTATGCTGATTATGACAAACGCCTTGGCGCCTATAAAATCCACCATGTCCTCCAGCGTGACTATGGCGTCCGCATCAGCGTTGGACGAGTGTATCGCCTGATGCGCTCTATGCATTTACCCAAAATGTCTACTGCTCACCCCAGACATTATTTCTGCCGTTCCGATGACAGCCTCTGTCCCGACCGTCTCCGGCAAAGCTTTACTCAAAATGCCCCTAATCTTGTTTGGGTGAGTGATATTACTTATCTGCGGGCTGGCGGAAAATGGTACTATCCCTGTGTTGTCATTGACCTTTTTCCCCGCAAGGTCATTGCTTGGCACCTGTCTTCCAAACAGGATGTGAAGCTTACGGTCACTGCTTTCCGCAAAGCTTATGCCGCCCGCAGCGCTCCCAAGGGGCTGATGTTCCACTCTGACCGTGGAACTCAATATACCGCTTTTGCTTTCCGTAGTCTTTTGGACTCCCTTAATATTGTTCAGTCTTTTTCCAAGAAAGGATATCCGGTTGACAATGCTGTATGTGAATCCTTTTTCAAATATCTGAAAAAGGAAGAAACTGACCGTAGAAGCTACTCGTCTTTTCACGATTTAAAGCTGGCTATTTTTTCCTATATTGAAGCCTTCTACAATGCCAAACGTCCCCATACTTCTCTTGGTTATTTGACTCCCGATGAAGCTGATGCTCGTTTCCCTAATTATTTTTCCTTTCTTCTGTCCACTCTATTGACTATACTTTACAGGCAGGGCAGATAATAGTCCCCCTGTAACTCATACCAAAGCCCGTTCTTCTTGTTGTAAATGTACTTGTCCATTGTATGTGCCTCCAAATAAAGATTTTTGCTTCAAAATCCGCTCCGCTATCTGTAAAACATCATTGTTTGAAATTTTGTCCCTATCTGGTTTCGCTTATCATTAACGCAAATACATTCTTTTAGACCTCCCCTATAGCTTGATACACTTTTTTGCGCGATAACGGCAGATATACCGTTCGCCGGATTCCTCCTGACGCTTGTGCCCATACATCGCCTCCACGATCCTGTCCGGTACTTCCACACATTCTTCTGTGTACCGCGGGTAGAAATCCCACATCTTTATCATAGCCATTGGCCTTTTTCTCTATTTCTTTTTTCTCAGGCGAAGTGATGATACTTAGAAAATCAAAGCAAAAAATAATGACATAGGAGTTATCCCAGATACCTTATCATGCGTTTGATGTTCAAGGCAGTAGCGGATAGGAGGCAATGGTCTTCTGCCGCTTCCTTACCTCGCCTTGTCAGGCGCTTTAAACTGTGTATCAACTCCTGCACCACAAAATTTCCCTCGCACCATATCTGTCTTAAATCTAAAACTCGTTTATGGGCAGGCGTGTCGTCTGTCTTCCGTTACTGACTCACCGCTTCTTCAAAGATATTTACCCGGATGCTCCGGCTATGTTGGCTACTGCTTACGCATTGCTCCAGTATCACGCAATCTCAACAATCTTTGCGGATCGCCCGATAGACCTTGCAGATATTGTAGCACTCTCGCTCCAGACTCTTCAATTTCAATATCCGGCTTATGGGCAAACAAAGTAATCATTCTCTTCATCATCGTATCGAAAATGTTCACGTTTTAGCTCTGCCTTGTATGTCTCACCGTCTGTTGATTTGGGTGTGTGCAGCCTGATTCCCATGCGCTTCATTTCGTGATAGATCAGGCTAGTTCCATAACTCGTGTCAGCTCCCGTGTCCTGAATATTTAATCCGATGTGGTTACACATATATTCCACACGCTCAAGGTACGGTTCCAAATCGTTTACATTTCCTGCCGTCACCGCCACGTCCACCACGATCCTATGTGCCGCGTCCATACTTTGGTGACGCAGGTAATGTATCCCCAAAGGTTTCCCCGGATGTCTCAGCATTCCCGCGTCCGGGTCGGTCATATTGTATTGATTGTTTTCTTCACCAATGCTGGTTTCCATTTCCCGTGCGGTACGCGCTGGGGCTTGATAACTTCCGACATTTCTGATATTCTCCGCTTCTTCGTATCGATCCAACCGTTTTATGTAATCGATGGTTTTACGTTCCACCAATACTTTGACATTCACTTTAAATGACGCATCCGCTTTTGCATGGGCGGAGTGGGGCAGAGTGATCTTTCCATCAACCAATCCTTTTTCTATGCATTGCCGCAAGATATGCTCAAGCAGGCGACAAAACAAATTTGTTCCATTAAGCGGGCTGCATCTGTTTTATGAAATCGTTGAATGATCCGGCACCCGCTCATCTGAATCCAGCCCCAGAAGTCAACGATAGGCCATATTTACCTGTATCTCCTGCTCGATGCGCCGCTTCGACTCTATGCCATGCAAGTATCCCACCAGCAAATACTTCCCCAACACCACCGGCTCAATACCAATACTCAGCCTGCCGTTGTCCGAGCTGTATAAAGCCCAGACTTCATCACAGATAAAACGGAAACCTACGTAAAGTAATCTTTGAATCATTTGATTCTGCATTGATTCGGTATGTTCATTTATTCTGCATTTAGCCTTCCCGGTTGCTTTATGACATACCGGAAAAATTCTAAGTTGGAGAACCCCATCTTTTGAAGTATATATGCGCTATTTTTTTGATCGTGTTCCGTATTATATTTAGGAATCAGGGGGACACGGATACGGACGCTTCCCATATCCATCGTATTCCGAAGTATGGCAAGATTCCTCTTCATTACTTCGGCATTCTGCCCTGTATAGCGTTCGTAGATTCTATTGTCCATGTCCTTTATGTCTATAATCATACTATCCGCTAGCTGCGCCGCGGTAATAACAGCTTCTGCCGGGGCATAAAGGGAAGTTTCTATATTTAGTTTCCATCCGGCAGGCATGAGTGTGCGGAACATCTTGATAAACTCCGGATAAAGCAATGGTTCTCCACCCCCAAACGTAATACCGCCGCCTGTTGCCAAAAAATACAGATTATCCTGCTTCACCTCATTCAACAGTTTTTCCGGCGTATATTCGCATTGATTCGTTTCTTGCTGCCGCGAATGCGGATTCAGACAATACTGACATCGGAGTAGACAGCCGTAGGCCGCAACAAGCGTCGTAACACCAATACCATCTGTTGTCATCCGATGACGCTCCAAAGTAATCGTTGGGAAAACCGTTTTTTTATTCGTTCTGTTCATTTATCAAGCTGTCCGCAGGGACTTCTCCCTCAAGCGACGTCCATTCTTCATCATCATAACTTTCTACGGGCGCGCAGCCTCTTTGAAACCGAGAGTCACTTTCGGTACAGCCGATACTACCCAACACCAGTCCTGTCGCCAGTGCGGCTATGGCGACACGTTTTCCCAACTTTTTACGCCATTCAAGTTGTTCTTCCAAATATCGCACTTCCGCTTCACAACGCGGACATGTGCCTCTACATTCACCCTGAAATTTACAATCCCTCGTTACATATTCGATTTCGTTCTCATCCGCTATTTTTTGCCGTATTTCCTTTAAAATCCTGCACTTATCTTTTCCGTTCATTTTCGTTTCCTCCATGTTTGTTTATCCGAAACAGCGGACAACCACATCTGCCTTATGATTTTTATTCTCTGGCTGTGGTGTTGAGTTCATTCTCAATATGCTGAATAATACTATCCCGCAAGAAGACGAGGGTGCGTCGCTGTCCTTCCTCCGTCAATTCCGGCGCAGGGTAGAGTATGGAAATATGTATGATAGAGGCATCCCCCTGTTCCGTCACCGCAAAAGCAAACTCACTCAAGTTATCAAATACGTTTATTTGCGCTTTGATATCTCCCACAAGTTCCTGATCATAAATACCATTTAGCTTATCTAATGTATCAAAGATCGCATAAACCGCCATACGCCGCGGGCAATTTACCGTTTGTTTGATGACCACTGCCATATCATAGCTCCTTTCCGTCCCTTGCGTCCGGTCAAACCGGACGCAGGGAAGACATTGCATCACGTCTGACACTATTTGCTGTCTCTACATTTGATTCCTGAACCCTGCTGGCAACGACATATATCTGCCCATTGATCTCTGCTGCGCCGAATGCAACGGAAGAAGATTGTAATGTTCCTTCCCACATTGTCCATTCAACGCCGCCCCATGTATCTATATATGGCTCGTTCAACGCTGCTCCCAAGTTTATGTGGGTGTTATAAAAGAAATTACTCGCTTCTTGTGCAGTCGCCGCAATTTCAGAAACATTTTCCACCTCTACAAATTGTGTTTCATCTCCTGCAAAAGGATATAGAGCGACGCACGATATAACCGGCCCATCGAATTCCACATTAACAATAGCCGGTTCTTCCTGTATATAATCTGCGCTATACAGGAATTTGAAGCCCAGCTCTTGGTTTGAATACAACCTGAACGTCGTATCGACAGGGCCTGTGATCATGAAAGTATCCATATATCCGCGAAGCGCTGCGTACGCTTCTTCATCATCTGCCGTACAAGCTCCCATGATATCATATAATCCAAAACCATTTTGCGTTTCAGCAAAAAGGAGTACCACGTCAATCTCTCCGCCTGTTTGCTTTGTTGCGCGGAGGTCGATCTGGTAGGCAGGCACGTCTCCTATTTGTTGCGGCCCCGCCGTTTTGATTTCATATCCTGTTGTCCCCATTTCCTCTGATGCCCACGCTGCGATCGTTTCTACATTGTTCTCGACATCGTTTATGGAATAACAAGCCATATAGGGCTGATAGAAGTATAGCTCAACGCCAAGAGCCATACGCGAATCCGGGCTCGTGAAAGCCCAGCTTTCCGGATCTTCCGTCCAGTCAGTCGGGACGGAGATTTCAGCGCCATAACCAGTAATATCATGGGTTGTCATCTCCATAGCCGGAGCGTCCGTTTCCGGTGTTGTCACCGGGGCGCTGCCCTCTGTGCTTGGCACGACCAATTCCTGTGTAGCGGCAGGGGCATTCGTTCCACCGTTAGAGGTTATAGGCGTGTTCTTCCCATTGTATACTCCCGCCGCAGGGAAAATCACCGCAAATACTAAAATAGCCGCGGCAGCTCCTACAATCATCCAACGTATCAACGGATTTGTTTTCATCAAATCCCAAAAGCCGCGTCTATCGTCCGCAGGAGCTATCGTCGAGGCGCGTTGCGTTACGCCTGCCGTTACGCGTTCCGTTACCGATACCGCTTTTTTACCGGACAGCGCATCGATAAACGCACGCATATTAGCATACCTATCCTCTGCCTTGATCGAGAGTGCCTTCAATATTGCATTTTCCATTGATGTAGGCAAGCTGATGCCCAACTCGGAGGGCTTTTTGATCGTATCGTTGTGAATGCGCTCGATTGAGTCCGGCGGCACTATTCCAGTTACACATCGGTAAAGCGTAGCCCCCATCGCATAGATATCCGTCCACGGCCCCTGATTTCCGTGGCTGGAATATTGCTCCTCCGGTGCATATCCATGTTTTAAGATAACAGATACGCTTTTGTTGTCTCCCACCGAAAACCGTGCCGCGCCGAAATCAAGCAATCTGCTTTCTCCTGATGCTGTAATGTAGATATTATCCGGGCTAATATCCCGGTGCATCAGATTCAGGGAGTGAACTTCGCACAGAGCCTCCATGACAGGGAGCAGGATTGCAAGCGCCTCAGTATAGGAAATACTGCCTCCATGCTCTGCAACATATTCTTTAAGGCTCATTCCCTCGATATATTCCATTACGAAATACGCAGTATTATTTTCCTTGAAATAATTTTGTACCGATACGATGTTAGGCAAATTTTGAAGTTTGGCCAGAATCCGCGCTTCATCCAAAAAGCGTTCCATTCCTGCCGCATATTCCTTTTCCACTCGCCCGGTTAGGGTAACCGTATATCCGTCTTTATACCTCGTCGCCATTCCTGACGGCATATATTCTTTGATTGCTACCTTAATTTCCAGCGTCAGGTCGTATCCAAGATAGGTAATCCCGAAGCCGCCTACTCCCAGCACCTTTCCCGTCATATATCGTCCGTTTAAAATTGTCCCGGGCGGCAATGCTAAAAACGGTTGCTCCTCTGTATCGTCATATCCGCAATATGGGCAGATGCCCGGCCCTTTTTCCCTGAAACAGCCGTAACATACCTTTTCCAGATTCATATTTTTTCCTCCATCATTTCTGCCAACACCCAAAGCCTGTCGTCAATATATCTCGCCCGTTCGATATGGCGCAGGACCATATATTTAAGCCAACGCTCCGCATCCGCAGCTTTCAGGAAGTCCAACTGCATTTCCATCGGCTCTACATAAAAACCTTCAGTACACATCAGCAGACCTTCGCCGGGTTTCAGATCCGGTACGCTTTCTTTTGCCGTGATCTCTCCATTCGTATTAAGGTGGTATATTTCTACGGCTTCACGGGAGGCGTCCACGCCGCCTGCCTCCCGTATTTTCCCATTTTCCAAGTAATATGCTGCCATTTTCTACTCCTTCGCAACAATAAATTTATTGGCATTGTTACACAGATAGAACGTATCTCCCGTTGCCAGCTTTTCAGCGACGGATGCAGGCAGTTTCTTTCCATTTCCAAGAAACGTTCCGTAGGAAGATCCGTTGTCCATCAACAGAAAATAATCCCCAGCCGCATCATAGGAAACTTGGCAGTGATTCCCACTGATCCCCGGCGTACTCTTATCGAACACGATATTACAAAGGTTTGGATCGCGTCCAAGCGTAACCTTTCCTTTGGAGAGATCAAAACTCTGTCCGGCATATTTTCCAGTTACGCCGCGCAATACCGGTTTTTTACCTCCCGGATTCTTTGCCGGCTTTCCAACAGAAGCGCCTCCGGTGGCTTTTGCCGCTGACATAACCGGTGTTTTCTTTCTATCCGAAATCAACAGCATGATTCCAAGAATCAGCGCTATACCGCCAATCGGGGCAAAGGTATAGAGCATCCAGTTTTTTTCACCCATCAGCGTGTATTCGATACGTTCTTCATCTAAAATACGGATTAGCTGATCCGCAACGCTGGCGTAGTTGACGCTGGTGTTAATATTTACCGATTGCTCCTCCGTGCCAATCTGAGTTACGAGTCCCGACGTGTTTACACCAATCACATTGCCGGCAGCGTCCACCAGAGGTCCACCGGAATTGCCCGGATTGATGTCTACGTTCATCTGGAACGCTTCGTAGCCCGTTCCCGAAACCGACGCACGCTTACTGATAACACCGTCTGTTATGGTAACGTCGTCGATATCATAGCGGATATTCTCTGCCAGTGTATCCGATACACCCGGAAATCCCAGAGCATAAGCTGTTTCGCCCGGTTGCACAGTATCAGACGGCCTGATGGGAAGCGGGATGCGTTTGTCTGTCGGGCTTGGAACTTTCAAAATAGCGATATCCTTTTCCTCCGGACCGGAATAATATACAACCTGCGCATCTACAAAATCATTCTCGGCGCCGGAATAAACTACCGTTACCTTCCCGCTATACGACGGATCTTGTTTGGGAACGATATACGCATACTGCACCACATGCCCGTTTGTTACAAAATATTCCACGGGCTCTCCCGGTTTGCCGACAGCCCAGCATGTTCCGCTTCCAGCCGCAACAGGGCTGCCGGAAACGTCATATAATACCTGCTGCACATAGGCCACGCCATTACGCGCTTGAGCAGGTGTCATGCCCATGCTGCCGGCAGCAGATATTCCGCACAATACACAGCTTATCGCGAAAACGCAGAACAAGGCGATTGCCATAATTTTTTTAGTCGATATTTTCTTTTTCGTTTCCATCTTTATATTCCTCCGTTGTTTTTCCGTGATACCTGACGGCTATCACCGTATAATTATCTTGATTTGGGATATCTGCTGAAAGAATACCCCTTTCCAGCTTTTTGCAACATTCTTCGGACGAAAGAGCCATCGCTTCCCGAATCTGCGTCAATGTCAGCGTATCGCTTACGCCGTCCGAGCAAAGCAGTAGCGCGTCTTCCGGCCTAAGCAGCAACGGTATGCGGTTATGTTCACACACTACGGTTTCCTTTCCAATATATTCGGAAAGCGCTGCAGCCTGTGGATCTATAAACGCCTCTTCTGGCGGAAAAGCTCCTTCTAATGCACGGATCAAAAGGTCATTCTTATATTCCTGTCTCATATTCAGTGCGTAGAGCTTTCCTTCGCGCAGCAAAAAAAGGTCGCTGTCACCCACGCACCAGAAAGACAAGGTTCCACCTTTAACCAACGCCGCGACGAGCGTCGTACCTCCATGTCCACGGAACTGACGATAAACATGGGAACTTAGCCTGTTGATTTTCTCTTCCGGTTCGTTGCAATCTTGCCACGGGAACATACTCAATAGCCCGGCCACAACATGCCTGGCAATCATGCCGCCTTCGGCCATACCGCCCATACCATCGCATAGCACCGCAAGCAGCCCGTTTTCCTCATAATTTTTCAACAGGCTTGCACCGAAAGCGTCCTGCTGCTCCTCCCGTTTTCCAAGCCCCTGAAGGTTAGCGATTTCAAGAGCGGGCTTTACCTTTGGCTTCTCCGTAACAGAAGCCGTTCTCCGCTCTATTCTTTTTGTTTTTTTCTGTTTGCGCTTCCTGTTCAGGAAAGCTAAAAGGATGATAACGGCGAGAGCGCATGCCGCGACAAGCATCCATAGCCGAAAAGAGCCGTCCTCCGTCAGAGGCGTATTCAGCCATGCAATTATATTTTCCATTGATCAATCCTCATTCTGCTCTTCGTCGTCCCAGCGGAAATTTTCACCGCATAGCGGCAGGAACAGCAGGCGGCTTTTTCCGACTTCTATAATATCGTATGCATGGAGAGGTTTGGCTACTTCAACCTGCTCGTCGTTGCAGTAGGTGATCCCACGCCCCTGACCGGGAGAAAGCGTAAAACGGTTATGCTTCGCGTCGTATGATACAAGCGCATGACTTTCGCGGGAAACTGTGTCGTCGTCTGTCAGCGACACGTCCATAGCAGAAGCCCGGCCAATAAAGTTTCTCCCAGCGCACAGCTTGAAATCTTCGCCGCGATGCGAGCCTTTGATGCAGATCAGAAAGCCGACCGCCGGGTCGATCCCGATTTTTTTCTGAATGATACCTACTGTTTTTCCACGATCGACATCTCCTGCGCCGTATCCGGGTACTGCGGCTACCGTTTTCCCGATAGCGCCCGCAGCTACCGTTTTTCCTACTCCTGCGCCTTCCTGACAATATGGACAGGAATCAAATCTTGTCTCATCATAAAAATGGCCATTGTCGCACTGTTTCATTTTTCCCTCCTAAAATATTGGTTTTGTCGTTTGAATATCTTAAAAAATGCTTTCCCTTATTATTGCTTTTCGTAGGATGAGATGGTAGACCACATGAGCGCCAAACTATCAAAAGTATGTGGCACAACAGCGCCAAACTGTTTTCAGACGGTAGGAATCAACTGAATTTCAATGTATAATAAATGATGTAGATATGATATTGACAAGGAATCGAAGTATGTGGAATGAAACAAAAACGGAACTGGGAAAACCAGCGTCGCTGACCGCCGTACTGATGATGGCTATTTTTACTTTTGTATTTTTGGGCGCGGAATATTTGTATGTCGATATGGTTTCTCTTTTGGCAAAGCCGTCAGAGGCTGTTAACGCACAAAATTACATATTGGGAGTAAGCGCAGCCGGTTTTTTCGTTTATCCATTTCTCGACCGCTTGGTCAAAAAAACATACCGAATCATTTTTCTGTTTATTGGAGTAGTGACATCAGTCGTATGTATCTTTGTGATCCAGCAGTGCGTCTCTTACTTTACAACGTTGATATTCGGAAGCATTTTATTCTTGCTGCTTGGTATATTCAGCGGCAAGGTCTACGATATGGCCGCCCGTGCAATAGGGGAAAACAATTGCCTTGCCCGTTTGATAGGGATATCGTATGCGCTTGGAATACTGATTCAGTTTATCAATAACAATCTAATTAACGCGGAATTGGCAGCGGCGATTGTGCTTTCTGCTCTTTTAAGTATTCTTGCCTTGCTGTTTATGAAGGCAGAGCGGGCGCGCAGGGAACCCGTTGCTTCGCGAGAGAACGAGCAGGTTGTTTCTCCGATACGGGTAACAGGCAGGCTTACGACCGGTATTCTTCTCGCCCTGTTAGTCGCGCTGATGGCATGCATTTTTAGTACGCTCGATAATGCGGTTACGCTTGAGCACGCGGCAGGTACGGACATCGGACAATGGCCGCGCCTTCTTCTGGCGGTAAGCGGGCTTACGGCAGGTTTTCTGTTTGATTTGAAAAACAGGAAATATATGCCTATCATGATGTACTGCATCATGTTGATGTCAGTCATGTGTATCGTATTTCTTAAATTCGGTATTCCATTCTTGGGCGGATTATTTATATTCTACTTGTCTTCTGGTTTTTTCGTCGTCTTCTTTACCGCCGGTTTTATGGAGCTTTCACGCTATATGAGGATTCCGGCACTGTGGGCCGGTATGGGCCGTACCGCAAATAATATCAGTGCTGTTTTGATTACTAATTTTTCGGTTGCGCTGCTGGTTTCAGATGATCGCTTTGCAACGGTTATCGCTGCGCTGGTTTTGTTTATGGCTGTCAGCGTTGTAATGTTTGTCTATATAAACCGCAGGAATAACGTGATAAAGAATACATTGGCGGATAAATCCATAAATAAAAGCCGGGGAGAATACTCTCAAAAATTTGCAGAATCCTTTTCGCTGACGCAGAGAGAGCATGAAGTATTTGAGCGGTTGATTTCTACCGAAGAGAGTGTGCAGGAAATGGCGGATGCCCTTTATATGTCGCGTCGTACCTTGCAGCGATATATTGCGTCGATTTATGAAAAAACGGGGACGAAGTCCCGGCTAGGCCTATACCGGCTTTATGTCGATTATGTGGCAGAGCCACAAATCTACGAATGAAATCTCTCTATGCTCAAAGCATAGTTTCAACATTTCGTTTATAAAGAAAACAAAAAATATCTCCACTGTCGTAGCAATACTTAAAGCCCCGATAATTTGTCAGAGTGCCATTTGTATGAAGTGATAAATCGAGCAGTCTTCGCCGCTGCAATCATGTCCCGCGTGAAGGAGTGGTACACCAAAAAAAGAATAACGAAAAACATCGCAACGGCTATTTTACATTTTCTGTTCTTCATAATCCGTGCCATAAGATAACCTTAACTCTTAATTCAGTACCTGCTTATTCTACACTTGTTATTTGCCATTACTGCAACGCAGGAATGCTCCTATTTCAAGCACAAATAGGCTGCCCCGACTTTCATTCTGAGGCAGCCTGTTCAAATTCAAAATATTAGAAAATTTTTAGATATACCACTATCTCGCACCTAAAAGAATAATATAAAAGCCATGCAAAGATTATTTACAAAACTTATGTTTAAGGGCATTAGTAATTCCGATAGTTAATCTGCTGTTCTTTCATAAGCGGATAGCTTATTATAGTATTTCCGTCCAGATTTTCTTTATACATATCAACTGCTGTGATCTGGTTGTTTTCATAAGTTGTATAGTAATAAATTCCCTTGTCCATGTTACAGCAGGAAGAATAAATTGTTATTTCATATTTATCTTCACCAAGATGTACGCAGCCTCGTTGCTGCTCTACCGAGCCAAGAATGTGAAAAAACTGGCTGATACTTTCCGATTCCGAATCACCGGAAACCGAGTTCATTTTTGTAAACGCCGCTTTCACGAATCTCGATGCGGATGATAAATCTCCGGGAAGGCCTATCGCCCCCATACCCCGGCTATACTGTTCAAGTTCCAATTCGGCAGCAAATGTGTTTGCAGGAGGTTCTTTCGATAAATGCATATAATTATTGAGATTAAACATCTGATAGTCAAAGGTAGGATTATTTGTCAGAACTCCTACAGGGTTTTCGAAAACTTTCAAACCATCTTTTGTTGATTCTACTACAATAGAATCTCGCTGGTCAGAAATCATCCAATGTAATGGAGAAAGCGGCAGCTCTTCACTAAAGTTCAAATTTACCAAGTTAATCTGTTCTAAGAGAATTCTTGCTTCACTCACACTTGCACATTGACCAAGAATCCAGGGAATAAATTCAAAAGGAGCAATATTATCGCATTTTTCCTTAGCTTCTTTATAGTCTGCATTATCTGGAAAATTCAGCCCCGCCATACTAAGGCCCTTTTCATTTGTTGCATCGTAATAGAGTGGAAATCCATCCACTATATAAGCCATCCCTATCATTGCATAATGATGATTGAGCACTTTTCCATTACGAAAATGAAACGGATAATATTTTGGTGTAACCGTTACTGTTTCATTATAAGAAAATTCCAGATCCAGATTTCTTCCAAAATAGTGATCCTTTGTATAATACGTTATTGCTGTACACATTTGTATCGCCTCCTCAATAACCTTTTACTACAACATGTTCGATCCTTTTAGATCTATTGTAAATTCTGGAATAACCTATGCTCTATCTAAATATATTTTATAAACGCTTTATAATTATTTAAACTGTCACGCAAATGAAAATAATCGACATATTTTGCAATAGCTTTTCCAATACAATATTAAATTTTTCTATATTATTTATTATTTGTCCTCCAAAATAATCTATACGAATTGTTTGATGAGGACAAGCTGTTAATTCAAATTATAGAGTCGATTTAAAAAGGGCTATTTTCTTTTGCATGTGTAATTTTTAGATAAGGGCGTGGGGAAATTTTTAGGCACTATTATGAGACATTTCATACTCAAAATCTTGACAATAAAGATCAAGATAACAACATTACGGGGAGGAAGTTATATTGATTACAGAATATGATAAAACACATGGCGATACCCTTAAAAGTGCCAAAAAGAATTCTTAGAATATAGTTTTACCGGAGTATCCTTGCGCCAGATCATGGCCGGTGCTAGCCTTACAACAGGTGCCCTTTATCGGTATTTCAAAGATAAGGATGATTTGTTTTCGGTACTTGCCCTTCCAGTGTGTAAAGCCTTTTTAGAGCAGTACGTTTTAGTTGGCGACAGATTATCTGGGAAAGCTCGATCAATCTGAAATAGAAACAAAGAGGCCCTTGGGTAGGGGCCGCCAAAGGATAAAATGTGATCACCGTGCTATTCGGTGTCTCCTTAAGGAAACTGCCATAGCTGATTGGCTCTTATAAGGCTAGATCAAACCACTTGTTTAATGGGGAGTTTTGATTTATTACGCTGGGACTTCCACAGCAATGGCGGTTCCTTCCTCTGTGCTCTTCTCGACCCATACGGAACCGCCATGGAGATTGGCAATCTCCCATGCTAGCGACAGCCCCAGCCCTGCGCCGCCGTATTCCCTGCTACGGGACTTATCTACCCGGAAGAAGGGCTGGAAGATACTCTGCTGGTATTCTTTCGGGATGCCGCAACCGGTATCCGTGATGCGGATGAGAAGGCGCTTTTCCTCCTGGGATATGGAAATGCGCACTGCGCCTCCGGGACGGTCGTACTTGATGGCGTTTTCCGTCAGGTTGAAAAGCATTCGGTAGATCAGCGTGCCGTTGCCGGTCATGGTGCCGTCGCCCTTTCGCTCCAGCATGATATCGTTTTTTTCCGCCAGCGGCGCAAGATCCGCGAAGATCTCCTCGATCATCGGTCCCAGCTGGATTTGGTCGGTACGCGCTACTGTTTGAAGGTCGCTCATTTCCAGTAGCGTTTTTGTCATCTGCGCCAGCCGCTCCGTCTGCTCCTGCAGCAGGGAGAGAAATTCCGCCGTCTCTGGCAGCACATCGGGATGCTCCGCGGAAAACAGCTCCAGCTGCGCCTGCATCAGCGCCAGCGGCGTGCGTAGCTCGTGGGCGGCGTTGCCGATGAACTGCCGTTGAGCGGCAAAGGCGTTGTTCAGCCGCTCCAGCATCTGGTTGAAGGAGTGACTCAGCTGCCGAAACTCCGGCAGAACATCCTCATTGATTCTCATATCCGCCAGATTATTCAGCTGCACCTTCTCCACCTGAGAAGCGAAGCTGCGCAGGGGTTTGAGGGCGCGCCCGCTGACAAAATAGGCCAGAATGCCGCTGAGCAGTGTCACCACAGCCGTGATGTACCAGTTGGTCGTACGAAAACGCCCCTGTGCTCCATTGACAACGATGGTCAGATCCTCGTCAGGCGTTATGAGCTGCGGATCAAAGCTCTCTGCCCCTTCACCGTTCATAATAACAGTGCCGCCGCCCTGCAGGGTGTCTGCGATCGTGTCCATATAGTACACACCGGAGGAGCAGAGCAGCAGATTCATGGCGACGCAGGTGATGCCGATAAGCAGGACGGTCATCAGGGTGATGCGCCATTGCAAAGATATCTTCCTCATGTCTCCTCGCCTCCCATCAGATAGCCCTCGCCGATACGGTTGCGGATGGGGTCGTAACCCAGGGCGACCCGGAGCTTTTTGCGCAGGGCGGAGATATGTACCCGAATGGAGTTGCTGAAGCTGTCCACGCTGTTGTCCCAGACATGATCCATCAGCTCCTCCTGACTCACAGGCCGCCCCTGGTGCACCATCAGATATTCCAGAATGCCCGTTTCCTTGCGGGTCAGCGTCAATGTCTGCCCGTTGACGGAAGCGGTGCGGGAGCGCGTGTCAAAGGTCAAGGCTCCGCAGGTCAACAGCACATCCTGCTGGGTGAACTGCCGCAGAGTCAGGCTGCGAATGCGGGCCTCCAGCTCGGCTAAGTGAAAGGGCTTTGCCAGATAGTCGTTGGCGCCCGCATCCAGCCCCTCCACCTTGTCCTCCACCTCGCTGCGGGCGGAGAGGATCAGCACCCTCGTCTCCCGGTCTGTCTGCCGCAGGGTGCGCAGCACCGTCATGCCGTCCTTCCCCGGCAGGTTCAGATCCAGCAGGATGAGATCGTATTTTTCAACGGCGATCAGCTCCAGCGCCTTCTCCCCGTCGTAGCAGTAATCTACGCTGTAGGCCAGCCGCCGCAGGCTGCGGACGATGGTCTCGCACAGGGCGCGTTCATCTTCAATTACTAAAAGGTGCATGAGAGCCCTCCTTTTTATTCTTCATTTTCATGTTGTTCTTAAATTATAGCAAAAACAGATAAGGTTTGCGTTAAATTTTCGTTCTTAACAGGGGTTTTAACTTTCTCGCGTTATGATGGTGGCAGAAAAAACGAAAGGGTGATGGAATTGAGTCATGTAAAAAAGACTGCGGCGCAGGCCTTGCTGCTGGTTGCGGGAATCGCCATGCTGTGCTTCGGCGTATGGCGCGGCGAGGCGGCGGCGGTGCTGAGCAAAGCAATCAAATTATGTCTGGAGTGTGTGGGCATTGGGTAAGAAGTTTTCGGGCGTGTCACAGACTATGTCCCGCTTCCGGGGCTGGATACAGGCGGGGGCAACTTTATTGACCAACCTGCACCTGCCGAATTTCCTCAGGGGTGGACTGTATCAGGGCGCAGGGAAAACCGTCTGTGTGCCGGGGTTGAACTGCTACTCCTGCCCGGCGGCCTCCGGCGCTTGCCCCATCGGGGCGTTTCAGGCGGTGGTAGGGTCTTCCAAGTTCAGCTTCTCCTATTATATCACAGGCTTCCTCATTTTGCTGGGAGTCCTGCTGGGACGCTTTATCTGCGGTTTTCTGTGTCCCTTCGGCTGGTTTCAGGAGCTGCTGCACAAGATTCCCACGAAGAAGCTGTCCACGAAAAGGCTGAAGCCGCTGCGATACCTCAAGTACGCCGTTTTGCTGGTGATGGTTTTGCTGCTGCCGGCGTTCCTTGTGAACGATGTGGGCATGGGCGACCCTTTCTTCTGCAAATACCTCTGCCCGCAGGGCGTGCTGGAGGGGGCCATTCCGCTGTCCCTTGCCAATTCCGGCATTCGGGCGGCGCTGGGCAGCCTGTTTACATGGAAGTTCAGCATCCTGCTGGCGGTGATTGCGCTGAGTATCGTATTCTACCGTCCCTTCTGCAAGTGGCTCTGCCCGCTGGGTGCGTTCTACGCGCTGTTCAACAGGGTGTCCCTGTTCCAGATGAAGGTGGACAAAAACAAGTGCGTCTCCTGCGGAAAATGCGCCAGAGCCTGCAAAATGGATGTGGATGTGACAAAGACGCCCAACCATACAGAGTGCATTCGCTGCGGGATGTGCGTCCGAGCCTGTCCGACCAACGCCGTGTGCTTCCGCTACGGCTTCGGAGACGGTAAAGATAAAACAAAGGCGGCAGAACAGCCGCAGAAAAACAACAATAACAAGGAGGAACAAAACGGATGAATAGAATGAATACTGCCGGCCGATTGCTGGCGCTGTTGCTTCTCGCACTGATGGTGCTGTCTCTGGCAGCCTGCGGCGCAAAGGGCGGCGACAAAATGGATGGGATAAGCAATGAGCCGAAGAACGCCGAGGAAGCGGCTGCCATGCACAAAGATCTGATGGCACAGGAAAATGCCATTCTCTCGGAGAACACAGCGCTTTGGGAAAAGGTATTCATGGCGGCCGACAAGGGCATGACCATGCAGGAAGACGGCAAAAACTACGGTGATTTCCTGCTCAGTACAATCGAATCCGCCAAGGATCAGTTTACGGCGGATGAGCTGAAACTGCTTCAGGAAGAAGCGGAGAAGATCCGCGACATCGAAAACAAGCTGACCATGATTGAGAAAAAATACCCCGAGGCGGCACAGCAATCCATGGATGGCGCCATGAGTATGCCTGCGGGCAGCGACATAACCACGCCGCCCGATGACGGCAGTATGCAGAAGTTCCCTGCATTTGAGGGCAAAGACTTGGATGGGAACATGGTGAAGAGCGATGAGCTGTTCTCCGGCAACGCCGTCACCGTAGTGAATTTCTGGTTTACCACCTGCAATCCCTGCGTGGGCGAGCTTGCCGAGTTGGATGCGCTGAACAAGGAGCTTGCTGAGAAGGGCGGCGCGCTCATCGGTGTCAACACCTTCACACTGGACGGCGACAAAGCGGCAATTTCTGAGGCGAAAGATGTACTGGCCAAGAAAGGTGCGACCTATCAGAATGTGTATTTCGCTTCCGACGGCGAGGCGGGAAAGTTTACCACGAACATCTTTGCTTATCCCACCACCTATGTGGTTGACCGCAACGGCAACATCGTGGGAGAGCCCATCACAGGTGCCATCACGGAAAAAAAGCAGGCGGAGACGCTGCAAAAGCTCATCGACCAGGCTCTTGCCGCCGATATGGGCTGACAAACGAATTTATCTCCTCAGACCTGCAAAGAAAAGTCAAGGCGGAAATGAATAAAAAATGAAAGGTAAAAAATGGAACATCAAATAAAACCACCCTGAAATAAGCCGGTAAGCCAAGCAAAAAGAATATGTGGGCTACTGAAC
>NZ_LAYJ01000117.1 GCF_000981035.1 Christensenella hongkongensis
ACCGGATGGAACGAATTGCCTGACCAAAATAATAAGCCGTCAAGGCTGGTCAGACGGCTCGCAGGAAAGCGTATCAAAAAGCAAAAAAGCAGGGAAATGGCGCGAATGTAGAAATATTGCGAATCAACGTGCAATCAGGCGTCCGGTACCGGGCGGTTTTTCATTTTTACCCGGGCATTCCATAACCAGTCCGTTTTTGGCATATGCGCTGCTTTTGCGCAACAAAAAACCACCCTTTTTTCATCATGCCAAAATAGGGCGGCTATGGTTTATCTCCGGCACGAAAGCACGTTTTTCCGGCACGAATACAGGAGGGCAGTTGTGATACAAGTTTATCTGTGCGACGATAATCCGGGCGACCTGAATCGATATGGCACGCTCATCCGCAGTATTGCGGGCAGGCGTAATATTCCTGTCAGCGTCAGGGAATTTACAAGCGGCAACCAGCTCAGCTTTGTGCTGGAAGATAAACCGCATCAGCCGGATATTATTTTTCTGGATATTCTGATGGAGGGCATGAACGGAATACAGACGGGCGAGGCCCTGCGTAAGCTGGGCTGTAAAGCCCTGATTATCTATCTCACCGTCAGCGGCGATTTTGCCGTAGATGCGTTTGGCATGAAGGCCTATCATTACATTGTGAAAGACCTTACTTCGCCCGGAGAGTTCGAGAAAATCTTCCTCGACGCGGCAATCGAAGCGGCAAGGCGCAGGACGGATTGCTACTGCTTTCGCTCCGGCGCCGACCAGTATTCCTTCCCGCTCTCTTCCATCATGTATTTTGAAGCGCAGCGTCACCAGACAATTCTCTATCCGGATTTTTGCGCACCTGTCGGCCATTACACGTCCATTTCAAGCGTAGAGCGCCAAATCCGCCCGATGTCGCAAACCTTTATCCGGCTGCACAGGTCTTTTCTGGTCAACGCCGCCCATATTTATTCCATGGGCAGCTCGTCGGTCCGGCTTTTCTCCGGGCAAAAACTGCCCGTCGGCCCCAATTTTGCCGCGAATGCGCGCGACGAGCTTTCCGGATTTCTCTCAGGCGGCTGGAAGGACATTGTCTAGCCGTTTGAAATGTCGTACAGGTAAAACTCCAGGCGAAACCTTCCGTTTTCCCTTGTTATTTTCATCGTCCCGTTGTATTTTTTCACAGCGTTTGCAATGCTGATCAACCCAAGCCCGCCTTCCTTTTCCCTGGGTGCGGGCTCCTTTGCAGGGTTCACGATCACGCCGCTCAGCATGCCGCCCTGCGCTTTAAGCCCCAAAAAAATCTCCGGCGCTTCCCTGCCGGATTCAATACATCCGGCGATAGCGTTATCAAGGGCGTTGCCCACGATGGCAGACCAGTCCTCCGGCGCAATTTTTACGCCGCGGGGCAGCCTGAGGTCCAGCTTCATTTTGACGCCGTTTTTATTTGCCACGTGTTTTTTCTCTGTCAGGATTGCGTCCAGTGCAGGGTTTTCTGTGATAATAAGCTCCTGCTTCGGCGTTACGATGTCCGTTAGTTCACGCAGGTACTCCTGCGTATCCCGTACCCGCCCCTGCTCCAAAAGCCCGTTTATCGCCAAAATATGGTTTTTCAGGTCGTGGCGCAGAATGCGTATCTGCTCGCTGAAGCTTCTCTTCGTTTCGTAATGCTCCAGTTGTATTTTTAACTGTTGCTCCAGCATTTTCTTTTCCTCGCTTTTCCTGACCGCAAGGATGGCGTTCGAAACGATCCGTTTCATCATGATCAAAACCACAACCGTGATGCCAAGAGCTGTAAAAGGAAGCGTAGATTTTTCCTGAAATGTAAACAGCCGGACATAATCAAGCGCGACGCAGCCCACCACAAGCACAACCTGAACCACCACTCTCCTTGCGACGCTCTTATCGCGGAATAATACGGCAGCGCACATGATATACATCGTAAAATCAAAAATCATCGATACCACTATATACATGGCATAGTCAAATACCCCTGTCAGGCGCAAGACGCACAGCGCAGCGCCGCCATAGATGTAAAGGTAGGAAATCCGCGCAATTACCCTGCTCCATTTGGACGAAACCACATTCTGCAAAAATTTCATCACCAGAAAAGGAATAACCAGATACAAAAAACCGCACAACAAAAATCCCGCCGTATCGTAATACACAATACCGCTGGCGTGCATAAAATCCACCACATACCACCATCCGATACAAAATACGCTAAGTCCCATCCACAGGGTGCGCTTTCCATACTCGAATTCGATTTTTCTCATGGAAAGGGCAACAACCAGTAAAATGATGCCGATCGTCACCAGAAAAAAACCCAATAGCCCCTTCACTGAATTCGTGCCGATCTTGTGCAGGATTATTTTCGACTCCTGTCCAAAGCACATATGCGTAAGGCTGCTGCTTGTGTCCTGATATTTCCCTTCAAGCGTAATCCGTATTTCCTTTCCCATATAACGCTCCGGCAGCCTGACCAGAATTGTTTCCGGTCCGTCCATCGTAATATTCCCCAAAATGGTTTGCGGTTCGTAATGAAAGAATTCCTCGCCGCCAATACGGATATCAACGTCCAGCCTTGCCGCAATAAACGCGATGCTCGCATCCCTGATTTCCTCCTGCGGCAGCGTTTTTGTGAGAATAATCCTTTTGTTCATAGGATTTTTGATTTTGCGTACCATAAGGTCAATTTCACTGCTTTTGGCCTCCCCCTGGTATTGCAGTGTCCAGCCCTTTCCAAAATCATCATCAATGTCGTCGATTTCATCGCGAACGGAAAAAGGCAGCGATACCGCTATGATACATCCCATGGACAGTATGATTAAAAACAATAGTACCCCGTTGAGTTTTTTGATTATACTTCTTTTATCCATTTTGCCGTTCCCTTGCCGGTGCCTGTTTTTCTTTTAGCCCGGGTTTGCCTCTAATCTATCATATCCGCGCCGGACTTAGCGGTTTATATCGCAGACAACCCTTTTTTTACGCGAACAACACCCCACATATAAAAAACAGCCCCGCGCTGCCGCAGGGCTATCCGTCATTGAACTTATTTTGTCCGGATCATTTCGTTTATTTGTCCACATCCTCCATCATCGAGCAGCACGGATGAAGTCCCTCTTTTTCCAGACGTTCTATCCCCCAGTCAAACATGCTCTCCAAAATAGGCCGCAGGCTTTCCCCTTCCTTTGTAAGGGTATATTCCACCTTCGGCGGCACCACCGGGTATACCTCCCTGTGGATCAGCCCGTCTCTTTCCAGCTCCCGCAGCTGCTGTGTCAGCATTTTTGCCGTCGCCTCGGGAATCAGCCTGCGAAGCTGGGAAAAACGCACCACACGATCCGTTAAGTGCCATAAAATAAGCGCTTTGTATTTTCCGCCAATCAGGCCCAGCGTTGTAGATACGGGGCATATATTTGTTTCAGGATTCATAGTATTATCCTCCCTGCCTGTTTATAGTATACTTTTAGATACTATATTACAAAATAGTGCATTCTTGCATTAATGTCAATTAGTGTCATAATAATAACAGGAGAAATTTTTTATGTCAAACCGTCAAGGAGTGAAACAGTATGCAAAAAACAATGTTTGATATTACAGGAATGACCTGCTCTGCCTGCTCCGCCCGCGTGGAAAAAACCGTGGCGGCAATGGACGGCGTCAGCAGCGTGAGCGTAAACCTGCTCAGCAATCATATGTCCGTAACCTATGACGAAAATGTGGTAACCGCGGACGATATCATAAAGGCGGTGGAAGGCGCGGGCTATGGCGCATCGAGCCGCAGCGCAGCCAGGAAAGGGGAACAGCCCAAACCTGCGGATATCGCGAAACAGGAAATGCAGTCCATGAAAAGGAGGCTGATTGTCTCGGCGGTCTTCACCATCCCGCTTTTTTATATCGCAATGGGCGAGATGCTCGGCTGGCCGCTGCCCGGGTTCCTTTCAGGTATGGAAAACGCGATGGTATACGCGTTTACCCAGTTCCTGCTCGTTTTGCCGGTTTTATTTGTGAACTACAAATACTTTGCCCTTGGCTTTAAAAACCTGTGGAAGCGTTCGCCCAACATGGATTCCCTGATTGCGCTGGGTTCGGGCGCGGCCTTTGGCTACGGCATCTACGCGATCTACAAAATAGCCGGGGCGCTCGGCACGGGCGACATGGCTGTCGTACACCAGTTTTCCATGGACCTGTACTTTGAATCCTCTGCCATGATCTTAACGCTTATCACGCTCGGCAAATTCTTTGAGGCGCGCGCCAAAGGCCGTACCTCGGACGCGATCGCAAAGCTGATGGATCTTGCGCCCAAAAAGGCAATCGTGTTAAAAGACGGCAAAGAACAGGAAATCCCTGTGGACGACGTTGCGCACGGCGATATTCTGATTGTAAGGGCGGGCAGCACCGTTCCCGTGGACGGCGTGATCACACAGGGATATTCCTCTGTGGACGAATCCGCCATTACGGGCGAAAGCCTGCCTGTGGATAAAAACGTGGGCGATAAGGTAACCGGCGGCACCATCAACAAGTCCGGCTACTTCCAGATGAAGGCCACCGCCGTAGGCGAAAACACCGCACTTGCAAAAATCATCCGGCTTGTAGAGGAGGCCACCTCCTCCAAAGCCCCCATCGCAAAAATGGCGGATAAAATCAGCGGCATATTCGTGCCGGTGGTTATGCTGGTGGCGCTTGGAGCCTTCATCCTGTGGCTTGCGCTTGGGCTGCATTTTGAGACGGCGCTTTCCATTGGCATATCCGTGCTCGTAATCTCCTGCCCCTGCGCGCTTGGCCTTGCAACGCCAACCGCCATTATGGTCGGCACGGGACGCGGCGCGGCAAACGGTATTTTGGTAAAATCAGCCGAATCGCTCGAGATCACGCACAGCATCGATACTGTCGTTCTCGATAAAACAGGCACCGTCACTGAAGGAAAACCGGTCGTTACCGACCTTGTAACAAACGGCGGGGAAAAAGCGCAGCTTCTTTCCGTCGCCGCGTCTCTGGAAAAAATGTCCGGCCACCCGCTTGCAGAGCCAATCGTTTCCGAAGCGGAAAACAAGGGCGCAGCGTTTGAAGCCGTGGAGGATTACCGGCTGATCCCCGGTCAGGGCATTGTGGGCAAAATCAACGGAATCCCCTGCTATGCCGGCAACCGCAAGCTGATGGAGGAATCCGGCGTCGATATAAAAAGCAGCGCCGCCACAGCGGAATCGCTTGCAAACGAAGGAAAAACACCCCTCTATATCGCGCAGGGAAATCAGCTGCTTGGCCTGATCGCGGTTGCGGATACGGTAAAACCGACAAGCAGGCAGGCCATTGCGGAATTACGCCGCATGGGCATCGACGTAATCATGCTCACCGGGGACAATGCGCGTACCGCGGAAGCCATCCGCAAACAGGTCGGTCTCCAAAAGGTGATTGCGGAGGTTGTTCCTGAGGATAAGGAGCGCGAAGTCCGCAGGCTTCAGCAGGAGGGAAGAAAGGTCGCAATGGTGGGCGACGGCATCAACGACGCTCCCGCACTTGCCCGTGCAGATACGGGCATCGCCATTGGCGCGGGCACGGATATTGCCATTGAATCTGCGGATATCGTATTGATGAAGAGCGACCTGATGGATGTGCCTGCGGCAATCCAGTTAAGCAGGGCCGTGATGCGTAACATCAAACAGAACCTGTTCTGGGCGTTCATTTACAACACGATCGGCATTCCCGTGGCAGCCGGCGCGCTCTATGGGGCGTTCGGAATCCTGCTCAACCCCATGATCGCCGCTGCGGCAATGAGCTTCAGCTCGGTTTCCGTGGTGCTCAACGCCCTGCGGCTGCGTTTCTTTAAGCCAAAGCTGCACAACACGGATAAAACCGATGAAATACCGGTTATAAATAACCATAATAACAAAAAGGAGTTGGCAAAAATGGAAAAAACGATCAAAATCGAAGGAATGAGCTGCGGGCATTGCAGCGCGGCAGTAACAAAAGCGCTCGAAAGCGTTCCCGGCGTATCGGATGTGAACGTAGACCTTGAAAGCAAAAGCGCAACGCTGAAGGTTTTGGATGGGGCCGCCTCGGACGGCGCTCTGCGTAAGGCCGTTGAAGACGCGGGCTACGAAGTAACCGGAATCGCATAAGCGTAATAAAAACGCTCCTTGTTCCATGAATGGCAAGGGGCGTTTTTTATTGCAAAGTCTGTATTAAGGGGTACGCCCATTCCAGCTCCATGCACACACGCTCTTTTTTTGGTAGTGTTACCGAAGCCTGTTACAGGTATTACCTTTGAGGGGGCGCGGCGTACAAAGAAAGGAATATCTGCAAAGTACGCCGCTCTGCTTACGGGCGCGCGGCAGGGAGGCACAACGAAAAGCGCCCTCCATAAGCCCCTTACAGGCAATATCCTGCAACAGGCTCCTGCTTTTGCGCGCACCACGCGGCAACCGTGCGTTGCCCGAAGGTCTTCTGTGCTGCCGGGCGGGTGCACCGAAGGTCGCGCTGAGGGGCATGGGAAGCCGTGCATCATTGTTTGCACTGTGCCCATAAAAGGCTGACGCTGAGCGCCGTGCCAAGCAATAAATAGCGCTCCTGAGGTCGTCAGGAATTAATTCATTTTGCGAGGTGTAAGCCGATGCAAAATATCCTCTGGCAATGAGAGCCCGCGAGAGAAGCGCAGCTTCTTTCGCGAAGCACCGAAGGTGCGCTATGAGATGTACGGCGCGTCCCCGAAGAGCGAGCCTCCGGTGTATCCGCACCTCTCTCCCCACACCACAATATCACAAACGCTTTTTTTGCTGCTGTTACCGGAGCCTGTTACAGGCATTACCTTTGAGGGGACGCGCCGTACAAAGAAAGGAATATCTGCAAAGTACGCCGCTCTGCTTACGGGCGCGCGGCAGGGAGGCACAACGAAAAGCGCCCTCCATAAGCCCCTTGCAGGCAATATCCTGCAACAGGCTCCGGCTTTTGCACGCACTGCGCGACAACCGTGCGTTGCCCGGGCATCCACTCTGCCAGCGCGAGTATAGCCCGTTGCGTGAAAACGCCTTTGCGCACGAAGTAAGCAGGCTTTGAACGCGACGGGCTGTTCCCGCGCGAAGTCAGCCACAACAATAAAAGTGCTCTCCCGCCCCGTCCCGAAATAAAACGAATCCCGCGCTCCCTTTTTCTTGACATTCCTTTCATTAACCCATACAATAAACATAGGGAATTTCCCTGCAATATAAAATCGCAGCAGGCCGGAGTGCGGTAACACTCCAAGCCCTGCTATCCGGTGCCGCGACACCCTCAAGCAATCCCATCAGGGACACTGCGATCAAGTATCATTATACATTCCCTCGGGAATGAGTGCAACGATATTTTGACGCGCGAGGGTTTTTAGA
>NZ_LAYJ01000039.1 GCF_000981035.1 Christensenella hongkongensis
CCTACCATATCTGCGATCAGTTCTTTTCTTGTGATATCCTTGATGTCCTTCGTCGATATATATTTCCCATCCCGCAGCACCGTTACTCTGTCACAGATTTCAAACATTTCTTCCATCCTGTGCGAGATGAATATGATCGTTACCTTGTTTTTCTTCAGCTTATCTACGATATTGAATAATAACTCTGTTTCCTTGTTTGTCAGCGGCGCCGTCGGCTCGTCCATGATCAGCACCCGCGAATTTGACATTACCGCTTTCACGATTTCCGTGATCTGCTGGTACGCCACTCCCAGGTCGCTTATCACCGACATCGGGTTCAGCTCGATCTCAAATTCATCCAGCGCCTTCTGCACCTCTGCTGCCATTGCCTTTTTGTCGACGAACGCTCCCTTCATGATCTCTTTGCCATAAAATACGTTCTCTGCCACTGTAAGGTATGGAATCAGGTTGAACTCCTGGTACACCGCTGAGATTCCCTTGTCGATCGCTTCGATCGGCCCCAGCTTTGGGTACGACTCCCCTCTCAGTACGATCTCTCCCCGGGTTGGCTCGATTGCTCCTGTCAGCATCTTTATCAGCGTTGATTTCCCCGCGCCGTTTTCTCCTGCCAGCGCGTGTATCTCTCCCTCTTTAAAGCCTACCGATACGCCATCCAGCGCTTTTACTCCGGGATAATATTTGCAGAGATCTTTTACTTCCAATATATAATCTTGCATTTTTTCTCCTCCGCCATTTTGCAAGGATTTTCCGCACTTGTAAAACATGTGAACAAATGGATAGTCTGCGGCGGCGATAGTTTCGCCGCCGCAGACTATTGTTTGTTCAGATAGAATTGGTATGAATCTTTTGCTTATGCAGCAGGCTTGAATGCTCCGTCTACGAGATCTCCCTGCCATACCGGCGTCGTTTCGTAGTAGATTACTTCCTGCTCGGACGGCACGCCGTTCTCCATGTATTCTTTGAGCTTCTCAACGCCCATGGAACCATATTTTGCAGGCGTGATGTCAATCGTGGAACGGATTACGTTGCTTGTATCCTTGATCTTCGCAACCGCTTCTTCCGTAGCGTCTGCGCCGCCTACGTAGAAGTTGTCAAGAACGTCCTGCGAGAAGTTCATGCCTTTGATCGCTTCGTTTGCGCCAAGTGCGCTCGAGTCATTTACGCAGGCAATTACATTTACTTCCGGATGTGCCTGCAGCGTGTTCTCTGTAACTGTCATAGCAGCGTCCGGGGAGTCGCCGGCCTGACGTGCAACGATCGTTGCCTCCGGGCACAGCTTCTGGATCGTTTCTTCGATACCGTCGCCTCTTCTTACAACGTCTTCCACGTTATCCTGGGAGATGATCAGTACGTTTGCTTTGCCGTCAAGCTTCTCATTGATCCATGCAGCAGCCTGTTCGCCGATAGCAGCGCCGTAGGTGTACTCGTCGATCGTAAGCTGAGCGTCAGCGTTCGGAACAAGCTGAGCCTGCGCTACAACCGGGATGCCTTCTGCTTTTGCTTTGTCAACAACGCTTGTGAGCGCGTTTGCATCGATCGGGCAGATGAACAATCCGTCCATACCCTGCGCGAGGAAGTTCTCAACGTCGGAAACCTGCTTTGCAACATCATAGTTTGCGTCAACAACAGTTACTTCCCAGCCGAGTTCTTTGCACTTTGCTTCAATGCCGTTCGCAACTTCGATGAAGTACGGATTCGACATGTTCTGCAGGGATGCGCCGATTTTCTTTGCGCCTGTTGAAGCTGCGCCGCCATCCGAAGCGGATTCAGAAGCTGCTGCCGAAGCAGATTCACTTGCTTCCGTTGACGCTTCTGTTGAAGGCGATTCACTTGCCGCCGGTGTGCCGCTGCATCCTACAAAGAGAGCCGCAACCAGCATAAGAGCTACTACAGTTGCTAAGATTTTGCTTTTTTTCATTTCTTTTCCTCCTAATAATATGGTTAGGTTATAGTGTATTTTCTGCGTTTTTTACGCAAAAAACTGAAAATCATTAAAATTTGATTATTTCTGACTGACTGAAAAAATAATGGATAATACCGTATTGTATTGATAGAAATCGAAAGTTGTACCCTATGGTTGCTCAGGTTCCCGGCGCGGATGGTTAACCCACCAATCGCACGCCGGTTTCCTTCGCCAGTTTCTGTAACCTCTTATAGTTATCGTGATCCTTTTTGGCATCCGCCAGTTCGTTTTCTTTTCCGAGACGGATGTATTTTCCCGCTCCAAGCGGATTATATTCCATCAGCTCAAGGCTGATATTCCCCTTTGTATCCCTCACAAATTCTGCAATCTTACTGATGTTGTCGTCTGAATCCGTACATCCGGGAATCACCGGTATCCTGCAGGTGATCGTGCAACCCTTCCCGGCAAGATACCGGAAATTATCTTTGATTACTTCATTTTGTACTCCCGTATATTTAAGGTGCTCCTGACCGTCAAAAAGCTTGATGTCTGTATAAAAATGGTCAACCAGCGGCACAAATTTTTCCAGTACTTCCCTCTTGCAGAAGAGCGACGTCTCAATCGCCGTATGCAGGCCTTCCTTCTTTGCCGCTTCAAGCAGCGCTAATGCGAATTCATACTGCTGCGTCGGTTCCCCGCCGGAAAGCGTGAGCCCGCCGCCCGAGATTCCATAAAACTCCCTGTCCTTGCGTACGATTTCGAGCACTTGCTCCACAGTCATTTCCTGCGAGTCAAATTTGATTGCCGTCGTCGGGCAAGCCTTTGCACACTTTCCACAAAGCCTGCACCTGCCATGGTCGCAAATGATGCCATTGGCTGTCATTACGAGCGCTCCCTGCGGACAGGCATCGATACATGCTCCACATTTGATACATTCGCCTTTATTCTGCCAGATATATTTGTTTTGGCTGATTCCTTCCGGATTGTGACACCAGATACAGGAGAGCGGGCAGCCTTTGAGGAACACTGTTGTGCGTATGCCCTCGCCGTCGTGAACCGCAAATCTTTTTATTTCAAAAACCAGTCCCTTAGTCCCCTCCATGCGCTGTCCTCTCAATGATTTCGTCCTGCAGGTCATCGGCAAGCTCTACAAAATATGCCGTATATCCCGCCACGCGTACGATCAGGTTGGTATGCTGGTCCGGCTCTTTCTGTGCTGCCCTGAGCTCTTCCGCATCCATCACGTTGATCTGTACATGTGCGATCTTCTTCTTTACAAGCCCGCGTATGAGGGCGATAAACTTGCTCTTACCCTCTGCCGTATCAAACATCGATGGTAAAAATTTCATGTTCAGCAGCGAACCGTTGCTTGCATTGTTATGCTTCAGGCGCGCAACCGAATTGATGAGCGCCGTAGGGCCGTTTTTATCCCTGCCGTACATTGCCGACACCCCCCCGTCCGCAAGGGGCGATTTTGCAAGCCTTCCTTCCGGCGTCGCCGCCACGTTGAGCCCCATCGGCACATGGGCCGATACGGTGTAAAGCCCCATTTGCACGCGTCCGCCGCGTACGTTGGTATAGGTGTCGAGCTTTTCCGCGAAATAATCCGTCCATTTGGTCGCAATCGCGTCTACCCATTCAATGTCGTTGCCGTATTTCGGAACCTGGTTGATCAGTATCTGGCGTTCCTGCTCGTAGCCCTCAAAGTTGTTTCTCAGCATATCCAGCATTTGCTGTGCGCTGAACCGTTTCTCATCGAACACAAGTTGCTTTAATACCGCAAGGCTGTCCGCAAGATTTGCCGCCTGTATGAACTGTATGCCGGAGAAATTATAATGCGCTCCCCCTGCCGTAACGTCCACACCCTTTTCAATACAATCCGAGATTACGCTCGAAAGGAACGCGCTCGGAAGCACCCTGGCATGGCACACATCCACAAAAGCGTGGATTTCCATCATAATATCCATGAAATAGTCGATTTGCTTCTGGAAAGCATTTTCGAACTCTTCAAAGCTCTTAAAATCTGTCAAATAACCCGTCTGGGGACCAATCTGCTCGCCTGTGAGCATGCACACGCCGTTATTGACCGTAAGCTCAATCACCTTGACGACGTTGAACATTGCAGCATCGCTCCAGCCAAGGTTGTTCCCCGGCGTGGTAAGCTCCACACACCCGACAATCGCATAATTTTCGGCGTCCTTTTTGTCGATGCCCTTATCAATCATCGCATCCACGACAACCTCGTCGTTGAATATCTGTGGCATTCCGCCGCCCTTTGCAATCGTATCCACACATACGCTCAAAAGCTCCGCCGGAGATTCGTTGTATGCGCGCAGTGAAAGATTGGGCTGCGGCAGCCTGATGTGGTTTTGCGCTGCCAGGAAAATGTAGGAAAGCTCGTTGGAATCGTCTGTCCCGTCCAGATGCTTTCCGCCAATCGCTACATTAAACCCGATTGGAAATCCCGCAAAATAACGTGCGCTCATGTAGCAACGCAGGTATACAAGCTGGTTGAATTTAAGCCAAAGCCCTTCCGTCAGCTCGAGGATTCGTTCCTCGCTGACGCCTGCTTCCACGTCCTTTTTATAGTAGGGATAAAGTATCTGATCCAGTCTGCCCGGCGAAAAGGACGATGCGTTCGACTCAATCTGCAGCAGCACAAACAGGAACCATGTGCTTTGCAGCGCGCTGTGATAAGAATACGCGCCGCCCCTGGAAAGCCTGTCGCATACCTCTGCGACATCGAGCATCCGCTGTTTATCTTCTCCTTCAAGGTCTTCCGCCATTTTTTTCGCAAGCTCTGCGTAGCGCATCATGAAGCGGCACGCCGCCTGCAATACGATCACAAGGCTTCCGTAAAATTCATTGTGGTCAGGATTTTCCGCCATTTTCTGGCGAACCTCCTGGTAAAGCCCGCTGGGGCCAAGCCTGAGCCATTTTTCCACATCCGGGCAAATATGCCCCTGTGCGTGATCCGTCTGGTTGATTTTTACAACCTTGCCGACCTTCTTCATCAGGTCGCCGTATTTTCTCTCAATAACGTTTTCAAGGGTATCCTTGTCATCCCAGTATGGCTCAATCACCTTGCGGCAAATATCATAATCTCTCCCATAGACCGAAAACCGATCCTGGTCGCGGGTTTCAAGCGTATCAAGCTCTTCCCTGAGCCATGCCGTGCCGGACTCCGGGAAAATAACGCCCGCTTTTGAGCCTGCGGTACGGTTTCCCACGATATCCTCTTCCGGATAAATTTTAATTTCGATATTGTCTACTGAAGCCGCAAAGGAAAGCGCACGTTTTAACGGTACGGATACATCTTCGTTTTCCTGATACACATCTGTGATGATACATGCCTGTTCGGTTGAGATATACCGCGGCTCCGCCAAAACCTTTTCTTTCAGTTTGCGTATACGCTCAGATATTTCAATATCCAGAATTCTGTTTTTCGTATAGGTGCAATCCATTTTAACCTTACTTTCCGACCGGAACTCGTTCTTGTCTGTCCTGATTATTCTCCAATGATGCTGATCATGACTTTACGGTTCTGAGGCCCGTCCATTTCCACAAGGTAAGCGTCCTGCGCCGCCCCAAGGGCCAGCTTTCCGTCTTTTACAATAAAATGGCAATGGTTTCCAAACAGCATCCCGCGCAGGTGTCCCGTCGCATTTGCAGACGTTCTTCCGTAGGTGGGCAGGAAATGTGCGTGCGCATAATCGTCATTCACCGGCACTACCTTTCGCATCACCTGCATCATATCGTGCTCAAGGCATTCAAGGCCCTCGTTCACCGTGATGCCTGTTGTCGTATGCGCTGTTTCTGCAAGCAGCTGCCCGTTTTTGATGCCGGATTCCTCAACCGCTTTTTTCAGTTCGTCCGTAATCTTTATCATCTTTTCAAACGCGTCGCTTGAAACCACAAAATCTTTATAAAAAACCATATCCCGCTTCCTCCTTATTTATCAAGCCCAAGGAATACCTGTGCATTCCCGCCGAGGACACGCGCAAGCATCTCTTCCCGCAGCCCGATTGCTTCGAGCGCGCTGCGCATCCTGTGCTGTTCGATCCGCGGATAGTTTGAACCAAACATCACCTTCGTATTGAGGCTGCGGTCGATCCACGTCGCCTTTACCTCTTTAGAGAAACAATGCTCAAAGAACGAAACCGGCGCGTCGAAGTACAAAAGCGCTGTATCGACGTATACGTTTGGATATTTAACTGCCAGCATCGCCGCTTCCGTCATCCAAGGCCATGCAAAGTGCGCAAGCGAGAATTTCAACTCCGGAAAATCGATTGCCACATCCTCAAAGTGGATCGGCTGCGAATATTTGGAATTCGCATTCGGTTCCCAGGACATTCCTGCGTGGAAAATGATTGGAATATTAAGCTCCAGCGCTTTTTCATAAATCGGATATACGGCTTTATCATTCGGATAAAAGTCCTGAGAGGAAGGATTGAGTTTTAAGCCACGAAGACCAAGCTCCTTTACCGCATATTCCAATTTTTCCACTGCCTTCGGATCGTGCGGGTCAACAGAAGCAAACCCGATAAAACGGTCCGGCGCCATATCTACAAGCGTTTTAATCAGTTCGTTCGGCATCAACACTTCACCGTTATATTTACAGGAAGAATCAAGGGGCAAAAGCACCTCTTTATCCACTCCCGCGTTATCCATCTGCTTGATGTGCAAGTCGAGCGGCTCTACATGGACCTTATACAGCCCAAAAATATTCCGTTTTTCCGTTTCGTGCGAAAAATCAAAAATGTCTTTGATAAACGCAGGATGTGTGTGAACGTCAATAATCATTCGTGTTTTCCTCCCTAACGAGTTAATTCAATTCTTGTTTTATTTGAATTTAAAAATTCTTCAATCGTATTTTTGTCAACAGCGCCTTCCATCGGCCCCATCGCACTGATCGCAAAGCCGCCGGCCACATTTGCAAACCGCGCCGCTTCCTGCGGTGTTTTACCATCCACAAGTCCAGTAAGGAACGCCGCGCAGAACGTATCGCCCGCGCCTGTCGGATCGATCTCCGTCGCTTCAAAGGAAGGCACGTCCGTTACTTCGCCCTGATAGAAAATCCTGCTGCCCTTTGCGCCGCGTTTCTGGACGACCATTTTGCCCTGCTTCATCCACTTCATACAGCCGTCATAATCGTCCCCGCCAAAAAATTTGCTCGCCTCGCCTTTGCTGGGGAGGATCAGATCCGCCCGCTCGATCACAGGCCCTACCATTTCCATGATCTCTTCCTGCGTGTGTCCCGGCCGCAGATTCGGATCAAAGCTCACCTTGGTGTTTTTGTCCAGAACCTCCATCGTTTTATATACCAGTTCCTTGGCACGCGGCGAGGATTCCATCGTAAATCCGGTATAGTGCACCCATTTACAATCTTTAAAATATTCCCTGTCGACTTCCCCTTCATAAATCACTTCCGAGCCGGAGCCCTTGAGGTGATACATAAAGTCTCTGGAATCGTCTTCATTGTAATAAACAAATGTGGAGCCCGTATAAGTATTCGGAACAACGAGCGTATGTGTCATGTCTACTCCTGAATGCTTCATCCTGTCGAACACGCACTTACCAAAGCCGTCGTCTCCAACCGAACCAAGAAACCCGCAGTTCATTCCCATCTTTGCCGCCGCATGGATAAAGATCGGAGTATCCCCGCTTGGGAACGGCCCTGCAAACGTGCCCGCCTCACAAAACGTCCTGTTTCGTTCTATCCTGATGATTTCAACAATGAGCGGCCCCATTGTAATGATATCGAATCCCACTTTTCCTGTTCCTTTCCATGAGTTTCTTTTATCTGTTTTATCTCTATCTTATTTATCTATATCCGGTTAAATTATTGTTGATATTTTGTTCAAAATTGAGTATGATTGAATTATAACATCATGACATTATAATGTCAATACGTCATAATTGTATTTTTTGAAATTAATATTTTGAGAATACATTTTGTAATAAATTTGATATAATGTAAATGGGTTGGAATTTATATAGATCAGGGGGCTTTGAAAGTGAAAACAATCGCTTATCTAGCAGTTTATAACAGACTAAAAGAAATGATTGAAAATCATGTATATAAAGTAGGCGATATGCTTCCGCCCGAGCACGCGCTTGAAAAGATGTTTCAGGTAAGCCGTATAACCGTACGGCGGGCGGTCAAGCTTTTGATTGACGACGGTTATGTGATTATCAAGCCTGGAAAAGGTACGATGGTTGTAAACCGTACTGCCACGCAACGCCTGAATTATGTTTCCTCTTTTACGGAAGCGCTGAAAAACAAAGGATTTGATATTCAGCTCAACGATTGTTCGATTGAGGTAATAGATCCAACGCAGGAAGTTGCGGAAAAGCTGAAAATTTCTGAAAAGGAAAAGGTGGTTTGTATCAAGCGGGCGGTTTACGCAAACTCTGATCCGTTTGCACTCATTACAAACTACATTCCCTACTCGATGGTTCCCGGCCTCGAGCACGACGTGGGGCATTTTGTGTCTCTTTATTCCTTTTTGGAATACAAATTCAATTATACGATCGATACCGCTACCGATACGATTTCCGCAATCAACGCCACAAAGGAACTGGCTGAAAAGCTGAAGCTCGAGGAGGGCGCGGCTTTGCTGATCAACGTCCGTACCTCTTTTAAGGAAAGCGTTCCCGTGGAATACGCCATTACGATCGTGGACTCACGACAATTCAGCTATAGCGTCAATATGGTGGGACGCAACCTTTCAAACTGAGCCTGCTCATTTTCAACGCCTGCATTGCGGGCGTTTTTTTATACTTTTTATCTTCTATTAATAGAAACCGTTTACGGCGTATATCCTGTGTGTATCGTATCGATATAACAGTTTATGGGGAATATGCTTACGATGTCACGTCTGTATAAAAACAAAAAAATAGTAGCGCTGCTCTTCTGCCTGATCGCCGTTTATACCGGTATGCTTGTTACAGACAGCGTATCTGAGCGCGAACCCGCTGCGCTTACTTTTAAATATCTTGGCGATATTTTTTGCCTGCTGATCGTTTTGGCAAGCTGGCGCCACGCTTACAGTAAGGCGGATATCACGCTTCTGCTTACGGGCTTCTTTTTTGTGCTTGGCGCAGACGCCCTGTTCCTGTTTGCAAGACAGCTGGATTTAGGCATTATATGCTTTGGTTTTGCTCATCTTGTCTTCATGCGCCGCTATCAAAAGAAACCTTCTCCCCTTTGGCCGATCCTGCTGCTGGCTGTATCGGCCTTTTATGCCATTGGAATGCTGATAGGCCTTCAACTTCCCTATATCTACATTCTGTCTGTCGTTTATGCAGCTCTGTTGTTTATGGACGCGCATTCCGGCTTCCGCTCCGCTCTTCCAACGCCAAATAAAACACTGGTTAAGGTCGGCATGACATTTTTTATATTGAACGACGCAAACAATGCCCTGATGTATCTTGGCGCGCCCGGAAGCGTTTTAAACGAAATTACCTCTTATTTTGTATGGGTATTCTATTTACCTGCGCTTGTGTTGCTTGCACTGAGTGCATATGGCTACCAGGATAAAAATGCCGGCGAAGAGCGGCTGTACCGTGTTTGATTTGGCCAGAATCAACTGTATAACAAAGGGCTGCCTTCGTTTATTATTACAGGACAGCCCTTTTATTTCCAAAAATATTTAATTGTTGCCCGATTCAATCCGCAAAATACGTCGCGTACATATCCGCGATTGCAAGCGCCGGGGCGAGCCGATAAGTTTGAAAGGCGTTTGATTGCGTCCTTCCGCCGATATAGCTTCGCGCCGCATCGTCATATCCGCCCATATGCCAGCGGATCGCAATCGCTTCCTCTTCCGTGAGGCGGATATGGCGCATCAAAAGAAAAACGGATTTTTCACCATGCCCGAACGGAAGTTCGTCGTTTATGGCATAGACCTCTTTTTCATTCCATTCCCTTTTCCCCGGCGTTTTTACATTGCGGATTTCCCTGGTATAAAAGTTGGTTTTGCATACGTCGTGCAATAGCCCTGCGATCACGATGGAATCTTCACGCTCGCATTTGATCATTTTATTGAAATTTTTCAGGATTTTATATACGTTCAGGCTGTGAATGAGCAATCCCCCGTCAAAGGCACCGTGATTGTTTGTGCTCGCCGGAGCCGAATAAAAATCGGTCTCCTCCTCAAGCCACGCCAGTAAGGAATCCATATTCTCGCGCCCCGTTTCGAGCAAAAGCTCCCTGAATTCTTTTTTCTGTTCCTCAATTAGCTCCTGACTGATCATACCATGCCCTGCCATTCCATTTGTTTTTTTCATTATAACACATCCTGTACCGGCATAAAAAGGCATAAAAAATACGGGCAGCCGCAGCCGCCCGTATTGATCCACATTATTCTTATTTTACGACTCTGTCAAGCAGTCCCTGGAATGCGCAACCATGTCTTGCTTCGTCCTTAGCCATCTCATGAACCGTGTCATGGATCGCATCGTATCCAAGCTCTTTGGCGCGTTTTGCAAGCGCGAGCTTGCCAGCTGTTGCGCCGCACTCAGCGTCTGCGCGAAGCTGCAGGTTTTTCTTCGTATCGGCATAAACAACTTCGCCGAGCAATTCTGCAAACCTGGAAGCGTGATCCGCTTCTTCATAAGCCGCTCTTTTATAGGTCTCCGCAACCTCAGGATAGCCTTCTCTATCGGCCTGCCTTGCCATTGCAAGATACATTCCAACTTCAGTGCATTCTCCCATGAAGTTTTCTCTGAGCCCCTGAACTACTTCTTCGTCAAGTCCCTGCGCAACACCGATTTTGTGCTCGTCCGCCCAAACGCGTTCACCTGCAAATTCATCGAATTTGGAACCGTCCGCACCACACTGTGGGCATTTAGCGGGCCTTTCGCCTTCCGCGGTGTAACCGCAAACCTGACATACATACTTTACCATTTCTTTATACCTCCCAATATACGATTGAGCAAAAAGCTCATCGATTTTAATATACACGGTCTCGGAAGTATTTAAACAAAAATTTTAATCTTTTTTCTACCTGTTTTTTATCAAATTCCCAATACACGATTGCCAACCGCAAAATCGTGTTATCAATAACTATCAGAAAAAGAAACGAGGCGAGAAAAAATGAGCCACGCCGCAACAATCGTATCGATGCAAAACAACTATTTCTATACGGGGCAAACAAAGGACTATGAATTTCGCAGGGATGCGCTTATAAAACTGAAACAGGCTGTCGTCAAAAACGAGGCCGCAATTTTCGACGCTTTGAAAGCCGACCTGAACAAAAGTGCTTTTGAAGCCTATGAAACAGAAGTAGGCATTGTTTTAGACGAGATTTCTTATGCACTGAAGCACCTGAAAAAATGGATGAAGCCCCAAAAAGCGCATACGCCTATCGACCAGTTTCCCTCCAGAAGCTTTATTCTGCCGGAGCCTTACGGGGTTTGTCTCATTATGTCTCCCTGGAATTATCCCTTCCAGCTCACGCTGGAGCCCCTTGTGGGCGCCATTGCCGCCGGCAATACAGCGATCCTCAAACCATCCGATTATTCGCACAATACCTCGCAGGTGATTGCAAATATCATTCATTCCATCTATCCGGTGGAGTATGTCGAGGTCGTTTTGGGTGGCAGGCAGTCTAATCAGGATTTGCTCCAGCAGCACTTTGACTACATTTTTTTCACAGGCGGGGTTACGGTTGGAAAGCTCGTAATGGAATCAGCATCCAAATTCGTCACGCCCGTCACGCTCGAGCTCGGTGGAAAGAGCCCCTGTATCGTGGATCAGACTGCGGACATAAAACGTGCAGCCAAACGGATTGCGTGGGGGAAATTTTTAAACGCGGGCCAAACCTGCGTCGCTCCCGACCATCTGTTTCTGCATACGGATGTAAGGACGGAATTCCTACAGGAATTCCAGGCGGCTATCACTGAATTTTATACTGACGATCCGCTGTCCTGCGCTTATTTGCCAAGAATCATAAACCAGAAGCATTATGACAGGCTTCGCGGGCTTATGGAGGGTGAGGAAATCCTTATCGGCGGAAAAAGCGACGATTCTTCCCTTACAATCGAACCCACCGTGATCGACCACGCAGAATATAACCATCCGATCATGCAGGAAGAAATTTTCGGTCCGTTACTTCCTGTTCTGGAATTCCGTAATCTTGACGACGTGGTCGTAGAAATCCAAAAGCATCCGAAGCCGCTTGCGCTTTACCTGTTCTCGCAAGATCATGGAACGGTCAAGCGTGTTTTAAGAGACGTTGCCTATGGAGGCGGCTGCATCAACGACGTCGTCGTTCAGGTTGCAACCTCGCAAATGCCATTTGGCGGCGTGGGTTCCTCCGGTATGGGCGAATATCACGGGAAAGACAGCTTTCGCACTTTTAGCCATTACAAAAGTATTTTGCACAAATCCAATAAAATCGACATTCCGATCCGCTATTTGCCGGGAACGCCCGATAAATTCAAAAAACTGCGGAAGTTTATCGGAAAATAAAAAAAACTTATCACCACAGATACAAAAAAGAGCGGACTGCAATCCGCTCTTTTTTATTTGCGATATTATTATCCTGTTTCACCCGGCATTTCCGGCATTTGCTCTTTGGGAAAACAAATCCGCACCTTGAACAGGTCTCCGTCGATTTCGATCCGGAATTCGCCATTCATCATCTGCATAAAGTTTTTTGCAATCGACAGCCCAAGTCCGGAACCCTCCGTGTGTCTTGATTCATCGCCGCGCTTAAAGCGTTCCATCAGTTCGTCCTCCGTCATATTGAGCGGATCGCGCGACACGTTCTTCACCACAACACAGTTTGTTTCGTCCGTCTGCACAAAATCGATATATACGCGCGTTCCTGCCGCCGCATATTTAATCGCGTTGTCAAGCACGTTTCCGATCACGCGCCACAAAAGCTTTCCGTCGGCCTCCACAAACATTTCCTTTTGCGGCGCCTCTACAACGAATTCAAGACCTGAGCCTTCAATTTTGTCAGACATTTCGCCAAGCGCCTGCTCCATAAACTGTACAAGTTCCATGCGCGCCATATCGACCGTCATATCCCCGCTGCTCGCCTTCGCCGCTTCAAACAAATCGTCCGTCAGGAATTTGAGACGCTTTGATTTCATATCCAAAACCTCAAGGTATCTGGGAGCATTTTCGCTCGTAAGGCCCTCTTTTTTAAGCAAGTCCACATAAGTCAGAATAGACGTAAGCGGCGTTTTGATGTCGTGCGATACATTTGTAATAAGCTCTGTCTTCATCTTTTCAGACTTCACCTCATGCGTCACAGCCGCTTCAAAGCCCTCGGCAATGTGCTCGATGCCGGAGGCTATCTCGTCAAGTTCCTTTCCTCCGCCTTTGGGAATCGTATAGCTGAGCGTACCCTCCTTGATGCAGGAAATCCCTTTTGCAATCTCCCGGATGGCCGCCGCCTTTTGCAGGATATATTTCAAAGCCGCCGCAAGATAGATTGCAAGGAATACCAGACCGATAAAAATACCGGTTCCACCCATCAGCAATCCAAATAAAACGGTGAGGCCCACAACGCCAAGCCCGCCAACGAGATACCAGACTGTAAATCCGACTCCCTTTGACTTTACGTCGCTTCTATCATAAGCATCCCTGAAGCCTGTAAAAATTCTTCCTACCAAAGTATAATTTTCTTTCCTTTTTACTCTGCGCGAAACCGACATGCTCCATAAAATGAGCAGTGCCGTCCCAATCGAGATATATATGGCAATCCGCACCGCCTGGACGGCGCTCCACGTGCCCGGCGTCCATACGCGCTCCGATGTAAAGAGCGCTGCCAGTAAAAATTCAATCAGCAGTAGCCCTATCCCGCCAATGTCAAGGTATATGGAATCCATAAACCCAACTTTTACATCGTCGTTGCGCGGAGACCTGCCCGCTGTATATAAAAGCCAGATAAACGCTCCTGCAAAAATCACGATACATACGACCATAAAGATGACCGTAATGAGATAAGCCCGATAGGTCTGTGCATAGTCAGCCATGCTTTGCTTGAAAAAATCGTTGGACATCCCCACATAGATAGGCGTTGCGCCGCCCGACAACAAATATGCTTCCGAACCTGTAGTTGTCCGCTGGTAGCCGTCATCCTGCGGCAAATCCTGAAAAAGCCCCGGCTGGACGCCGTTCCAAGAAAATTGTTTGTTGGAATCGAGGTCTCCAATCCATGCAACCGCATCATTTTTTTCAACATTCGTATGCGTAACTTTGCCGTTTTCCACCACTGCAAAATAGTAATTTTTATTTTCTGTCAGGTTGTCCTGCGCCTGCTGCTGCTTTTCCTTATATTCGTTTTTAATATAATCAGGCGCATCCGAAAGCAGCTTTGCATACTTCTGGTTGACCGAGTTCACCTGACGCTGCGTATATTCGTCCAGCGCAGGCAATCCATCCGCTGATGCTCCGCTTTCAGCAAACGCCACCCCGCTTTCTCCTGCGGTAACGCTCAGACTATCAGACTTGCTTTGATCCGCGCCCGCCACCGTCTCTTTTGATGTAGCTGCCGCACTTTCTTCGCTGCCGTCAATCTGCGCTGCAAACTCTTCCTTAAACTTTGCCATATACTCTTCATAATATTCACCTTCCAATTCCGAACTTCCAAGAATGTTTCCGAGCTCTGATTCATAAGAGCTCCTGAGCGTTGAAATATAACTATTTAACTCGGTTGCCATGGCGTCCTCGCCATAACCGAAATATGCTTTGTTTACAGATTCCACATAATCTGTCATTGTGGTGAGATATTCCATACTCTCAACATATTTATCACTGGTAATCGTGTTTGAAGAATCATATTTGGCAAGCCTCACGCCTGAAAAAGCAATGAAACACATCGAGAAGAGGCAAAGTACCCATGCTATGATCTTAAACCTGATATCATACTTTGATTTTATCGATTTTGTATCCAATGCCCCATACCACCTTCAAATATTTCGGTTCCTTCGGATTGATTTCTATCTTTTCCCGAATCCTTCGAATATGCACCGCTATTGTATTTTCAGCGCCTACGGCCTTTTCGTCCCATACGCTCTCATAGATTTGCGTTGTGGAAAGAACCCGTTCCATATTCTGCATCAGATACCGCAATATTTTATATTCCATGGGTGTCAGCTTTACGATTTCCCCGTCAACCGTCACCGTTTTTTTCATGTCGTCCAGCACAAGCCCACCGGTCTGGATGACGCCCTTTTCGGTTGCCATGCTTCCAAGAGACGTATACCTGCGCAGCTGCGATTTGACTCTTGCCATAAGCTCGAGCGGATTAAACGGCTTTGTCAGGTAGTCGTCCGCGCCGGAATTCAACCCCAATATCTTATCGTTGTCTTCAGACTTCGCGCTCAGCATGATCACCGGTATATTTGCATATTCGCGAAGCTTCATCGTTGCCCGGATACCATCCATTCCCGGCATCATGATATCCATAATGATGAGGTGAATCTCTTCATCCTCCGCATATTTCACAGCCTGTGCGCCATCATAAGCCTTCAATACCTCATATCCTTCATTGACCAGATAAATCTCTATCGCATCCACGATTTCTTTATCGTCGTCGCATACCAGAATCTTCATTGCATAAACCTCCGTATCGTGATATCTCATTATACCACAGATACGGCCTTCTCGTTTTTTACTGTCTTTACTATAACGAATAAATCTTAAGATACAACAAATGAATTTCTTAACATATTATGAACTTCATACCCTGCGCTTGCCAAAAAGCGTCATTCCTGTATAATGAAGTTAACTTCATAAATGGTACATTTCTTTAACTCTACTTACCATAATCATGAAAATTAACTGACAGACTGGAGGGAATTACATGAAAAAACTGATTGTTTTGCTCGTTTGTGTAACGCTGCTTTTGACTGCGTGCGCCGCACAATCGCCGGCATCGGAAAACGTCTCCTCGAGCGCAATGGACGCGGGAGGATATTCCGAGCAGGCTATGAGCGCTCCCGAGGCTTCCGCAGAAAAGGCGGAAACAGGGGAAGGCAGTACGGACGCCTTTGCGGATACACCCGTAAATGCCAATCGTAAGATGACCTATTCCGCATCGTTCAGCATCAACACAAAGGCATACGATTCGGATTATGACCAGATCAAAGCAGAGCTTACGGCAGTGGGTGGTTATATCGAAAACGAGGACAGTACCGCTATCCCGTCCGATGGCAGCCGGATTTATGGACGCAGCTCTTACTTCACACTACGCGTGCCGGTTGATCAGCTTGACGGTTTCCTGGAGCGCCTGTCCGAAATTGGCGAGGTGACCAACAAGCAACAGTCGGCAACGGACATTACGGACCAATATACGGATACCGATTCGCGTATCGCCGTGTTGGAAGAACGGAAAAACCGTCTGATGACGCATTTGCAAAACGCAACCGAAACAGAGGACGTGATTGCCATTGAAAACCAGCTTGCGGATACGATCTATGAGCTGGAGCAGTTGCAGGGCAGCAAACGCCATATGGATAATGTCGTGGATTACGCAACGGTAAGCGTATCCCTGACGGAGCTGATCACTCCGGAAACCATCGGCAGCGACGGACAGCCGCTTGGCGACCGCGCCTCCGACGCCTTTGCAATGTCAATGTCCGGCGTTGGCGAATTCATGGAAAACTTCGCGATCTTCTGGGCGGCGGCAGCGCCGGTGCTGATTGTAATCGCGATTTTCGCTGTGATTATTTTCCTGATCATAAAGCTTGTACGCTTCCTGATGAAAAAATACCGTGCGAAGCATCCAAAGCCCGTCAGGCCGCCGGTTTACCAGCAGCAGCCTTATATGCAGCAGCCGATGCGCCCCATGGCGCCGCCGCAGCAAGCGCCAATACCGCCGCAACAGCAGGCTCCCGTGCCAGGGCCCGAGGAGCCCAAAACGGATAACAACGGCGATAAGAAATAACCGGCCATAAGGCAAAAAAAGAGGTATGCGCTGCATACCTCTTTTTATATTGCGTTTAAGCTGTCAAAGAATATCCTTGTTTCCGAAATGTCTTGATCAGTTTTTTATTATGTCCGTCATCGATTTTTGCCCTCAAAAATCTGATATATACATCTACTACGTTGGAGAAACAATCGTAATCGCAATCCCAAACGTGCTCCAAAAGCTCGGAGCGCGAAACAATTTTATCTTTGTGAAGTGCAAGGTATTTCAAAACCTCATACTCCTTCGCGGTTAATTTGATCTTTTCATCGCCACGCTCGACCGTCCGATTATCAATATCTACCGCCAGATTATCTACAATGATACGCATAGTGTTCCTTCCTTTCTTCTTTTGTGCATACCACCCGTTATATTGATAATCTGTTTGGGCATAAGCTAATCACATTTCATGAAGAAAATTGTAAATATTTCATTAACAAGAAAGTCTCGAAAATACCTTTCTTATCGCAAAAACGGAACACTGCCAGTCCTTTGCCGCCTTCCTAAAAAGGCATGATTTCATTAATCTCCAAATGCTCTCCGTCCGGCCCGCGGAAGGTAAGCCATTTTGTCCCGTTTGGGAATACCGATTCACCAAACAGTACTTCCTTTGTTTCAAACTCCACACCGCGATCTTCAAGCATCTTCTTCACCGATTCAATATCCTCCACCGCAATCGCGATATGGTCTACCCAGCCATCCTGACGCTTTTGCGGATTTGCAGTTTCCACGAGTTCTATAACCAGATTACCGTTTTTGATAAACGCAATTTTGGTATAGGAACCATCCGCTTCCGTAATACCGCCCTCAAAGATCGTCTCAAAGTCGAGCACATCCTCATAGAATTTTCTGGATTTGCCAATCTCCGTAATAAATACGCCCACATGGGCAAGCCCCTGCATTTTTGCCATAGTAAAAATCCCCCTTTTCTTTTATCAGATCCTTACTATACAATATTACTTTTTTTATGGTCATGCAAGCAAAAAATCAAATACATTCAAGCTGCTCCAAAAGCCTTTTCACATACTCCCCGTCCGGATAGTCTATGATCTGCTGCGGAGTCCCCTGCTGGACGATTTTTCCTTCGTTCAGGATCAGCAGCCTTGTCCCCAGCCGTACCGCCTCGCGCAGGTCGTGCGTCACAAAAACGATCGTCACGCCCGTCCGCTCGTGGATATGCAAAATCTCGTCCTGTAACTGCTTGCGCGTAATACCGTCCACCGCGCCAAACGGCTCGTCCATCAGGATGATATCCGGCTGTGCCGCAAGTGCGCGGGCAATCCCCACACGCTGCTGCTGGCCGCCGGAAAGCTCATTTACGTTACGGTGCATCAGGTCTTTGGGCAGCGCCACCATTTGCAGCAGTTGCTCTACCCGTTCCTCCGAGAGGCTGTTTTTGCGCAGGCGCGGCACATATTCGATATTCTCGCGCACATCGAGGTGCGGAAAAAGCGCTCCGCCCTGGATGACATAGCCAATCCCGCGCCGCAGCTCGATCAGGTCTGTTTCTTTGGTATCCTGCCCTTTTACGTGCACATTACCGCCATCCGGCATCAAAAGGCCGTTGATCATTTTAAGCATTGTTGTCTTTCCGCCGCCCGAGCCGCCGACGACCGCTACAAATTCGCCTTTTTTGATTTCATAGGAAAAATCGCTTAATGCGTATTTTTCCTCATATTGTTTTTTTACGTGCTCAAATACAATGATCTGTTCACTCATAACAATCCTTTTTGCTGCAGGAATTCAACTGCAACGTCTTTTTCGTTTTCCTTGTCGTTATCCACCCTGGAGTTGAGCTTTGCCATTTCCTCATCCGTGAGGATCCCTTCCATCTTCATCAGCACGTCCCTGAGCTCAGGATGCTCGTCGAGCACCTCCTGCCTCACAACTGTGCCGCAATAATACGACTGGAAGAAATTTTTGTCGTCCTTGAGCGTCTTCAGGTCGTAAACCTCCAAGAGGCCGTCCGTCGTAAAGGCGTTGATTACATCCACCTGTTCTTCGCCGATCGCCTTGTATTTCATGCCGATGTCAAGGTCTTTTGTGGAGGCAAAATTAAATCCGTATGCCGCACACAGCGGATCGTAACCGTCCTCGCGTTCATAAAAATCATATTCCGCACCAAATTTCAGGTCAGGCGACAGGGCCGCAAGGTCTGAAAAGCTTTCCAGGCTGTTTTTCCCGGCAAAATCCTTGCTTACTGCAAGCGTATAGGTATTGTTAAAGCCATAAAGCCCAACCCAGTCCATATCGAACTGTTCCTTATACTGCTCCTGCAATTTTTGATACATATCGTCCGGCGATTCCACCGTGGTATTTTTAAGCACATCCGTCCACGCAGTCCCGGTATATTCCGGGTAAAGGTCAAAGTCTCCCTTCACCATTGCCGGGTGGATATTTCCCGTGCCGCCCGCGATACCTTTCGTGATCTCTACCTTGAGATCGGTATCCTTTTCAATCAGCGCGGCGAGCATTTCACTTAATATAAACTGCTCGGTCATGGGCTTGGTCGCGATCCTGATCGTATCGCTTTTTTTGGTGGAGCATCCGCTTAAAAGTACCGCTCCGCACATTNCCACTGCCAGAAACAGCGCCGTCCATTTCCATTTTTTCNTCTTGTTTCGCCTTTCCCGTTGATTTTCCTGTAGATCCGTTTTTCAAAAATTCCGGCTATAAAGTCGGCAATAAGGGCAAGCGCCGCAATAAGGAGGCTGCCTGCCACTGTCATTGCCATATTGTTCGTTGTAATTCCACGATAAATTGCCACGCCAAGACCGCCCGCCCCAACAAAAGAAGCGATACCACACAGTGCTATCGTCATAACGATCATATTCCGCGCGCCCGCTATGATAACCGGCATTGCAAGCGGGATCTTGATCCTGTATAAAAGCTGGCTTTTGGTGGAGCCCATTCCCTTGCCCGCCTCTATAATCACCGGAGAGATGTTTTTAATTCCTGTATGCGTATTCCGTACCATGGGCAGCAGCCCGTAAACCGTAAGCGCAATCACCGCCGTCATATCCCCGATGCCCGTCGCCGGCACCAAAAACCCAAGCATGGCAATCGACGGAATCGTATAAATAAAATTTGTTATTCCAAGAATAGGGAACGAAAGCCTGGCATGCTCAGAAATTACAATGCCAAAAAAAATGCCGATCAGAGCGGAAAGCCCTATCGCAATAAAAGATAACTGCAGATGCTGTAAAATCAATTCCCCGAAAAAGTCCCAACGTGTTGCGTATAAATTAAATACCTCTGCGATCATTGGCCTTCCCTTCCAATCAAATTTAGCCTTTTATTATTATTAAACCCGATTCGCAAAATAATATCAACTTTTTTAATGAAATCAAAGGCATTTGGTAAACAAACCTCACCGGAAACCTTTGATCATACAAGTTATATCTGTCTTTATTTTTAAAATTTTTTGCCGCTATTTTTCGCGTATCATAAATGATATACAATTTAACCGCACGACATACCGCTGCATTTTACAACATAAACTTCCCGCCCGATTCCTGCCGACGCAAATCAATATGCTTGACAAATCCAAACCTTCCCATCATACTTGAATTTAGTAATTTACTAATTTACTAAATATATGCAAGGAGATGTATCATGAAGATACCAACAAATTTAAAACACAAACCTGTCATCGTCGCCGAGGACTATGCAAAAGTAGACGGAAAATACGCATACGAGACGGATGTTCAGGGAATGTCTGCGGGGCTTGCCCAGTGGAATGACCGCGGCAAAGTAGACATCTCCGCAAAAATATGGAGATATACCGGACAAAAATGGTCCCGTCAGTCCGAAGAGCTTCCCCTGCACCGTGTGCTGGACCTCGCCATTTTTGTATGTAATACAATGAAGTACTTTCGCGAGGCATACCGTTATCCGAAGTTTTACGATCCGGAACATCCGGAGTTTGAACGCGTAGGGCTCCAAGGCGACGCAATGACCATGGCCGTTTGTACGGAAAACGAGAAGATCGACGAAGATATTAAGCTGTTTCAGCAGGCGCTTTCTGAGGATGGCGAGCTTTTGGGCGAACGGCTCTGCACCCTTGCCCGTACATTGCGGGAAATGGGGTACTGACGTATGGACTCCCAAAAGAAAAAAGAATTGATTGCCGGGTATAAGGAACGCAAGATAAGCGGCGGAGTCTATATGATCACAAATACCAAAACCGGTATGCGCCTGCTTGCCGCTGAAACCAACCTCGAAGGCAGTAAAAATAAGTTTGATTTTTGTATCAAAACAAATCTGTGCAGCTATCCAAAACTCCAGGAGGAGTGGAAACGCTATGGCGCACAGGCCTTTACCTTTGAGGTGCTCGACGAAATCGAAAAAAAGGATGCACAGACGCTTTCCTCTTTTCAGGAGGACCTTGAAGGGCTGCTTTCTTTGCGCCGTGCGCAATACCCGCAATCCTCACTGTACTAATATTTATAGAACGCTTTGAAAGCCGCTTTCCAAAAGAATTTTTGGGAGCGGTTTTCTTGCGTATTTTTTCACAAATTCTTGATTAAGTTGTCCCGGATTTATTGACAGCACGTCCCTGAAACAGTATAGTTAATAATAGAAAAAACAAAGGGAGATATTATTTTTAGATGGATTACAGAGTATTCGACACAAGCGTTCAGGAAATCAAATATAAGGTACTCAGGGAGGTCGCCGCGCTTGCCTTTGACGATAAGCTGGACAGCGGACTTTTGCATGTGGCTGAAAAAATCATGCCCGGCCCCAAGCCCACCATGCGCTGCTGCATTTACAAAGAGCGCGCCATTGTCAATGAACGCGTCAAGCTTGCCCTGGGCGGCAATCCGGACAATGAAAATGTCGTTGAGGTTCTCAACATCGCATGCGACGAATGCCCTGTCGACGGCATCCGCGTATCACAGGCCTGCCGTGGCTGCATCGCGCACCGCTGTAAAAACGTGTGCCCTAAGGACGCGATCGAGATCATTGGGCTGAAGGCGCAAATCAATCCGGATAAGTGCATTGAATGCGGTAAGTGCGTTTCCGCTTGTCCGTACAACGCCATTGTAAAAATGGTCCGTCCATGTGAAAACGCCTGCAAGGTGGACGCTATCTCTATGAGCGAAGACAAAAAGGCTGAAATTGATAACAGCAAATGTATTTCGTGCGGCGCCTGCGTCTATCAATGCCCGTTCGGCGCGATTTCTGATAAGTCCTATATGCTGGAAGCAATAAACCTTTTGCGCGGCTCGGAAAACAACTCCAAATATAAGGTATATGCCGTGGTTGCGCCTTCCATTTCCAGCCAGTTTGGCGGTATCCATGTCGAACAGACAGTCGCGGGAATCAAAAAACTCGGTTTTTTTAATGTCGTTGAGGCTGCGCTCGGCGCAGATATGACGGCATATAAGGAAGCGGACGAGCTGTATGAAAAAAAATTTCTTACCAGCTCCTGCTGCCCTGCATTTGTGCAGTATATCAAAAATGCCTACCCGGACCTTGCGGTGCATATCTCACATAATTTATCGCCCATGGCAGAAATTTCAGTTTTTCTTAAAAAAATGGATCCCACTGCAAAGATCGTCTTTATCGGGCCTTGTATTGCAAAGAAAAAAGAACGCCAGCTGCCCACAGTGGATGGAATCGTGGATTGCGTGATTACGTTCGAAGAGCTTTTGGCGCTTCTTGACAGCCGCGGGATAGACCTTTCGCAGATGGAGCACGCGCCTCTTGACAACGCTTCCTATTTTGGCCGCATCTTTGCGCGCAGCGGCGGCGTGTCCGCAGCTGTTCAGCAGGCGCTCGACGAGCATGGCTATGACGATTTCGAATGTAATCCCCTGCCCTGCAGCGGCATCGAGGAGTGCAAGGTCGCCCTCATGAAAGCTTCCAAGGGCGTGCTGCAAAACAACTTCATAGAAGGCATGGCTTGTCAGGACGGCTGCATCGGGGGGGCTGCCTGCCTCACACACGGCCCCAAAGAAAAACGTCTTGTGGACCAGTACGGAAATGAGGCAAAGGAAAAAACCATCAAGGATGCAATCGGTATTTTGAAGACGATTAAGTAGTGAACCCTGATTGACCGGCTGTCCAGCCGGTCTTTTTTTGTTCCCGGAAACCCTCCCTCTGCCATCTGATTGCATCGCTTCATAAAGTCTGTTATAGTTAAAATAATTAATTTTAAAAATGGAGGATTTCTGATGGCAGCTTCTTATCATTCCTTTTGGCCTGCGTTTATGGTCGCCGGTACAGTGCTTACAGTGATTATTATTATATGCGCGGTTTTCTATTTCTTCTTTGCATTCGGTCTTTATACAATGGCAAAACGCAGGCAGATTGAATACCCATGGCTTGCATGGATTCCGATTGTTATGTTTTACACCATGGGAAAACTGGCAGATACTTATGCGGAAAAATTTTTAGGGAAAAAGACAAATTATGCGGTACTGCTTCTTTCCCTTTATGTGGGAGTGTTCATACTCTATCTTATTATGATGGTCGTATTTCCATTTACCGCAGGGGCAGCCTATCTGTTTTGGCCGGTATATGTCATCCTGATGACTGTCACGATTGCCATTGCGATTACAACCGCCGTCTTTTACCTGATCGCACTTTACCGCATTTACAACTGGCATACATCAAGCTCCTCGGTGCTGCTTGTGCTCTCTATTTTTTTCAGTGTCATCGTTCCCTTTACTGTCTTTGCGATCCGCCAGGGTGATAATCCACTGCTTTACAGGCAGCCTCCTTATGGTGGGAACGGGCAACCGCAGCCTCCCTACGGACAGCCGCCACAGCAGCCTTACCAGCAAACACCACAGCAGCCCTATCAACAGCCACAGCAACCACAACAGCAATATGGCCGGCAACAACAGCCTCCCAATGGAAACGGCCAAAATGAACGGTAATAAACGCACTTATCACAAAAAGCCTTCTGATCTTTCGATCAAAAGGCTTTTTAAAATGGTCTCCCGCTAATTAGCCAGGAAATACCGTCCAAGCAACATATAACCAATATTGAAGAACAGGACAAGCCCGCTGATTGAAAACACAATCGTATTGTAAGTGTTCCTGTTCATACGATTTGAAATCTTGTTCGTCCCGATCACATAAAGCACAGGGAAAATAACCGGCATCAAATACCTTGCCTGGCACCCGTTCACCGTATCAAAACCAACCGGCGTAAACGAAATATAAAGTACGGTTGCAACGCATACAACTGTAACCAGTGCGGCAAAAAGCGTTCTCAGCTTATGGGGCACAGTCGTCGTAAAACGGTCATATTCATTTCTGTCCGTAAACACAACCACCGCAAGGAGCACCAGTAATATTCCGTAAAAAGCGCCATCGCCAAGATACGCAAACGAGGTCATATACATCTGCGCGTTCCCTATAGACAGATACTGCGGCAGGTAAACTGCCATCATTTTGATAAAGCTGAACGGATTATTCAGGATATACGCAAGCTGCTCGGCCGAATTCACCCCGCTGCCACCGCGCGCGTCTCCCGCACCCATCCCGCTTGTAAGTACCGGAAGCAAAAATGTCAGCAAAACCACAAACATCGTCAGCAAAACTGAAAGGCGGTAAATAAGGCACGTCTTTTGAGAACTGAACTTGGTTTTAGGCATAAAGAATAATAACGCAATCATCGGAAAATAAATCGCCTTTGGCCCCATGCCCACCGCAAGCGCAGCGAGCATAATAATCCAGTTGCCGACTGTAAGCGGTTTATCCAGCTCCTGCAATTCCCCAAAAAACCATGCAAATCCTAAAATCGTAAATCCGGTCACCCATGGATCATAGCTGAAATGGGATGCCAGAAATACGTTCGTAGGCAACAGCGCCAGTAAAATGAGGATCATTTTTCCTGATTTCAGCTTCCTGATCGCGAGGAAACACAGCAGCGCAAAAACAACTAGTATTGCGATCCGTCCCAATACCAGCGTATCGTGGAAGGACATCTGGAACATCCTTGCAAGAAACATAGATACCGCACTGGGCACATAGCCGAGCTTTTCATAGCTCATCTGATTATCGCTATTTACAGAAGGCGCGCCTTCCGTGTATTGCTCGTCAAGCCTTTCGTAGATCGCATTTTGCTCTTCTATGGAAAAAGTTTGGGGATACGCCCTTCCGATAAACGCCGCGTCGGCAGTCGTAACCCTCGCATCCTCTCCAAAGTAAGAAAGCCCCTGCATCTTTGCATAATGCGTTTCGTCATCCCATGATGAAAGCGCCAGCGTAGTCGGCGTAAAGCATGCCAAAAGCAAAGCCGCCGATAAGAAAATTGCAAGGAAAAAGTATTCCGGCTTTTTCCCTGTATATTTAAAAAACAGGATAAACATGGATAAAACGAATCCAAAGGAAGCGGCAAATGCAAAATAGACGGGCACCGGCGTTTTGTGCAGAGCCTTACACGCTCCAAAGGCCAGCAGGCAAAATCCAATCATTATTACAGCTGTGATCAGAACCACCTTAAGCGTTCTTTTTGGATTTTCGCGGATTACCCGGGCTGCTTTTAAGATTGCGCCCTTTATTTTACCAAACACGTTAAAGTACAGTAAAAGGAAAATAACAATGGCGAGGACGGCGAACATTCCCATCATCCTCGGCAGGTTCCATGGTTCGGGGGTCACTATTTTTTGCGCAGGCGATGCGGAAGTCTCGATGCTTTTCAGTGCAAAACTTCCGTCAATATCGATTCGCAGCTCCGGATACTCTCCGGCTGGAAAATTGAGGACGACTTCGTCCGTTCCCTTTAAATTAATCCTGAGCGCTGAATTCAACTCGCTGAAGCCGCCGTATTCATCCGGATAAAACAACTGGACGTCCGTGAGGCCTTCAAGCGGCGCCTCAAACGCGATCCTGACCGAGGCGGTCTGCTGTCCCTGCGGAAGGCTGACAAACAGCTGCGGATCGATATCGTTCGGCACAAATAACCCGCCCTCCTGATCATATCCGGCCGCCGTTATATCTGCAGCTGTAAATTCACTCTGCGTTTCGCCATTGAACTCGTAATAGTACAGAGGCGGATTCGCAACCCCTACTGCCCATTCCATAACCAAGGCCAATAAAAAAGCAACAACAACTGCTGCAATCGATTTTTTTACAATACGCCCCATATATTTCTCCCAACCGCGCCCATCGCCCGTTTTTATAATTGCCAATGTATACCTCCATCATTTTATCAGAAAACGCTTTCTTCTTCAATATGAAACGGCCTTTGTGCCGCATAAAAACCAAATAGCCAAAAAAGCATATCTATGCTACAATAATGAAGGATAAATCCATTTTATTATATCATTGTGTAACGTTAGGAATCATCGAATGAATTTGCTGATCTTTGTGCCTGCCTACAACGAGCAGGACAGTATTTTAAAAGTTGCGCAAGATTTGCGGACGCATTGTCCGCAGATTGATTTTGTTGTGATCAACGACGGTTCTACCGACCAAACGGCGCAAATATGCGCTGAAAACAATATTCCGTGTATTTCCCTGCCTGTAAACCTGGGGCTTGACGGCGTATTCCAGACAGGGAATAAATATGCCCTCCTGCATGGCTATGACTACGCCATGCCCTTTGACGGCGACGGACAGCATAATGCAAAATGTGTGCAGCTTCTGATCGACAAAATGCAGGAAGGCTCTTACGACGTTGTAATCGGTTCGCGCTATGCAAGCCGCAAAAAGCCAATGACGTTGCGTATGCTCGGCTCACGCCTGTTAAGCGGTGCCTTTCGGCTGACGACGGGCGTAAAATTTACCGATCCAACGTCTGGGATGCGCCTGATCAGCCGCAAACTCATGAAGCAGATCGCTTATGATCCAAACTGCGGCCCGGAGCCGGACACCTGGGCTTATTTTGTCCGGCGCGGTGCAAAGCTTGCAGAGGTGCAGGTCGATATGAACGAGCGGGAAACTGGAAAGAGCTATTTTACCTTTGCAAAATCCATATTTTATATGTTTCGGATGTTTGTTTCAATCATCTTTATCAATTTATTCCGCGGAAGGGGCAAAAAAAATGGCGCTTGAGCTTCGTATTGTTTTAATTATAATCTCCGTCCTTGTACTGTTTTATATCCTGAACAAAATCCGCAAATCCAAGCTGAATGTATCGGATTCCATTTTTTGGATTGTTTTTGCCGTGCTACTGCTTCTGCTCAGCGTTTTTCCGCAAATTGCTAATTTTTTCTCGAATATTTTGGGGATCGAAACGCCGCTTAATTTTATCCTGCTGTTCTTTATTGCCATCATTCTCTTAAAACAGTTTTTGATGACCATCAAAATTTCCGAGCTGACAGAAAAAAACAAAACGCTTGCGCAGCAAATTGCTTTCGATGAATTTGAAAAACAGGAGAAACAGGATGACTGATCTATCCCATAGCTTTGCGGTGTGCGCATACAAGGAAAGTCCACATCTGCGCGCATGTCTTGAATCGCTCAAAAACCAGACGGCGAAATCTCCTTTCTTTATCGCGACCTCCACGCCCAACGAATACATCGAGGGCTTAGCGAAAGAATTTGACGTTCCCGTTTATGCCAGCAAGCGCGAAAGCGGTATCGGGCGCGACTGGAATTTTGCGCTTTCATGTGCATCGAGCGACCTTGTGACCATTGCCCACCAGGATGACCTGTATGAGCCAGACTACGCAAAATCCATTATTGAATATTCCAAAGCAGCCAAAGAGCCAATTATCTTTTTTACTGATTACGGCGAGCTGCGCGCAGATCAAAAGGTTTATGACAGCAATCTGCTGAACGTAAAACGGAAAATAAATGCCCTATTGAAACCAAAAGCATTTTGGCACAGCAAATTTATGCGTAACCGCACCCTATCCATTGGCTGTGCGATCTGCTGCCCTTCTGTATGTATCAACAGAGAGCGTTTTCCTGATTTTCGATTCAGCGAAACAATGACGTGCGACCTTGACTGGGATGCGTGGAGCAGGCTCGCCCGGCAAAAAGGCTCGTTCGTCTATATTCCGCAGCCTTTGATGCTGCATCGCATCCATGAGGAATCGGAAACCACCAAACAGCTTTCGGACGGCAAACGCTTTGCTGAGGACTTTGAAATGTTTTGCCGCTACTGGCCAAAACCTATTGCAAAGCTTCTGATGAAGCGCTATTCTGGCAGTGCGGACAGCAACCAGCTCGACTAATACAAAACGGCGCCTGTAGGCGTCTTTTTTTGTATATGATGTCGTGTGATGTATCCGAAGGCGAGCGCATAAAACGCCGCCCTTCGGAGACGCGCCGTACAGTTCAAAAATCAAACTGAATACGGCGCTCTGCATCCGCCTGTTGAAGCATAGACAATACAACGTGGTCACGGCTTCTCAAGCTCCTCAGTGCGGCATCTTATGTGTTCGCCGGCAAGCTGGCAATGTCCTGAAACAGACACTGGCGCTTATACGCCTTGCGTTGCGGTGGTACGTTACCCAGACATACTCCTCTGCTTCCGGCAGGCACAGGACAGTTTGCAGCGAAGGGCTTCGGGAGCCGTGGCACTTTGACCGGATTTTTCATATATTCGGAAAGGCGGACGCAGAGTGCGTTTTTATTTCCATAGTTACAATGTACGCACGTCCCTGAGTCGCAAGCTGTCCTGCGCCTGCCCGGTGAAGATAATGATCTGACCTGACGTGACGTGAAATAATGCAATAACGTATGGATTTGTATGCACGATATCGCATGGTTTCTATTTCATTGCCGCTGCGACAAACTCGCGAAACAGCGGGTGCGCCTTATTGGGACGGCTCTTAAACTCCGGATGGAATTGCACCCCAACAAAAAAGTCGTTATCCGGTATCTCCACGGCCTCTACAAGACTACCGTCCGGCGATACCCCCGTAAACCTCAACCCCGCCTCATTCATCTGCTCACGGAAAATATTGTTAAATTCGTAGCGATGCCTGTGGCGCTCCGCAATTTCCTTTTGCCCATATGCGCGCTGCATAATCGACCCCTCGGCGATCCGGCAGGGATATGCTCCCAGCCGCATTGTTCCGCCTTTTTTGTCGATATCGACCTGATCCGGCATCAGGTCGATCACCGGGTAATCACATATCTCGTCAAATTCGCGCGAATTTGCGCGGGCAAGCCGCAGGACATTGCGCGCATACTCGATCACCGCAGCCTGCATACCAAGACAGATTCCCAGGAAGGGAATATTGTTTTCCCGGGCATACCGCACCGCTTCAATTTTCCCTTCGATCCCGCGGTTTCCAAATCCGCCCGGAATCAGGATTCCATTGCAGCCGCAAAGCGCTTCTGCGATGTTGCCTTTACCGATTTCCTCCGAATCCACCCACCTGATGCCGACGTCCGCGCCGTTTTCATATCCGGCGTGTGCAAGGGCTTCCGCCACCGAAAGATATGCGTCGTGCAGCTGCACGTATTTACCTACCAATGCAATTTCTACAGGCTCCGACGCATGGTGAATCCGCTCGATCATTTGCTCCCATCCGGTAAGGTCAGGCTCCGGGCATTCCATGTGCAATTCCCTGCATACAATATCCGCGAGACCATTTTGCTCGAGCATCATTGGCGCTTCATACAGTACAGGCAGCGTAATGTTTTCAATCACGCAATCCGGCTTCACATTGCAAAAAAGTGCAATTTTTTGCTTAATCGTCTCTCCAACCGATTCGTCGCTGCGCATCACGATAATGTCCGGCATAATGCCGAACGATTGCAGCTCCTTAACCGAGTGCTGCGTTGGCTTAGACTTATGCTCGCCAGAGCTTTTGATGTAAGGAACGAGCGTAACATGAAGGAACAGGCAGTTTTCACGCCCCGCTTCATGCGATACCTGGCGGATCGCCTCCAAAAACGGCTGGCTCTCGATATCGCCCGTGGTCCCGCCGATCTCCGTAATGACAACGTCCGCGTCCGTTTTTTTGCCAACCGAATAAATAAAGCCTTTGATCTCATTTGTTACATGGGGTATGACCTGTACGGTCTCCCCAAGATATTCGCCCTGGCGCTCCTTGGTGAGAACGTTCCAGTATACTTTGCCCGTGGTTAGGTTGGAATACTGGTTCAGGTCTTCGTCGATAAACCGTTCGTAATGTCCAAGGTCGAGGTCTGTCTCCGCCCCATCCTCTGTAACAAATACCTCTCCATGCTGGAAGGGGCTCATCGTTCCCGGATCGACATTAATATAAGGATCCAGCTTTTGCGCCGCAATTTTTAGCCCCCGCGCTTTCAGCAGCCGCCCCAGGGACGCCGCCGTAATTCCCTTTCCAAGTCCGGAAACCACACCGCCTGTCACAAATATAAACTTTGCCATAACTTCCCCTTTGCTATTCGTAAGTTTTGAGCAGCTCCTCCGCCACCTGCCGCCGCGTTACCCGCATATTCATCGCCTGTTTTTCTATATACCGGTGCGCCTGTGGTTCGGTCATCTTAAGCACCTGTATGAGTACGCATTTTGCACGGTCCACGATGCCCATGTCCTCAATCTTCCTGCATAGCTTTCTGTTTTCCTGCAACAGTCCCGCCATACGGTTTTTGGATGCGTACGCAAGGCGGAATGCCTGTTTAAACAGCGCCTTGCTGAGCGGCGTTTTTACAACCATTGCCCCCGCTGATTCAGCCTGCAGGATAATCCGTTCATCCGTTTCGTTTTTCGCCACCATGATAATCCCGCACGCGGAATTCCTTGCCGCATATGCCGCGAGTGCTTCCCCGAACTCATCCTTGAGCGGCGCATTGATGATGAGCAAACCAATATCCTGCCTGCCAAGGATAGTTCGCGCTTCCTTTCCTTCCGGTGCGGTCACGACCTCATGATCCCCGTATTCCTTCACCAGGTTCGCAAAAAAATCCCTTCCTTTGAGTGATCCGGATGCGAGCAGTATCCGGCACATACGATCGCCCCCCTCTAATTCTGAGTATAAAGCTGGGTATACGGATTTTTGCTGTCCGGACGCAACGTGTAAAAATCCTTGTTCATAATCTGAACCTTTTTCCTGCCAAACGCCCGGCAAAATTCGTCGATATACGCTTCAATGGTCTGCATATCCTCTTCGCTTGCTTTGGAGGCAGTCACCTGCCCGGGCAAATCGGCGGGCGGGGCATCACACCGTAAAAAGATTTGTCCTCCGTGCATTCCCACTCCGCAGAAATTACCAACCGGTTTGCGGCGTTCAATCCCCAGCACAAGGATCGTCCCTCCTGCCTGGTATTCCCCAAGGAAGCTCCCCGCACTGCCGCCCACCACAAGCACAGGGCTTTTTTCTTTATATTCTTTCATATGGATGCCCGCGCGATATCCTACGTCTCCATTTACAAAAATCCTGCCGCCGCGCATCGCGTAACCGGTTGCGTCTCCCGAGGAGCCGGAAATATAAATCGTTCCATCATTCATCGTATCTCCCGTCGCATCCTGGGCGTTTCCATGGACTGTGATCACACATCCGTCAAGATACGCCCCCAGGGCGTTCCCCGGCGTTCCATTGATCACAATGCTTTTATTGGAAAGTCCGCTGCCAATGTAACGCTGCCCCATGCAGTTGTCGATCACCACTTCGTTTGGGGCCGCCTTAATTTCACGGTTTAAGTCCATAAAGTGCATATTGCACGCATTGATATTCATATCTGTGCACCTCCCAATTTGATGCTTCTCTCGCTTCTTGAAAACGCCATAAGCTGCGGCTTTTGCCTGATCAGGTCGTAGTCGATACTGCTTAGCGGAACGCTCTCGCGAATCAGGGATGTATATATCCCTGCACGGGCTACATTCCCCACGAGGATAAACCCTTTCAGCAGCCCATCTTTTGAGACCAGCTTTTTATAAGCTTCTTCCGTTTGCTCCACATAAGTCTCGCCGTCATAGTTCCCCGCTGTGATGATATGCAGTCCAAAAAAACCAATCGCATTCATCGGAATCGCTTTTTCATAGCATTTGATGCCGCCCGCCATATTGATCCCCGCGCATTCGCCCTGCATATATGCGTTTGGCAGAAGCGCAAGGGGCCTCTCTGTCCCCGATGTAATGTCGTAGCTCTCGGCGCAATCGCCCGCTGCAAAGATATCCTTTACGGACGTACGGCACAGCATATCCGTCACAATTCCTTTGTTCACCCTGATTCCCGCCTCTTTTGCTGTTTCCGTATTGGGACGAACGCCGACCGCAACCACGAGCACATCAAACGGAATTTCCTTTCCACTCGACAGCACAGCCTTATTTCCGGCAAATTTCTGTATCCCGTCAGACAGATGGAACCGGACTCCGTTTTTTTCTATATGCCTTTGCACGCGCTTTGCCGCATCAGCGTCGAGAATACTTGGCAGTATCCTGTCTGCAAGGTCTACCACGTCTATGCTGCCTGCCTTGTGCGCGATCCCCTCCGCACACTTCAGTCCGATAAGCCCCGCGCCCATCACAAGCACTTTGCTGTCCGCGCGAAGTGCGCCGTCCAGCTTTTTAGCATCGTCAAGCGACATAAACGTATGTTTTTCCTTCACACCGGCAAGCCCTTCGATATTCGGTAAAAACGGTCTCGATCCTGTTGCAATCAGCAATTTTTCGTATTCCACCATCTGCCCGTCGTCCAGGAGCAGCCATTTATCGACCGCGTCAATTTTGGTTACCTTCCTTCCAAACAGCGTTTTGCAGTTCATATCTTCATAAAAGCCGTCAGGGCGGTATTTCATCCTCTCTTCCGTCGTCTTTCCATACAGCAGGTAAGAGATTGCAGGGCGTGAATAGGTATGATATGGTTCATCTGAAATTACAACAATCCGGTTTTCAGCGTCCTGCTGCCTGATTCCCTCGACACACCCCACCGCGGCAGCGGAATTTCCAACGATTACATACTTCATTTCTATCATCTCTCCTCAAATACGATCGCCTGGTTCGGGCAGCCGTTTACACATGCCGGTACCCCGTCTGAGTTTTTTACGCACAGCTCGCATTTTTGCATCACGCCGGTATCCGAAGGCATGATCGCACCGTACGGGCACATCAGGATACATGTGCAACAGCCAACGCATTTGTCCTGATCGATCAGGATTACGCCGTTTTCTATGGAGAGCGCGCCCATAATACATCCCTGTACACATAACGGCTCGTCGCAATGCCTGCAGGAAACCGCAAAGCATACGTTCCCGTTTTCCTCGATTTTGATGCGCGGATTGATTTTTACATCCTTAAGGGCTTTCACCATATCCGTCTCCGCAGAATTTGAAAACGCACAGTTGTATTCACAAAGATGGCATCCCAGACACCACTTTTCATTGACATAAATTCGCTTCATAGTCCTCATTCCCCCGCATATCTCACGCCCAATATCCCGAGCTCTTTTTCATTGAGTCCGATTCCGCGCAGCATCAGCCTGTTTCCACGCAGCGCCTCAATGGAATTGATGCCCATGCCGCCCATCATTTCCTTGATTTCGTGGCCCCACGAGCGTACCAGATTCATCAGGCGTTCGCTGCCCATATCCGGGTTCAGGCGTTTCACAAGCTCCGGTTCCTGCGTGGCGATTCCCCAGTTACACTTTCCGGTCTGGCAGCTTCGGCACAAGTGGCATCCAAGCGCGAGCAACGCTCCCGTTGCAATGTATACCGCATCCGCGCCAAGGGCGATCGCTTTCACAACGTCCGCGCTGTTCCGAATACTTCCTCCCACTACAACAGATACGTTGTTCCGGATCCCTTCCTGCCTCAGGCGTTCGTCCACGCTGGCAAGTGCAAGCTCAATCGGAATACCGACATGATCGCGTATGCGTGTGGGCGCAGCGCCCGTCCCCCCGCGAAAACCGTCTATCGCAATGATATCCGCACCACTGCGCGCGACACCGCTTGCAATCGCAGCTACATTGTGCACAGCCGCAATCTTGACAATAACAGGCTTTTTGTAATCCGTCGCTTCCTTAAGCGAATAAACAAGCTGGCGTAAATCCTCGATGGAATAAATGTCATGGTGCGGGGCAGGTGAAATCGCGTCGCTTCCCTCAGGGATCATTCTCGTGCGCGATACGTCGTCCACAATCTTCCTACCCGGCAGGTGCCCTCCAATCCCGGGTTTTGCGCCCTGTCCCATTTTGATTTCGATTGCCGCTCCCGCATTGAGGTAGTCCTTATGGACTCCAAAGCGTCCGGACGCAACCTGCACAATCGTATTTGCACTGTATTCGTAAAAATCCTGGTGCAGGCCGCCTTCGCCTGTGTTATAGAAGGTATTCAGCCCCCGCGCTGCCCGCGCAAGGCTTTCATGTGCGTTATAACTGATAGAGCCGTAGGACATTGCAGAAAACATCACCGGGATATCGAGCTCCAGCTGTGGTGAAAGATTGCAGGTAATTTCGCCGTCCTGGTCCCGTTCTATACGCTCCGGCTTTTTTCCAAGGTAGGTTTTGATCTCCATTGGTTCGCGCAGCGGATCGATGGACGGATTGGTTACCTGCGACGCGTTGATCAGCAGCTTATCCCAGTAGACCGGATATGGCTTTGGATTGCCCATGGAGGAAAGCAGCACGCCGCCCGTACCCGCCTGCCGGTACAGCTCCTTGATTGTTTCTCCCGTCCAGTTTGCATTTTCCTTAAAGGTATGGTCCGTTTTTATGATTTTAAGCGCATGTGTCGGACACAGTGAAACACACCGATGGCAGTTGACACATCTTGTATCGTCGCCTGTCATCAGGTTCAGCTCCGGATCGTAGCGATGCGCTTCGTTCGCGCATTGCCGTTCGCAAACGCGGCAGGCAATGCACCGCTGTGCATTACGCGCTATCTCGTAATCCGGATATAAATAATTAATAGGCATCTTTATTCGCTCCTTCGTCCCTGTGATTCGTTACACTGGCAGGCAGGCTTATATCGCCTGCTTTTCCGGCTCCTGTTTTCCTTCGCTTTTTCTGAGCGTTACAATGACCGGTTCTCCGCCTTTTGGAGCCCAGATTGTGTCTGGCTCCGGCTCGATCCGGCGTATCGCACATTCCTCGCTTGCCACATACACCATATCTCCTTTTGTGGCAGCGACCATCGAGCGAAGCTTCAGCCTGTCGTTGAGCGCCATCATTCCCCCCTCAAAGCCAAGCAGAATCGAAAACGGCCCGGTGATAAGCATACTCGCGAATGCGTTGCGCAGGTAAGTGAATTTTGCTTTTTTCTCTGCGGTCATCCGGTCAATCGTGCTCCAGAACGGCGCTGCGATTACGTTTGCAATCTCTTCAAAGGTAAGCCCCTGCCCGCGTCCGAGATAATCTATCATATAAGTAATGACTTCCGTATCCGTGAGCAGCGTACATTGATATCCAAACATTTCAATATAACGGCGGTTCGCGTCGTAGGAGGAAATTTCTCCGTTGTGTACAATGGAATAGTCGAGCATCGCAAACGGGTGGGCGCCGCCCCACCAGCCCGGGGTATTGGTCGGATAACGTCCGTGCGCCGTCCAGCAATAACCGCTGTATTCTTCCAGACGGTAAAACTCGCCCACGTCCTCCGGAAAGCCGACCGCTTTAAAAACACCCATGTTTTTTCCGCTTGAAAAGACGTAAGCTCCCTTAATACGCGTATTGATCCTGATCACGCAGCGGACCGTGTATTCCTTCTCATCAAGCTGGCTGTCCGTAAGCCTCGTATGCAGCGGCGTTACAAAATATCTCCATATATATGGTTCGTCGGTAATGCGCGGATGCTTGCGCGTTGGAATTTTTGACAAATTGATAATATCGAAATGCTCTTCCAAAAATTCCTCGCAGGCAAGCTTTGCCGCTTTGTTATCATAAAAGATATGGAATGCGTAATAATCCTTATATTCCGGATAGATGCCATAGCCCGCAAACCCGCCGCCAAGTCCATTGGAACGGTCGTGCATGGTCGCAATGGATTTTATAATGTTTTCTCCACAGAGACGGCTGCCGTCCCTTGCGAACATTCCTGAAATCGCGCAGCCCGATGGTATCCTTACCTGGCCTTCTCTTTGCATGGTTTTTCCCGCCTTTACGTATCTGTTTTTTACATTCGTTATGATACGCCGCCTTTTTTGCGATGTCAATAGCAAAATGAAATATTTTAAATTATTCTTGCATATTTTTGCGTTATTATTATTTTATCAAGCGTATTTTTCCATTTTATTGCAATTTATTTTTATAATATTTCATTTTTTCTTAAAAACCTCTTGACTTTTGACAGGCGCAGTTTTATAATCCAAATTGTGGACAGCAAAGGCGCTGCGGAAATATAAAAAACTTTTCCCGCAGCGCCTTTCAAATTTTATAGAATATAAAAAGACAGAAAGGATCGATAACAATGACAAACGTACCGGAACTGTTTGGCAGTATGGTGTTCAACGACGCGGCGATGCGCGAGCGCCTGCCCAAAGAAACGTACAGGGCTCTGCGCAAAACCGTGGAAGACGGCAAAGACCTCGACCTTGGTATTGCAAACGCTGTCGCCCATGCAATGAAGGAATGGGCAATGGGGCATGGCGTAACCCACTTCACGCATTGGTTCCAGCCGATGACTGGAACAACCGCGGAAAAGCACGACAGCTTTATCTCCCCCGCCCCCGGTGGAAAGGTAATCATGGAATTCTCTGGAAAGGAGCTCATAAAGGGCGAGCCGGATGCCTCCAGTTTTCCTTCAGGCGGCCTGAGGGCAACCTTTGAGGCAAGGGGTTACACCGCATGGGATCCAACGTCGTACGCGTTCATCAAAGACGGTATTCTATGTATCCCAACCGCCTTCTGTTCCTATGGCGGCGAGGCGCTGGACAAAAAGACTCCCCTGTTGCGCTCTATGGAGACTCTAAGCGAGCAAGCGCTTCGCATCCTTCGGCTATTTGGCAATACAAAAGCCAAAAGGGTTCTATCCACGGTCGGTCCGGAGCAGGAATACTTTCTTATTGACCGCGAAATGTATGAAAAAAGAAGAGACCTGAAATATTGCAACCGTACCCTTTTTGGCGCAAAGCCGCCTAAAGGCCAGGAGCTTGACGATCATTACTTTGGATCGATCCGTCCACGCGTATCCGCTTTTATGAAGGAGCTTGACGAGGAACTGTGGAAGCTCGGCGTGCTCGCCAAGACAAAGCATAACGAGGTCGCCCCGGCACAGCACGAGCTTGCGCCTGTGTTTACCACGACCAATATCGCGACCGATCACAACCAGCTTACAATGGAAGTGATGAAGCGGATTGCCTACAAGCACGGCCTCGCGTGCCTGCTGCATGAAAAACCTTTTGCAGGCGTAAACGGCAGCGGCAAACACAACAACTGGTCAATCACTACCGATACGGGCGAAAACCTGTTAAATCCGACGGATGAGCCGCATGGCAACCTGCAATTCCTTCTCTTCCTGTGCGCAGTCGTCAAGGCTGTGGACGAATACCAGGATTTGTTGCGGGTATCTGTCGCCAGCGCAGGCAATGATCACAGGCTTGGCGCGAACGAGGCTCCGCCCGCGATTATTTCCATGTTCCTGGGCGATGAGCTTACAGAGGTATTGGAATCGATCGAAACGGACAGCGACTACACCGACAAGAAAAAATGCGATATGGAAATGGGCGTACATGTCCTGCCAAACTTCCAAAAGGATACTACGGACAGGAACCGCACTTCCCCGTTCGCGTTTACCGGCAATAAATTCGAGTTTCGTATGCTTGGCTCCAGTCAATCGATCGCCGGGCCGAACATCATCCTCAATACGATTGTCGCCGAAGCGCTCGGGCAATTCGCAAACCGCCTCGAAAAAGGCGATTGCTTTAAACAGGATGTTTTGACGCTTGTAAAGGATACCGTGCAGCAGCATAAGCGCATCATATTCAACGGCAACAATTATTCCGCCGAATGGGAGGCCGAGGCGCAAAAACGCGGATTGCTGAATTTGAAATCAACCGCAGACTGTTTGCCGTATTTCATCAGCGAGAAGAATATAGACCTCTTTACCAGGCATCATATCTTCACGAAAACAGAGATATTTTCCAGATATGAAATTACATTGGAGGGATATTGCAAAACGCTTAACATAGAAGCCCTTACCATGCTGCAAATGTCGAAGAAAAGCATCATTCCGGCAGTCAGCGCGTATACAGGGGAACTTGCGGAAAGTGCGCTTGCCAAAAAGCAGCTCGGCGCGGACACCAGTGTGGAAGAACAGCTTGTGAAAGACCTGTCGGCACAGCTTACCTGCTTCCTGCAGGCAGTCGATACGCTGGATTCCGCACTTATCGAGGTGAAGCAATATGAGGACGTCGCCGAATGCGCCAGGTATTACCGCGAGCACGTATTTGCGGCAATGCAGGAGTTACGGGGCATTTCCGACACGATGGAGACTTTTGTCAGCAAGAAATGCTGGCCGTGGCCTACATACGGTGACCTGCTGTTCAGCGTGTAAGCAGGCAAAGGAAATAAATACAGCAGACGACTGTGCCAGATATTGCCTGACGAGGGCATGTAAAAGGCAATTCCTGATGCAGGCATGATCTTATCACATATATTTGACACAAAGGCGTGTATCCCGGGGCAGCAGCCCTTCCCCGGGGTACGCGCCTTTATTATTTTTCAGGAGGTATCATTATTATGTATTCTGCGGTTGACACAGTATGGGTGTTACTGGGCGCAGCGCTTGTATTCTTTATGCAGGCCGGCTTTGCGATGGTCGAGACAGGCCTTACCCGCGCAAAGAACGCCGGTAACATCGTCATGAAAAATCTGATGGATTTTTCGCTTGGCTCTATTGTTTTCTGGGTGATCGGCTTTGGCCTGATGTTCGGCGTTTCCGCATCCGGTTTTATCGGAACGCCCGACTTCTTCGTACAGGGCGACTACGCCACGGGTGAAATTCCCTCTTACGCCTTCTTTATCTTCCAGACAATGTTCTGCGCGACAGCGGCAACGATCGTATCAGGCGCTATGGCGGAACGGACGAAATTTTCGTCCTACTGCATTTACAGCATCATTATCAGCGCCGTCATTTATCCGATTTCCGGCCACTGGATCTGGGGAGGCGGCTGGCTCGCCGGCCTTGGCTTCCACGATTTCGCGGGCTCTACGGCGGTTCACATGGTAGGCGGCGTAGCAGCGCTCGTGGGCGCTAAAATCCTGGGAGCCCGTATTGGAAAATACGATAAAAACGGGAAGCCAAAGGCCATTCTTGGTCACAGCATCACGCTGGCAGCGCTCGGCGTATTCATCCTCTGGTTTGCGTGGTTTGGCTTTAACGGCTGCTCCACCCTCTCCGCTTCCGGCGAGGCGACTCCCGCAATGGGCAAAATCTTTACCACAACGAGCATCGCAGCCGCGGCAGCTTCTACGGGGGCTATGCTGATCACCTGGATACGTTATAAGAAGCCCGACGTTTCCATGACGCTCAACGGCGCGCTCGCAGGCCTCGTGGCAATCACGGCAGGCTGTGACGCGGTCGAGCCATGGGCAGCGGCAGTCATTGGCCTTATCGCATCCTTTGTCGTGGTGTTCGGCGTTGAATTTGTGGATAAAAAGCTCAGGATCGACGATCCTGTTGGCGCAATCGCGGTCCATGGCTTTTGCGGCGCTGCCGGCACGATCCTCGTGGGAATCTTCGCACTGGATGGCGGGCTTATTTACACTGGAGACGCTTCCTTTCTCGGCGTACAGGCGCTTGGCGTAGTATGCGTTGCGGCATGGGTTGCCGTAACGATGACGGTCGTGTTCCAGATTTTGAAGCATACAAAAGGCCTGCGCGTATCAAAAGCGGAGGAGCTCGCAGGACTCGACATCGAGGAGCACGGCCTTGCCAGCGGCTACGCGGATTTTATGCCCGTGTGCGGCACAGACTTTATTGCAACAGGCGGTATTGACGAAAATGGAAACGCAAAGCTGGAGCTGGAAAGCGCATCTTCCGCTTCTTTTGAAAAGGCGGTTCCAGTGGAACGGATGCCAAGGGAAGCAAGCGCAGGGGCCGCTTCGGATGTGAAGATGACAAAACTCGTCGTGATTGCGAACCAGAGTAAATTTGAGGCGCTGAAATCCTCGCTTGAAAGCATCGGAATTACAGGCATTACCGTTTCACAGGTAATGGGTGCGGGAATGCAGAAGGGACACTCCGAGTATTACCGCGGGGTTGAAGTGGATATCAACCTGCTGCCCAAAGTAAAGGTCGAGGTGGTTGTATGCAGGATTCCTGTAGACACGGTAATCGCGGCGATCAAGGAAGCCCTTTACACCGGACATATCGGCGACGGTAAGATTTTTGTATACGACGTAGAGAACGTCATCAAGGTCCGCACGGGCGAGGAAGGTTATGAAGCCTTGCAGGATGAAGAGTAAAACGCCCTCACGCAAAGGCGTTTGGCATACATAAGGCAACAAAAAAGAGTGGACGCTTTCCACTCTTTTTTGTATCTCTTTATCCCTTTTTCCAGCGTTGGATGACAACGGTCGCGCGGCCCCCGTCTTCGTTTATGATTTCATAATCCCCGAATGCGGCCGGGATGACAAGCGTCTGGAACTTGTCGCAGTCCGCGCCATATTCCGGATTACCGAGGGAACGCACGCTGATTCTGGAACCGACGGTAAGCGTAAGCATGTGCATAAATTTACCCTCCGTGGAATATTCCGCCCGTTTTTCAAAATGGATACGTTCCACATGGTAAGGCATTTCCGGCAGGCTCTTGTAACGGTCGATGAAATAATCCTTCGTCCATTTTACAACGGACGGCGTGGCCCTCAGGTGTTCATCCACCCATGAGGCGCGCCGGCATTTTTCCATATCGAAGCCGTGCTCCAGGTGCATTTTAAGAGGCTTTCCAGTCATGCTCTGCGCCTCGTCGTCCCAGGACGGACGTGCAAAATCATATTCGAAGAAGGAGTATTCCGTACCGTTGATACTTGGATTCGTGTCCATTTCAAGCACCATCTGGTTACCACCGTGACCGTGCATCGTTCCCGGCGGGATCAGGTAAAGGTCCCCTTCCCTGCTTTCCCAGTTTTCGATGAAATCCTTCCAGTCCCCGATAGGCTTAATGTTTTGGGATTCCTCGCATTTGCGTTCCCATTCCTCGATATCCGCGTCGTCCTTGAAACCCATCCACGTATTCGCGCCTTCGTAGGCCTCTGCAATATAATACGTTTCGTAACGCCCGAGCGGCTCGTTAAAATGCTCTTCCACATAACGGCTGCTGGGGTGGATGTGCATGGGCATACTGATGCGCTCCGCGCTCTGCGGCGTTTTATGGTAACCGTCGTCCAGCCAGATATCGAGCGGGAACAATCCCGGATACTCTTTATCGATGAGTTCTCCCACCAGCTCTTTGCCATATTGCATGGCGTTAAGCATGGGCATGGATATGCTCCGTTCCCCGCCAAAGTCGATCAGGATGCGAAGCTCCGGGCCGCCAATTTTGTTCCACGCATTGTTCGCAAGGTTCTCCACGCCATAATCCATATCGAGGAAACGATACGCGCCCCACGGTCCGGGTGAAAATATTTTGACCTCGTGAATCGGGTATTTTACCAGTGTGGACATCATCTCATCATATGCCGCACGCGGGATCACTACAAGGTCGTCCTCAAAATAATTCTCGATATAGAAATCCATGGCTCCGTACATAAAATCTTTTTGGCGCTTTAGCATATAATAGTCGGAATAGTTGTATTCCTTCCAGTCATAGTCTGTTGTCGCCTGCGCACTTCCAAAGGATTTCAGCTTTCCGGTCCACATATCCCATTGCACCTTCTGGTGCGTGTTGTCCACATAGCATTTTACATCGATGAGCGGCGCAAGCTCCCTGATGCACGCGCCTGTGCCGTAAATAACGGTTACCTGCCCGCTTTTATGTGCGAGCTTACCCTGCATGGCCGCTACGCTCTCCGGTTCCAGAATATCCTCGATAACCCCTTTCGCATTCACAATGCCAAAGCCCGGATCCTCCGTCACGTACTGCGCGTTATAGGCGGCAATTTCCTCCCTTGTTTTGTAAAGCTCCAGCGCATCCAGCAGCCGCACCTCGAGTCCCATTGCCTTCAGTTCCGTTTCCAGTGCGTAGGCTATTTTTTCAAAATCCACTCCATACCATCCGTCGAGCGCAATGTTTTTTGCCCCTCCGCTGCATTGCCGTGCAAGCATCCTGATCCCCTCGTTCCAGCCAAATACCACGCTGTCCTTGTTTTGCTCCGATATTTTGATCCTGTTATCCGCATTTTTGATTGATTCATATACTGGCATTTTGTCCCCTCCTTTTTTATTTTCGAAATTTACTAAACCGGTTTAAATACAAATTAACATGGATTGAAACTTTTGTCAACGGTTTTATTTCAATCCAAAATTGTAATTATACAGGCAATATTTGACATGTATCAGTAATTATGTTACCTTTTTCGTAGATGTTTTAAAATTACTTTATTCAGATTTATAAAACCGGTTTTATAAATCCGCAAAGGACGACCGATGAAAAATACAAAGCAACTTACGATCTCTGATATCGCAAAACTTGCCGGTGTTTCCAAAACGACCGTATCCTTTATACTGAACGGAAAAAGCGGCGTCAGTGAAAAAACAAAGGAAAGGGTGCTGCGCATCATTGAGGAAAACGGCTTCAGGCCATCCCTCAATTCCAGGCGTTTATTTTATAACCGGAGCTATACGGTAGCCGTGGTATTCGAGGACTCCTCCTCCGTATTTGATAATATGTTTTATTTCAGCATCATGAAAACCTTGCTGAAGCGTTGTATGCACTACGGTTACTCGCTCATCTATTCTGAATTCAGCTTTGACGGTGAAGAGCTGCGCCTGCCGGAGCAAATCTTAAGCAGGGACGTCGACGGCCTTATTTTTCTGAAGGATATTCCGCAAAGCCTTACAGGCATGCTTGGCTCGCTTGGAATACCGTTTGTGGTAGTGGATGACCATTCTTCATCAGGCGATATCTATTCCGTCAGGGCAGATTACGAGCTGGCAGCTTATACCGCTGTGGAATATCTCCTCGCGCAGGGACACAGGAAAATTGGATTTATCGGCAACACATGCCTGCCCGCCTTTTATACGCAAATATTGTCAGGCTATCAAAAGGCGCTCCGCGGGCACGGTCTGAACACTGAGCTCCGTTGGTTTTTCGACGGCATAACAGACCGCCGCTCCCTCTCAGGCCAGATTGACCGCTGCGTATGTGCCGACCTTCCTACGGCGTTCTTTTGTATGGAGGATATCCTTGCCATCGAATTGATGAAGCATCTGAAAAGTAACAACATACAGGTTCCTGAGGATGTATCAGTCGTCTCTGTGGACGACATCATTATGGCGGAATATACCGATCCCGCGCTTACTACCGTATCGCTTGATAAGGAGCATATGGCGACAGCCGCAATCGATCTGCTGATTGCACTGATTGAAAACCGGCCCGCGCAAAGCGTGCAGGTTTCCTCTAACAACCTCATCGTGCGTGATTCTGTAAAAAAACTGCATATTTGAAAAAACAAACCCAACACAAAAACGGCATCATTTACAACGACACCGCTTTTGCGTTAGGCTTTGAGGGTTTCTACAATGTATGAAATAAGCTTTATAAACTATTTGATTGACGCGCTATGCTTCTTCCGGCTCAAACTGCGCCTTGTATTCCTTCAGGCAGTTTTGGATGATCATCGTTGCGTCGTCACGCCCGTCCACTTGCCTGACGGTCGTCTTTTTGTGCTCGAGCGTCTTATAGACCTCAAAGAAATGCGTCATTTCGTCTGAAATATGCGCCGGAAGCGCCGACACATCCCGATATCCGTTATACATCGGATCTCCAAACGGAATTGCAATAATCTTTTCATCCTGCTGCTCGTCGTCCACCATTTTGATCACGCCGATCGGATAACACCGCACAAGCGTCAAAGGCGCGATTGCCTCCGAGCACAGCACAAGTACGTCGAGCGGATCGTTATCCTCAGCGTAGGTACGCGGGATAAAACCATAATTTGCCGGATAGACCGTTGAGGTATACAGTACGCGGTCCAGCTTCAGAAGTCCGGTTTCCTTATCGAGCTCGTACTTCATTTTACTGCCCTTCTGTATCTCGATCACACAGATAAAATCATCCTTTGTGATCCGCTCCTCCGCAATATCATGCCAAATATTCATATGTCAGTTACCTTTCCGCTTACTCCGCGAAAGGCAGCGTGGAACCTCCGTAAGGCATAATGATCACCTTGGCATCCAGCCCCTTATGGGAAAAAGCATGATTCACAGCACTCTGCAGTTCCTGATATGGTTTAAAGAAAATTCCTTTGACGAAATCGTCCGGCAGGTCTGAAACGAGGTACACGTCGCTTTTTTGCATTACCATGCCAATCGCGGCGGCCTTGTGTCCGCCAAGCTCAAAATTCCGTTCAATTTCCTCCACCATAAAATCCGGACTTTCCGCTGTCGTCATCCAGCGTTCAAATACGCCCTCGCCAAGGCCTTCCTTGCAGGATGCCACCAGAATAATGATACCGCCATCCTTTACCGCATGCTTTGCATTGTCAAGCGCTTTTTGCGCCTGATACAGGTTGATATCCTTAGGGTACCCGCCCGGCGAAACAATGACGATGTCCGCACGCTCCGGAATGACGACCTTGTACAGCGTGTCAAGAAAATCGCAGCCTGCCTTGTGCGCGTCCTTCCAATGTCCGGACACGCATTTGATAATCTGTTTTTTCTCATCTAAAACAACATTTACAATGAAATCGATCGGTACAAACTCCTGCACCTCATCGATGTCTTCCCTTACAGGATTTCCCGCAAGCTTGCCCGCATGGGAGCTTTCCTCCACCATCCGCGAATGGTTGGACTGGATTGCCGCCCGTGTGGATACGCCCGGCATGATCGCCTTCGTGCCGCCGGAATAACCCGCAAAATAATGGAACTCAATATTTCCAAGGCAGATTCTTCTGTCCGCCTGTGCCACCGGCGTAAAAATATCGACGGGAGTCCCGCGCGACGTATCGCCCATATGCACAAAATCCTTTGGATCGGAGTCGATACACTTTACTTCGTCGTAAACCGCGTCGCCTGCCAGATAGCGCATTTCCTCCTCAGTTTGCTTGCGGTGGGAACCGAGCGCAAATACAACCGTTACATCGTCCATACTGACGCCCGCCGCCTTCAGTTCATCCAACACCACCGGCAATACGATTTTCGAAGGCATCGGGCGCGTTACATCGCTTGTGATAATCGCGATCTTTTCGCCCGGCTTTGCGATCTCCCGCAGCCGTTTGCTTGCGATCGGATGTTCCACCGAGCGCCGCACCTCCGCCTCGCCGGTCAGCTCATGCGTTACCTCATTTGGTTTTAAGATACTGATGATACATTCCTCAGGCACCTTTGCCGTTTGCGTTCCCTTGGCAAATCCCAGTTCCACTTTCATATGGTTTCTCCTTATATGAATGCAGCCTTACCTTAACTTATGGCAGCAAAGGCCTTCCACATCGTGTGCGGCTTCCATGATCATCTCGCTCACCGTCGGATGCGCGTGGATCGTATCTGCAATCTCTTCCACCGTTGCCTCGGCTTTCATCGCAACCGCAATCTCGCCGATCATATCCGTCGCACGCGGCGCCACCATGCACGCCCCAAGGATTTCTCCCGTCTCGCTGTGCGTCACCAGCTTTACAAAGCCGTCTGTACAGTTCATGATCATGCTGCGGCCATTTCCCGCCGTCGCAAAGTTTCCTGTCTTCACCGGCAGCCCCTGCGCCTTTGCCTGCGCCTCCGTCAGTCCTACGCTCGCAATCTCCGGGCTCGAATAAATACATGCCGGTACAATAT
>NZ_LAYJ01000097.1 GCF_000981035.1 Christensenella hongkongensis
GACATTGATATTTATTACTCTTTCGTTGGCAAGGTAGACCTGCCCGAATGACCGCCCGACCTATCCGGCGCAATGCGCAAACGCCGGATAGGAACGGCAAAATTTTTTACACTTCTACTACTTCTTTATCACACATCAGCAAATATTGCGGGGATGTCATCCTCTTCACCCTCCTCTATTTCAACAGGTTTCATATCCTTTTTGTTCAGGCCGTCATACAGCACCGGAACAAAGAACAGCGTCATAAACGTCGCATAAATAAGTCCGCCGATTGTTACGACTGCCATAGGCTGAAGCATTTCCGCGCCCTGGCCCATGCCAAAAGCAAGCGGTACAAGCCCCAAAACCGTTGTGAGCGCAGTCATCAGGATCGGGCGGATACGCGCTTTGCCCGCGCGCAGCAGGGCTTCATGCTTCTCCACGCCGGAGAGACGCAGCTGGTTCACGTAATCCACAAAGACAATGCCGTTGTTCACGACGATACCCGCCAGAATCAGGAAGCCGAGAAGTGCGATCATGCTGAGGTCAAAACCGGTCATCAGCAAAGCAAGCAGGCCGCCGGTAAAGGCAAGCGGTATGGTGAACAGGATGATGAACGGCGATTTCAGGGACTGGAACTGCGCCACCATAATCAGGTAAATCAACACCACTGCCAGCAGGAACATATAGATGAGGTTGGTAAACGTATCGGTGATCGTCTGGTTTTCGCCTGCGATTTCTACGGTGTAACCCGCCGGAACGGAATAGCCCTGCAGCTTGTCCGCAAATTCACGGGACAGCAGGCCAATGTTGTGGTCTGCGTCCACCTCCGCAGTAACGGACATTGTCCGCACCTGGCCGTCGTGATTGATTGCCGAGAGGCTTTGTTCCTGTGTGACCTGCGCGATATCCGACAGCGCTATCCCGGTCTCCTCGCCATCCTCCGTACCCGTCAGCTGAAAGTCCCTGAGGGAATCCAGGGTTAAGCTATCCTGAGGGCTGTTTTTCACAATAACAGGGTAGTCCTCCGTCTCAAACGTAACGGTTGTTGCAGACTGGCCCGCGTTGAGCTCCGCCGCAAGCTGCTGGTACACCTGCGCCACTGTAAGGCCGTATTCCATGGCCTTGCTTTTATCCACAGTGACGCGCGTTTCCGTGGACGCGTCCTCAAGGCCGTTCTTGATGTTTGTAAGTCCCTGCGTTTCCTGCATCATCGCGGTCATATCAAGGGCTATGTTTTTGATCGTATCGAGGTCGTCGCCCTTGATGACGACTTCAAGCCCGGAACCTGAAAGCATGGACATATCCATCGTGGAGTCGCTTATTTCCACGCTGCAGGGCAGGTCCGCCACTGCTTCGCGCATCTTTTGCGCGGTCTGTGCGCTGCTGCTTTCCCTGTCTTCCTTTAGGAGGGCGTACATCATAATCGAAGTATTGTTCGAGCCGCTGCTGCCGGAGCTGCCGCCCATGACAGACATTGCGCCGCCTTCCATCGCGCCGATCGTTTCCACATCCGGCACCTCGGTAAGACGGGCAAGAACCACATCGCTCATGTCCCGCGTTTCCTGTGTGGTGCTGCCAGTAGGCATTTCCATGGTAATCATGATTTCCTGGCTGTCCATTTTCGGCATGAGCGAGGTTCCCATGGTAAAGACGTTTGCTATACTGAACACAAAGAGGCCGATCACGAGGACATACACAATCCATTTGTGTTTCAAAGCGCCACCCAAAACCTTCTGGTAGCCGCCCGTAAATTTATCAAACCATTTGTGCGGTTTTTCCTTTGTATTCTTGAGCATGGTAGAGCCCATTGCAGGCACAAGGGTAAGCGCGATCACAAGGCTTGCGAGCAGCGAAAACGCGATCGTAAGGCCCATATCCGCAAACAGCTGCCGTGTGAGGCCCTCGGTAAATACAATCGGCAAAAATACGCAGATCGTGGTAAGCGTGGACGCCGCGATGGCCCCGGCCACCTGGCTCGCGCCCTTGATGGCGGCCTTTGCGGCTGAAATACCAAGGGACCGTAGGCGGTAAATGTTTTCGATGACTACAATACTGTTGTCCACCAGCATACCGACGCCGAGCGCAAGGCCCGCAAGCGAAATCACATTGAGTGTGACGCCGCAGAAGTACATCAGCGTAAGCGCCGCCAAAAGGCTGAACGGAATACTGATCGCCACAATAAGCGTTGGCTTGATGTCCTTTAAGAACAGGAAGAGAATGATGATCGCTAAAATACCGCCCAAAAGGAGGTTGTTCAGCACGGAATCGATCACGATGTTGATATATACGCCCTGGTCGGACAGGGCGGTCATATGGACGTTCGGGTTCGTCTCCTCGATCTGCTTCATAACAGCGTTTATTTTGTCTGAAACATCCGTTGTGGAGGAAGTGCTTTGCTTCTGGAAGGAGAGCAGTATCCCGTCGTTGCCGTTGATCTTTGCGTATAGGTCGCCGCGGTTATCTGTCAGCTCGATATCCGCGACGTCAGAAAGCTTTACCTCGCCAATATCGCCCGTGGGAATATTGAATAGTACAAGGTCTTTGATCTGTTCCATGTTGGAAAACTGATCGCCAACTTTTACAAGATATTTTTCCGTGCCTTCCTGAATATATCCTGCAGGCATTGAGAAATTCTGCGCCGCAAGTATTTTGCTTACCGTATCCTGCGTGATTTTTCCATCGAGGCCCGCCTGCTCGTAGGCCGCGTCTTTTTGTTGCTCAAATTCCGCTTCCTTCTGCGATAGCTGCGCCTCGCCGCCCGCTAGCTGCCCGGCAGCTTCAGCAATTCCCGTTGTAAGCGCCATCTTACCGGATTCAAGCTGCTTTTCTCCCTGGTCAAGCTCGCTGAGCTTAGCCTCGAGCTGCGCTTTTTGCTCCGGGATCGACGCAATACCCGCTTCAAGCTGGGAGATGCCGTCCGTTATCTGTGAAAGGCCGGATTCAAGCTGCGGGATGGTTTGCTCGAGCGTTGCAAGCTGCGTGGTCAGTTCCTCCGGGACGGGCTGGCCCGCGGCAACCATACCCGCGATTGCCTGTTGCAGGCCGTCCCTTGCGGTCTTTGCATCGCTGAGGTTCGCTGTTAGCTCATCGCGCTGGGCCTTCAGGTCATTAAGCTGCGTCTCCAGTTCTTTTTGCATCTGCGGCATTGCGTCAAGCGCCGCCTGTATCTGGTCCCTGCCCGCGGAAAGCTGCATCCCCATGTCCACAAGCTTTTCAGATTGGGTTTTACTGGTTGCGTTTAGCTGTGCCTTCCCGCTTTCCAACTGGCTCTTTGCGTCGTCCAGCTGCTCCTGCGCTTCGGCAAGCTTTTCATCCACGCTTGCGAGTACGCGGTTGTTCAATTCGTCTATTTTATCCTGATTAAGAGTCACCTGGATGGAATCCTCCACCAGCCCCATTGCGCTGACAGAAGCAACGCCGTCAATGCGTTCGAACTGCGGCAGGATATCCTCGGAAACGGTCTTGGAGGTCTCTACGATATCCTGCCCCTGCACATCTACCGCGGCGATCATGACGGGCATAATGTCCGGGTTGATTTTAATCAGGGTAGGCGTTCCAACCGCGTCGTCAAGGTTTGACTTTACCATGTCGACGCTGTTGCTGATCTCGATCATCGCGCTGTCCATATTGGTTTCCTGCGTGAATTCCAGGATTACAACGCTCGTGTTTTCGTTGGATATACTGGTCACATTTTTAATGCCGCTTGCTGTGGAAAGCGTTTGTTCAAGCGGCTTCGTAACAGTTTGCTCGATTTTTTCAGGGCTTGCGCCCGGGTAGGTTGTGAATACCGCCACATAGGGCAGGTCCATCTTTGGCAGAAGGTCTGTGGTCATGCTCGTAAAGGAAATAAATCCCAGGATACAGACCATGATTACCGCCACAAAGATCGTCATTGGCTTTTTTACGCTGAATTTTGACATGGATGCTTTTCCTCCGTCCGGTGCTCTTACAGCGTATCCACTTATAGCGTCGCATGGCTGCGCCGCCGTAAGGGTTCGCTGCATAGCAGTTTGCCAAATGCTTGCTGCGCAACCATTTGGCAAACTGCTATAATCGTTAAGTGCCATGATGTGACTGACTGGTCAGTCCGTTTCTATTATAGCAAAGTAAAAGCTGATGTAAAGGAATTTCTGTACAAAACGCTGTAAAAAGTTAGCGGCGGCTAAATAAGCATCGCGGCAAACGGTGTACAAAAGGTTTTTCGTTTGGGGGGAGGGGGTTCCCGAAACGGTTTGGGGGCGTTTCGCGTTCATTTTTGAACCTGTAACGTTTTTTCTTCTTTTCCCGGCCGCCGTGTGTTGCTTATTGCAACCGCAATGGGGTATAATAATAACATCAAATCAAAGGAAGTTTTCATATGCCGGAAAAGGATGCAACAAACGCAGGTAAAAAAAGGCGTGGCACAGTCGTAACGGTCGTTGTAATCACGATTGCGCTCGTTTGTTTTGTTTTTGCCATGATGAATATGTTTGACGTGCGTATTGGAGACCTGCAGAATTCATCTTCTTACCGTGAGCTTGCCGCAAAAAATTTTGCGGGCGCAAAGGATTCGCCGGAAAAGCTTAGCTCCATGTTTGAGAAGCTGAGGGAAACAAATCCGGATACCGTAGGATGGATCGATATTCCCGGCACGGATATCAGTTATCCTATCGTTCAGGCGGAGGATAATGATTTTTACCGGACGCATAATTTTTTCAAAGAGGAAAATCGCGGCGGGGCGGTATTTCTGGACGCGCAGGACCACATTGGGTTCACTGACGAAAATACGGTGCTATATGGTCAGAATATGACGGATGGTTCCATGTTCGCCGCGTTGAAGAATTATCAGGACAAGAGCTTTCTCAGTGCGCACAGCACAATATCCATTTATCTGGCGGACGGCACAGCAAAAGACTACCGGGTGTTTGCCGCGTATATCGCGTCCGACGAAGGGGAGTCCTTTACGGATACGTTTTCTTCCCATGGGGAGTTTGAGCAATATGTAACCGCTATGAAGGCGCTGTCTGAAAGCGAAAGCGATGTGGAGGTGCTTGGCGGGAAAAGCATTTTGACGCTTTCCACCTGTGAGAAGGGCGAGGATACCGCAAAATATATCGTGCAGGCGGTTCTGCATGCGTAATGAGCTTACTATAGCGCTGATCTAAGGCTGCCGGAAATCCGGCGGCTTTTTTTGCACGGTGGGCTTACAAATGTTGTGTTTTGTGGCGGCAAATATAAAAGGAATGCCCTTACAGCGATACAGCTGAATGCAGGTTATGCAAAAATTGCGGGAAACCGCTTGCATATGCAATTTATGTCAAAAGCTTTCGTCAACCTTTTGACAAATTGCCATAGAATTTGGGAGCAAAGCAAATGACAAACGGACAGATCAAAAAAGAGCTTCTTTGCATGGCGGAGGAAGAATATCAAAAATTTGCGTCCTCGCTGATCCCGGGCGTCCGGGGCGTGCTTGGGGTTCGGCTGCCCGCGCTGCGAAAGCTTGCAAAGCAAATCGCAAAAGAGGACTGGCGTACATATCTGGAAAACGCTGCGGATGATTCCTTTGAGGAAATCATGCTGCAGGGGTTTGTGATCGGCAGCGCTCCAATGGAGTTTTCCAGGAGGTTAAAATATATCGCGGCTTTTCTACCAAAAATCGACAACTGGTCGGTGTGCGACAGCTTTTGCACCAGTCTGAAAGCCACGAAGGAGCACATGGAGGAAATGTGGGAGTTTATTTTGCCCCGCATGTCCTGCGGACGGGAATATGAGATCAGGTTTGCCGTCGTGATGATGCTTAATTACTATATCAGCGAGGATTACCTGAACGAGGCGCTTTCCCTTCTTGTGAGTGTGAGCCACGATGGCTATTATGTAAAAATGGGGGTTGCATGGGCGCTTTCCATGTATTACGTGCGCTTTCCGCAGCAGGTGCTGCCTGTGCTCACGCAAGGCCTGCTCGATGATTTCACGCACAATAAAACCATACAGAAAATCATTGAATCGCGTATCCCGTCCAGAGAGACAAAGGATATGCTGCGTGGTATGAAGCGAAAATAGAGTGGAAATCCGGCGCGAATATTGGTATAATGGGAACGGTCATAAAACTGGGAATATTTGCGGAGGACGCATTTTGAAATATGACGTAACAGTCAGCATTGTAAATTACAATGATTATGACAGGGCCAGAAAAGCGATTGCTTCTATTCTGGAATATACGCACGGCGTTCGTGTCAAAATATATCTTGTGGATAACGCGTCCAAGGATGGAAGCGCGGTAAGGCTTGCCGATGAATTTCCGACGATTGGCGTGATATTCAGCGACAAAAACCTTGGGTTTGGCGCGGGCCATAACCTTGTGCTGCCGCTTATAGACTCTGATTTCCATGCGATTGTCAATCCTGACATTATTCTTGATGGAGACATATTGACGGAGCTTGCTGATTTTTTGCGTAAAAACCCGGATATTGGAATGTGCACGCCCCAGATCCACTACATGGACGGGCAGCCCCAGCATTTGCCCAAACGCAACCCGAAACTGAAATACCTGATCGCAAACCGTGCGCCACTCAAGCGCTTCGAGCAGCATCGGCAGCATTACAAAATGCTGGACGAAGACCTCTCGGGCGTGACGGACGTTGAATTTGCGTCCGGGTGTTTTTTATTTGTACGCACGCCGCTTCTAAAGCTGGTGGGCGGATTTGACGAACGGTATTTTATGTATCTGGAGGACGCGGATCTTACGCGCACCCTGCGCAAAAATACCCGTGTGGTTTATTACCCGTACGCTTATGTATATCACGATTACGCGCGGGCGAGCGCGCACAGCCTGAAATATTTTATGATACATGTTTTATCCATGTTTAAATATTTCTGGAAATGGCATGGGTATGACGAAACGAAACAGGAAGCTGAAATAGAAGTGAAATAACGATTTTGAAGAAGAGGTATGTAACATGAAAGGAATTATACTTGCAGGAGGCAGCGGAACGCGCCTTTACCCGCTTACGATCATGACCAGCAAACAGCTTTTGCCGGTGTATGATAAGCCGATGATCTATTATCCGCTTTCCACGCTGATGCTTGCGGGCATTCAGGATATTTTGATCATCTCTACGCCGGTTGACCTGCCAAGGTTCCGGAACCTGCTGGGGGACGGATCGCAGTTTGGCATTTCGCTTTCCTACAAGGAGCAGCCTTCGCCGGACGGCCTTGCGCAGGCGTTTATACTCGGCGAGGAATTTATTGGCGGGGATTCGTGCGCGATGATCCTTGGGGACAACATCTTTTACGGGAACGGCCTGACGCAGCTGATGACCGAGGCTGTGAACAACGAAAACCGCGCGACGGTGTTCGGTTATTATGTGGATGATCCGGAGCGTTTTGGCATCGTGGAATTCGACGAGCACGGAAAGGCGCTTTCCGTAGAGGAGAAGCCGGAAGTCCCAAAATCCAACTATGCGATCACCGGGCTGTATTTTTATGACAACCGCGTGGTGGAATACGCCAAAAACCTGAAGCCAAGCGCGCGCGGGGAGCTTGAAATTACAGACCTTAACCGCGTGTACCTCGAGCAGGGCGACCTTGATGTGCAGCTGATGGGCAGGGGCTACGCATGGCTTGACACGGGTACGTTCGATTCGCTGATCGAAGCGGCGGAATTTGTACGGATGCTGCAAAAGCGGCAGGGCATTGTGATGTCCGCGCCGGAGGAAATTGCCTTCCACCGGGGCTGGATTGACCGCGATACGCTGCGCGCAAGCGCCGCGAAATATGGAAAATCATCATACGGACAGCATCTGAACGCTGTTTCGGAAGGGAAGGTGCTTGACATATGAAAACAATAGAAACCGGTATTGAAGGCCTCGTTGTGATAGAGCCGGACTGCCACGGAGACCACCGCGGGTGGTTTATGGAAACCTACAGCAAGCCCAAATTTGAGGAGCTTGGCATTACCTGCGAATTTGTACAGGACAACCAGTCCTTCTCCGCGCAGAAGGGAACGCTCCGCGGCCTGCATTTCCAGATCGAGCCGATGGCGCAGTCCAAGCTTTTACGTTGCACGCGCGGGAAAATCCTCGACGTTGCGGTTGACCTGAGGAAGAACTCGCCAACGTACAAAAAATGGTACAGCATCGAGCTTTCCGCAGAAAATAAGCTGCAGTTTTTCATGCCGGCGGGCATGGCGCACGGGTTTGTGACGCTTACGGACGACGTGGAGGTGCAGTACAAGGTAGATAAGGTATACGCGCCCGAGTGCGACCGGTCGGTACGCTTTGACGATCCGGAGATCGACGTTGACTGGGGAATCGCGGAGCCGATCTTATCGGAAAAGGATCTGAAGGCCCCGCTTTTGAAGGACAGCGACGCAAATTTTTAAGACGCGCCGAAAAGACGGCGATCACTATATTTTGATATGTTTAAGGAGAAGCTATGAAAGTACTGATTACCGGCGGCGCCGGATTTATCGGAAGTAATTTTGTGTTCCATATGCTGGAAAACCATCCGGATTACGATCTGGTGGTTTTGGATCTGCTGACCTACGCGGGAAACCTCGAGACGCTCAAAGACGTACTCGATGAGCCAAACGTGACGTTTGTGCGTGCGGATATCGCGGACAGGGACGCTGTATTCGGCCTGTTTGAACAGGAGAAGCCGGACATTGTGGTGAACTTTGCGGCGGAATCCCACGTGGACCGCTCGATCGAGGATCCGGGCATCTTCCTGCGCTCCAACGTGATTGGCACGCAGACGCTGATGGACGCATGCCGTAAGTACGGCGTGAAGCGCTATCATCAGGTATCTACGGACGAGGTGTACGGCGATTTGCCGCTGGATCGTCCGGACCTTTTCTTTACGGAGGAAACGCCGATTCATACGTCGTCGCCCTATTCGGCGTCCAAGGCGAGCGCAGACCTTTTGGTGCAGGCGTACCACAGAACCTACGGGCTGCCTGTGACGATTTCGCGGTGTTCGAACAACTACGGGCCGTACCACTTCCCGGAAAAGCTGATCCCCCTCATTATTTCCCGCGCGCTTGCAGACGAAAGCCTGCCGGTGTACGGCACGGGCGAAAACGTACGGGACTGGCTGTATGTGCGCGACCATTGCGCGGCAATCGACAGGATTTTACACGATGGCAACGAGGGCGAGGTATACAACATCGGCGGCCACAACGAGAGAACCAACTTACAGGTTGTGAAAACGATTTTAAAGGAGCTTAACAAGCCTGAGACACTCATTACCTTTGTCAAAGACCGCGCGGGCCACGACATGCGTTACGCAATCGATCCGGCGAAGATGATGAACGAGCTGGGCTGGCAGCCGACCACCACGTTTGACGAGGGAATCAGGCAGACGGTGAAATGGTACCTTGACAATGAGGACTGGTGGAAAAACATCGTGAGCGGGGATTACCAGAACTATTACCAGAAGATGTACGCCGGAAGGTAGCCAGCTGGCACAGACCGTGTGCGCCCGGAATTTTTGGACGGGCGGCGGGACGGACGTTTACCGCAGTGTCGGAAATGAAAAAGCGCCTTGCCGGCTGGCAGGGTATGCAAGAGGTGGATAACGATGAAAGTATTGGTAACAGGCGTAAAAGGGCAGCTGGGATATGACGTGGTGCGGCATCTTGACGCGCGCGGAATAGAAAACAGGGGCGTTGATATCGACGATTTTGACCTGACCGACGAGCAGGCTGTGCTTTCCTTTGTGCAGGAATATAGGCCCACGTGCATCGTGCACTGCGCTGCGTATACCGCGGTGGATAAAGCGGAAACAGAGCAGGAAAAATGCTATGCGGTGAACGTAACGGGAACGAAAAACATTGCGCTTGCGGCAAAGGCCGTGGGCGCGGAAATGATGTATATCAGTACGGACTATGTGTTTGACGGGTTTTCCAAGGATACGCAGTGGGAAGCGGACGACGTCAAAGAGCCGCAAAACGAATATGGCAGGACAAAATACCAGGGCGAGCTTGAAGTGCAAAAGCTGCTCGAGCAGTATTATATCCTGCGGATTTGCTGGGTGTTTGGCAAAAACGGCAGCAATTTTATCAAAACCATGCTACGCATTGCCCAAACAAGGGACGAGGTGTCTGTGGTGATGGATCAGCACGGCGCGCCAACCTATACCTACGACGTGGCGAGGCTGATTTGCGACATCATCGAATCGCACAAATACGGGGTTTACCAGGCATCCAACGAGGGCGACATCACATGGTATGATTTTGCGGTGGAAATTTTCCGCCAGGCGGGAAGCGACATCGAGGTGAAGCCTGTCAGCACGGAGGAATACAACCAGACATACCCTACGGCTGCGTCGCGGCCCAAAAATTCGCGGATGTCCAAAAAATCGCTCGACGACGCGGGCTTTAAGCGCCTGCCGGATTACAAGGACGCGCTTGCGAGATATTTGAAAGAGCTGTGATATGAAGCCTTTGATTTCCGTCGTTATTCCATCCTATAACTACGAAAACTATATTTGCGGCGCAATCGAATCGGTGGCGGCACAAACGTACCAAAACATAGAGCTGGTTGTGATTGACGACGGCTCTTCGGACGCGAGCATGCGGCGGGTGCGGGAGCTGATTGCGCGCGAGGACATGAAAGGCCGTTTCCCGGCGGTGATATTACATGAAAACGAGCGGAACCTTGGCGCGCACGAGACGATCAACAAGGGAATCCGCCTGTCCCACGGGGAATACGTTGCGATCCTGAACGCGGACGATTTATACGAGCCGAACCGCTTTACCGTGCTGACGGGGCAGATGGACAGGCAAAGTGCGGAGTGGGGCTTTTCAGCGGTGAGGTGTATTGACGCGCAGGGCAACCGGCTTGAATCGGACGAGGCGAAGACCTTTGAAGCGATTCAGCAAAAGCTTGAGGGCAAGCGGTTTATTGCGCTTGCGGCTGTTGCGGAAAACGTGAGCGTTTCTACCGGCAACCTGCTTTTTTCGCGGACGCTTTACGAGCGCGCGGGCGGGTTTAAAAATTACAAATACGTACATGATTACGACTTTTTCCTGCGGGCATGCCTGCAAAGCGAGCCTGCGTACACCGCGCAAACGTCGTACCTGTACCGCCTGCACGGCGAAAACACATTTTTATCGATCCATGCGGAGGGCGTGCGTGAAAACCGCGTGGTATGGCTGGAATTTTACCGGGCGGTGCAACGGGGAGAGATTGGCAATCCGGTGATTCTTGGCAATCCGAAATACACGGAGGAATTCCATGAGGCGGTGCGCGCGGAAGGCAAGAAAAAGGAAACGCTGTGGAAGCTGGCAAGAAACCCGTTGATGCGCGCGGGGCTTGCGGTTTTTAAAAAGCGGTATGGTATGGACTGAAATATCGCTGATTATTTGCAAAAAACCCCTTTTCAACGGGGTTGTTGTTATGGTAACATAGTGCTTGCCGCACTTTTTGCGCGGCAGGCTTTTTTTGTATGGTATTGTTCGTTGCGGCTGATTTCGCGCGAGCTGCCGGACAACGCACGGTTGCCGCGTAATGCGCGCAAAAGCCGGAGTCTGTTTCAGGATATTGCCTGCAAGGGGCTTATGGAGGGCGCTCTTCATTGTCCCTCCCTGCCGCGCGCCCGTAAGCAGAGCGGCGTACTTTATAGATATTTCTTTCTTTGTACGCCGCGTCCCCTCAAAGGCAATGCCTGTAACAGGCTCCGGAAACAACCGCAAAAAAGGCGTTTGTGATATTGCAGTGTGGAGTGAGAGGTGCGGGCACACCGGCGGGCTGCCCGGAGGGGCGGTGCGGGAAAGAAAGGAGCGGATAGAATGACAGAGCTTGTAAAAAACAGAGGACTGAGCAGGAAAAACAAAGGACTGAGCAGTATGTTTATTGCAATCGCCCTGCCTGTGGCGTTGCAGAACCTGCTGACTTATGCGGTGGGTTTGATGGACTCCGTAATGGTCGGCTCCCTTGGAGAGGTACAGCTTTCCGCCGTTACAGTGGCAAACCAGCCGTTCTTTTTATTTATGATGTGCATGTTCGGGCTATCGTCCGGCGCATGCGTGCTGATATCGCAATACTGGGGCAAGAAGGACATCGAGACAATCTCCAAAATATTTGGCATCGTGATTAAGATCGCCCTTTTGATTGGTATTGTGGTGACAATCGTGGTTGCCATTTTCCCAAGGCAGGTGATGGGGCTGTACTCGGACGACGCGCAGGTAAGGGAATACGGCGTGCAATATTTGCAGATTGTAATTTTCTCGTACATACCGTATGCGTTTACAAACTCTTACCTTACATGCGTGCGCAGCGTGGAGCGGGTGAAGATCGCGGTAATCACATACAGCATTTCATTTTGCGTCAATGTGTTTTTCAATTATATGTTTATCTTTGGTAAGCTGGGCGCGCCGCAGCTGGGCGTAGCGGGCGCGGCTGTAGGCACGGTGATTGCGCGTGCGACGGAATTTGTGATCGTGATTTTTTATGCAAAGAAGAAGGAAACGCGCGTCACGATCAAGTGGAGCTATATCCTGAAAAACGAAAAATGGATTTTCCGCGATTACATCAAATTCGCAATGCCCGTGCTTGTGAACGAAATGCTGTGGGCGGTGGGTTCGTCTGTGCACACGGCTGTTATGGGGCACATGAGCGTATCGGCAGTGACGACGGTATCCATCGTGACGACCGCAATGCAGATTATGACGGTGTTTATTTACGGCGCGGCCTCGGCTACGCTGGTGATCGTCGGGAAATACATCGGCGAGCGCAAATACGACCTTGCGCGCCGCAGCGCGAATAGGCTCGTGCTCGCAAACCTGCTGATAGCGGCGGTGACGGCTGCGGCTTTCCTGCTGCTCAAGAATACGTTTATGGGTTTTTACTCGATTACAGAGGAAACGCGGGTGGCTGTAAACGGCGCGATGTACGCGTCGGCAATCATCATTATGTTCTACGCGGTGAATATGGCGTGCATTGTGGGCGTATTCCGCGGGGGCGGGGACACGATGTTTGCGATGTACCTCGACCTTATCGTGATGTGGCTGGTGGCGATACCCCTTGGCGTGCTGGGCGCTTTTGTGTGGGGGCTGCCGATTCCTGTCGTTTACTTCCTGCTGAGGTCGGATGAGATTGTGAAGGCAATCGTATGCCTGATACGCATGAAGGGCGGAAAATGGCTGAAGGTGGTTACGCGAAACAAGGACGGCAAAAACGACCTCGACGCGGGGCCAATGCCGCCGCAGGATTCAGGCGTTCTTGAATGACAAAGCACAGTGGTAAAAGAAAACGGCCTTTTGCAGGGCCGTTTTTTTGCGGGCTTCCGGCAAAGGGGCTATACCACCACAACGCCCATGAGCTTGGCAAGCTGCGCTGCCTGCTGCACGGTGACGACAGCGCCCCACAGGTCGTCCCTGCCGACGGTGATACCGCCGATATCGCACAGGGTGAAATCGATGCCCTTTAAAGAGGAATCAAAGAAATTCGCCTGCCTGAAATCCGTTCCCGCAAGCTCCATATATTTGAACGAGCAGCCGGACAGCTCGACGTTTGCCATGCCACAGCCGGAAAAGCAAACGTTTTTGAATTTGGAATCGTTGAAATTGGCGTAACGGAAATGACTGTCAAAAAAACCGACCTCCTGAAAAAAGGAGCGGTACAGGTTCGCGCCGCTGCCCTTACAGGAATGCAGCTCGCACCTGCTGAAATACGCGTTTGAAAAGTCGTTGTTCGAAAAATCGCAGAAGCGGAACAGTACGTTTACAAACTCCGCCTTTTGGAAGAGGCTCTGCGTGAAGCGGCAGTTCTCGAAAATGGTTTCGCGGAAGCAAAGCCTTGAAAAATCGGCCTCCTCCAGCGTCTGGTTTTTTATGAGCACGCCCTCGATGTCGGTTTCCTGCGCGCGGGCGTGGCCTATGGTCTTTTGCAGGTTATCCGGTTCGACCGGTTGCGGCGGCAGGGCGGGTTTGATCCGTTTCATATGTTTTTATCCTTTCAGGCTGATGGCGCGGCGTATTGCCGCTGTTTTTTATTATAGCACAGGGGGAAAACAAACGGCGGTACAAACGCCAAAAAACCTCCCGCGGCTCTGCGGGAGGTTTCAGGGAGAAAAATGGTTATATCATTAAACGCCTGCGAAGGCGGGGACCAATGCAGGGGCGCCCGGCTCGGTTTCCTTTTGCCGATTCAGGTTGAGGCCCTGCACTCGTACATTGACCTCAACCACGCGAAGCCCCGTCATACTTTCGATTGCCGTAGTAACGCTTTCGCGCAGCGCGCGCGCCACGACGGGTATTTCCTGACCGTAATCCACGACGATAGCAGCGTCGATTGCGACTTCTTCCTTGCCGACCTCTACTTTAATGCCCTTAGAGAGGTTTTTCCTGCCAAGCAGCTCTACAAAGCCGTCGATAAAGCCGCCGCTCATGCCCGCAACACCGGGGATATCCACGGATGCAAGCCCCGCTATGGTGGCGATCACCTCGTTTGCAAAGGTTACGGTGCCATAGCTTTCCTTTTTTACAAACATATTTTCCCTTACTGCCATTTCGTTTCCTGTCATCTGGTTCATCTCCTTTTCGAGTGTGCGTGTTTTTATACTGAGTTTGTTTTTGTTTGTTATCTCTTTCTGACAGCATAACATGAAACCGGCTTTCGGCAGCCAAATGTTCACACTATCTTAATATTTATGTAATTATTTGTAATATTTTAACAAGAGGCAAAACAATGTCATTTTTTTTGCCGGGGTGGTATATGATCCATTGGAAATATGAATGTAATTTGTCCCGAAAACGGGAATACGCCCGCATCGGCATACCTGGTCGGACACGTAATTGCAAAGCATTTGCCGGGGGAGGAATAAAAAGGAACAGAAAGGCTTGCGCGGCGGGCTGTTTGCTGTTATCGTAGCTTGTAAGGACAATATAAAAGGAGATAAAAGAATGGCTGTCGTATCGATCATCGTGAGCCTGCTTGGAATCGTGCTGAGCTTTATACTGGGGTTTCCGCTCAGTTTCCTGATCGGGCCTTATGTGGGCATCGCGATTGGTATTGTGGGGCTTGCGCTTGCGATTATTGCGCTCAAAAAGAAGCGGGAGAACGTTTCGTTCGCCGCGCTGATCATCAGCATTATTGTGATACTGATTTGCATTTTCAGGATGATATCCATGTCGTCCTGCGTGAACGGGCTGATTGGGCTTGTGTCCGGCGCTTAAAGGAAATCTGCCCAAAGCTGCCACACCTGCCGATGGCAAAAGCCGTCCTCGTGGAGGATGGTTTTGAGCAGGAAGGAATAATAGCCGCGCCGGAAGGACTCCAGCGCCGTACAGGGAAAGAACATTTGACGCAGCTTGTCGTAGAGGTTTTGCAGGGTTTCCTGCCCCAGCACGGCTGCAAGGCGCGCTGTGACGTCCTCCAGCCCGTTTACACAGGCGCACTTTGCATACCGTTTTTGCATATCGAGCAGGTAATCTTCATACGCGTCGAAAAAATACGCGTCCGAAAGCTCCATAAAGTAAATGGAGCGTTTGGTTTCAAGCTCGCGCAGCTCGTTGAAGCACGCCGGCCCATCCGGGCTAAGCGCTTCCCCTGCACGAAGCAGCTCTGAATACAGGCGCTTGCGGGGCGGAACCACCGGATCGGGGGTGATGCCGCGGGCAAGCTCCATCAGGCGGCTTGCGGCCTCGTAGCCGTGGCTTTGCGCGTCGTAAGCGGAAAACACAGCGGCAGACTCGAGCACCGCGCTTATGTACTCGTCCAGTAGCGGGCTTTGGTAGCCAAGCCTTGCGGACAGGCCCCGGACCGTGCAAAAGAGGTCTGCCGCACCAAAAACGCCCTGCGGCATAGAGCCGAGCAAGGTCTTTGAATGGTGAAAGATCGAAGTATCCATCAAAATTCCCAACCACCTTTTTTACAGCGGTTTCATATAACGCAGGTAATACAAAACGTTTGATAAACCGCTTGCATATGCAATTTATACCAAAAGCTCGTAACCAAGCTTTTGACAAATTGTTATAATGGTTGGGAATTTCCCAAATACAAAAACGCGCGGGGTGCGCAGAGCGTAGCTCTAAAAACCCTCGCGCGTCAAAATATCGTTGCACTCATTCCCGAGGGAATGTATAATGATACTTGATCGCAGTGTCCCTGATGGGATTGCTTGAGGGTGTCGCGGCACCGGATAGCAGGGCTTGGAGTGTTACCGCACTC
>NZ_LAYJ01000017.1 GCF_000981035.1 Christensenella hongkongensis
CCGCCTGCTTTGCAAGCGGCGAATCCGGGTTTTGCGTCACTCCAATGAGCTTTGCCCCCTTCTTTTTGCATACGTCGATCAGCGGCAGCAGCTCCGCCGTTTTGCCTCCCTTGGAGACCACTACCATTGCGTCTCCCTCCTGCACCACTCCCATTCCGCCGTGCATCCCTTCCGCGGGCGAGAGGAACACGCCGTTGCGCTCGATACACGAAAGCGAATGCGCGAACTTCTTCGCTGCAACTCCCGTGCCGCCGCTGCCCGACGTTACGATTTTATCTGCCTTGCTGAGGATATCCACCGCCTGCCCAAACTCCGCCGTTCTTACAATTTCTATCACGCGGTTTACTTCTTTTGTCTCGATCTCCACCGATTTTACCGCGTATTCCTGTGATTCCTGTTTCATTTTTGCACCTCTATTTGCTGTAATAAGAAAACCGCACCTGTGTCTCCCTGCATTCCCCTGCGCCGACCTTTAGCGTGTGTCCAGCTTCCCGCGCGGCCTTGAAATCTCCGGGCAGGCTGGACCACAGCTCCACGGCAAGGGTATATGCCCTGCCAAACCACGGTGCGCTCTGGTGCCCGCCGTACATCCCCCATATCCACAGATAGGGAAAGACTTCTTTATCCCACTCCATACGGACGCCGATATCCTTTACCGGATTAAAAATCCTGTATTCCCCGTCCTCGAGCCCGCTCGCCACGCATTCGAAATAAACCTTGTCGGACATCGCGGCAGCCACGCTTACATCCACCGGTTTCCCGTCCCTGCCGGGCAGCATGGGCCATTTCCCGCTTACCGCTCCGTCAAACGGGCAGTTTTCACCGATTGTTTCCGGCAACACACTCACATCAGGCCTTCCCGCAAGCTCTATCGTAACGCCTTTCTCAATAAACGGGAATCCGAACGCCGGATGGTGCCCCCACATAAATTCAAGTGGCAGTAAGCCGGTATTGGTAACGCTTTGGCTGATCGAGAACCCATAGGAATCGAGTTCCATCGTAAAAACCTTTTCCAGAAAAAACGGCGAGCGTATCATCCTTGCCGTGCAGGCAACGCTGATTTTTTCCGCGCTGTCCTCTATGATCCTGCATTCCCAGGGGTAAATACACGCTTCGCCATGAACTCCAATTTCGGCTCCATAATAATCCGCAGGCGCTCCATAGGTTGGGAAAAGCTCCTGCCACCCTCCCGCGTAGGTATCGATAAAGCTTCCTCCCGCTGCCGCTTTGCTGCTTGGGTAACCCATAGGCCGCAGCTCGTTGAAGGAATGCCACATACAGTCGACGTCCTTTTCCTTATGCAGTATTTCTACAATATCAGCGCCCTTCCCGGACGCGATCACCAGCTTAATCCTGTTGTTTTCGAGCGATATCATTTCAACGCCGTTTTGTGTGTAACGCCGTATCCGGCACCCATAATTGCGCGTACGCGACTCCTGTTCAAACACCTTTTCTCTCCCGTTTCATTCGCCGAGCAGCTTTTTCGCGTTCCCGCCGAATATTTGTCCGGCTGTCTGCGCGCCAAGCCCCAATTTATCGATGGTATCCAGTATGTTGTTCACCTGTTCGTATACGTAAAACGTATATCCCGCCTCTGCCTCCGTGCCCTCGGTATGCGTGTTCCACGCAAAATCCTCTCGTGCAAGGTTTTGGTAGGCGGTTTTGGTCCATGTCCGTTTTCCATGCCACAGGAAAATCGGCTCGTCCGTCCCGAACAGGATACGTTCAGGGGATAACTTTTTCAGCGCAAGCTCGTAAACCGCGGGATTCAGCACCGCTGCCGTATCAAAATACAGCCAATGGATATCCTCGCCCATTTTTTCGATTGCCTGACTGAAATGGTATGGCGTAAAGCAACGTCCGAAATGCGCAATACACAGCTTAAGGTTCGGAAATTCCCTGCGTATCTCTTTGAGCTCTGCGATATTGCGGTCATCCGGCATACGTCCCGCGCGCGGAAGGTGCATCATCACGACCTTGCCTAGTTTCTCTGCCAATGCAAATTGCTCGCGTGGCATAAAATCAAAAATTCCTACCTCCGCGCCCTTTTTGCCGGACACCATGTCCGGATAGGGCTTTACGCCGGAATACCCATTTTCCGTCAGCATTTTTTCCAGATAATCCACTCCGTACTCCGGCTTGATACACAAAAAGCCGGAACGGATAGTCCCCTCTCTGATACACTGTGCGATATATTCGTTTGACGCTTCGATATCCGCCTCCCTGATTGGGAAGGGAAAAGCGTTGATTTTATAATCAATTCCCGGGAACATCGTATCAAAATAGTACCGCGCGTCCTGCGCGCTCATCACATAGCCGCACTGGAACGCCCAGTCGTCCATAATCCGTTCTTTGGGAACATCTTTTACATGCTGCTCGAGGTTTACGTGCGTATGCACGTCATATACCTCCCGCGGCAGGCGCGGAAGAATCTTTTCCTCATAAAACGTTTTGTCTAGCCCGCTCTTTTCAAAGTATGCGTATTTCATGCCGCCCTCCTCTACTGATAAAAGCGTTCGATGCAGCTCCACATTTCCATGTACCTGCTATATTTTCCTTCATAATATGCGGTTTCCTTTGCACAGGCCGGTTCCACACGATCCGTATGCACCATTGCCTGCGCCGCTTTTGCATAATCCGGGCAAATGCCCGCGCCTACCGCGGCGATCATCGCCGCGCCCAACGCGCAGGTATCCGTTTCGCGCATCTGCTCGATCGGCACGCCCGCCACCGCGGCAATGATATGCTTCCATATTCCGCTTTTGGCCGCGCCGCCCATGATCTTCAGGCTGCGCACCGGGCAGCCGTTTTTTTCAAAATCCGCAAGCGCCCGTTTCAGTCCAAACGCTACGCCTTCCATAATCGCCCGTGCAAAATCGAATTTATCGCTCGAAAGGTCAAAACCGGTAAAAGTCCCTTTGGCTGCGGGCTGCCATACCGGGTAATTTGCCCCGGCAAGGTACGGGTAGAAAAACACATCGTTTTCCTGCGCGATGCGCTGCTCCACGCCCCGGTTGAGCTCCTCCCAATCCTCGTTCAGAAACTGGTTTTTGTACCATTGCAGGGACGCGCCCGAGCATGCCAGCGACGCAATCGATCCATACAGGCCCCTTATGGGATGTATGCCCGGCGCAATATACGTATCCGTAAAAAGCGGCTTTTGCGCTATGCCCATCACTACCCATGTGGTTCCGGTGGAAAGAAGCATATCTCCCGCGCTGGTTGCGCCTGCTCCAATCGAAGCGCAGTACTGGTCGTGTCCGCCGTTATAAACGGGCGTGCCCTCAAAAAGCCCCATTTTTTCTGCCGCTTCTTTGCGCAGCCCGCCAAGCAACGCCCCTGTCGGAAGTATTTCCGGCAGCTCATTTCTTTTTATGCCCGCAGCCTGTAGGATCGTATCATCCCAATCGTTGTCCCGTATACTGAAAAGCTGGCGCATCGCGGCGTTGGTCGGATCAACCGCATCCCTGCCGGTGAGAAAATAATTCATATATTCGAGCGTCGTCAGGTACTTCCGGCCCGTCTGCCCTTCTTTTTTCATACGTGGAATTTTTGCCGCGTCAAACGCGGGGCTCAGCTTCCATCCTGTCGTCTTGTAGAAATACTCTTCTCCCGGCGCGTTCCCTAATTGCCGCGCCTCTTCCTGCGCACGTCCGTCCATCCACGTCCACGACATGCCGAGCGGACGGAGCCTGCCATCCACGGCAACCGTACTGCCGCCCTGCGTGGAAAGGGAAATCGCTTCCACCGGCGCGCCGCGCATGGCCTTTACGCATTCCTTCACGGCAAAGACGCTTGCCCGGATCCATTCGTCCGCATCCTGCTCAATCTGCCGCCCTTCTCCAAGAAGCGCATAACCGCTGTATCCCTTTGCAAGAACCGTCCCGTCTTCAGATACCGCGATGGCCTTTGTCCCTGTCGTCCCGACGTCAATTCCAATGACAGGCATGATCTCCCTCCTTGCTTGCCCGGCCTTACCCGGCGTATCCTTTATTCCCCGATAACCTGTACCTGCACCGTCCGTCTGCGTCCGCGCGTCTGATCCATATCCACAAAATAAATGAACCCATAATCGCCCATGTCCATTTCACCGTCGATAAGCACAATAGTTTCGCTCCTGCCCAAAAACACCGAGCGCAGGTGCCCGTCGGTATTGAGCGTCTCCGGCTTCGATTCCCCGTGCTCTGCCGCAAATTCGGTGAGCCTGGGGCCCGGGTGCATATACTGCCCCTCCTTACGACAGGTGGGAATTATATTTTCAAATACATCGCACAAATCCTGCTGCAAATATTCAAGTCCCGTATATGCAACGTCAAACGAACATTCCTGCGTCATTACAGAGCAGGTCGTGTGGTGCGAATATACGACGCAAAGACCGTTTTTGATCTGCGAACGCTTCAGAATATCGCGCACCTGTCTTGTTACCTCATGGAATTTTACGCCCTTTTCGTCGGACGCTACCTCAAATGCTTCCCTGAAAACCTTCATTGCTTTCCTCCCTTTTGCCTGTCCTCCCATGCCATACGCACATTGCGAATCATGTCGTCCACCATTTTCAGCGGATCTTTCGCGTTTACGATGCCTGACGCTGAGCCTACGCCCTCTGCGCCTACGTAAATATTGCGATACACCTGCTCTGCCGATGTGATGCCCGCCGCCTGCTCCACAAGGATATCAGGATAAATCCCTTTCACCGCCTCGATGGAAGCCTGCACATACGAAAGGTCGCTCGCCGTACCGGTGCCGATCAGCTCTGTCGGCTCCGGATTGATGATGTCCGGGTGCAGCAGCGCGATCGCTTTTGTCTCCGCAATCGAATCCGCGCACGCGAATGACAAAAGGTCAAGCTCGTTCGCCCGTTCAATCGTTTCGCGCACCTGCGAAAGGGACATCGGCCGTTCGCAGTGGTTCATCACCACGCCCCGCGCGCCCGCGGCGGCAACCGCCTCCGGCATCACCTCCGCCGCGCCCCGTCCCGGGCGCAGCGTGTCCATATACGGCGCAATTACGATCAAATCCGTATTTTCTGCAATCCTGCGAATATCCACATACGGCGCGGTGAACAGCACGTCGATATCATACTTTTTCCCAGCCTCGTCCGCCGCCTTCGCAAGCCGGAACACATCCTCGCCGTAAATATAATTCTTTACGCCCACTTCAAAAAAGGGCGTCCTGATCTTTGCCTTCATTCCTTATTCCCCTGTAATCTGGATGTCCACTACTCTTTTGCGTGCGCGCACCTGATCCCAGTCAATAAAGTAAATGTAACCGAATTCTCCCAAATCCAGCTCGCCGTCGCACACCACAATCGTCTCCGAACGTCCAAAGAAGACAGACCGCAGGTGCGCCTCCGTGTTGAGGCTCGTCCACTCGCCCTCTTCCGTACCAAGGCCCATGGCAAATTCGATGTGCTTGGGGCCGGGGTGCATATACTGTCCCTCATAGCGGCAGGTGGGGATCAGCTTTTCCATGATGTTGCACAGGTCCTGCTGAAGGTATTCATGTCCAAAATAGGTTTTGTCGTGCGAGCATTCCTGCGTCATCACAGAGCAGGTCGTGTGATGCGAATACACCACGCAGGTACCGTTCCTGATGCCCGAAGCCGCAAGCGCCTTTTTCACCTGCTCTGTCACGTCGTGGAAGGTAGGATTCAGGCCGTCCGACTGAACTTCAATTTTTTCGCGATAAGTTTTCATTATGGTTCTCCTTTGATTTTTCTTTTATAGTATGATTGTTTCCAACCCGCAGTATTCCGCAAAATACCCAAGAGCCTCCGGCGTTTCTCCATATACGATCACATTATGGTGCGTTCCGCCGTTTTTGCTGTACTCTTCCAAAAACCGTCCGAGCCCTCCTTCCGGCCGAAACCAGCCGTTTACGGATTCGCCCAGCTTGTTTTCCCCGTCAATTCGTGTCATTTCTCCCTTTTTGACCAAAAGCAGGAACCTCCCGTTTCTGAGAGGCGCAAGGTTCACAAGCACAGCCTCTCCGCCTTTCATGGTGCTGTAAGCCACCGTAGGGTTTTGTGCATCCGTAAATTCAAATTCCTTTTCCGTCAAAAACGGTTTCCCGGATGCGACGTTGTAATTGAATTCGCCCATATGGCTCATAAATACGCTGCCATTCTTCCAGTCCGGGCAAAACATCTCTGAAAAGGTCACGTTGGGGTTTGTACTCAAAAGCGCGCCGACCAGCCCTGCCGTAATCACATCGCCCTCCCCGGCATAACCAATGCCGGCAGCCATTGCCTTACAGCATTCCACAAACGGCATGACCGGTAATCCCGGCCTTGAACCCGCTGTGGCAAGGAAGTTGATCGTAAACGCCGACAGACCTTCGTCGCGCACCCATTTTCTCACGCCCAGGCCTGTTCTTGCCGATCTGTCGTAAACGTCCCTTGCAAGCGTTTTATCTATCTCAAAAACATTTTTATCCTGTTCAAATTCCGCGTTGATTTCTTCCTGCGATACCTGCCCTATGCGCTCCGCGCCCTTTTCCCAGTCGTATCGCACGGCTTCGATCCCCAAACAATCGCGCATCTCCCGGTCCCGTACCTGAAAATCGCCCATTCCTTCAAACGGCTCTCCAATAATACCCACCTTTGCCGTTTGGAATATCTTCGCGGCCTTTGCCATATCCGCGGCTTTTTTGATGCGGTCAATAACGTCCGAATGCTCGATATGCCCGGCAAAAACCGAGTATATCTTATCATTGCGTTTTAAAAGGTTGCACATGTCCTGTACGCCGTGTATGCCGTGGTTGAGCATAATCTGTGCTTCATCCGTCGACTGGTCAAAGCAATAGCTCGGCGTTGTATCCAGTATCAAAATCGGACATTGCGCGTTTTTGAGCGCGCCCTCCGACTCAAGCGACGGCGAATAGGCCAGATGCAGCGTAACGATTGCGTCAACATCTTTCTTTGTAAACGCCTGTATCGCGTCGTTAAATTCCTTTTTCGTCCTGCATACATTACTCGTATGTACGGTGAGCTGCGCGCCTTCAAGCGCTCCGACCACTTTTTTGTGGAATTCGTCAATCTGTGGACGCAGCTGTGGCATCGTACGGTCATATAGCTCCACATAAAGCGGCAGCAGTCCTATTCTGGTATTCCTCATAACGTTTCCTCATTGCGGGCATACGTTGCTGTTATACGTATGCCCGCGCCATCTCATACAAATTTTGTGTTAAGCTGTCGTCTGGTATTCGTATTTTTTCTCAAACTGTTCTACATTGTCCTTCGTAATGATAATCGAGCCGGAGTCAACATTCGGCGGGATGGGGTTGATGCCCGCGCCGAGGTAATCCTCTACGACCTTAAAGTTGCCGTTCACATAATCGTGCAGCCATTTTGTTGCGATATATCCCTCTACATAAGAGTTCTGTGCAAAGGAAGCCGCAATTTCGCCGTTTTTGATCAGCTCAAGCGTCGCAGCGTCCCTGTCTCTGCATACGATCGTCACCTTGCCGCCAAGCCCGGCTTCGCGTACTGCCGTTGCCGCGCCCACGCCGGATACAGCGTCTACGCCAACGATACCCACCGCATCAGGATTCGCCTGCAGAGCCGTACCGATTGCCGTCGGCGCAATCGTGGAATCCGCCTTGTCGTCTACCTCAACCACCTTGATATCCGGATATTCAGCCAGCGCTGCAAGGCAGCCGTCCTGGTTGTCTTCCGCGGACTTCTGCCCGAGTGAAAGCGAGTTTGCAACAATCACAGTCCCTTTTCCACCAACGCGCTCCGCAAGCTCCTTACCCATGTTATAGCCGTTGTTGTACGGCTCGCAGCCGATAAAGGAAAGCCTGTCCGAGGTTACGTCGGAGTTGACGATGATCACCGGCACGCCTGCCGCAATCGCCGCGTCTACCGACGGGCCTGTTTCTTCAAACTGTCCGTGCAGTATGATGCCAGTAACGCCTTTCGCAACCGCCTGGTCAATCGCCTCTGCCGTCTTATCCGGCTGCGCCTCCTGCGGCCCTGCGAAATACCACGTTGCTCCCATTTCTGCACACGCGTCGTTTACGCCGCCTTTAAGCGCATCAAAGAACTCAAGCTGGTTGAGGCTCATGATCACGGCGTATTCCTCGCCCTCACCGCTTGCCGCACCCGCAGCCGTAGCCGTCTGTCCGCTGTCGCCCTCACTGGACGCAGCCGCTCCGCCATTGGCGCAGCCGGTCATAAACAGGGTTGCCATGATGAGGCAGATTGCGATGATGCTCATGGTTTTTTTCAATTTCATAATAGTTCCCTCCCTTAATTTTTTGGTTCCTGGAAAAACGGTTCTTTTTGCGTTTTTCTAAGAAAGTCCTGACACCAGCTTCATGATCGTTTCTTCGCTGGCTTCTCTATTATCGAGTATGCCCGTTATTTTTCCTTCGAACATACATACGATCTTGTCGCACGATGCGATGAGCTCCGACATTTCCGACGACACCAGTATGATCGCCTTGCCGTCCACCGCCATTTTACGGAGCAGAGCATGGATTTCCGCCTTCGCGCCCACGTCCACGCCACGGGTTGGTTCGTCAATCATGATGATGTCCGGGTTCGTGGTCATCCACATGGCGAGCAGTACCTTTTGCTGGTTCCCGCCCGAAAGGTCCATCACGTTTTGATTGGCGTCGCTGATCTTGATGGACATCGCGTCAACATACTTTTCCGTGTTTTCCCTGATGTCCTGATATTGCACCATTCCATGCCTGCTGAACTGTTCTGTGCTCGCCGCCGCGATGTTGCTGTTCACGCTCAGGCCCAGAAACAAGCCCAGTATTTTGCGTTCTTTGGTGATATACGCCATTTTATATTTCTTGGCTTCCATTGGGTTTTTGACCGTGCGCTTTTTGCCTTCGATCTCTACTTCCCCGCTCTCTGCCCGGTAACACCCAAACAGCGTTTCCAATAGCTCCGTCCTGCCCGAGCCCTCCAGCCCTGCGATGCCAAGTATCTCCCCACGCCGCAGCTCAAGGTCGATATCCCGCACCATTTTACCGCGGTTGAGCTTGTCCGTACGCAGCACGACCTCGCCGATCTCGCTCGTCCCGACCTTATAGTCGTATTCCACGTCGCGGCCAACCATGTACCGCACCAGCTCTTCCTTGGTGGTCTGCGGCGTTTTTTCAAAGGTAATTACGTGCTCCCCGTCCTTTAGTACGGTGATCTCGTCTGCAAGGTACAGTATCTCGTCCAGCTTATGCGAAATATAAATTACCGTTACCCCGCGGGATTTGATATCCGCAATGATCTCAAAAAGCTTCTTTGTCTCTGTCTCCGTAAGCGCCGAGGTCGGTTCGTCGAGTATCACGATATCCGCGTTTTTGGAAATAATCCCTGCGATTTCGCACATCTGCTGCGCGCCAAGGCTCAGGTTGCTCATCGTGTCCTTTTCGCTGATGTGTGAAAGGCCTATATTGTCGAGTATTTCCCGCGCTTTTTTGTACATTTCATCGTATTTGATCATGCCGTGCCTTTGTGGAAGCCCGTGTGAGAGCACGTTGCTTGCCACGTCAAGGTGCATGAAGTTACTCAGTTCCTGGTACACGATGCCAATGCCAAGCTCTGTCGCTACGATTGGGTTTGCGATGTTCGCCTTTTTACCATCCACGAATATCTCCCCGGAATCCGCGCATTGCGCGCCGGAAAGTATCTTCATCAGCGTGGATTTTCCTGCGCCGTTCTCGCCGATGATTGCGTGTACGCTTCCTTTTTTGATCGCAAAGCTCACGCCCTTCAGGGCCTGCACGCCCGCAAATCCTTTTTTTACATCTACAAGTTCGATTGCATTTGCCATAGTTTTCACCGCCCGCCGTTATGCGCGCGCTTTTGCGCGCCGCCTCTTATTGATCTGGTCGATTCCTACCGACAGTACCAGGATCGCGCCGATGATGACCTCCGAATAGTTTGGATTAATCCCTGTCAGTACCAGCGCGTTGCTTATAATCTGCATCAGCAGGACGCCCATTCCAATGCCAATCATCGATCCTTCGCCGCCGTCCATCGAAAGCCCGCCCACAAGAAGCGCTACTACAATGCGGAACTCAAGGCCCGAGCCGATCGTCTGGCTGGCTGTACCCAGCCTTGAAACGAGTACCATTCCGGCAAACGCCGCAAGGATGCCTGTAATCATATAGGAGATATAAGTGAATTTCGTAATGTTGATGCCCGCCAGCCGCGCGGAATCCTTGTTGCTTCCTATAAAGTAAGCGTTATGGAAGAAGTTGACCTTCTTCAGCACGAATATCCCTACGACGAACACCGCGAGCATATAGATAATGCTGATTGGTATACTCACGCCAAAAAGGTTAAGCTCCGTGCGCCCAAGCGTGAAAAAGTCCGTTGGAAAGTTTGCAATGGCATTTGCAGCGATTACCTTCTGCAGCCCTTTATAGGCCATCCATGTGCCCAGCGTCGCCACAAGCGGCGTAACGTGGAGATGGCAGATCATGACCGCATTGATAATGCCAAGCACCGCGCCAATGAGGAGCGCCGCAACGATACCGACCAACGCATTTCCCGTCGCGTTTATGATCATACCGCCAAGCACGCTTGCAAGGCCCATCGTGGAGCCGACAGAAAAGTCGATATTCCCCGCAATGAGAGATATTCCCATCGGTACGGCGATAATAAGATCCGACGACATACCCAGAAGCAGCACCCTGACGTTAGCCGGGTTGGCAAAATCCCTTGTTGTAACAGAGAGCAATACGATGATCACCAGCAACAGGATAGCCAGTGTAAATTCCCTTGCCTCCATACATTTTTTAAATCCACTTTTTTTAATTTGTAATGTGTTTTCTGCTCCTTGCCTGCTCATGATTCCTTTTTTATATGGCATACTGATCCCCTGTGCCATATTCCCCTTTCTTATAATTTAGGCAGCCTGAGTCTGTACTGCCTGCAGAAACTTATTTTGCACTCGAGTGCATTTTTTGGTAATTTTTAATCAGCGTTGTTTTCAGGTTATCCAATTATAAACGTATCCCTGTCAGACTAAAGCATTCGCTTGTGAGAATTGATAAATCTGTGTAAATGATCTTCTTTTCCGGTTGCTCGTTGTTATAAACATATTTGAACATCGTTTCCAGTGCCACATAAGAAAACAGCTTTGGTTTCTGGTCGATGATCACGTCGACATATTCCTGGCGCATAAGCTCTATGGCCTCATACGATAAATCAAAGCCCACGAGTTTGATATCCTGTCTTCCCGCCTTGCGTATCAGCTCCCCCACCAGGTAGGTGTTCGCATCTGTACAGAATATCCCGTTAAGGTCCGGGTTCCCTTCCAGAAGCTGGCTTACCATCTCGCTGTATACGTCGGAATCGTCCGGTATCGTAAGCTCAGATATATTGATCTTCGGGCAGTGCTCCTGCAGGTAATCGGTAAAGCCATGCTTACGGTAAATCGTCTGCATATGCTCGATTGTCTGCATCACCACGCATACATTGCCCTTTTTTCCAATATAATTTGCAAGCAGCTGCCCCCCAATGCGGCCCGCCCTGTAAGCGTCCGGGCCAACATAGCAGATGCGCTCGCTCGCCGGAGCGTCTGCTCCAAAGGTGATCACCGGCTTACCGTGGCTGGTCAGCTCGCGTATCATATCATTAAGCTTTGTAGTGCTGGTTGGCTGCATAATAACGCCGTCGATGTCCTCCCTTTCGCACAGCCCTGCAAGAACGCTGCACTGGTGCCGCCATCCCTTTTCGAGTATTTCAAAAAATTCAATGGAAAGCCCAAAATCCTGGTATTCTTCCGCAAAGTTGCGGAAACCTTCCTGTACCTCCGGAAAATAAGCCTTGGATACCTTGGAATAAACGATTGCGATTTTTACGCTCTTCTGCCGTACCAGCGCGCTTGCCAGCCGGTTTTTTTTATAATTGAGTTCCCTTGCCGCAGCCAGCACAGCCTCGCGGGTTTTATCCCTGACGCTGTCGTCGCCGTTCATAACCTTTTTTACAGTTCTCAACGCATAGCCCGAACGCATTGCAACGTCCTTAAGCGTGGCGGCTGGTTTTCTTATCTCTTCCATAGGTATATCCCAAATCCAATTATTTAATTTGCACTCGTGGGTAACTTTGTATCTAACTTATCATTTCATACGCTTTATGTCAATAGGTTTTTGTGAAAAATATTTATTTTCCACAAAAAAAGCCGCACCACATCGGCACGGCCTCCCTTACTTTCATCAGCCATGGCTTATGCCGTGGCTGCCGCCTTTTTTGTTTCGATCAGGTAATTGGTGATCATAATCACGATCAGTACGCTTCCCCAGATAAGGCTTTTGACAAACGGCGCAAAATTGAGCAGCGTAAACCCGCTTTGTAAAATCTGCAAGACGAGGATAGCGATCACAACGCCTATCACCTTTCCCTTACCGCCGTCCGGGCTGACGCCGCCAAGCGCGCACACAAGGATCGCCTGCAGCTGATACGTGTCTCCGTAACCCACCCGGGCTGAATTTACCCGCGACATCATGATGATGGACGCGATACCGCACAGCAGGCCGGATAGCGTATAAGTAATCACGACCAGCCTTTCGTTCCTGATTCCTGAAAAAAGCGATACTGTACTGTTTTCTCCATACAGGTAAAGGCTTCTGCCCAGCTTCGTACGCCTCAGCATCAACGCTATGAGCACCGCCGCCGCAAGAAACAGGATAAAGATGACAGGGATATCGAATACCTTTGCGCTTCCAAATTTTATGAATTCCTTTGGAAAGCCTGTAATCCCCGCGCCATCCGTAATTGCCATTGCGATTCCCGTATACAGGATCATTGTGGAAAGCGTTGCAAGGATCGGAAGAACCGAGCACTTTGCAATCAATATGCCGTTAAATAGCCCGCACAGCAGGGAAACGCCAAGGGCGGCCAATACAGCCATACCGATCGCGTAACCCGCGTCTCCCCCGTTTTCCGTAATCCCTGTCATTATTATTGCCGCAAGCACGCTCGACATAGTCGCTACAGAGACGACTGAAAGGTCGATCCCTCCCGTAAGCATGCAAATCATCATGGCAAGGGCGATGAATCCGAATTCCGGTATCTGGTACGCCATAGACTGAAAGTTCATCGGCGATAAAAATTTATTGCCAAGGATTGCTGACAGCACAATGGTAATCCCGGCGATTGCAACGATCAGGATGGTAAGGTTGATATCCTTTGCCACAAAACCTTTTAACGATTTTTTACCAGTCATTTCTTCCCCTCCTCATTCATCAAAAAGCAGCAGCTTCTTGCGTGTGCGGCGCGTGTGCAGCGATGTAACGATAATACACCCAAGCAGTACGATTCCGGTAAACAGCTGATTCCACGAGGTCGTAAGCCCCAGGAAAATCAGCGTCGTATTGAAAAGCCGTATCAGCAGTACTCCCAGAACCGCTCCAAATACCGAGCCTTCGCCGCCGGAAAGCTTCGCGCCTCCAATTACGACAGCCGCAATCGTAAGCAGCTCCGTTCCTCCCACAAGGTTGTTTGTCAGCGGAGACGCCCACGCTACCTCTGAAACATAGATCACGCCTGCCACCGCGGCAAATACGCCGACCAGTATATAAATAAACAGATGTGTTTTCAGCAGGCTGTAGCCTGCACGCTTTGCAGCTTCCTGCGAGTTTCCCACCGCGACAATACTCCTGCCTATCGTTGTCCGCTGCAGGATAAACCATGTAAGGAAAACAATGATCACAACCGGAATGATAAAAACGGAAAGCCCGTATTGCTGCCCGTTCTCCAGCTGCGCCGTCACGAGCTGCGCTTTGCCAAACGCCACAAAGCAGGAGGGCATTTGCGGGGTATTGATCACCTCCGTGCCAAGCATGACCGCCATCAATCCAATAAACATGCTCTGCGTGCCAAGCGTCGTAATAAAGGTCGGCAACCGGAAAAAGTGGATTACTACGGCGTTAAACAAGCCGAGAAGCGCGCCCACGCCGATTGCGACCAAAAATGCCACCACGATATGATCCGCACCCGTGCTGCGTATCATCATGATTGAAGCATACGCAGAGAAAACAGCGACAATCGCAAACGACACGTCGATTCCCCCTGAAATCAGCACGATCAGCACGCCCATGGCGAGTATCATCATCACAGCGGAGGAACGCACGATGTCAAACGCATTCTGCACGGTTGCAAACGCAGGATTGGTACACGCAACGACAACGCAATAACAAATAATAATAACCAGAATATAAAACTGTGTTTTACCGAACCAGGATTTGACAGTATTCATCTATAACGCCTCCCCATTTCACGCATTTTTCCCCTCCGACATATAACCCCTGATTGTTTCCGAAGCTTCTTTTGATTCAAGGTCGCTGCTGGACAGTTCCCCTGCAATTTTTCCTTCACGCAGCACAAGCAGCCTGTTGCAGTTTGCAAGCAGCTCCGGAATTTCATCTGAAATGAGAATCAGCGCAAGCCCCTGTTTTGCAAGCAGCTGGATATATTCATAAATTTCAGATTTAGAGCCGATATCCACGCCAACCGTTGGCGAGTCGAGGATCAGCACCTGCGGCTGCGTCTCGATCCATTTGCCAAGCACCACCTTTTGCTGGTTTCCGCCTGAAAGCTCTCCCACGTTTGCATGGATGCCGCTTGCCTTTACATTGAGCCTTGTAAGCGCGTCCTGCGCGATCTTTTCCTGTTTTTCCCGCTGCAATATCCCCATCCTGCCTGAAATCTTTTTCAGGACGGCGGCGCAGATATTATCACTGATGCTTTTCTCAAGATATGCGCCCTGCGTCTGCCGATCCTCAGGCAGCATGGAAACACCTGCTTCCACGGCCTGCGTGGGCGAAGCCGGCCTGTACTCTTTTCCGTTCAGCAGCATCGTTCCGCTGTCCTGCGGGTTCAGCCCAAAGAGCGTGAGCGCAAGCTCTGTCCTGCCCGAGCCCAAAAGCCCGGTAATGCCTACAATATCGCCTTTTCTGACTGTAAGGCTTATCTTTTCGTAGTTGGGTTTGCGTGTGAGTTCTTTTATCTCGAGCACCGGCCCGTCGTCCTTTGTACTCCTTTGATAACGCGAATACTCGATGTTCCTTCCCGTCATATAATAACTGAGCTTCTTTTCGTTAAGCTCCCGCCCGGAAAAGTCGCCCACCTTGTTTCCATCCCTGAAAATCGTTACGTTATCAGCCACCTCCATAACCTCGTCCAGCTTATGGCTGATAAACACAACCGACATCCCGTTTTTCTTTAAATCCATTACAATGGAAAGCAGCTTATCCACCTCTTTTTTGGTCAGCGCCGTTGTCGGCTCATCCATAAAAAGAATTTTTGCGTCAAGGCTCAGCGCCCTGCAAATTGCGACAAGCTGCATATTGGATATAGATAATTTTTCCACAGAGGATTTCAGGTCCATCGATACATTGATACGGGCAAGCTGCTCCTCTGCGATTTGATAGATATCGTTCCAACTCACCAGCCTCCTGTTTTGGCTGATCAGTTTATTGGTTGCAATATTTTCCGCAACGTTCATGTGTGCAAATAATGAAAGATCCTGGTAGATCACCTGCACTCCTTCGCGGATCGATCCCCTGACAGACATTTTTGAGTATTTGTTTCCATTGAGTATGATTTCTCCGCTGTCCGGCGCATGTACGCCTGAAATCACCTTGACAAGAGTGGATTTCCCGGAGCCGTTTTCCCCGACAAGGCAATGGATTTCCGCTGGCGAAACCGAAAGGCTTACATCCCGCAGCGCATGCACGCCGCCAAAGGATTTGCAAATATGGTTCGCAGCCAGAATTTCTGAGCTCATTTCTGATACCTCCCAAAGCATAAGATGTGTATTGTGTGGGATAAGGCCGGGGTATCCCATTCCCGGCCCCTCACCACTAAGACAAGTTAGAAGGAATACTGGTCAATGTTATCTGCCGTAAATACCAGCGGCGCATTTCCATACAGGATCCCGCCCTCGATTTTACAGTCCTCGTAGCCATCCTTTTCAAGATCGATACCGTCTTTGATTTCCTCACCGTTAAGCATTTTGTAGGCGATGTTGAGCGCTACATACCCTGCGTCCGCAGGCCTCCAGCACTGGCCGGACGTAATCCAGCCGTCTTTGATATAGTCCCCGCTTGCCGACGGCATCGCCAGACAGGAAATCTTCACATTTGTATTGTTGGTTTCTTCGAGCAGCTTCGCCATCGATATCCCGGCCTCCACCGTCATGCCAAGATATCCCCCGAGATCCGGATGCGCTTTTAAAAGCTCCTGCGCCACGTTATACGCCACCGTCGCGTCCACCTGGTCCTCGTAAGGCTGTTCGGAAACGAGCTCCATATCCGGATAGTTTTCTTTGATGTATTCCACCGCTGCATTGTACCACTGGTTGTGTGTTTGCATGGTAAGCGCGCCAACCGTACCGGCGTATTTACCCTTTCCGCCCATTGCTTTTGCAAGGTTTTCCCCATAGAGCGCGCCAAAGTCGTCGTTGTTAAAGGCTTCCATATCCCAGTCGACCACGCCGTCCAGCGCCTGCGCCTCGTGGGAGATCACGATAATGCCGTTCTCCTTTGCTTTTTCAATCGCCGGTATCAGCGACTCCGGATCATTTGGCACGACGCAGATCGCGTCCACGCCACGCGCAATGCAGTCTTCCATCATCGCAGCCTGCTTTGCAGGATCACCGCCCTCCGGCGCAATCTGTGAAACCGTTACATTCGGATGGTCCTTTCCAAACTCCTCTACGCCCTTCCTCATGTCGTCAAACCAGGCAATCCCCTCCGTCTTGGCAATCAGTACGATTTCGAATTGCTCGTCCCCGCCGCCCGAAGCCGCCTGCGAAGCGGTTTCCTGTGCGCCCGCATCTGAAGACGCGTCCGTTCCGGCAGTTTCCTGGGTTGCCGTTGTGCCGCTGCCTGCGCAGCCAGTGAGTACCATTGCGACCACGATCATAACCGCGATCAGAGTTACCGTTATTTTTTTCATTTGTCCTCTCCTTTTATCATTGGTTTTTTCACGTTTCCTGGAGTTTTAATTTTAAGGAAACAGTAGAAATTATATGTGCCGTCCCAAGTGCAGATAAAGCCCATTACGGGATATTCGGGCGTAACTCGTTGCCTCTGTTCGTTCTGCGCCCGGAAGCAGCGCCGCGTGCCATATATGGGTTCCAGGCTTTGTACGCCGCGTCCCCAAAGGCAATGCTTGTAACAGGCTTTGTAGTAACGTGCGCAATATCACATAAAATCGTTACCTGCTAGTGAATTGAGCTTCCCCCGCCAACCGCGAGCGAGCAACCCGTGATGTAATCCGCATATTTGGAAAGCAGCAGTACGACGCCGTTACCGATGTCCTCTGGCCTGCCACCGCGCCCAAGCGGTATTTTGGCGACGGCAGCATCCCATTCCTCGCCCTTTTTCTTCCCGGATATCTGTCCCAGCATCTCATCCGTCTGCACCCAGATATCAGTTTCTATGATGCCCGGGCACACACAGTTGACCGTGATATTTTCCCGTCCAAGTTCCTTTGCGAGCGACTGCGTAAGTCCCCTCACGCCAAATTTTGCCGCGGAATAAGAGCTCAGGTATTCCCAGCCCTCAAGCGCACAGTCTGAGCCGGTGTTGACAATCTTCCCGCCGCCGTTCTTTTTGAGATAGGGATATACCGCACGGTCTGCAAGGAATACGCCCCGCAGGTTAATGCCGATCATCCTGTCCCAGCGCTCGGGCGTCATCTCTTCAAAATGGCACATATCCGTTATCCCTGCATTCGCGGCGAGCGCGTCGATCCTGCCGTATTTGTCATACGCCTGTTTCATCAGGTTCTCTACCTCGTCTGCTTTCGTCACATCGCACTTCACGTACAGCAGGTCCGGATATCCCAGTTTTGAAAATTCCCCGGGCAGGACGTCGTTTAACAGCTCGTCTTCAAACCCGCTGATCACAGGGATTCCGCCCTCTTCCGCCACTTTTAGCGCAATCCCCTTGCCGATCCCTTTTGTGGAGCCGGTCACCACTACTACTTTGTTTTCCAGTAACATTTTTTCCTCCTGTTCTCCATGCCGCTCCTGCCGCTATGTATGGGCAGGGCGCATGATTTGAAATGATAAATACAGATGTAAAAAGTTTACCTTTCCGGGCGAACAAAAAGGCATAAAAAAACGCCAGAATTGGCGTTCATTCCACAAAAAACAAGCTGAACGAAAAGGTAAACTTTTTCATTCGCAGAAAATTCCCGGCAAGCAAACCGGCAACACACACATATTCACTTTTAACGAATCGAAACAGAAAAGGTTGTTTTGTTCTTCCCTCTCAAAATAAAGCATAACAGGAGTAAAGTCAACCGCTTTTGCACAAAAATTCAAATACCGAAATTTATTTCCAGTGACCGTTTTGTTTTTTTGATTATCGTGAAATTTATTTCACAGCACTATCGCCCGGAGCAAATCTTTTTCATCTTCGAATGCCAAAATATCATTCTTCTCTTTTTACACAGCAAAGGGCAGGCCGTATTTTACCTGCTTCGGCCTGCCCTGCATTGCATTGATTAAGCCAGCTCAGTGCACCTCGTATCCACCCGTAATGTTGATTGCCTGTCCTGTCATGAAGGAGGATTCCTCCGAGGCTAAAAACACAGCCAAGCGGCCTGTTTCAGTCACTTTGCCCCGCCTTCCAAGCGGAATTTTATCAAGAAGCTCCTGCTCGAAAGCTTTGGGATCCTTCCCCTCCACAGCCGCACGCGTCCGAAGAGAATTTTCGATCATCGGCGTATCGATGGTCGCCGGACACATTGCGTTCACACGTATTCCATATTGCGCAAATTCCTTGGAGCAGCAATCCGTGAAGAGCTTTACCGCTCCCTTGGAGGCGCAGTACGCGCTGTTGTCCTTTTCACCTGTTTTGGAACAGCACGAGCCAAGGTTGATAATCACGCCGCCCCCCTGCTTCCGCATGATCTCCACCGCGCCTTTTGTCGCCAGGAAAATACTGCGTACATTGATGTCCATCGTTTTATCCCATATATCCACCGGCATTTCCAAAATAGGCATCGGGATATCGATTCCCGCGGCGTTTACCAGTATATCGAGCCTGCCAAACGCTTCGACTGTCCTTTCCAGCATTGTTTCAATGTCTTCATCCTTTGAAACATCCGCTTTTACGGCAAGCGTCTTTACGTCAAAATCGCGCTTCAGCTCCCCGCAGGCATCCTTTGCGTTGTCTTCATTGAGGTCTGCAACCACTACGTTCGCGCCCTCACGCGCAAATTCTACGGCAATGCCCCGTCCGATGCCCTGTCCGCCGCCGGTCACGAGCGCTATTTTACCTTTCAATAAATCCATTTCGCTCTCTCCTTTTCATGCCGCGCTCAATACTTCCAGCAGGCGACAGGCTCCTCGCACGGGAACTTCGTGATCACACGGCATCCATCCTTTGTCACCACGATCTGCTCCTCGAGGCGCGCTGCTTCCCCGTCTTCTCCATAATATGTCTCCACTGCAAAGTGCATGTTCTCCTCGATTACCTCCGGATATTCCATCGAGCACTGGTGCCCGATCACCGGCTTTGACCAGTGCGCAATCCCTACTCCGTGCCCCAGCTCCAGCGCCATCGTCTCGTACTCGTCCTTTGCTCCAAGCTCCCTGTACGTCGGCCACAGCTTACAAATCTCGTCCGTCGTCACTCCCGGTTTGATCGCACGGATCGCATCGTACATCCAGTCGTATGTCTTCTTGTATATCCTCTTCTGCTTCTCCGTCGGATAACCGCAGCAGAACGTCCGGTAATAGCA
>NZ_LAYJ01000118.1 GCF_000981035.1 Christensenella hongkongensis
TTTAATGGCATCACGGATTCTGAGGAATTTAAAGCGATTGAAAAACAAATGGGATTTTAGGAGGATATAACATGAGCAAAATAAACGAATTACTAATTGCTTGTAAGGGTGCAGTCGAGTACCTGCGAATGTATTGTAATCCACATCAGGCCATCATTATTGACAACGAGAAAATAAAGATCGTAAGCGACGATGTTGGAATTCCTATGGACAATTCAGCCGATCAGCAAAAGCCAACCGGCTGAATCCTGTCAGACGCGCCTGTAAGAATGGCGTTTGTCAAGACGTGAGAGTTCAGAGCCTAAGGACGGGGAATTCATGAAGCTTTCATATTCGGCGCGAGAAACATTGTAATACTGGTAAATTGCGCCATCATGAAATTCAACTTCAAGGGTATCGTTTTCCCATCCGATGCTCCGAATCCGACTGGAAGAAACGGGATTGCGTAACATCTCAACCACCTCCCTTCTGCCCAAATATTAACACAGGGCAACGGGGAGGACAAGAGAGGCGTATTGAGTAAGAAAGGAGCAAGTACATGAAAATTCAAATTATAGAAATTGTAAACGGAGAGGCTTTATGTGGAAAAACTTGCGACAACATAGACGATGCAACAAAGTATGTTTCGCAACTTATAGGTGGCGGTGGAACAGAAAAGGTTGTAATAGAAAAAGCTACGACCACTGGCATGACCGTAGCTGATTCGACAGAAGAGCTATCATAAGTTTTCTTTAAGATATTCACTGACATTATTTGGGATGCCGCACCATGCGGCAACTCCCGTAAGCTCGGCGACAAATAACTTATCATCCGAATCCAGGACTGACATGAGATCGTCCCTGACGGTGGAGCAACTTGAAGGCGTAGAAATAAAGTAAGTAGATTCAGTGATTTGCGCCCAAATTCCATATGAGTGGATTTTCTCATAAAGATCATTATAGTTTTTGCCGCTTTTGCAAAGGTCATAAGATATTATTTTAGAGTTTGACATAAACAATCACCTCCCTTCTACTTCGATGTTAGCACATGGTAGAAGAATTTAATAGTATGAAAGGAAACGAATAATTATGAAAAATATTAACTGGAAGGTAAGACTGCAGAGCGGGGCGTTCTGGATTGGCGTTACAGGTCTTGTGCTTACGCTGCTGTATTACATTTTTGATCTCGTGGGGTTTATCCCTGCATACTCGCAGGAGCAGATCGTAAACGTTGTCATGATGGTTGTGCAGATTCTTTCCTTTATTGGAATTGTGACTGATCCGACCACAAAAGGGATTAAGGACAGCGAGCAGGCACAGGGGTATGAGAAGCCGAAAGAATGAGGACATGGGGCCGTCTGTAGCTTAGGTTGCGGACGGCTCTTTGTATGTCTCGAATAATATTAAAGCGTTGACATAGATATATTAAGGTGATTAAAATAAAGACAAAGGTATTCCCATCGCGGTAAGTCGTAAAAGCAAATGGACTCATGCAAAATAAGAAAGGGAAAGCAAATGAAAAAGAAAAGATTGGTTTCTATCTTTATTGTAGTGGTGCTCTTATTGACCTTTATTCCGACACTTGCATTGGCACAAGGGGAGATTTTCGGAACGCCCAGGGAATATATGAGAATCTCTTTTTTGAATGCCCTGGATCGTGGAGGCGATGATCAGACTATAAATGACTATACGAGCCTTGCTTTAAGACACGGCGCGGAAGTGGCGCTTTATAATATTCTATTCAGCCCTGAATTCACATCGAAGGATTATGACAATTCAACCTATGTAGAATACTTATACAAGACGATACTACATCGTGGATCAGATCCGGAAGGAAAAGCCCTGTGGGTTGGGCTTTTAAACTCAGGGACGTCGAGAGATGAAGTTTTTAGGGGGATAGTTCATTCGCAGGAGGCTAAGTATATTATCGAAGGACACTCGTTAAACGTATAGCAATGGGTGTGCGTTGGGAATATCTAAAAGAGAATAATATAAATATTGGGCGGCATTCTGCGGGGTGTCGCCTTTCTTATGTTTTAACCGCCTGGACTTCAAAAGGCGTGCGATCCAAAAAGTCTTTTAACCGCGCACCGGACAACCAACCATCAAATTCATCCTTATGCAGCAGGATTGGCATTCTATTGTGATACGGCTCTACGCTTTTATTCGCTTCTGTGGTGAGGATCGTGAACCGTTCATGTATTGGCTCGTCTTTCTCAGCAAATACATTATAGAACCCTGCAAGGTAAAGCGTGTTGCTGCCCGGGTTGCGGAACAGGTATTTTTCCTTTTTCTTTGTATCGGGGACAGCCTTCCATTCGTAAAAGCCGGAGGTGGGGATCACTGCAGGGTGCGTGAGCAGCGCATTGCGGAACATATTTTTCTGGAGGGCGGTTTCTGCCCGTGCGTTAAATACTACACCCTTTGCATTCCAGCGGGGAAATCCCCATACCATACCTCGCGGTACAATCCCGTGATCTGATCTCACAAGAACCGGCGCAATATCTGTTGGGAATATTTCGCCTGTCTTTACCCGGATTTTTTGTAATTTTTCCACCTCGCGGCATATCTGGCGAAGTTCTTCTTCATCTACGTCAATATAATATCTTCCACACATTCTGTTTACTCCTTTTATTCTGATACCCACGGCCCGGCAGGTCAAAACTACCGATACATCGCTGCAGGCATTCGCATTTTCTCAGCCGGGGAATCCACAGGGACTTTAGAGCCCTTAAGCAGCAGGGCGGGGACAATGGCGGTGCGTCCGAACATTTCCCGTATCTTCTCGATTGTTTTTTCAATGCAATCTGTTTTATTCCGCTGCGTTTGATCATCAAACAAAGTCACCTGATCAGGATAATTCACTGATACAAGGTCTATCGCGCGTACCGTAATCGCTCTGACCGGACAGCGCCATTCGTACCGCTTTTTAAACAGGTCAAGCGCCGCGTTTGCAAGCTCATGCCATGACTGTGTAACATGGTCGAGTTTGCCCTGGTATTCCCGGTAGGCAAGGTTGATATCCTTTACAGATATTTGAATTCGCCGCGCAAGGAACCCGTGCTTTCTCATGGAATGTGAAACGCGCTGCGCCCGGTCTATTATGACCTGCTTCACTTCGTATTCGTTTACGAGATCAGCCATGCAGGTGATACCGCGCCCAATGGATTTGATTGGCGGTTCGTAGCCATAGGTACAGATGCGGGCCATGTCAAGGCCGTTCGCAAACTCCCACAGCCATATGCCGCGAATGCCGAACCATGATTTCATAAGCTGTTTATCAATTTGCGCCATTTCACCGATTGTATGAATGTTCATATGGTTAAGTTTGCGGCGGGTGGCGCGCCCCACAAAGATAAGCTCCTCCACAGGCAGGGGCCACACAATGTCTTTGTAATTATCCTTTGATATCACAGTGACAGCATCCGGTTTCTTGTAGTCGCTCCCAAGCTTGGCAAAGGTTTTGGTAAAGGATACTCCAACCGAAACGGTAAGACCCAGCTCGTCTTTTATCGTTTCCTTTATTTGATGCGCGATCTCTTCACCGTTACCAAACAAATGGGTACTACCGGTTACGTCAAGCCACGCCTCGTCTATGCCGTATGGCTCGATGAAGGAAGTAAAGCGGTTATATATTGCGTGTACCTTCTTTGACGCAAAAATATAATCCTCCATGTGCGGCGAGACCGTTACGAGGCCCGGGTATTTCTGTTTTGCCTGCCAGATGACTTCACCGGTCTTGATGCCAAGGCGTTTGGCTATCTGGTTTTTGGCAAGCACAATACCATGCCGTTCTTCCTTTGAACCACAGACGGCGAGCGGGACATTTTTCAGGCCCGGATCGATCATACATTCTACCGACGCATAGAAATTGTTTAAATCGGAATGCAAAATAATACGCTCCATTTGATATACCCCCTACTGTTTATCAATGAGTGTATTACTCATTATATATGGGGGATGGAACATCGACGGTTAAAATCACGAATATTATAGAATTTTAATGTTGGGATGATTAAGACGCTCTAAAAAACTGACCGGCTTTTATTTTCACAATCGCATAAAACGTGTAAGAAACGTGTATAGAAAAAAGAAAACCCGCTATATAAGCGGGATATTCTTGCATATGGTGGAGCATAGGAGATTCGAACTCCTGACCCCCACAATGCCATTGTGGTGCGCTACCAGCTGCGCTAATGCCCCAAAATTTGATCTGCAATGAATTATATCATGGGAAAGAAATTTTGTAAATGCGTTTCTGTATGGAAAATAAGTCCATTAATATATTTAGAGACCGGATTTTATGAGGTATTCAAATTCAATTCATACTTTTGGGCTATTATGATATAATAATATCGCTGTAAAAACGCGGGTTTGAAAGGGCGGCAGGATACAGATGGACAGTTTTGTTCAGGTAAAAGACGTATACAAAAGATACCGGATGGGCGAGGTCACGATAGCCGCGTCCAATGGGGTTTCCTTCGAAATAGAAAAAGGCGAATTCGCGGTGATTGTCGGATCGTCGGGCGCGGGAAAAACAACGGTGCTCAATATCCTCGGCGGCATGGATCACTGCGACGAGGGCTCTATCATTGTGGACGGGCAGCTTGTCAGCAGTTATTCGTCAAAGCAGTTGATCGAGTACAGGCGCTACGACATTGGATTTGTGTTCCAGTTTTATAATCTGGTGCAAAACCTGACGGCAAAAGAAAACGTAGAGCTTGCCACACAAATTTGCAGGGAGCCGCGCGACGCGGAAACAGTGCTGCGCGAAGTGGGGCTGGGGGAACGGCTCGATAATTTCCCGGCGCAGCTTTCCGGCGGGGAACAGCAGCGCGTTTCCATTGCCCGTGCGCTCGCAAAAAACCCAAAATTGCTATTATGCGACGAGCCGACGGGCGCACTCGATTCGGAAACGGGAAAAACGATTTTGAAGCTGCTTCAGGATACCTGCAGGCAAAAGCATATGACGGTTATAGTGATTACGCATAACCATGCAATCACTCCAATGGCAGACAGGATTATCACGATGAAAAACAGCAAGGTGGAGAGCGTGAAGCTCAACGAGCATCCGGTACCGGTAGAGGAGATAGAGTGGTAGGCGTATGAAATCCAACTTGGTTAAGGAAACGCTGCGAGAAATATGGAAAAGCCGCAACCGTTTTTTTTCGATATTAGGAATCGTTGCGTTGGGCGTTGCTTTTTTTGTGGGAGTCAAGGTAAGCTGCCCTGATATGAAGCTTACCATGGAGCATTACTATGAGGATACAAACCTTGCGGATATGCACCTAGCTTCCACTTATGGGTTTAATGAAAACGACCTGAAAGCCATCGAGGCGGAGGCGGGGATTCGCGGAATTATGCCTGCCTATTCGGTGGACGCTTTTGTAGATACCGGTTCGCGCGCCGATACGATTGTTAAGGTGCTTTCTTATGACACCAAAGCCCAAAGGGATACGAATAACGACATCAACCGCCCTGTTTTAAAGGAGGGGCGCATGCCCGAAAACCCGGGCGAATGCGTGGTGGAGAAGAATATCCATTCGCCAAAGGAATTTGAGATTGGCAACCAGATTTCCCTGCTCCCCGGAAAAAAGGACGATGACATATCCGATACGCTAAAGGTAGATAAATTCACGATCGTTGGGATTGTGGAGTCGTCTTCCTTTATTTCGTTTGATCGTGGAAAAACACAGATCGGCGATGGGGAAATCGATACGTTTATGTTTATTCCGGCGGAGGATTTCAATCTTGACGTGTATACGGACGTGTACCTGACGCTCGATTCCACCGCGGGGCTTTCGCCCTTTGAGCAGCCCTATAAGGATGCGGTAGCAGCCGCTGTCAAACAGTTTGAAACGGTGGCTGATTCGCGTGAGGAGCTGCGTTACGACGAAATCAAAAGCGACGCGCAGCAGCAGATTGACGATGCGAAAGCCGAGCTTGCGGATGGGGAGCAAAAGCAGCAGACAGAGCTTGCGGATGCACAGCAAAAAATAGATGACGCGCAGCAGCAGCTGGACAGCGGCAGGAAAACGCTGGAACAAAAGCGGCAGGAGTATAACGACCAGATTGCCGCAGCCCAACAGAAAATAGAGGATTCCCGCAGCCAGATTGCAGATGGGGAAAAGGAATATGCGGCGGGCCTTGCAGAGTATCAAAATGGTATTGCCGAATTTGAAGCGCAGAAACCGGAAACAGTGAAAACGCTGGAAGGGCTTGAGGCACAGGCAGACAGCCTGCGTAAGCAGATCGCAGACGGAGAACAGCAGATCACCCAGGGGCGTACGCTTGCAAACGGCGTAAAAAGCGTAAGGGATTCCTTTGCGAATACGTTTGTACCAGACCTTTCCTATCTTCCTGCTGAGGTTGCGGCTGTTATCAACGCTTCTTCGGCGCTGGATGCGCTATTACCTGAGGGCACATTGCCGCAGGGGGTGAGCGTGAAGGATATGCTGCAGCAATATGTACAGCTTGATCCTTCGGATCCATCGCAGGCCGCGCAAAAGGCGGCGCTTGGAACGCAGCTTGACGCGGTGGTAACAGGCGTTCATGCTGCGCTCGATGGGATGGAAGCGGAGCTTGCGCCTGCAAAGGCCGGACTTGAACAGCTTCAGCAGGGAATCGATGACGGTTATGCGCAGCTTGGAGCGGCACAGGGCAGGCTGGACGAAGCAAAACAAAAGCTTGACGCATCACGCGCACAGCTTGACGACGCGCAAAATCAGGTGGATTCCGGTCAGGCGGAGCTTGACAATCAGAAAAAATCAGGCGCGCAGGCCCTTGCAGATGCTCAGGAAGAGCTGGACGACGCGGACGCGAAGCTGGCACAGGCGCGAATCGATTATGAGAACGGTAAAAAAGAATCTGATGGAAAAATCGCGGATGCAAAGGAGCAGATTGCAGATGCAGAGCAAAAGCTTGCGGATGTAAAGCAGCCGGTTTGGTATGTGTGGGACAGGGACAACAATCCGGGGTATTCCAGCTATCAGGAGGACGCGGAAAAGGTGGAATCGATTTCGCAGGTGTTCCCTGTATTCTTTATCCTTGTAGCAGCGCTTGTGTGCCTGACGACAATGACGCGCATGGTGGAGGAGCAGCGCACCCAGATCGGAACGCTCAAGGCTCTTGGCTACAGCAGCCGCGCAATTATGGCGAAATATTTGTGGTATGCGATCCTCGCAAGCGTAATTGGCAGTATAATCGGCCTGTGCGTTGGGTTTACGCTCATGCCGGCGGTGATTATCAACGCATATCAGCTGCGTTATTTTATGCCCGCGCCGATCACGCCGTTCCGTCTCGATTATGCTTTGATCTGTACGGCGGTTGCGGTTGCGTGCACAGGCTTATCCGCATGGGCCGCGGGATATAAAGAGCTGCGGGAGCATCCTGCCCAGCTGATGCGGCCCAAGGCCCCGCCTTCCGGAAAGCGGGTATTGCTTGAAAAGTGGACGGCGCTTTGGCAGAAGCTTAATTTTACGACCAAGGTGACGATCAGGAACCTGTTCCGGTATAAAAAACGCGTGCTCATGACAATAATCGGCATCGCAGGGTGTACTGCGCTGATGCTGACCGGATTTGGGCTGCAATATTCGATTGGCGTAATCGTTACGAAGCAGTTCGACGAGATTTTTGTTTACGACGCAATGGGCGCGCTTGACAGTGAAATTACGGACGATGGAATCGCAAAGGTTGAGCAGCGGCTTACGGATATGCCCGGGGTAAGGGACGACCTGATGATTTCCTATCAGGGGATGGACGCGGAGGCAGCGGGAAAAAAGGCGAGCGTAAGTACGTTTGTGCCGCAGCAGCCTGATGAGATCGGCGATTATATTGTGCTGCGTACGCGGGAGGGGCATACGCCCTTGCGTCTTTCGGACAGCGGGACGATCATCAATGAAAAGCTGGCAAAGCTGCTCAGCCTCAAAGTGGGCGATACCTTTACGCTCGAGGATGCGGACGGGAATCAGGCGGACGTACTGATTGAAGGCATTACGGAAAACTACACGATGAATTATGTATACATGACGCCAGGCTATTACAGCCAGGTATTTGGTAAGGCCGCGCCTGTCAATAGCTTTGTGCTGAACGCGCAGGAGGGTGCGGATATCAGCGCCCTTTCGGAAGAAATCCTGCAAAATGACGAGGTGCAGGGGGTTTCCCTTGCGGAAAGTACGGTGTCCCAGTTTGGGGATATTGTAGACAGCCTTGGCAGTATTGTGCTCGTGCTGATCGTGTCTGCGGGAGCGCTCGCGTTTATCGTGATGTATAACCTTGTGAACATCAATGTAACAGAACGGCTTCGCGAGCTTGCAACCATCAAGGTGCTTGGTTTTTACGATAAGGAGGTTTCGGCCTATATCTATCGTGAAAACACAATATCAGCGGTGATTGGGATGCTTGCCGGCCTTGTAGGCGGGATATTCCTGGAGAAATTTGTAATTTCGACTGCGGAGGTGGATATTGTGATGTTTGCGCCGGAAATACCCTTTACGGCATTTTTGTATTCCGGCCTGCTCACCATGGCGTTTGCGCTTATCGTAAATTTTGTACTGCATTTCAAGCTCAAAAAGATCGATATGGTGGAATCAATGAAGTCAATCGAATAAGAATCGTTTCACATTCTGTAAAGCCTGCTTTGACGCTTTTGCCCGGCGTCCGGCAGGCTTTTTTTGATTGCAAGTAAAATAGCAATTAAATTTTACTTGTATTTTATAGTGCGATATTCGCTTACACTATTTATAACAGATGAAGGGGAACAGGTAGAACCATATGAAAGCTTTTGAAGTCAAAAAACCGACATCTTCCAATAAAACAATACGGATGCCCGACGAGCTGATCGGCAGGCTGGAGCAGCTGGCAAAGGAAAAGGATATTTCCTTTAACAAGCTTGTGGTACAGTGCTGTGAGTTTGCGCTGGACAATTTAGGGGAGCAGGACGAAGAATGACGCGTTGGAAGTGTGAGCGCAGGTTTTTTTAAAATGATAACGCAGCAACAAAGCAAGGGTTGGATATGTATAGAATATTAATTGTGGACGACGAGCCGCTGGTGCGGCGCGGCATCACGAAAAGTGTAAACTGGAACGAGCTGGATATTGAAATGGTAGCGGAGGCGGAAAACGGCATCGAGGCAATGGAGCAGGTGCTGGAAAACGTCCCTGATATTATTTTGCTCGATATTTGTATGCCGCGAATGGACGGACTGGAATTTGCAAGCATTGTAAAGAAGCAATACCCGAATATTAAAATCGTGATCATTACGGGCTTTGATGATTTTGAATATGCGCGCAGCGCCCTGCGGAGCGGTGTGGACGATTATATTTTAAAACCGATCACAAAGGAAATGGTTGCAGGCGTGGTACGCGCCCAGCTTGACAGAATCGAAGAGGAACGAGAGAAAAAAGAACCGGAGAAGGCAAACGACGCAAAAGCCGCGGCGATCCTCAACTCTGTTTTGAAGCAGGAGGCCCGCTCGCAGCAGGAGATTCCTTCCTTTTGCGAATATACCGGCCTTGAGGACAAGGACGTTTATTTTGTGATCATGAAGGATTATCTGGCGGATTGCAAAATGTGGAGCGAGGAAACGGACGACCAGCTGGCGGAATTTGCGATTTTAAATATCGCGGGCGAGCTTTTGCAGAGCGCGGGAAACGGCTTTGCTTTCGAGACCTATAAAAACGAGCTCGCAATGGTTATATGCGGTAACCAAAGGCACAAGCTGGAGCATATCCTGACAGAGATATACGAGAATATACTTGGTTTTATTGAAATCCCCGTAGATTTTGCGATTTCAGCTGCCGGCGAATTAAAGGAGCTTCCGCGTATGGCAGAGCAGGCGCGGCAGGCACTTACATGTACGTTTGTCCTTACAGACCAGAATGTTATTTTTTATGAGGACATTATAACGCACCGGGAGTCCGAATTTTCTTATCCCGAGCAGATTGAACGTGAAATTCTGGCTGCAATGTTCGCAAACGATACGAGTGTCCAGCAGACAAATGAACAAATCAGCGAGTTTTTCAGGCGGGTAAAAGAGGTAACGCCGGATGTTGCAAAGTGTAAAAGCATGCTGCTGCGGCTGCTGCTCAAAATATCCAATACGATTGAATCTGTAAACAGCAGGATGCAGGCGCAGAGCGACCACCAGGTGGTGTCGTTTGATCCTGTACGGCTGCTGGAAACCTTCAATACGATGGATGAAGCGGAGATATGGCTCAAAAAGCTGTATGCGGAGACGATTGACTATGTCTCGTCCATGAAATCGAGGACAGGGCAGCTATTTTTGAAAATCAAAAATTATATTGAGAAGAATTATGGGGAAAGCAGCCTGAATCTCAAAAAGTGCAGCGAGGACCTGTTCCTGAGTTCAGGATACATCAGTATGACGCTGAAAAAGAGTACCGGAAAAACATTTGTAGATTACCTCAACGAGTTTCGCGTGGAAAAAGCCGCACAGCTCCTGACGCAGCCGGAAAGCAAGGTTTACGAGGTTGCTATGGAGGTTGGTTTTACACATCAGACCTATTTCAGTTCCGTATTCAAGAAGATCATGGGAACGTCGCCCAAGCAATATAAGGAGCAGTGTTAAAGGAGGATGCGGTGAAAAGAGCGCCCATGCCCAAAAAAATATCGACGCTGATCATAATGTATTTTTCTTTATTCATGGTTGCGATTTTGATTGCAATGAGCGCGATCTCTTATTACTATTCCTATCAAAACATGAGGGAAAGGACAATCGCGGATACAACCGTGGTACTTTCCCAGGTTGGAAAAAACATCGGACGGTATATCACCAATGCAAAGGATATCACGGGGATCATTAATGCGAATACGGATATCATCGATACCCTGCAGGAGGATAAATTCTATAACGACACGCAAAAGCTGCTTGCAAGAAGGAGCTACGAGCGTTTTTTGAAGGACATCCCAAAGATTGGAGACGGAATTGTTTCTGTGTTTATCTTCGGCAAAGATAACATTCCAATCTATGTGCAGGATGGCCTTGCAATGAAAACGGATTACGACATAACGCAGGACGAGTGGTTCAAAAAGGTGCAGGACGATACGAGCGGCGAGTGTGAGATCACCGGGACAAGCGTACGCGTCATGACAAAAACAAATAACCCGTGGGTTATTTCCCTGTCGCGCCGGATTGTAGACGAGAACAATGAGGTTGTGGGGACGCTGCTTCTGGAGCTTAATTATGCGGTCATCGACTCCATACTGAGCGATATCAACCTTGGATCAAAAGGCTATGTTTTCATTGTTGACAGCAACGGGAACATGGTCTATCATCCGCAGTTGCAGCTCATATATTCCGGGCTGAAAAGCGAGAATGTAGACGCGGTATTGAAGCATTCGTCATCCACCATAGACCTTCCTGAAGAAAACAAAATGTATACGATCAGCAATGTGCCGGGGACGGATTTTTCCATTGTGGGCGTTACCTTTCAGGACGAGCTGGTGGCGACCGCGAACGAAATGAATTTGATCTATGTGATCCTTGCGCTCCTGATGGTGCTGCTTGCGTTTATTGGCTCTGTACAGCTTGCCAAGGTGATCACAAAGCCGCTCGATAAACTGGGGCTTGCCGTGAACGAGGTAGAGCAGGGAAACCTTGACGCGAACTTCAATATCCACGGGACGATTGAGGTGGAAAAACTGGGGACCTCCCTAAGCTCTATGACCAACACAGTCAAGCAGCTTTTGGAGCAGATCATGGAAGATCAGGAAAAAATACGTTCAAGCGAGCTGAAAGCGCTTCAATCGCAAATTAACCCGCACTTTTTGTATAACACGCTGGATTCGATCATATGGATTGCAGAGGATGCAGGCAACGAAAAGGTAAAGGAAATTACCATGGCGCTCGCAAATTATTTCCGCATCGTGCTTTCGTCAGGAGAGGAAATCATTACTGTTGAAGAGGAGATCGAGCACGTCAGGAGCTATCTCGTAATCCAGAAAATGCGGTATGAAAACCTTGATTTTGAGATCACAATGCAAAAGGATGTGCTGAAGCTTTATATGCCAAAGCTCCTGCTGCAGCCCATTGTTGAAAATGCGATTTACCATGGGATCAAAAACAATCCGGGCGGCGGAAAAATCAGCGTAAACGGTATGATCAGGGATGGGGAGCTGGTATTCGAGATTACGGACAATGGCCGTGGAATGCGTCCGTTTGAACTGAAAAACAGCTTTAAGAGCAGTGAAAAAAGGCGCGTTCGCCACGGAGGAGTGGGGCTTAATAATATTCGCGAACGGATCAGCCTGTATTATGGAGACCATTACGGCGTGCAAATACAGAGCGAATTCAAACGCGGGACGCGCGTAACCGTGACGTTACCCATAAAGGAGCAGAGATGAGCAAGAAAACCTATTACAGTATTATAGCGGTCATTGTTGCGGCGGTTTTCGTGATGCTCGGCGTTTTCTGGGTGAAATCGGAGGAAAGCAAGGAAAGCATAACGGCAGTGTTTGTCAGCAAATCAACGCAAAAAGGCTTTGAGTTCTGGAATCTCGTAAAGCAGGGTGCGGAGGAAGGCGCAAAGGAATTTGGCGTAAATCTTAAGGTAACCGGCCCGAATGCAGGGGACGACGCGCCGCTTTCCGAGTCGGACGCGCAGGCGCAGATCAGGCAGCTTGAAGAAGCGATCGAGCAGAAGCCGGATGTTATCCTGCTCGCGGCTGTGGATCAGGATAAGCTGCTTCCCTATGCAAAAGAGGCGATGAACCGGGGGATAAAGCTTGTCATGGTGGATTCCGGCCTGTCGGAAAATATTGAAGATTGTTTTGTGGGGACGGACAATTATGTTGCGGCGGGCAGCGTAGGAAGGCAAATGTCCCAATATATTGGAAATGAGGGAAAGGTGGCGATTATCTCTCACCAGATGATGACCTCCACGTCCATAGAACGTATCGCCGGCTTTGAGGACGCGCTTGGACGCGAAGGCGTGCAGGTGATTGGAAAATACGATATAGGCGACAGCGTCGAACTGGCATACACGACAACGCTGCAGGTGCTGGAAGAAAATCCGGACCTCAAAGGGATCTTTGCAACAAACCAGATATCTGCGGAGGGCGTGAACAAAGCGCTTCTGGAAAGCGGAAAATATGATACGGTTGCGTTCTTTGCCATCGACAGCTCAAACGCACTCAACGAGGGTATGGAAAAAGGCGCGGTAAAGGGCGTTGCAGTGCAGATGCCGTTTAACATGGGATATATGGGGATCAAGGCAGCCGTAGACCTCGCGAAAGGGAACTCCATCGCAAAAGAGATCGATACTGGTTTTGCATTTGTGACAAAGGAAAATATGCGGCAGGAAGAAATACAAAAGCTGATTTATCCGTTTGTATAAAAGAAGGTGGAGATCAAAAAAGCCCGGCAGCAATACCATGCCGGGCTTTTTTACTGGTATGGATTTGCCTGCAGGCTTATCCGGGGAAGCCGAAGCTGCCTGTAACGGAATCCTGGAACAATGGAATTTCAGGCGGGAAAGCCGTAAAGAAAAGCTCCATTGCGAGAATTGCGGCGAACAGGATCACAATCAGCAGGAACACATTGTCGAAATCCGTGCCTGAGGTATAAAAACGGTAAGATAAATAGAAAACGAGGATCGTAAGCACAAAAGTGAAAATGATGTCTATGATCAGGCTTTCCATTCCAAACATACCGGAATAGGTATAGAAAAACGTAATCATCAGCAGCAATATGAGAGACATGGAGAGAGTCTTTGCCGCAAAGAATTGCCGGAAATCAGGCCTTAAAATAAAATATTCGGCAATCGAGTAAAACAGGAATGGGAAATATACGATCTTCGTGTGCTCCCATACGCTCTCATTGACCGCTGCAAAAATGCCGACAAAGGTATTGTCTCCCGACCATTCAAAAAGAAAGTGGAAAACAGGCGCAAGGATACATACAATAATCGCTCCGATGATTTCGAGACGCTTCAAATCCTGATCCGGAAGGGAAAGCATGTTCCTTTGATTCATAGTATGATACCTCCTGAAAATACTATTACATTAATAAACCGTTCACTGTAAAAAACACAAATTTTGTTCGCATAACAAGCCTTCATGAAGTATAATAAAAGAAATGCGACAGGCGGAAAAAGGAGAGGCTGATATGGGAATACTGTCTGAGGAAATCAAAAAAAGGGTGTTGCTGTACGATGGATCCAAGGGGGTTATGCTGCAGATGGGAGGCCTTCCTGGCGGCGAGAGCGCCGAGGAATGGAATCTTTCACATCCTGAAAAGGTACGTGAGGTTTATAACGGATATATCGATGCGGGTTCGGATATCATCCAGACGAACACCTTTTGTGCAAACAGGCCGTCCCTGCAAAATCACGGGCTCGCCGAAAAACTGTATGAGATCAATTTTGAAGGGGCGCGGCTTGCGCTCGAGTGCGCCGAAGGTAAAAATGTCATGGTTGCGGCCTCGGTCGGGCCGACCAGCTTGTTTTTCCAGCCGGCAGGGGACATGACCTTTGAAAGCGCTGTCGGGATTTTTAAAGAGCAGCTTGCGCCGATTAAGGATGCAGGTGTGAAAATCATTAATTTTGAGACGTTTACGGATCTCAATGAAATGCGTGCGGCGATGGTTGCGGCGACGGAACTTGGAGAATTGGAAATCATTTCCAGTATGACCTTTGATGGAGGACGCACAATGTCCGGCAATACGCCGCAGGTATGCGCGGTCACATGCGGTGCGATGGGTGCGGCGCTTGCAGGTGCGAATTGCTCCGGCGGACCGGACAGCCTGTTAGAGCCGATCAATCAAATGGAACAGGTTTCAATAACGCCGCTTTGCGTAAAACCAAATGCAGGCCTGCCGGAAATGGAATCGGGTGTCGCCGTTTTCAGGCAAACGCCGGAGGATTTTGCAAAGCTGACGCCGGAATTTATAAAAGCAGGCGTGCGCCTGATTGGCGGGTGCTGCGGAAGCGGGCCGGATCATATCAGGGCGATGCGGCGGGCAGTTGACGCGGCGCAATGCGCTGCAATGCCGGCAGCGGAGAAAAAAATGCTTGCTTCACCCTATGAAGTGGTGGAATATACGCCGGATATGCAGCTCGCGGAAATGAACCTTGATGTGGACAGTGTGCGGAACGGCGTTGCAGGCGGGGACTTTTTTTGCCTGATGGATGCGATACCGGCAGGTGTGGACGATGCGGATGCCGTGATTCTTAATTTTGGTGGTCTGAAGCCTGATTTTGATATGTGGGGCTTTGCATCCACACTTGGTATGTTTGTGAAAAAGCCGGTCATAATAAAAGCAGGCCGGGAAATTGCGCAGGCATTCCTGCGCTGCTATGCGGGACGGGCAGGAATCCTTTGTACGGAGGAATGCCGTGGGCTTTACGGCGCGCTGGAACTGCAATAAATCAGGAACATGATTTTAAGGAGATAATAGACAGATGAAAACAAACCGCTTTATTAGGATTTTTATGATGGCGCTCGATACGGTCGTCCTGTTTTTTCTGGGGCTGTTCCGCAAATTCAGTAAGGTGTACCGCTATGAAGCGACGGAACAAAATAATTTGGAGCAACAGCCGCATGCGGTGAAGGGAACCTCGCCGGAGGTGCTTGGCATTCAACCGGAGCTCGAGCTGGACGGCGAAGCGGTATCGAATTATGAAAGGCCGGATAAAATTGATTTCCCGCTGACATCGCCCTATACGAAGATGCAGGGCGTCGTAACCTTCCGCGGGGACAACTTTCGAAGCGGCGCAACCTACGGCACGCTTACAGGCGCGCCCAAAAAGCTGCGGGAAGGCTGGGCTGTTACCACGGGAAGGCTGGAAAAGGGTTATGGAAAAGGATATTGGACGGGCAGCGGATGGACTGGACAGCCGCTTATTGTGCGCTGGGATGACCAGCTGAAAGCAGTGATGAACCTTTATCCGCACAAAAAGGAAAAGAAGGGTCTTGTAGAAGCAATTTATTCCACAATGGACGGCAACGTTTATTTTATCGATATCGAGGATGGGGAAAAGACGAGGGACGACCTTCATGTAGGGCTTCCCTTTAAAGGCGCGGGCGCCCTTGATCCGCGCGGTATTCCGCTTTTGTACCTTGGCCCGGGAGACTCGTGCGGCGACGAACCCGCGCGGGGATTTATCTACAGCCTGATCGACTGTAAAAAGCTGTATGAATTCGGCGCGCAGGATCCGTTCTCGCTTCGCAAATTCCACGGATACGACAGCTCCGTACTGGTATCGGAAAGTACGGATACCCTGATTGCGCCCGGTGAAAACGGAATCATTTATACGATGAAGCTCAATACCAAATTTGATATAAAAACGGGAGAGCTTTCCATTGATCCGTCGCAGATTGTGAAGCTGCGGTACCGGACAAGCCGCTCGAGCGAGCAAAGCTATTGGCTGGGCATGGAGGACAGCGGCGTAATCTGGAAAAATTACCTTTACATTGCCGATAATGGCGGCACGATGATGTGCATAGACCTGAACACCATGAAAATCATCTGGGCGCAGGACGTTGTGGACGATACAAACGGCTCGCCGGTATTTTCTGTAGAGGATGGGGTTCCTTACCTTTATATCGCAACCTCGCTGCACTGGACGGCAAGCCGCAGATTGAAGCTAGGAGATGTGCCGGTCTTTAAGATCAATGCAATTACAGGGGAGTATGTATGGAAGCATACCTATTTGTGTAATACCGTCGCGGGTATATCCGGCGGCGTACAAGCGACCTGCATCAATGGGAAACAAAATATTTCGGATTTGGTTATTTTTCCGGTTGCACGTACGCCCCAGGTGCGTACAGGAATCCTTGCGGCGCTCGATAAAAAAACCGGAGAAACCGTGTGGGAATTTAATACCGGTAAATATGTATGGAGCTCGCCGGTTGACCTGTATGATGGGAACGGAAACGCTTATATCATAACGTGCAATTCCGTAGGAGACATGATGCTTCTTGACGGACGCAGCGGTAAGCTGATAGACAGGATAAACCTTGGCGCCAATATAGAAGCGTCTCCGGCAGTGTTTGGCGATACGCTTGTTGTCGGCACAAGGGGGCAGAAGATATATGGAATCAAAATAGAGTCCTGATTTTTTATGGAAACCGAATAATGGAAACCGACAAAGCAGCTCCGGTCGTATAGTATATGGCAGGAGCTGTTTTTGGCTTGGAATACATAAAATAAGGAAACAAAAAAGAGCCGGTTCCGGCAAAAGCGGGCGGGCTCTTTTTGATCTATTTGCGTTCAAGCACTGTCACGCACTCCACGTTAGTGGTTTGCGGGAACATATCGACAGGCTGGACGACGCCGGCACGGTAACCAAGCTCTTCAAAGAGCGCGAGGTCACGTGCGAGCGTGGATGGGTTGCATGACACATAGCCGATTTTTGGAATGCCGGAATTTGCAAGCATCCGGACAACTTTTTCGTCGAGGCCTTTTCGTGGAGGATCGACAATTACTGTGTCGATTGTTTCCGATTCCAGTATGGAGGGCAGCAGCTTTTCCGCGTCTCCCGCGAAAAATTCTGCGTTTTCAATACCGTTAAGCCTCGCGTTGAATTTTGCGTTCAGGATGGCCTGTTCTACGATTTCCACGCCAATTACCTTTCCTGCCCGCTGGGCGGCGCACAGCGAGATTGTACCCACGCCGCAGTAAAGATCGAGGACCGTGTCCGTCTTGCATAGCGAAAGCTGCTTGAACAGGGTGTTATATAAAACCTCCGCCTGGACGGAATTGACCTGCAAAAAGCTTTCCGCACTGATTTTGAAATCGAGTCCGCACAGGGTCTCGAAGATATGGTCTCTGCCGTGTATGCAGATGGATTTTTCACCCATGATTACATTGGTTCTTTGCTTATTGATACTTAGCATAATGGATTTAACCTGCGGAAGAACGAATTCAAACAACATGATAAGATGCGACCGGTGCGGGATATCCTCGCCGTTAATGCACAGCACGAGCATAATATCGCCCGCTTTGTTTTCGCGCAGCACAATATGCCGCAGCAGGCCGGTATGCGTTTTTTCATCATAAATAGATATGCCGTTTTTAACGATCCAGACGCGCAGCTGGGACATCACGATCTCCAGATTATGCGGCTGTATCTTGCAGTCGTCCACATCCACAATACGGTGTGAATGCCTTGCATAAAAGCCGATATCCACATTCATGCCGTTCTGCCGGAGGGGGAAGGCCGCCTTGTTGCGGTAGCGGTATTCCTGCCGGTCGGGGAGCGGAAAATTGACCGGCACACAAAGCCCTGCGATACGCTCCATGCAGCTTAATACGTGGTTATGCTTAAAGGTCAGCTGGCCCGCGTAGGAAAGATGCTGCAGCGTGCAGCCGCCGCACTTGCCAAATACATGACAGGGAGGCTTCACGCGCATAGGGGAGGGCTCTGTAATTTCCTCCAGTTTGCCGACTCCATAATTTTTTTTGAGCGCGATCATCTTGGCACGAACCGTTTCGCCGGGGAGCGCCCCGTCCACAAATACGGCAATGCCTTCGTGGTGTCCGATGCCCTGTCCGTCTGTTCCGATGTCATCGATCATAAGGGTAATAAAATCATTCTTTTTCATAAAAAATATTATACCAAAATCAAACGGAATATGATATAGTAAGTACTGATGATTTATAACATATTTTGTGAATAATTATCACAAAATAGACGAATAATATGTGAGTATGAGACAAACCGGAGGGATCACAATGAAAAAAGCAGTTATGTACGGTGCGGGCAACATTGGCCGCGGATTTATTGGAAAGGTGCTTTCTGAGAGCGGGTACGAGGTATGCTTCCTCGACATCGTCCCGGAAGTGATTGACGCATTCAACAAAAACCATGAATACAGGGTGCACATCGTTTCCAACGACGGGGACCATTACGACGTTGTGAAGAATGTGGAAGCGGTAAATGCAAACACGCCCGAGGCGGCAGAGCGCATCGCGGACTGCGACCTGATGGCGACTGCGGTAGGCGTGAATGTGCTTCCGTACATCATTGATAATATTGCGAAGGGTATTGCGCTGCGTATGGAGCGCGGTGGAAAGCCGCTTAATATCATCCTTGCGGAAAACCAGCTGAATGCGGACCAGATCATGCGGGATTATATTTACGAAAAGCTAAACGATGGGCAAAAGAAATGGGCGGACGAAAACCTGGGGCTGGTGGAGGCGTCTATTGGGCGTATGGTGCCGCCGCTCACTCCAGAGGAACGCGCGGCGGATCCGCTTGCAATCGCAGTGGAGCCCTATGCGCTGCTGCCGGTGGACAGCGACGCTTTCCGGGGCGGTATACCGGACCTTGTAGGCCTTGTGCCGTATTCACCGTTTGGCTTCTACATCAAAAGAAAGCTGTTTATCCACAACATGGGACACGCGATGTGCGCGTACTTTGCATGGCAGAAGGGTTATGAGTACATCTGGCAGGCTGTGCAAGATCCGGAGATCAGGAAAATGGCAGAAGCGTCCATGAACGATACGGCAAATGCGCTGCACAAGCAGTACGGCGTTCCGCTCAGCGAGATCACAGACCATGTACAGGATTTGCTGACAAGGTTTGAAAACAAAGCGCTCAAGGATACGGTTGTGCGTGTAGGCGGGGATCCGGTACGCAAGCTCCGTAAGGACGACAGGCTTGTTGGCGCTGCGCTTTATTGCCTTGAATACGGCACGAAGCCGGAAGGAATCGTGAAAGGAATCGTCGCGGCATTGCACTTTAATAATCCGGATGACAAATTTGCCGTGCAAATCCAGGACGATTTAAAAAAGAATGGTCTCGATGCGGTGATTGAAAAATATATGGGAATTGCGGCTTCGAGCGAGCTTGCAAAGATGATCAAAAAGGAATATGCGGCAGGTTCCGAAAAATAGCTGTTTTTTGGACGGTTATTTCTGCGAAAAAGTCCCATAATCCATTGACAACAGCAGTGTAAATTTGTTACAATAAGCACATAAAAATGTTAAATTTTAACATGGTTATGTGCTTATTTTGTATCTGGATGATTTTTAACATAAAAAGTTAACATTTATTAAATGTTTTAACAAATTTAGAGCTTATGGAGGTAATATTCGATGGCAACAGCGGTAATTATGCCAAGACAGGGACAATCTGTTGAAAGCTGCATCATCACAAAGTGGAACAAAAATGTGGGTGACAGCGTAGCCGAGGGCGACATCCTGTTTTCGTATGAAACAGACAAAGCGTCCTTTGAAGAAGAAGCAAAGGTTGCGGGAACGATGCTCGCGATTCTGGCAGAAGAGGGCGACGACGTTCCGTGTCTTGAAAATGTATGTGTGATCGGCGAACCCGGCGAGGACGTTTCGCAGTTTGCGGCGGCGACAACAGTAGACGGCGGCGAGCCTGCGGCGGCTCCTGTAAAGGAAGAAGAGCCTGCAGCGGCAGCTCCGGCAACGGCGGCTGTTGCGGCGACCGGAAGCGTTGCGGAAGGCGACTTTGTAAAAATTTCCCCGCGCGCCAAGGGCATTGCGGAAAACCAGATGCTTGACTACAAGCAGGCGGTACCCACAGGCCCTAACGGCAGAATTATTGAACGCGACATTCTGGAGCTTTCCAAAAATGGCGGCGCAGCGGTTGTAGCGGCACCAGCGGTTGCACAGGCGACGGCAGCGGCACCAGCGGCGGCATACGAAGACGTGAAGCTTGCGAATATCAGGAAGGTGATCGCAAAATCCATGCACGCATCCCTTTCGGAGATGGCGCAGCTTACGCACTCCTTCTCGTTTGATGCAACGCAGATCATGGCTTACCGCAAAATCGTCAAAGAGAACGCGGAAAAGATGGGCCTTGCAAACATTACCTTCAACGATATCATCCTGTTTGCGGTTTCAAGGGTTCTTCTGAACCACAAGGACCTCAACGCGCATTTCTTGGGCGACAAGATGAGATATTTTACGGACGTAAACCTTGGTATGGCGGTAGATACGCCCAGAGGGCTTCTGGTTCCGACGATTTTTGGCGCAAACAAAATGTCGCTTAACGAGATTGCGATTGCAGCCAAAGACCTTGCAAAGCAGGCGCAGGAGGGAACGATTTCACCGGATTTACTTTCGGGCGCGTCCTTCACGGTATCCAACCTCGGCGTATTTGGCGTAGAGCACTTCACGCCGGTTATCAACCCGCCGCAGACGGGTATCCTCGGTGTGAACAACATCCAGACAAAGCTCAAGATGGTGGACGGCGAAGCGGTTCCGTACCAGGCGATGGGAATTTCCCTCACGTACGACCACAGGGCGCTCGACGGCGCGCCGGCGTCGCGTTTCGCACAGGAGCTGTGCAAAACACTGGAAAACTTTATGGCATTGCTTGCGAAATAAGTGTCAGGCAGTCCGAAGCTTCGCAATACGGTGTCAACGAAAATTTACTGCTCGGTTACGTATGCCATCAATACGCGCCCTCGCGTAAATTTACCGTTTCCTTGTCTTGCGAAGCTTCAATCCAGCCTGACCTCGGTGGTGTGAAAGACTTTGGAGGTTATTTATGAGTTATGATTTAGTAGTTTTGGGCGGCGGCCCTGCGGGTTATCTTGCCTGCGAAAGGGCTGCGCATGAAGGCTTAAAAGCAGTATTGATTGAAAAGAGAAACGTAGGCGGCGTGTGCCTGAACGAAGGCTGCATCCCGTCAAAAACATTCCTGTATTCCGCAAAGCTGAAGGACGGCGCGGAGCACGGCGACAAATACGGCGTTGTATGCAAAGGCATCGAGATCGACCATAAGGCGGTTGTTACGCGTAAAAACAAAGTCGTAAAAATGCTCACCGGTGGGATCGCGGCAACACTCAAAGGACTTGGCGTTGAGTGGGTGAAGGCAGCGGGCGTAATCAAAGGCAAGGGCGCGGACGGCTATGAAGTAGAAGCCGACGGCAAGGTATATGCGGGAAAACGCCTGCTGATCGCAACGGGCAGCGAGGCGGCTATGCCTCCGATCGACGGCCTGCGCGACCAGTACGAAAAGGGCTTTGCACTCACAAACCGTGAAATTCTCGACATCGAGAGCGTCCCGAAGAAGCTTGTTGTAATCGGCGGCGGTGTGATCGGCCTTGAGATGGCAAGCTATTTCAACTCTGCAGGCAGCGAAGTGACCGTGATCGAAATGCTCGACCAGATCGGCGGGCCGATCGATGCGGACATCGCAAAGCTTCTGAAAAAGAATTACGAGGATAAAGGCATTACCTTCAAAATGGGCTGCAAGGTCACAAAGATCGAAAACGGCGCTGTCGTTTACGAAGAGGCCGGCAAATCCCAGAAGGCGCAGTGCGATAAGACGTTGGTCTGCATTGGCAGAAAGGCGAATACGCAGGGAATCGGACTGGAAAACATCGGCGTACTCATGGAGCGCGGCGCAGTTGTGACGGATGAGCACATGAAGACCAATATTCCGGAAGTATACGCCGCAGGCGACGTGAACGGCAAGTCTATGCTTGCGCATACGGCATACCGTGAGGCGGAAGTTGCAATCAATAATATGCTTGGTAAAAAAGACAAAATGACATACAATGCGATCCCGGGCGTGATTTACACGAATCCTGAGGTTGCAGGCGTTGGCGAAACAGAGCAAACCGCAAAGGCCAAAGGCCTTGATGTTACGGTGAAAAAGGTTCCGATGCAGTTTTCAGGCCGTTATGTGGCAGAGAACGAAGGCGGAAACGGCTTTGTCAAAATTATCGTTGACAATAAATGGAATAAAATTGTGGGCGTGCACATGATCGCGAATTATTCTTCTGAAATCATCTGGGGCGCGGACGCTCTGGTTGCAAAGGAAATGCCGATTGACCAGATCAAGAAGATTGTATTCCCGCATCCAACCGTATGTGAGATCATCCGCGAAGCGATTTGGCAAATCTGAGCGGCGCATCCTGAATTTTGATTGCGCCGGTGCAGGCCGCGATGAACGCTAGGTTCTATCACGCACTGCGCCGCCGTCAAAAATCAAGCCTGCCTCCACTCATCTTTTCCCAATCAGCAGATGAGATGAATTCAGTAATTATTTAAGTGTCAATATAAAAGGAGAAAAACAATGACAAAAAGTTTGGTAATTGATCCGAAGAAAATGAGAAAGCCGGGTAAGATCACCTTCAAAGATATTCCGATGAATGTGTATCAAAAGTCGGTTAAGGATGAAGTGAAAAACTTTACCAAAGAGCAGTTCAAGAACATCTACAGGGATATGTGGGTTGTTCGCGAATTTGAGACGATGCTGAACATGATCAAAACAACAGGACAGTACGAAGGCATCGAATACAACCATCCGGGCCCGGCCCATCTTGGTATCGGACAGGAAGCGGCTTACGTAGGACAGGCGTTTGAGCTTGGCATCGAAGACTTTACCTTTGGTTCCCACAGGAGCCACGGCGAAATCCTTGCAAAGGGTATGTCCTCCATTGAGAAGCTGAGCGACAAAGAACTTGAAGACATCATGGAAAACTTCTTTGACGGCGAAACATACGCTGTTGTAAAGGAGCATACGCAATATAAAAATATCAAGGACATGGCAAGGGAGTTCCTGCTCTACGGCATGATCGCAGAGACATGGGGACGCCAGACAGGCTTCAACAGGGGTCTTGGCGGATCGATGCACGCGTTCTTTATTCCGTTTGGCATCTTCCCCAACAACGCGATCGTAGGCGGCAGCGCGCCGATTTCTACAGGCGCTGCGCTCTTTAAGAGAGTAAACCAGAAGCCGGGCATGGTCGTTTGTAACATCGGCGACGGCTCCATTGGCTGCGGACCGGTTTACGAATCCATGAACTTTGCTTCAATGGATCAGTTCAACAAACTTTGGGACGACGAACACAAGGGCGGCCTCCCGATTATCTATAATGTTTGGAACAACAGCTACGGCATGGGCGGACAAACCTGCGGAGAGACCATGGGTTATGAAGAGGTTGCACGCCTTGGAGCAGGCGTAAACCCGCTCGAGATGAATGCTGAGCGTATCGACGGTATGAACCCGCTCGCAGTGATCGACGCATATCGCCGCAAGAGAAAAGTGATTGAAGACAGGAAAGGCCCGGTGCTGCTGGATGTTGTTACCTACAGGATTTCCGGCCACAGCCCGTCAGACTCTTCTTCCTACAGGACGAAGGAAGAGATCGCTATGTGGGAAGAGATCGACTCCATCAAGGTGTTCGGACAGCAGATGGTCGAAGCCGGCGTTGCAACGGAAGAAGAGCTCAAGGAAATCGAGCTTGGAATCAGGAAAGATATGGTTTGGGCAGTTAAGCTTGGTAAGGACGAGACAATCTCGCCCAGAATCGATCTTGAAAAAGATCCGAATGCGATTGCCGATATGATGTTTACAAATCTCGAAATCCCGAGCATGGATACGACAAGAAAGCCGGACGTGCTGATGCCCAAGGAAGAGGATCCGCGTGTTCAGAAGCTTGCGAAAAAGGTCAGAAGCGCTTACGATGAAAACGGTAAGCCGGTTTCGAAGAACAAAACATACCAGATCAGGGACGCGATTTTTGAAGCGACCATCGATAAATTCTATCAGGATCCTACGTTTATCGCTTACGGCGAAGACAACAGGGATTGGGGCGGTGCATTTGGCGCTTACGGCGGACTTACGGAAGCAATTCCGTATCACAGGTTCTTCAACTCCCCGATTTCCGAGGCGGCAATCGTCGGTACGTCTGTTGGTTATGCAATGGCAGGCGGCCGCGTAATGTCCGAGCTTATGTATCTTGACTTTATCGGCCGCGCGGGTGACGAAGTGTTCAACCAGATGTCCAAATGGCAGGCAATGAGCGGCGACGTTCTGAAAATGCCTTTCGTCCTGCGCGCATCCGTTGGTTCCAAATACGGCGCACAGCACTCTCAGGACTGGTCCGCACTGTGCACGCACATCCCGGGACTCAAGGTTGTGTTCCCGGCCACTCCTTACGACACAAAGGGGCTGCTGAACGCAGCGCTTAACGGAACAGATCCGGTTATCTTCCTGGAAAGCCAGAGAACGTATGACTACGGCGAAATGTTCCAGAAGGAAGTGCCGGCGGAATATTATGAAGTTAAGATCGGCGAGCCGGATGTTAAGAGGGAAGGAAAAGACCTCACAATCCTTTCTGTTGGCGCGACGCTGTACAGGGTAACAAAAGCGGCGGACATCCTCCAAGAGAAATACGGTGTTTCCGCAGAGATCATAGATGCGCGTTCGCTCGTTCCGTTCAACTATGAGAAGGTTCTGGAATCTGTGAAGAAGACAGGCAAGATCATTATCACGGGCGACGCCTGCGAGAGGGGTTCGCACCTCAAAGACTTTGCACAGACGATCAGCGAGCTGGCGTTTGATTACCTTGACGCTCCTCCGATTGTTGTTGGCGCTAAGAACTGGATCACGCCGGCGCACGAGCTCGAAGAATACTTCTTCCCGCAGCCGGAATGGATTGTTGACGCGGTACATGAGCGCATCATGCCTCTGCCGGGCCATACATGCACATCAAACCAGACAGAGCTGCAACAGCTTGAAAATGCGAAAAAAGGTGTCTGATCAGGTTAACAAAACAGATAAAAAGCGGTATACGAAAGTATACCGCTTTTTTTATAAAATTTTATACGAGAAAATAACAGGTGCAAGGCTTAAAACGGCCGTTTTTGACAATGCAGGTAAACGTCCAAAGGTTTCCCGCATCTGTTTCATAAGACAGAAATAAATCACTATTTAAAAATTTGTGCTTATTTTCCAAAATAAAAAACAGAAAAAGGTATTGACAAAAAAGTGGAATCGTTTTATTATTTAGCTAGATGGTAAAACGATTTAACTAATATAACATCAAGATATACAATCAGTTGCACAAAGACAATACAGAATATTCACGAAAAAACATAAAATATAAAAACAGATAAAAACCTGATTTATTTGACAAAAGTTAATGGGCGTTTTTTGTTAGATTCTTGCTATAAAATGGTTGGGTTGAATCATGTTATAAAGATAAAACGATTTAATGAATAAAAGGAAACAAAGGGAGGAAAAAGAAATGACATTAGGGACAATGGCGGTAGACCATGAGCAGAGGATCGATTACGACAAGCTGAGGAAGGACCGCCTGGAGAAAACGCGGGAGCAGATGAAAAAGGACGGGCTTGGAGCGGTGCTG
>NZ_LAYJ01000067.1 GCF_000981035.1 Christensenella hongkongensis
GTTTTCTCCTGCCAGCGCGTGTATCTCTCCCTCTTTAAAGCCTACCGATACGCCATCCAGCGCTTTTACTCCGGGATAATATTTGCAGAGATCTTTTACTTCCAATATATAATCTTGCATTTTTTCTCCTCCGCCATTACAAATAACCGGATTTTTCTAACAAAACCTTGCCGCGCTCCCATGAAAGGGAGCGCGTCATAAGGTTTTATACTTGTTTATGCTGATTTCTCAGCGAAACTCTGTCTAATAAGTTCTAAGACTTATTATTCAGCGCCTTTCGCGGTCCAGCCAGCGAGGACGTCTTCCTGCCATACCGGATCCATGTTGAAGTATGTCGTCTTTACAGCATCTTTGATCGGCATTTCGCCACTCTCGATGATGTCATGGATTGCTACTACGCAGTTTTCACCTGTGTCGTAAGGTCCAATGTCAACAGTTGCTCTGTAAACGCTTGTTTCGTCCTTCATCTTCTCGATTGCTTCCGGTGTAGCGTCGCCGCCGCCAATGTAGAACTTATCGAGAACATCCTGGGAAAGGTTCAGGCCTTTTACAGCTTCAACAGCTCCGAGCGGGCCCGAGTCGTTGTTACCTGTGATAACGTTAACTTCAGGATGCTGCTGCATAACGTCTTCTGTGATCTGCATACCTTTTTCCGGATTGTCACCAGCCTGGCGCGCTACGATTACCGCTTCCGGGCACAGCTCCGTGATCTTATCCTGGATACCGTCAGCTCTCTTAACAACGGATTCTACGTTGTCCTGAGAAATGATCAGTACGTTGCCTTTGCCGTCAAGTTTCTCGTTGATCCACTTTGCAGCGTTCTCGCCGATAACCTGTCCATACGAATACTCGTCAACCGTGAAGATCGCGTTTGCATTCGGAACAAGCTGTGCGAAGGAGATTACGACGATACCCTTTTCGTTCATCTGCTTTGTAACAGAATCAAGAGCATTTCCGTCGATCGGGCAAGCAATAACTGCCGTTACGCCCTGGTTCATGAAGTTCTCAAAGTCAGAAACCTGCTTTGCAACGTCATAGTTCGCATCAACAACAGTCAGCTTATAGCCGTATTCGTTGCACTTTGCTTCAACACCGTTTTTAACGGATACGAAGTAAGGATTCGCAAGCTGCGGGATGGAAAGGCCAACGGATACTTCGCCGCTCTCTTTTGCAGCCTTGATTACCTCATCGTTAGCTGTCTGAGCTACCTGCACAGCCTGTGTTGCATTAGCATCGGGCTCTGCGCTGTCGGAAGCGGAAGCTTCTGCAGAAGCCGTTGCTTCAGCGCTTGCACTAGCTTCTGCGGAAGGGCTAGCTTCTGTAGACGGAGTTGCTTCCGGTGCGGAGCATCCAACCAAAGCCATAGCCGCTACCAGCATGATCGCCAGTACTGTCACTAATACTTTTTTCTTCATTTTGTTTCCTCCTAGGACTCTTTTTTTATTTTCTAAACGCGTAATTGCGTATAGAACATTGTCATGTGGCCTTCCGGCCGGTTTGCCGTTTCCGGCGTTTCCTGTTATATAGTAGTATTCCTGATTACAAGCTCAGGCTTTACATAGATAATTTCCTGTTCCAAAGCAGGCATTTTCGGCCTGCCGTCTTTGATTTCCTGATCGAGCAGAGTCATCGTCTGCCCACATATATCCCATAACGGTTGCCTGATCGTTGTGATCGGCTTTTGTGCAAGCTCCGCAAACATCATATCGTCAAAGCCCGCTACCGAAATATCCTCTGGTATTTTCACATGGCACTCGTCCAGCCTTTTCATGATTCCAAGCGTCATCATGTCGTTAATACATACGATTGCCTGCGGTTTTCTTTTTAAAACCTGATCGGTTATTTCATACGCTCCCTGAAACTTTGGCTCCTCTGTGAAGAACAAATCTTCATCCCGCACAGGCAGCCCTGCCTCCTGCATCGCCTTGAGGAATCCCTGTAAACGCAGATTGGCAAAATTCACATCCAGCTTCACGCTCACAAAGCAAATTTTTTCCAGCTTCTTTTCTAGCAGGTAACGCGTCATCGCGTATTCACCCTTTATAAAATCGCACATTACGCACGGCTCGAGACAATCCTCATAGGTTTCCGTGCAAAACACCATCGGTATTTTCTCCTGGCGAAGCAGTTCCAGATGGTCGACATTGGGATGCTCGCACAGCATTGGAACAACGATCACTCCCAAAACCCGTCTTGCGATAAAGGTTTCCACATATTCTTTTTCGTTTTGGCTTTTACTGTTTGAAATTCCTAGCAGCAGCGTATATCCTTTTTGCTCGGCAAGCTTTGTCATAATATCCACAATCGCACTATAATAAGGATTCACAATTTCCGGAACCAATAGTCCGATTGATTTGCTGTCCCGTGTAACCAGGCTCCTTGCAGAATAATTTGGCACGTAGCTGAGTTTTTTAGCCGCCTTTAATACGTTATCTTTTGTCCCCGCATTGACTCCCTTTTTATTATTGATGGCCATGGACGCAGTCGCGATCGACACCTTTGCCTCCCGCGCAACATCCTTTATCGTTACCTTCATTACCCCAATCCCCAGATGGCCGTTTGAAACGTTTCAAACATTGCCTTAATAAAAAAACTCGCATCTTTTAATCCTTATTTCCCCAATCATTGCTCTTTCAGAAATTTCTTAAAATACTTGCTGAGTTTTAACTTTTTGTCTAACATTATTCAGTAATTTTCATGAATTCATTTGAAACGTTTAACATATCTTTTATGGGTTGATTATAGCAGCTTTAAATGAGATAATACTAGTATAAAAATACTAACAAATAGCACAATAATACTTTTATCGTGAAGATATTACAATTATTTAAAGGATATTACAATGGCATTAACAATAGAAACAGAAAAATTAATTGGCTTCCTGCAACACTTTTATACGATTACCGGCCTTCGCATCTCTTTGTTTGACCTTGATTTCAACGAGCTTATTTCCGTCGGAGAACCAAATGAAATCTGCTACCGGATCAAAGAATCAAGCCAGGGAGCGCAGCGCTGCCGTGAATGCGACATCAGCGCCCAGCTGTATATTAAGGAAAGCAACGATGAAAACTACATCTATAACTGCCACTGTGGGCTTGTGGATGCAATCGCTCCCATCACAGACGATGATATGATTATCGGCTATATGATGGTGGGCCAATGCCTTTCCAAGGATATCACGATCGAGGAAGCGTGGGAGAATACAAGCAGGATCTGTTCTGCCTTTACGGATATCAGCGACCTGAAAAAAGCATTTTTCGAGCTTCCCCAGCTCACCAAGGAGCAAATACGCGCGAGCGTTTACCTGATGAACGCCTGCGCAAGCTATGTCCGGCTGAAAAATTATGTAAAGCCCAGGCATAACGATCTTTTTACCGCAATCAAGGAATACATTTATGAGAACCTTTCCGGGGACCTGTCTTCTGAGATTTTGTCCTCAGAGCTTCTGATTCCCCGGAACGCTCTTTTTAAGATCGTCAAAAATGAGACCGGTATGACGCTCGGGCAGTATATCCAGTATTGCAGGCTTGAATACGCCAAAAAGCTTCTCAAAAATACGGAAGATACGATCGCTCAGATATCCGAGCAATGCGGGATCAGCGACTTTAATTACTTCTCGAGGCTCTTCAAGAGGCAATACGGCGTTTCTCCGCGGGAGTACCGCAAAAATCCGGATTGAGGAAACAATATATTATAATGTAGGAAAAGCTTGACCGATTACCGCCCGCGAATTACAATAGGTTTTGCAGGCGCGGTTTTTGATTGCGCCGCAAAGCGCAAAGATAAAAACACAGTCCCGGTTGGTAGTCCGGGCGCGGCCCGTGCCGTCAGTAACCTGCCTCCTTGGTTGTCCCTTCTTTGTTCTGTTACCAATAAGGAGGAGCATCACATGAACAAAGCGGCAGTAAAGCTGACCGTCCTGTTTGAGGAACCCTTTTGGGTTGGAATCTACGAACGGACGGCGAACGGAAAGCTGGAGGCGTGTAAAATCACCTTCGGCGCAGAACCAAAGGACTATGAAGTCCACACCTTTTTTCTGGAAAACTGGAATTGCCTGCCCATGAGTCCGCCTGTTGACGCGGGAACAATGGCGGAGAAAAGGTTGAATCCCAAACGGATACAACGCGCCGTGCACCGCGAGCTAAGCCAAGCGCAGATCGGCACCAAATCACAGCAGGCGCTTAAAAAGCAGCAGGAAGAAAACAAGCTGCGGCGCAAAACAGTTTCCCGCGAGCAACGGGAAGCAGAAAAAGAGCTCAGGTTTTCTATGCGCCAGCAAAAGAAAAAAGAAAAACACAGGGGAAGGTGAAATCCCTCCCCTGTGTTTTTTAATCCATCAGCTTCCTTGCCCCCGCGCCAATCGAGAGCGCCATTCCGCCAAGCGCTACAACTGCAATCGCGATAAAGCCCGCCGCATAAGAGAAGGAATCCGCAAAAATTCCCAGTATTACAGGCCCCGCTGCGCTGCCCGCGCTATAGAGGGCCTGATACAGTCCCATCCCCGCAGCTTTTTGATCCTCGTTCAGATGTTTGATTGCATTTGCCATAAAAATTGCGGTGAGCGAAGCATAGCCAAGCCCTCCGATGAATTGTACCAGCATAAAGACCGGAATATTATGGACAAACGGAACCGCCGCGCTGTACAGTCCCAGTATCAGGAATCCAAGGACGCTCGTTTTGGTGTTCCCCAGCCTCATCCCGGCTTTGGTTGTAATAAACAGCGAACCCAGTACGGAGGCCGCGATAAACATTGCGTTGATCACGCCCACCTCTATCCCGTTCGCGCCAATATCCTGCGCGATTTTTGGTGTGAATGAAAACGCAGTTGCAAAAACGACAGCCTTAATGATAATACAAAGCACTGAGGAAATAATAAGCTGTTTATTTTTGACCAGCTTTAGGAGATCATTTGTTTTAATTGTCACCTGTTTGTCCGGAACCTCTTTTACAAAAAAGGAGATCAGCGTTCCTGCCGCCGCTACGCAAAAACTGATAAAAAACAGGCTCCTGATCCCCGCGTTCTGGTAGAGCGCCCCGCCAATCAGGAAGGACAGTAAAATCCCCACTTCCACCACTGCCCCAATGGTTCCCATGGCCTTGTTGGTCTGCGTTTTGTCGTAGTATTTAGCATACAGCACGGTAAATGCAACGTACATCGTGCTGGAAAAGCCGGAAACCGCATTTCCGACGAACAGCATCGCCGGGGAGGGAAAGAAATACATCACAATGGAGGCTATCGCTGAAAAAAGCATCCCCAGGATAATAAACGGTTTTTGTTTTCCAAGCTGATCCGACTTGATGCCGATTGGAAAACGCAGCACAAGCTGCGTGATGGAATGAATGCCAAAAATAATTCCCGCCAGTGTTGCGCTCACCCCCAGCGAGATCAAAAACGGCGTTAAAAACGGCAGATACAGATACAATGAAAACCAGAAAAAACAGGTTGTTATCAATAATATCAACTTTTTCAACGGATGTTCCTCTTATCAATGATTTCAGGCTTTACTTTTTTATACACCCGAACCACTTTCTGGAAACCAAACAATGCCTCTGCGGAATGCCAATTTTATATGGACATATTCACAAATCCCTTCATTATTGATATAATTCCAGTATGTTATTTCGAAGCAATGTCCTGATATCGAACACAGATACTGCTTCAAGGGTTTTTTACCCGGAAAGGCGCTATGCAAAATTACCTGACACAGATCACACGCCCGCTGCTTGCGTGGTACGATAAAAATGCGCGCATCCTGCCCTGGCGAGACCGGCCCACGCCCTACCGCGTGTGGATTTCGGAAATCATGCTCCAGCAAACGCGCGTGGAGGCTGTGAAACCCTATTACGAACGGTTTCTTTCTGCCCTGCCTGATGTTTTTTCCCTCGCGGACGTTCCTGAAGACCAACTGATGAAGCTTTGGGAAGGGCTGGGGTATTATAACCGTGCGCGCAACCTGCAAAAGGCGGCGGAAATCATCGTGCGTGAGTATGGCGGCGAACTGCCTGTCTCATTTGACGCGCTTTGCTCCCTGCCCGGAATCGGCGCTTACACAGCCGGCGCCATTGCCTCCATCGCCTTTGGGCTGCCCGTCCCTGCTGTGGACGGGAATGTGCTGCGTGTTATCTCACGCATCCTTGCAAGCAGGGACGATATTGCGGATACAAAGGTAAAGCAGGCCATGTCCGCAATGCTGACGGATATCCTGCCTGTACGCGTGGGCGATTTCAACCAGTCGCTTATGGAGCTGGGCGCGACTGTATGCCTTCCAAACGGAGAACCATTGTGCGCATCCTGTCCACTGGCGCATCTTTGCAAAGCGCACCTTGAAAAACTGACTGATACCATTCCGGTGAAGGCTGCAAAAAAGAAGCGGCGGATTGAAGACCGGACTGTGTTCGTCATCCTTTCCGGCGGCGCTGTAGCGCTTCACAAACGCACGGAAAAGGGCCTTTTATCCGGCTTATGGGAATTTCCAAACACAGAAAGAAAGCTTACGCCCGTGGAGGCCAAAGCATTTTTACAGGAACACAACATTGCCGCTGAAACAATAGAGCCTCTTACCGGCGCGAAGCATATTTTTACGCATATAGAATGGCATATGTGCGGCTATCTGGTTTATGCAGATAACCAATCCGCCGGTTTTACCTGGGTTTCCTTGCAGGAATTTTTAGATGATTACGCGCTTCCGTCCGCGTTTCGCGTTTATGCAAAGGTAGCAAAAAACAAGCTTTAAAGGGATAGATAAATAAAAAAAACGCACTCAGTATGAAGTGCGTTTTTTATTCGTTTACAAATTGAATGCGATCTCGATTTCCCTTACTTCCTCCGGGCTGATCGTTTTCATCTTTGCGCCCATTTGCTTTGCAGAAACAATCGCCTTTGCGGAATACTCCATAACCTCCATACGGTCAAACGCATTGAGCGTATCCTTGCCTGCTGTGATCACATAATCGTTTTCGATGATCATAACAGGATGCTTGATCGACATGGCCTGCGCCACCTTTTCCGGCTCTTTCATATTTGTTCCGTAGGGCATACGCTGCACATCCTTGAGCATCATATAACTTTCCGGTATCAGCCTCGCGTCAAACTCCGCGCCCGTAACCGCAAACGCCATACTGCTTGGCGGCTGGGCAATCATCACCGACGTAACGTCCGGATTCTGCGCATAAATCTCCTGATGCAGGCGCACGGAATAGGAGGCGTTTTTTCCGCGTTCCCTGCGTCCATATTTTATGGATACCAAATCCTCCGGCTGCAGGTACAGGCGGTCTTTGCCGTGCGGCGTAATGATGAAGGAATTGTCTGAAACCTTGCGCGAATACGAACCCTGCATGGATGTAAAAATCTGCTGCCTGTACGCCCTGTGGATGAAGCGGCAAAGCTCCTCCCTGTAATAGCGTTCCTGCGACGGATACGGCTCAGGCCCAAACTCGTCCAGCTTCTCCGCCGTTCGCACGAGGTAATCGTCCAGCGTGCTGCGCGAAAGCAGGCGCGGCGTGCCAAGCGGAACAGACGCGATCTCGATACGCGCACAGAAATCCAGCATTTCGAACTTCATAAACGCGTCGCTCATGTTCGCCGATCCGACGATCACGCCATGGCTCACCATCATAACAAGGTCTGCGCCGCCCGAAAACTGCTCCGCGATCATCCCTACCAGCTTATCGGAGCCCGGAAGCGCATATCCAACGGTGCCGATTTTATTGCACAGGGCGTCCACGTTTGCGATCATCTCTGTCTGCGGCTTTTTATCCAGTGCAGAATATGCAACCAGCGCCGGCGGATGGGCGTGCAGAATCGCCTTGATGTCAGGTCTGGTTTCGTAAATTTTCCTGTGCACCGGCAGCTCTACGGACGGCTTATGGATGCCGATTACAGTACCGTCAGGCTTTACCTGCACAATATCCTTTGGCGTTAACGTACCCTTATCGATTGCGCCCGGCGTGATCCAGATATCGCCATCCGAATCCATTACCGACAGGTTTCCGCCGGACGTCGTCGTCATGCCAAACGAATAGACGCGGTCTATGATCGTACATAGCTGTTCCGCAGGGTGCATTACCTCAAAATTCATTCTTTCATTTCCTCCTCATTGCCTTAAATGTTTTAAATTATGTTAAAATGTGTTATAATTTGTTTTCTTATGTCGCCTTTTCTATTTTATCCTTTTTTGCTGCCGGTTACAATGCTTTGGAGGATTTGTTTTACATAAACCGTGCTTTTTATTGATTTTTTCCTGAATTTGGCACGTATTTACACCCCTGCGGATGAACGGCCATTTTTATGATTGTCCGTATAGAACAAAAAGCCGGAATATCTCCGGCTTTTTGTTCTCAGAGGAATGCTTCATCATACAGCCACTTCGCCGCTGGCTACCACGGAATTTGCATCCGTGGACGGCATACTGCCTGCATCCGTAACCTTCCTTGCAACGACAACGATACGCCCGTTGTCCGTTGAATATTCGCACGTAGACAGCGTAATCAGCTCGTCCCCATACTCCGGCGTTACGCCTGTTTCGTACAATTCCTTCTCCTTGCAGTTGCTTATGAACTCATCAAACTCTTCTTCGTTCTTTGCATCGTAGAACTGGTAGAACTTAAACACGTCCGTTTCGTCTTTGTTGTAGATCTTTGTCAGGAACACCGCCGCTATCTCATATTCGTCCTCGCTGTACAATGTGTCAAACCGTATCCGTTTGTGTTCCTGATAGAACTCCTCTTCCCTGTAATCCAGCAGCGTGTGGAACATCGTCCCGTTTTTCATGT
>NZ_LAYJ01000113.1 GCF_000981035.1 Christensenella hongkongensis
CTGCCTTACTTTACGCATCACGTATCCTCCTTTGCATCAGAAGCCCATAAGCGACGGCGATTAGCAAGATTAGCTCGCTTACCAAAAGAGCTGCACCCCATATTCCCGCGTTCCACAACTCCGAAGGATTCAACCATTCCTGCGGGTTCAATACATATATATCTGTGAAATACCGCTGCGATAGGATTATAAGGACATAATAAAAGATAAATGGGGAAGCGTACGCCATATATTTACTCATAGTGAGCGTGGCAAACAGCCCCCCCACGAGCGACCATAACGCGCCTGATAGAAAGAATAAAAACGCACGTCCTATTAGATCAGTAAAGGTGAGTTGCGCCGATACGTCAATCTGCCCACCCGGTTCCGTAATCATTGCCGTGCTCACCATGAGTTCCTCCGCTTCCTGCGGCACGAGTTCCATGGGTGTAAACAGCAGGGCAAACACGAAACAGACAAGGAGCACGCCCAAAAAGAGCGCCAGCCCGCCTGAAAGCGCAGTCGCTGCTACCCGCGAAACAAGATAAGACCGCTTGCCCGCGCGTGGAAGGTATTCGCGCAGGTAACGGCTCTTGTGGTCATCCACAAAGGCTGTCGTGAAGGGCAGTGCGGCAAGGATGGGCAGTACCAGCAGCACCACGTCCGTTTTCAACGAATCAATGGAAAGTTGGATGGAATACCCAGCAATAAGGCCACCCACCATCTGCCCTTGGAATACAGGTAGCATTTGCTCGAAAACCCCGAAAAAGGCCGCTACTGCAATACCTACTGTTCCTACTATGAAGCCCCATGAGCCAAGGGAACGTTTTATGTCTGTTTTTAACACTTCCACAATTTATCTCTCACTAGACTTTTATTCGTTGATTACCAGTAAAACCCTGTAATCGTCAGAATCCAGAATTACGATCAATAACACTACCATCAATGGCATTTATCGTTAAAATGCTGTTGTAATCACCATTGCCTAATTGATTTAAAATATCACTATTTCCGAAAAAATCCCATACTGGAACTATGTCAAATTTTGTTTCATCGTTTTGCTGCTTTATTCGCAGATAACCAAACAATATCCTATCGACATTTAAGTCAATTATTCTGCTATCTTCTGTTTCAGAGTAAACTGCATAATTTAATTTGACATTTTTTTTGAATATTTCCTTAATATCATCAAACTCCAATAGTTTTACATTACTATTCTTTTTATCAATTTCTTTCTCTCTCCCTTTCCATGAAAATCCTGCTATGACTTCATCATCTATATCGACTCTAATGTTATCATAAGAAAGAAAAGCAGAGTTCTCGCCGCCTGCAACCTCTCTATTCTCATATGTGCTTTGAATTCCAGCATATGTTTTTGTGAAATAGATACAATAGGCCTGTTGATCTTCAATAATTCCGATTTTAACAGCAGAAACATCATAACCATTAATATTCATCCGCGAAAGAAGCTTTTTCGCCTCCTGAATAGCGTCATCTTGAGATAAGCCAATGTTTAAAGACTTCGGTGCGTCTTGATCTTCGTATGCTTCGTCATATGGGTAACCTGCATCCGTATTTATAAATTGAATCATTGACTCTGCCGGATCGTCTCCAGATCTTATATCAATACTGCCCATTGTCTTTCTACCCAAGTCAGCTTTGGCCCATAGCCACATGGCTTGAAACCCTTCATCATAAATCATTGTTGAATCAATGGGGATTTCATTATTCGTTTCAGGTGCATTGGCATATTCCTCTTCCAATTTTTTCAGATATTTTTCAAGATCCTCTGTTCCATTCTCTAAAGTGATTTTTCCATTTTTGGCATCCTGTAAATCTTTTTTTGCCTGAATTATTTCTTGTTCAATATCAGTCTTGCTTCGGATAATCTTTGCATCATATAATTTAGCGTCCCCAAATAATACATCGATATATTGATTCACTTCCTCTTGAGTATAACCAATCATTTCGACTGTCAGTACAGGTACTTGACTAGCTTGTGGCGATAGTATTTCCGCATCAATATTTAGATTTATCTTATCTCCGACTACTATATTCTCTTTCCAAGAAGAACTACTTATAGGAACGCCAGATGATGCTTCTGACTCTTCATACGATTGCTTGTTTTTTCCAATAACCGATTTGTCGCTTGGTGTCTTTTGGCATGAAATAATGACACAAGTAGAAATAATAACCAAAATCATAACTGTTATTATTTTTATCATAATGTTCTTTCGTTCTTGATCTATACTATTTTTCAATTTCTGTTTAGAATTTTTCATAATAACTAATATCCTTATACTTCTGTCAATGATACTTCCATCAATTACATTTAGTGGCTTTTATGATCGTCCACGAACGCCGCCGTAAAGGGCAGGGCAGAAAGGATGGGAAGCGCCAAGAGCACCACGTCCGTTTGCAGGGACGAGAGGGCAAGCTGGATAGAGTACCCCGCCGGAAGCCCGCCCTCCATCTGCCCCTGAAATATGGGCAGCATTTGGTCGAACACGCCGAAGAACGCCGCTGCGGTAAGCCCTGTCAGTCCTACTATGAAGCCCCATGACATAAGGGAGCGTTTTAGGTCTGTTTTAAAAGTGTTCACACGAACATATCCTATCTGCATTATTTCATATAACGAGTTCGGCCGTTTGACAGAGTTTAATATCCCAGACTATTATCAATCACGGTGCCGTCCAGCGCGTTCAGCGTAATCACATCTAAGCCCCGTGAATATTCAAAGTTGATATTGGATGGATATCCATTCTCGTCTATATAGTCATCGTTGCCTGGAGGTTCCACTCCTGTTCGCTCATAGTATCCGTCGGTATGTTCAAGTTCAATGAAGAATTTCCATACGGGCAAATAATAATAATCGGAGCTGTTTTCCTTAGAAATACGCGATAAACCTAATTCTACATCCACAATATTTGCGGTACAGCCGGGATCGCCCCAGTCAATCCTATCGACAATATCTTCAGTCACACTATCCGAAAATCTTTGTGATATTTGTTCGATTGCGCGTTGTGAAATCTCTGGAAATGACAACAGCGATACATCAGGATTATCGACCGATTCAACCGTCATGGGAGTATCCCATGTGAAGCTCGTCATTCCAGCGTCGTCCATCACAATAATCATCTTCTCATAGGTCACCGGAACATTGACCGCTTCCAGACTATTGGAAAGCTCAGTCGTTTCATACGCTGTCGGACATCCGTTTATCTCACGCATAAACACGCATGCCCAACCCCATGTGCGGGAAGTCTCATCTCTTGGTCCGGTTGTTGCAGGTGCAATATGACAAAGCGAAAGTTCATCTGTCAGCTGTGCCGCAATCTCTTCCGCTTGCTTTGCAGCTTGTTCTCTTGTTAAAGCCACACCAAGCGGCGCATCAATCTTTACCTCCCCGAAGGGAGCCAAATCGGTTCCATAATTTGCATAAACACTGATTACTCCATCGTAAGCATATTGGTTGGAAGCCATAAAATAAAATGGTTGGTCGTCTACTTGAGTTGTTCCCTCGAATCCAATAAATGTATCATCCGGAGTGTCTATCGTAAATTCTATTTTTTTCAGCTCACTTTCGTATGGGGCAATTATGTACTCTTGTTCAAGATATTTTATTGATTCTTTCGCCTTCTCAACCATATCATCAGTTATAACAAAGTCCGGATTATTTTTATCCGGTCCCACGCCTCTAGCAATAAGAGCTTTGTCCTCAATGAGCATCTTCTCAATATTTTCTTTTGTAATAATTCCAGTCTCTGTCCACACCGCATCTTTCGAAACGCCACATATCTCGGCAATTTTATCTAAATCCTCCTGTGTGAATTCTCTTAATGATGCTGTCGCTGCCGGAAGTTGTGATACACCGGGCAATTTTACTTCGGTATCTGCAATAATATTCAGCTTGTCATTAAGTGCCGTTGATTTAACATTCCAATGTTCCGGCGCATCTAATTTTGTAAATAATGTATCGTTTACCTGCATTAAATCATCAGCATCTTCTGCCCCCCGCTGAATTATTTCATTAGAATTTTTCCATTTTCCTATAACAGCATCTTCCTCCGGCGTTGGCTGGCAAGCAGAACTAAAGCAGGCGAACATCGTTAATATAATCAAAACTAAAGATATTTTAGATTGTTTTTGTCGATTGAACATATTCAATATCCCTTCTATAAAGTTTCAACGTACATGAATGTTTAGCAACACAAATAAATGCTATTCCGTTGATAATATGCTCATTAATTTTTCATTGGTAACTCTTGGTTCAATATAGCTCCCATCTATTGCATTAAATATAATTGTGTTTAACTCTCCATTTCCCACTTCATCTTCAGCATCACTCCATTTTATATAATAGTCAACATACCATGTGGGAATATACAGCCCTGTTTTGGTCTCGTTTTGAATTGATACAAGGCTGATTCCTAATTCGATTTTAGATACAATAATCTCAACGCCGACATCATTATCACGAGTGACAGTTCCATATATATAATTAAGCTGATTCGCTATCCGCTCTTGTATAATCTCGAATTGCTCCAACTCAGCGGTATTTCGTATTTCTTTGCTTATCTGAGAAGCCCCTTTATATTCTAAAAAGCAAAGTCCGCTATTATCAATACCGATTGTACATACCTCTATATCCCAAGGCGCTCCATAGCTTGGCATTGATTTTGGATCAATACCAAATCCACTCAAGTCATATCGAGCTTGCGCATTAGCTATTTTACGTGTGAAGGTAAAATTCCAACCAACACTTTTATTAACTACATTATCTAAAAATGTACATGTTTCGGCTTTATATAATTCCAGATCAATTTCTAGCGCATCAATATATTTTAGCGCTTGCGCATACGCATCTGCCTGAGATATTTCGGGTTCTTTTGGTTGCCGCCAGTAAAACTGTTCAATCGTATCAAGGTTTTCATCAAAATATTCATCTTTATAAATGCTAGCAGGACATTGCTCTAAATCAACATCTCTGAAATATGTGAAATTATTGCTAAACTTTGATAAATAAAAATACCCAATCGTGCCGTTTTCTTGTTTTACAAAGATTTCTGAAGGAAGATTTGTCGATGAGTCAGCAAGCGTAATTAAAGGGTTTTGGACTTCTTTTTCTGCCTCATTATATTTTTGTTGCAAATATTGCATATAATTTTCCGATAATACTCCCTCTGGATCTTTTGTTTTATATTCATTCTGTTTATCCAGCCAGTCTTGTTTAGATAACTCCCATTTAGAATACATTTCATTATTACTTCCGGCAAACAGCTCAATTAAGTCAAGGAAGTCTTCATCTGAAATAGTGCGTCTCGTTACTTCGATTACGGGATATGCGGTTGTTTCCGGCATAATAATATCTGCATCGAATGCCAATTTCATTTTGCCATATTCTTCATAATTAGTGCCTACGTGCTCCGGCGCATCTATTGCCACAAAAGGATACTGCTTGTGATCTTGCTGTACTAAAATTTGCTCCATCCTATCATCGTTTATCCCAACAATATTTTGCATATTAGGTGTAGCTTGACATGCCGTTGTGAGTATCGCTGTTGCCACCAACGTAATGGTTAATAATAGGCTTCTCTTCTTTAATCCCACTCTCTTCATATTACTTTTCTCCCTATGAAAGTAATCGATTGTTATCAAAACGCCGACTCTCCATTAACTGCCTCAAAGAACGGATATAATTGCTTATTGCATTAAAAAAAGCAGTTTACGATCAATTAAATTGGTTGAGACTCCACAAACTATTCGCTGTGGAGTCTCAACCTGTAACCATATTTCAATCAAAAATCAAAGTATTGGAACTCAAATATATAATTTTCCATCAAATGTTAAATAGTCTGAGTCACTGCTACTTGCAATACTCATTTTCATATCATAAGTTTGACCTCGAGTTCCTGCGATATAGTTTGCAGAATGATAATATGCGCCATATATTTCTTGCAGCGCGGTACCTGCCGATGATCCCCTGTATCCTCTATACTTCCATGAACTCTGGCCCCGCCATTGTATAGCGGTAGGTGTTACATCCATAGAATTGACCTCAGACCTTGTATCAGTATATACTGTTCTCGATGGACCACCAAAAACTTTTTTGCCATATACTACTGGCCTACCGGCAAAAGCCGTCGAAGCAACAGCAAGAACCATGACAACTATAAGTACCATTACGATTATTCTCGTTGATTTTTTCATCATAATCTCCTTTCTTGGTTCACAAACATGTGAAATGTTTATGAATTACAGAGTTCGTGTGTTGAAATCCCTTGGATTTCTCGTTATAATTGGTTGCATAGCGAAGCTGGCTATCGCTTACGCGATAGGGTCGTGAGCCATCAGTTTTATAAGGACTTTTTATTTCCCATTGGACTCCCTCCTTTTTTCTCGCCTTGCGTTCCAAGCCAGCAAAGACTTTATAGTATTTTTTCTGGGAACGGGAATAGGGGGTAAAATATCCTGTTCCCATCCCACCAGAAATGTCATTCATTTTTTTAATTTTTGAGGCACTTTTGGTTCATACCATGGCCCATGGCAAGGCAAGCCTGCAAAAACATCTGCAATGGAAATCAATGATTTTTCCGTTGCTTTGACCATGATCTTTTTGAAACCTTTGGCGTTCTTTTTCATTTCTTCTTCCTCCTAATATTTACTTTTGGGTTTGGTAAACTGCCAGACAGGATTATCTGGCTATTACTAAAATATCACATTAAAATCTGTTTGTATCACACATCACGCGAATAGCCGATTTCATCAAGCGAATAGTTGTGCATACGTTCAAAAATACTATATACTTATTATGTAGAGATTAAAATTCGTCTTATAGGCAGGGGAGGAAATAAGAATGTCTTTACTCTGGGTGTTATGGGAAATCTGCGTTAATTCTCTCGAGTGTTACTTTTTGTTTTATATGTTGTCAAGACAATTAGATTTTTATCCAGGAG
>NZ_LAYJ01000070.1 GCF_000981035.1 Christensenella hongkongensis
CTACATCCGATTCCACATGAGTAAAGTTCAAAGTACGTTCTGCGTTTATGGAGAAACCTACAATTTCAGCGACTGAAAAAATACCGATGGCAACAATGCCAATAGAAATGATCTGAATGGCGGGAGACAAAGAAATCTTATTCTTTCTTGGGATTTGTGAGAGTATCCAATACAGTATGATTACAACCAGAATATAAAAAATCTGGACACCGAAACGCGCCATTGATGGAGATAAAGTATCCACGATATTCAGACCGCTGATGAGTGGTAAAATATTTGATAAAATCAAATTAGCGATATTTGGGACGAAGATTCCTATTATACCCCATAATATTTTAGGTGGTATCTTGTCGGAAAAGCATACAAATGGATAAATAAGTTTTATGATAGAACATACGACGATAACTACATTCGATTCCACATGAGTAAAGTTCAAAGTGGTCTCAATGATAATTATCGCAAGCAAGCCTAAATAGGCGTATTTTTTGCCTCCTGGATAAAAATCTAATTGTCTTGACAACATATAAAACAAAAAGTAACACTCGAGAGAATTAACGCAGATTTCCCATAACACCCAGAGTAAAGACATTCTTATTTCCTCCCCTGCCTATAAGACGAATTTTAATCTCTACATAATTAAGTATATAGTATTTTTGAACGTATGCACAACTATTCGCTTGATGAAATCGGCTATTCGCGTGATGTGTGATACAAACAGATTTTAATGTGATATTTTAGTAATAGCCAGACAATCCTGTCCGGCAGTTTACCAAACCCAAAAGTAAATATTAGGAGGAAGAAGAAATGAAAAAGAACGCCAAAGGTTTCAAAAAGATCATGGTCAAAGCAACGGAAAAATCATTGATTTCCATTGCAGATGTTTTTGCAGGCTTGCCTTGCCATGGGCCATGGTATGAACCAAAAGTGCCTCAAAAATTAAAAAAATGAATGACATTTCTGGCGGGATGGGAATAGGATATTTTACCCCCTATTCCCGTTCCCAGAAAAAATACTATAAAGTCTTTGCTGGCTTGGAACGCAAGGCGAGAAAAAAGGAGGGAGTCCAATGGGAAATAAAAAGTCCTTACAAAACTGATGGCGCTAACCCTATCGCGTAGGCGATAGCCAGCTTCGTAAGGACTATACCACAAAGTATACCGAGGAATCCGATGGATTTCAACACGCGAATTCTATGATTCATAAACATTTCATATGTTTGTGAAGTGAGAAAGGAGATAATCATGAAAAAATCAACGAGAATAGTTGTCATGGTACTGGTAGTTATTATGGTTCTTGCTGTAGCATCGACAGCATTGGCAAGTTCGCAAACGCATTCAAATCGAAAGATATATGGCGGGCCTTCCCAGTCGGTTATGTGGGCAACAAGGGATAGATCAGTCAATATTGAAGCCCGTGTCGATTCATGGGTAAAGCGGGGCCAAAGTAATTGGAGAATGCGCGGATATAGCACAAGTTCTGGCTCGACTTGTACTGTACTTTCCCCAGAAATCGTACGTACCGGAAATTGGTTAGCAGATTTTACATCTTATCCGTCAGGCGTAAATATCAAAATGAGTATTGCAAGTTCCAGCTCGAGTGATTATCTTATTTTCAGTAGTGGAGTAACATACTGCTAATCTATTATATCAATTTATTGTTAGCGGCTTTTCAGCCGCTAACAATAAATAAGAGTGACAATGAGGAATTGAGTAATTATCAATTTTTCCGCTTGATTGCAATATTAGACAAGGATGAGCGATTATGGGTAAAAGAAACAGACATATTCTTATAATTACAATATTGATCGTAAGTTTTATACTTGTTGTTGCAGCGTGTAGCAATTCAAATATCGTTCCAATCAATACAATCAATAAAACCGCAGAAGCAATGGCTCCTGATAAAGAAACATATCCAATCACAAAGGTAGAAAAAAAGATTTTCACAGATGAGCAGATTCTTTCCTATGTTCAACAATTCACTAATAGTACGGAAATGTATTCGGATTGGGGAGCGATAGGAGATTTAACAAAAGATACCTCAACAGTTAGCTCGACTTCGCAGCTAATTCTCTCTGAACTTGAGTCCGGTGTCTATCATGATGCGTATATAAAACAAGCTGACGGTTCAATAGCACAATGTACGTTTGCGCGTAACCATAATAACTTTGCATATAGGAAAAATATGAATCTGGAAGTATACCCACAAAGTTTAATCGACGAGGATATGGCTACTTATATGCCGAAATCCCCTTCGATTTCAAAACAATCGGCGCATGAGCAAGCCTTAGAATATGCAAATGATATCGGAGCAAATGATTTATCTTTGTTCACCGAAGAAGCATGTACTATCGTCTTGGATGGTGAGATTGATTCATATGGATGGATTTTCACATTTACGAGAAATATAGATGGATTGCAAAAAATATACTATCCGAGTTCGTACTATTTAAATCCCAATGTCCCGCCGGATTATGGATCACCATGGGAACCGGAATTCCTCAGGATCGCCATAAACGAAGAGGGATTATGTTTACTGTGGTATGAGGGGGCTTGTAAAATAACCAATGAGGAAAATATGTCTGCAAAAATTGAAGATGTTGACACAATGGAGGCTCAAGCCATAGATACTCTACAAAAAATATTTGCGTCAAGTAGCACTGATGAAGAAGCGCTTGATATCAATATTACGAAGTTTGAATTAGGGATTGATTTATTATCTTCTGAAAAAAAGGCCGACCAAGGCGAATATATTCCAACGTGGACAGTTAATTTCGATTATGGCTATCCGGATTCAACGTTCAAATCACAATCATCTATTGTTCTAAATGCTATTGATGGGAGTTATATTGAACCAAGAGTAACTAATCAATATTTGGCAGGCATATAGGTGGATATCGTCGCTTATAGAAGGAGCTAATCGATAAAATGTACGAAAGGGAGACCGGCATATGAAAAAAATGAAAGCAAAATCTTACTCTATATTTTGGATTTTCATTCTTTGTATTTCTTTTTTTGCAACCGCTTGTCAAGCTACCCCTAATCAAGCTGCCGTTGTCGGAAAAAGTGATGCGAATTTTCAGTCTGCAAATGATTCCAATGAATCCGATCCAAATTCAGGTGGTCTTTTGATTCAAACACTTGGTGCGCCAGACCGTTGGGTATTGGATGGATCAGGCGCATCAAGCAATTCGCACATGACATTAAACATTGACGCAGAAATTGTTCTGCCGTCAGTTTCACAAATTCCCGTTGTTTCCGCTAGCCCAAGAAATTTTACGCAAGATGATATTGATCTAGTCAAAAATACTTTTTTTGGTGAAAATGCCGAATATCGTGAGTATAGTGTGGAAACAAAAGAAAATATTGAGGAACATATTCTGTCTATAAAAAAGGAATTAAGCACACTCGATAATTCTTCTGAAAGCACCTCTCATCGTGACCAACTAAATAGTAGAATAAATGAGCTTGAGACCGAATATATATCTGCGCCAAGTGAAAGCGACTTAAAAGAAGCAGAACCAATTCTCCAGAAGGGTTTTGTAGTTCCTGGTTCTGAAGGTGGGGAATGTGAAGGTTTTTCTGTTAGCACAAATAAAGATGGAAAAAGATATATATTTGAGACTGCAAATAATTGGCTTGGATATCTTACCTACATGTGTATAAATGACGGAGATTGGGCCTACACCGCGACATCAGGCGAACCATATAACATTAGTATATCCAAAGAAGACGCCGCAAAAAAAGCAACTGAATTAGTTTCAAAAATTACACAAGACTACGAATTATGTTATGTTGGTTGTGCTGCAAGGCAAGCAAAGTATTCTACTAATAATTGGGGATGGGCTTGTGTTTTTATGCGTAGCATAAATGGGTGTCCAACAGCGTACGCATCAAACGAAATAGGTGAGCATATGGAAGATACGAATGCCACACCAATAAGGTATGAAAAAATTATGGTTGTTGTTGATGACGGTGGGATCGCTTCTTTCAAATGGGAAAGTCCAATGGCAATCAACTCAGTAGAAACTGAATCGGCCGATCTGATGTCATTCAACGAAATTGAAAAGATCGCATTAGATGCTATAAATACTGACTATATGGCGCAAAATGATATGTATGATAATTTTACAGTAGATGTCACGCGGGTTGAATTAGGTCTCATGAGGATCAAACAACCTAATAGTGGAGCATATTATTACTCTCCTGTTTGGAACATTTTCTCCAAAATTACTTCTGCTACTTTGCCAGGTGAGGCGTCCGAAACTTTTGATGAACCACAAGCTTATGATGATGCAGGAAATCCTATTCGTCTTGATAGTGGATTCACCGAAGTTTGGGGGCCTGTTACACTAAATGCAATAGATGGGAGCAGGATTGATCGAAATGTAGGATATTAAGTTTCAGGATTATATCATAATGAAGAAGGATATGCAAAGGAAAACAGCTCCGATTATTATTATTTGCCCGTATGGAAATTCTTTATTGAACTTGAACATACCGACGGATACTATGAGCGAACAGGAGTGGAACCTCCATGCAACGATGACTATATAGACGAGAATGGAATCCATCCAATATCAACTTTGAATATTCACGGGGATTAGATGTGATTACGCTGAACGCGCTGGACGGCACCGTGATTGATAATAGTCTGGGATATTAAACTCTTTCAAACGGCCGAACTCGTTATATGAAATAATGCAGATAGGATATGTTCGTGTGAACACTTTTAAAACAGACATAAAACGCTCCCTTATGTCATGAGGCTTCATAGTAGGACTGACAGGGCTTACCGCAGCGGCGTTCTTCGGCGTGTTCGACTAAATGCTGCCCATATTTCAGGGGCAGATGGAGGGCGGGCTTCCGGCGGGGTACTCTATCCAGCTTGCCCTCTCGTCCCTACAAACGGACGTTGTGCTCTTGGCGCTTCCCATCCTTTCCGCCCTGCCCTTTACGGCGGCGTTCGTGGACGATCATAAAAGCCTCTAAATGTAATTGATGGAAGTATCATTGACAGAAGTATAGGATATTAGTTATTATGAAAAATTCTAAACAGAAATTGAAAAATAGTATGAATCAAGAACGAAAGAACATTATGATAAAAATAATAACAGTTATGATTTTGGTTATTATTTCTACTTGTGTCATTATTTCATGCCAAAAGACACCAAGCGACAAATCGGTTGTTGGAAAAAACAACCAATCGTATGAAGAGTCAGAAGCATCATCTGGCATTCCTATAAGTAGTTCTTCTTGGAAAGAGAATATAGTAGTCGGAGATAAGATAAATCTAAATATTGATGCGGAAATATTATCGCCACAAGCTAGTCAAGTACCTGTACTGACAGTCGAAATGATTGGTTATACTCAAGAGGAAGTGAACCAATATATCGATGTATTATTTGGGGACGCTAAACTATATGATGCAAAGATTATCCGAAGCAAGACTGATATTGAACAAGAAATAATTCAGGCAAAAAAAGATTTACAGGATGCCAAAAATGGAAAAATCACTTTAGAGAATGGAACAGAGGATCTTGAAAAATATCTGAAAAAATTGGAAGAG
>NZ_LAYJ01000122.1 GCF_000981035.1 Christensenella hongkongensis
TCCCGATCTGTTCAGTGTATACCGTGAAAAGAGTTTGCGGGTGGTAGATGCCTTGCTCCGGCAGAAGGAATGGAACAAGCAATCCGTCTTAGAGGGCTTCAAAGACATATTTTTAAACGCCCATGTCATTTCAACCTATATTGAACAGGTAAAAACCTTGCTGAATGCGAATGTGTTTGCGGATAAGATATATGGGCAGAAAGCGACGGCTGATATACGCATGGATATGATCTATCATTTGTTGGGCGCACATGACGAACGTGTCAATGAGTCGTTCCATGCCCCGAAAGGAAAAACGGAAGCAATAACCTCTAATGGGAGGATTTCAGCAAAAGTACCGCTTGATCTCATGGCTCCCTCGGATTATTCTTTCCTGCACGATGCGGAAATCAGCCAAAAGCTAATGATCGCGCTTGATGGCGATATGCGCCGTCTGGAATTTTATATCCGTGCGGACGATACCCTGCAAAGCGTCATAGTAGCATACATTAAGGATATGATCGAGCAGGAAGTTGTCATTCGGAAATGTAAGCATTGTGGACGTTATTTTGTGGCACAAGGCCGAACGGTTTACTGTGAACGCACCATAGACGCGCAAGGTAATACCTGCCGGCAAACAGGGGCAATGGCGCAGTACACGCAGAATCTGGACAGATCGCCGGAGAAAAAAGCGTACAGGCAAGCCTACAAAAACAATTTTGCGAAAATGAAGAAAGGCGTTCTTTCCGAAGCTGATTTTGAACGGTGGAAAGAGGAAGCAAAGAAGTTAAGAAAAGATGTAGAAAGTGGTGGGATGCAGGCAGAAGCATTCCTCGACTGGCTCAAATATGGGGAGTGATCACATGGATAGGAAGGAAAACAAAGATAACCGAAAAGCGAAGAGAGGCGCACAGGGCGGCGGCTCGATGCGCAAGCGTGCTGATGGTATTTGGGAAGCGCGTTACACCGTAGGGCGCGATCCTGGCACTGGTAAACAGATTCAGAAGTCTGTTTATGGAAAAACGCAAACAGAGGTTCGCATAAAGCTCCGTCAGGTCACGACGGAAATAGATAATGGCATTTATATAGAGCCTGTCAAAATGACGTTTGGACAATGGCTTGATATTTGGTTGAAAGAGTATACGGGCAATTTAAAACCATTGACGCTGAAATCTTATGCCACACAAATCGAAAGGCATATCAAACCGTCATTGGGAGCGGTCAAGCTTCAAGCGCTGAATACACCAACAATACAAGCCTTTTACAACAAGGTTCATAGGGGAACAAATGATACAGTAGGTCTGTCAGCGAAAACAATCAAAAATTTGCATGGTGTCGTTCATAAAGCGCTTTCACAAGCTATGGAAATTGGATATGTGAAGTTTAACGCTTCTGACGCCTGCAAGCTGCCCCGTGTCGAGAAAAAAGAAATCAAACCGCTTGAAAATGATGAAATGAGCGCATTTTTGCAAGCAATACAAGGACATCCATATGAAACGATCTATCTTGTCGATTTGTTTACAGGTTTACGACAGTCAGAAATTCTTGGGCTGACGTGGGATTGCATCGACTTTGACAAAAGAACGATTTATGTGTACAGGCAGCTACAAAAAATACAGGGAGTTTATCAGTTCCTTCCGTTGAAAAACAATAAGGCACGTATGATCTCTCCCGCATCCACTGTGATGCAAACACTAAAGGCGCAGAAACTTCGGCAAAGCGAATGGCGCTTAAAAGCCGGAGCAGCTTGGCAGCCGTGGGAAGGGAATCAGCTTGTGTTTACGAATGAAATCGGCGGACATCTTGCCCACTTTACGGTTTATAAGCACTATAAGAAGATTGTGCGTGATCTTAATATTCCAGATGCACGGTTTCATGACCTGCGGCATACATACGCAGTCGCTTCTCTGCAAGCGGGAGACGATGTAAAAACGGTACAGGAGAACCTTGGACACCACACAGCCGCTTTCACGCTCGATCAATATGGGCACGTTACCGAGCGCATGAAGAAGGAAAGCGCGGATCGGATGGAGAAGTTTATAAAGAATCTTTAACTTTGAAACAGAACATTTGATTTATAGAATGTAAAGAAACTACTATCGGATTTGTCTATAAATACAATCTTGACAATATATTATAATCATGTTATTATGTTAGCAAACAAGCTAACGTCAGAACGGAGGGGAAGTTTTGTCAATATTTGGAGAATTTATTGCAGAGAAACGAAAAGCGCGGGACATATCGTTGAGAGGAATGGCAGATATGCTGGAAATAGCAGCTCCATATCTTTCCGATATCGAAAAAGGACGTAGAAATCCTCCTAGCTTTGAAATGTTGGAAAAAATTGCTTCAATACTCAAATTGACAAAAGAAGAGCGCGATTTAATGTTTGATTATGCTGGTGAAGAAAAAAACCAAGTCTCTCCTGATTTGCCAGAATACATTATAAATACGCCAGCTGCCCGTACGGCGCTGCGCAAAGCAAGAGATAAAGGTAAAGATGCAGATTTTTGGATTAGTATTGCGGATAAGCTCGACGAGGAGAAGTAATATGTCTCATGAAATTGCAGATGCTTTCAAAAAAGTGATTGATCGTGAACTTTTGAATGTTGCTTACAAACCATTGTCCTCTTACATTGAAGATAATTATCAACGACTTGATTTGACATACAATTCTAATCAAATAGAATATGTTGAACACGCTATGTTGCTAGATTTTGAATTGGTTAAAGTATCAGATGTTAGCCTTAGCAACAGTATGATTAAATTTCAGATCGTTGTAAATGCAGAAATTGAGATTGAAGAAACCGTACATCGTGATAGGAACGTGGATTCTGTTAATAAATGGCTGATTTTAATATGTTCTGCTGAAGTTGCCGATGTTCCCGGTACACTTGCAGTCGATTCCATCGAGGTTTATTGAGAAGGTATGATAGAAATAAAGCTTTCAAAAGAAATGGTTCCAATCCTGAGAAAAGATGACTTTGAACTTATTGCAACGGACTTTTTAAGCAAATATTTTTCTCAAGCGATTTACAGCCCTGCGGTAGTGCCCATCGAAAAAATTGCTACACAGGATATGATGCTACAAATCAGACGAATTCATATATCGGAAGATTTGAGCATTTTAGGGCAAATATTTTTTAACGAAGGATTGACCGAAATCTATTTAAAAGATACGGACGAAATTGTATATGAGAAGGTCGAAAGAGGAACCGTCTTTATCGATCCAGACGTAATAGTTACTCGCAACCTTGGAAGTGAAAGAAATACGATAGCGCATGAATGTGTACACTGGTATATCCATCAAGCATATCATACTATGCAAATACTTGCTGGCGGAGATGAAGCCGTTGCCTTCAAATGTCCTTACAAAGCACCATCAGATGAATTTGAGATGAGATGGTCTAATGAGGATTGGATGGAGTGGCAAGCAAATGGAATTGCACCTAAAATATTGATGCCGCATGAAGCTTTTCGTATCTTCGTGCAGCAGCATCCCTTATATACCAAGATAAAGAATGGAGATGCTGTACCGACATGTTTAGATTTATTGATAACCGATGCGAAAGAATTTTTTCAGGTGTCAAAACAATCCGCATCCATCCGACTTTCAGAGTTGGGGTTAATATAGATATTTTTTTGCACATATGTTAGCTTGGAAGCTAACAAGCAAACACATGGAAAGGAGATAAGAATATGGCAAAATCAAATCCGAAGCAGACCTCGCGTCCTGTAGCCAGTAAAGCCTCTAGCCTATTGAGAAGTGGGCGTACTAGTGCCAATACCAAATCTGTGGCTGGAAGCGCTCTGTCACAGACTCGGCCTCAAGCAAAAAAGAAATAGGTGGCTGCTCTGCGAAAGCGACCACCTGTAAATAGGGATCACAAGCTTGGTTACACCCTGCTCATGAATCATTTTTATCTAACTAATTATAAACAAATTGAACATAGATGACAAGAGAAAATTCCAAGCTAGAAAGGAGCGCTCCAATTGGAGCAACTCAATATGAAAATAAAATATACGTACTATCGTTGTGCTTGTGGTAAAAAGGTTATTCCTATTACAAATCCAAGTAAATGTCCACATTGCGGCAGAGTAACTAGACTAAAATAGATAAGGAGCATTTGATATACTATTTGCGACAAACTGTATTGAATCTTCCTAAAGGGTAAACCAAAGGGTAAAAATGCCGTGAAACGCAAAAGAACCGCTTAACAAAGCGGTTCTTTTTGGCGGAGAAGGAGGGATTTGAACCCTCGCGCCGATTACCTCAGCCTACTCCCTTAGCAGGGCTATAAATTTCCTTTTATCAAGCATATTCTAAGCATCTTGTGTGTAGTGTGCGTGTAATAGAATTGAATTTTATCCGCCCTATTCAGAGCGGCTCAGACTTTCACAGTCAATTTTTCGGCAGCACGGTAAACGATCTTCGCATCAATTCTCTTACAGCTTTTTTAAAATCCTTGCATGGAAAAAACTTCTGCTCGTACCGCTCCTTGTCTTTTGGAAAGTCTTCTTCACAGAATTTGTCACGTTCAATGATCCCCGTCTCGCATACTCCATTCCTATAGTGTCGCTGCATAACCATAAATTTCCACTCCATAAGGGCCTCCTTTTCGTTGGCGTCATCAATGGCAGCCGTAAAGCTTAAACACTATTTTTCTGCTTTGTGTAGGTAGATGTTTTTGCATCTTTATTTTAATACTCCATTTTAATGAAATCAATATAAAGTTATCTGTAGAAGATTGTGGAGACAAGGAATTTTGGGTTTCAGGTTCTGCTCGGATGATAAAAGACCGCTCCTGATTGGGCGGTCTAGGCATTCCATAATTAGTTCACGTGTGGGCGGGGAAGATAAAAGCGGGAGCCGAAGCCCCCGCGTGGTGTAAAAGTATTATACAACAACAAAATATTCAATATCATTCATATTTTTCACGATACTCATCTAGAAAGCCCTTAACGTTCAATCTAATGCGTTTTGTTTTTCCTTCTTGTGACACAGTCACAGGGAAACCTTTCCTTATTATCTCATCTATACTTGCCTTTTCTGTAGACCAGCTGACCTTTAAAGTTTCGCTCAACTCTTTCATGCTAAAAGGTTCATCTGCGAATAAATAATTCTGGGCCAACAAGAACATTATATCTCCTTCGCGTTTCTTTAGCACACCGTCGTCATGCAAAAGATTTATAACCGTTAAAATTTCATTTAATGCAGCTACTTGCTGCTCTATTCTATCAAGAAGTGTATCTGCTGCTTCGTCAACAAACGAAAGAAATTTTAATACGAAGGGGGTAACATCGCCTCTATTTTTACTATCATTTACATCTTCAAATGCCTTATAATATTGATCTTTTTTTTTCTTTATCACGTACGAGAGCCTTATTGACATAAGCGGCGGAAGTACATGTGCAAATAGAGCACTACTCATAAACCTTCCCATTCTTCCATTTCCATCATAAAAAGGATGTATGTATCCAAAGCAGTAATGGAATGCAGCTACCCTATATAAATATGGAATCTCCTCATTCTGAAGCATACTTATTGACTTTTCCATATTGCTTATAATTTCACTTTCAGGAGTAAGTCCCGCATGAATTATTTTTTGTCTTGGATTCCGCACAAATACTTTATTAGTCCTAAAAAAAAGTCCATCAGGACGGTCATCTAGTGGAATTTCATTTAAAAAAATTTCATCGTATAATTTTCTGATCCCGCTAATAGAATATATATCTTCGCTAAGATCTTTTTCGTTATTTAAAATTTTCACATACTTATTCACTATGCCGCTAAAACGCAACTCTTTTTTACTCTTTGTATTTGTCAACGCTTCAGAAATCTCCGCCTTAGAGCTGTTTACTCCTTCTATATCGTTCGACATCTGAATTTCATCAATCAAGCAGCTTCTCTCTCTAAAACTCTTTGCTACATCAGGCAATAAAAAATCATATTCATTGATACGCATGGCTTTACGAAAAATGCTTTCCGTTAAAATAGTTAACTCTTTAGTATTAGCAATAAATGCAGGATGCTTTTTTATCTTTATAGGCAGCTTTATCGTGCCAATTCCTTGATATCTTTCCACATACGCTTTTTCGTAAGCATTTTTATCGGCATAGTACAAATTTTTTAATTGTATATATTTCATAACTTCACCTAAAAAACGCCTTATATTTTGACTGGTTTATGTATAATATCATATATCAACCTAAAAATCAACGTTTTTTTAGATCGTTATTTCTTCTTTAATCATATCAATTTAATTATCGCTTATTTCTTACATCAACAAAAAAGGCGACACCCCGCAAGATGCCGCCCGTTCTCAATCATTCTTTCGGTTTCTCATACCCTTGTGCCTGCTCGCTATCCTTAATCCCTTTTGTGGTGGGATCAGTCACAATTCCAATAAAGGAAAGAATCTGCACAACCATCATGACAACGTTTACGATCTGCTCCTGCGAGTATGCAGGGATAAACCCCACGAGATCAAAAATGTAATACAGCAGCGTAAGCACAAGACCTGTAACGCCAATCCAGAACGCCCCGCTCTGCAGTCTTACCTGCAGAGCGGGGCGTTCTGGATTGGCGTTACAGGTCTTG
>NZ_LAYJ01000041.1 GCF_000981035.1 Christensenella hongkongensis
CCGCCGTAGTCGGCATTGTAGGAAAATCCAAAAGTTTAGATTTTCCCACAATGCTTATCTTTTGGTCTTTGGTTCGGAATAGTGTAGTGCTGGCGGTCTATCTCTTGTTTTCGGTTGCTTGCTTCCTTACCGTACATGAGCATAAGGAGAAGGAATTAAAGATTATGCGCGCCCTGATGGCGCTGTTGTCCTCCGGAATGAACATCAGCGATATCAAAACATCCGATATCGCCGAAGCGGCGGGCATTGGCAAGGGTACGCTCTACAATTACTTTAAGACCAAGGAAGAAATTATTTCCAAAACGGTCATCTACAGCATCGAGATGGAGCTTTCTGAAATTTTCAGGAGGATGAGCGAAGCTGATGGTTTTCGAGCCAAGTGTTATTCCATCCTTGAAAGCGTACGCAAAATCATTGCGAACGAAAATTCGGATTTTCACTTGATGCTGTTTAATGTGGGCGGCAAAGAAATGCAGCAGTTCTTCGGCGGCGATATGTCGTTTATCCGCAGGTACCTTTCCATGATCTTTGATCAGACAATGCAGCTCGCCCGGCTTGGCGTGCGCGAAGGGCTGATCCTTCCGTCAGAGGATACGGAATACGTTTACAGCGCGTTTGCAGCCGCGCTTATGAGCTTTGTCCACGCGCGCTGCCGGATGGAGCACGAGCAGCCCGCAGCTACCTCGGCGGCAATGGACAACGCCTATAAGCTTCTTTTGAAGGCGCTCAATTAACCTGCCGCTTGACGCAGCCTGCCCTTTTTACTACAATGATACAAGAAAAAACGGAAGGTCTGGATATGGGAATGGAAAAAATGGAATACACGGATATCGAATCCCTGCCAAGGGAGAAGCTGATCGAGCTGATTCAAATGTATGCGAAAGACTGGCTGGCGCACGACGGCTGCTGGTTCCTGTCCATCGAAAAAAAGAGGGGCATCGACGAGGCGATGGAGCATGACGCAAACGCGTGGAAGCAATTTACCCAGATCGAGGCGCGGCGCATTAAGGAATTATTGGGGCTGCCCGAATATGCAGGTGTGGAAGGCCTCGCGCAGGCGTTTAAATTCCGGTTCCAGGCTTCGCTCAACGATCCTGAGGTCATTGTGGAAGGCAATACGGTAACCTACCGCGCACGCAAATGCCGCACGCAGGACGCGCGCGAACGAAAGGGCCTTGATTACTTTCCCTGCGCGCCCGTTGGGATTGTGGAATATGGTTATTTTGCAAAAACAATCGATCCGCGCTTTGAGGCCGAAACCATAAGCTGTGCGCCGGATATCACTGATCCAACCGCGCGGTGCGTATGGAAATTCACATTAAAAGAGGACTAAACAAAAACAGCGGATGGTTCCGCTGTTTTTTTATCTGTTATTGCAGGACGCTCGTCAGCAAGGTCAGCTGCTCCGTATTCTTATTCAGCACGAAAATATCGCCTGTTTCCATATCAAAGGCATACCATGCCTGTTCGTCCTGCCCGGAACGGATCGCTTCGGCGAGCTGGTATTTTGTCCCGCCGATCGTTTCTTCCCCGTCAATCCTGACTGCGTCCGGCGCATCGCCCTGTTGTGTCAGATAGCCCAGCAGGCGGTCTGCGTATGCAGAAGCAGTCTGCGGCAGCTGCCCGCCTGTTTCCTGCGCCGTGACCTCAGTGCAGCCCGCAGCGCAGGCCGCAAGAAGCAGCACGCACACCAGTAATACAACTTTTTTATTCATTTCTTCCACCTTCCGTAATACCCCGCGGCGGAAGAAAGGGCTTTATTCCTTCGCGCCGGAACGTACGATTGTAATAATTTCCTGTGGGTGGCTGACAATCATATCCGCGCCTTCCGCTACAAGAACGCTCTTATCACGGAATCCCCACGTCACGCCGATGCACGCAACCTTCGCATTTTTCGCCGCGCGCACATCTACCTCGGAATCCCCTACATAAACGGTTTCCTCCGGCAATGCGCCAAGCTTTTTCATTGCGGCAAAAATTCCGTCCGGCGCTGGTTTTTTCCGTACCCTGTCGCTTTCCCCCACCGCATCCTGCAAGAGGTCTCCAAAATATTCCCCGGCAAGCTTTTTTACCGCCGTGTCAAATTTATTGGATAAAACGGCCGTTTTTACGCCTTCGGCTTTGAGCTCGCCCAGCAGCTCGCAAATCCCGTCGTAGGGGCGTGTTTTATCCTGCATATGGGCTGCGTAATGCGTTTTGAACACATCCATGCACCGCAGGATTTTTTCATCCGGGGTGCCCGCGGGCACCGCAAGGCGGATGAGGCGCTCCACGCCGTTTCCCACAAAATCACCCACCTCTTTTACTGTCCGAAGTGGGTAATCAAATTCCCGCAGCATGTAATTGACGCTGTCCGCCAGATCATCCAATGTGTTGAGCAGCGTGCCGTCCATATCGAATATTACCGTTTTGTAAACCATATATAACCGTTCCCTTTCCGCGTTAATCGTGAATAATTTGTAAAATCCTACCACTATTCTAACATAAAAATAATATTTCTGTTATAATTGCAGTATTCAAAGAAATGATACAAAAAAGATACAATGTGGTGAAACACGTTTGAAATAAGGAGTCCCTATGAAAAAAATGGTTGCATTGGTTGTCGCGCTGTGTACGGCGGCACTCGGTTTCACAGCCTGCAGCATACCGAACGCCGGAAAACTGGAGATCATCAAATCTCCCACTGTGGCAGCCGGATCGCAGGAAGCAGCGAGCGAAACCCAGGATGATAACAATGAAACAGATACGCAGGAGGAAACAGGGCAGCCTGAGGCCACTCCCTCGCCCGCTGCGGATCCGGAGCCCACGGAGGGCATGAGCAAGGCCGAAGTGGAGGCTCTTGTGCAGGAAGGCGTCGTCCCCAAAGAGGCTGTGAACTCTGACGGCGAAGCAACGACCTACGATAACCAGAAGATTGCCGACGCGCTGCAAAAGTGCGCGGATAATATAACCTGTAAAACGATTATGATCGGCGGCAACAACGTTGTCGTACAGGCCGTGAACAACAACGGCGTAACAATCCCAAAGCTTAGCGTGGTTGTGACCGTATCCGATACGGAGCATACCTATGATTTTTACCAGGTAAAGGCGGCGGGCGAAGTCCTGATCCCGATTTCCAAGGGGAGTGGAGAGCTTCCGCCGGCGGTATCTGCCAAAACCGTGATTTCCATGACCGCCAACGAATATACCAACATAGCCGACCAGCTTGAATTCACCCCGTCCATGACGGATACGCAGTACAAGCTCGCGGTGAAGAACAATTCGGATAAGCCCTGCAAACGCCTGAGCATTACGGCAAAGCTTTACAGCGGTTCCACTGTGGTTTATACGGAGCTGGTTGAAAAATCGGAGGCCCTTGCTCCCGGAAACGTATCCAGCTTTGAGTTTACGCTTCCGGATTCGATGGCCGAGAACGGCGTTACCTTTGATAAAGCCGATTTTGTAGTCAACGAGGCCGCGGCCTGACAGAACGTGCGTGTGGCGCGGATGGAAAAGCACGCGCCCGCAACGCATCAGCATAACAAAAAGAAGAGGAAAGCTGCCTGATAAAGGCCCTTTCCTCTTTTTTACGTTGATTTTATGGCGCGGCTTTATTTCAGGTGCGTACCCTTCACTTCGTTTACCAGCGCATAAAAGTCCTGCGTGAAATTCTCCTCCGCCGTAAATGTCGCGTCGTGATAGGTAAGCGCGCGCAGCACGTCCGGCGCGGCTGTAACCGCACCAATCCCATGCTTGCAGAGGTTGAGTATCTGCTGCGAATTTTTAAAGCTTGCCGCGAGTACGTCCGCGTTCAGGTTGTGTACGCGGAACATGTCGTGGATGTCCTTTGCGACCTGTACGCCGTCCGCACCCATATTATCGAGGCGGTTGACATACGGCGCAGTATACCGC
>NZ_LAYJ01000055.1 GCF_000981035.1 Christensenella hongkongensis
CGTTTCAAGGCATACCGGATACCGAAGATTGCACCGATGACCGCACCAAGAATAATCACCGAAATCCACCACTGGCTTTGCGTCTCCGGCTTTTCTTCCTCTTCCTCCTGTGGCGCGTTGATTATCGGCGGATTAATATTGGTACTAAACTCAAATTCCTGCGAAGATACCTCGCCAAACTCATCTTCATAAGAAAGGATTATTTTCCCGCTTGTCGGGCCATATTTCGCGTCTGAATCGTTGCTTTCTCCCGTGTCGAGCGTTCCGACAAATACATACAAATCGCTTTTCTTCGATGCCCCGCTCTCTAAATTACCAAGAAATGCGCTGCCTTCAGGCACAAGGCCGGGGGCTTCCAATTCCGCACGAACGTTATATACCGTCCCTTTCCCCATATTCATTACATTCATGGAAAGAGATATCGTATCACCCGCATTTACTTCTTTGGGTATTTCCGGCTCATCGTACTCGATACGCATGGGTTGTTTGACTTGAATTACAATAGATTCATCCGACGTAAAAGCGGTTGCTTTATCTCCTTCATATTCAACATGAATTGTAATTTTTTGCGGCTTTGGCTCCGCTGTCTGCTGCACCATCATTTTAGTATCAATGGTTACAGTATCCTTTGTTCCAATCTTTTTGTAATAAAAAGAATTGGTTTCGCCCATAGGAATCACGTCTGCTGTTTCACCGTTAATTGTCATTTTAACATTACGCATTGACTGACTATCGTTGGTATTTTGTAATGTGACGGAAAAGGCAAATTCCTGCCCCGCGAGAACAGGGAAGGGATTTACAGAATAACTCGAGACTATTGCTTTGGGTTGTGGGGCGGGCGCTTCCTCTTTAACAGGTTCGTGTGTTGGTTCTGGTTCGGGCGTGGCATTGGGATCAATACCATCCGTTATCGTTACATACAGAATAAATGACTGAGTGAATTGGACGCCGCCAGTTGTTTGTCCCTGTAAATTTATAGTGACCGGATAGCGCCCGTTCACGCGTCCATCCGTCAATGGGAGAGAAAGGTCGATCAGGTAAGCCGATACCTTTTCTTTGCCATTATTGACATTATGTTCGGCCAGCTTGATTGTCTTATCATAGTTCTTGAATACAAACGGGGACGTTGCGGCGTCTCCTAAATTAACCGTCATATTGACACTGTTCCCCTGTAATTCCTGCGAAGAAATAAGGGGCAGAATGATCGATACTGCTCCGTTTGCCACGGTTGGCATATATCCGCTACTGTATGGTTTATCCATACCCTGATACAGGTTGCTGTTATCAATCACAAGGACTGTATTGTCTGTGCTTTTTTCCTGTACCACTGATGTCTGGCTTTCACCTGCGGCAAATGCAATTCCCATTACATTCAATATAATGATGACCGCAAGCAATCCGCTCAATATCTTTTTCATTTTCTGTTTCCTCACTTTCAGGCCGATTTCAATAAGATCGTATTGGCTACTGTAGCAATGACATATGCCACCATCGCACCGAGAACGATTCCCAATATAATGAGATCCTTATTTGTTTTTCTCTTCAATTCCGACAATCTCCCCGTCCGAAATATGCACGATCCGGTCCGCATACCGCGCTTTTTCCATATCGTGCGTGACCATCAAAAGTGTGGTCCCATTCTCTTTCACAATATCCTGTAGGATTCCCATAATCTGCTCTGCCGTCTCGCTGTCAAGGTTCCCCGTTGGTTCATCCGCGAACAATATTTCCGGGTCCGTGATGATTGCCCGCGCAATGGATACTCTTTGCTGCTGCCCTCCTGAAAGCTCATCAGGATCGTGTGCAAGATGCCCCGAAAGCCCAAGCCGTGAAAGCAGCTCCTTCGCCTCTTTGTCCCTCTTTTGGGGCAGTATTCCGCGAAGCATTAATGGAAATGCCGTGTTCTCGAGCGTAGTCAGCGTATCCATCAGGTTAAAACTCTGGAAGATGAAGCCCACATGGTTCAGCCGGAACTCCACCAAATCATCCTCCTTCATCTTATGGATTGGTTTATCCCTGACGAATACTTTCCCTGCCGTTGGTTTTTCCAGCCCCGCGATGAGGTTCAACAAGGTCGATTTTCCACTGCCCGATGTGCCAACTACCGCCACAAATTCTCCGGGAGAAATATCCAGATCAATGCTGTTCAGAGCTTTGAAACGCACCTTTTTTGTTTTATATATCTTTACTAGATTTCTTACGCTTATGATTGGTTCCGCCATACTACCGCACCTCGTCGTCGCAAAGTTCGCTTTGCCTCGTTTTCCGCCCTGCGGTAAACGAGGCCCGCTTCCTTGCTCCTCCTCTTACCCCGGCACGCTCACTTCGCTTCGCTTGTTCAAGCGTGCCGGGGGCCCCATTTCACCGTACTGCCGTAAGAATTCCCGCGTCCATTTCGCACACCGTATCGCACAATTCCTCGATGTCTGCTGCATTATGGCTCGCCAGCAGGATTGTTTTCCCCTTATTTCTTAATCCCTTAATCAGTCCGCGCATATCCTTCACACCCTGCTTGTCAAGACCATTGAACGGCTCGTCCAAAACGAGCAGGGAAGGATCCTCCATGATCGCCTGCGCAATGCCAAGACGCTGCCGCATTCCGAGGGAATATTTTGCAACGTGCTTTTTGAGGTCGGGATCAAGCCCCGCCTTTTTGATCGTTTCGCGGATTTCCCGATCCCCGATCTTGCGTTTGAGAGACGCCAAAAGCTGCAAGTTCTTCATTCCTGTAAGCGTAGGCAAAAAGCCCGGCGTCTCGATGATGATTCCCATATCCTCCGGGAAGTCCATATCTTGTCCCACCTGTTCATAATCTACCAATATTTTCCCTTTCGACGGGAACAGAAACCCGCAGATACATTTAAACAGTACGGTCTTACCCGAGCCGTTGTTGCCAACGATCCCATGGATTTTTCCCGACTCAAAATCATGGTGCACATCCCGTAGGACTTCTTCGCCATTGAAATCTTTATATACGTGCTGTACGCTGATCGATATGTCTTTCATACGCCGCTCCCTGTAAAATTAAAGTTATATTTCTTCATTCCTCGTAGAGCCGTCCAGAATAATATAATGATTGCTATTCCAAA
>NZ_LAYJ01000128.1 GCF_000981035.1 Christensenella hongkongensis
CGTATCGCGCGCTGCCGCATCCATCTTGCGTCCCAAAAGCCCGCGGTACAGTTCGTCTACAAATTCCTCTGTCGCCTCACGCTTCAAAAGTTCTTCATTGCTGAAGCATATTCCATAAGCAGCTTCTTTTGGTGTGACAGCTCGTGCCATAAGCGCCTTAACCCAATTCCAGTAGCCTTCCTGGTCGGGTTCTCTATCCAGAATATTCACATAGAGCCTATTAACAAAGTTTTTAATCTCAAAGTCATTAGGCTCTGGTTCAGGCATTGGCTGCGGTTCAGGCTCGATACTTCCACCAGCAATAGATAAAATAGCATTGGCGATTCCATAAACAATATCATCAAATCTACCATCAAAAAGCTCGTTGTCCGCCTGACTGTCCACAAACCCGCACTCGATTGTCGTTGACGGCATTGTGGTATGTGAGAGAACATAAGTGTTTTTGTCCTGTACCTTTACGCCCCTGTCGCGGAATCCGACCTCCACAAGCGCATTCTGGATAGCCTGCGCCATCCTGTGTGAGACTTCGCTTGCGCTTGATACCACAAGGCATTCAGCACCCGTGCCACCGCCAGAATTGCGGTGGAAGGCGATAAACAGGTCTGCGCCCCAGGCATTGGCTTTTTTTGCGATATCCGTGACAGAAATGTAATAGTCTCCGTCTCTTTCCAGCTTGACCTCATGTCCTGCCGTGCTCAACTTATCCGCCACCGCAGACGCATACCGCAGCGTGTCGTCCTTTTCCTGTCTGCCTCCGATTCCCACGGCCCCACTGTCGGTTCCACCATGTCCCGGATTAATGTAAATTTTCATTCTTTTCCCTCCTTATCTCACTTGAAGTTTTTTAACGTCTTCAATCAACTTCGCCGCTGTTCCATTCCCACCCAGTGCCTTATATTGCTCAAACAGATCGCCAAGCGATTCAAGGCTATGGATACGCACGAAACCCCGTTCAAGGCACCGGTCGCATATCTCGATTATTTTTTCACGCAACAGGCAGCGCATACCGTTTTCAATCGCTTTGTCCTTTTGCCTTTCGGCTCTTGCTTTGGCTTTAAGCATACCGAACAACACTCCAATAATAAGGCCTGATATCGTTAGCAGGATAGACAACAGGAAATCAAGTATTTGTGGGTTCATCTGCATCACTTTGCCTCCAAAGCTTCAATCCGCTTTTCCAGTTCGTCCATTCGCCCTTTCAATACTTCATTTTCCTGCATAAGCGATTGCGCCACGGAAATAATGGGGGCTATAAACTCTTCATACCGCAGACCGTACACATACTCTCCCTCGATAACCTTATCCCGATAGACAGGTGCAC
>NZ_LAYJ01000042.1 GCF_000981035.1 Christensenella hongkongensis
TGGCGATTTTAACAGCATCTTTCTTGTCCGTTTTGACCCGTCTAAGGGAATTTTGACCGTAGTCATGTACAAGAATAGCATTGACAACGGACACATAGAGGCCGGCTTCGTGCAGGTGCATGGCGACAGGCAGATAGTAATTGCCGGTATGTTCCATAACAATGCGGGTTTCACCCTCCAAACTTTTCAGACGTTCAACCAAACGTCTGAGTTCATGAGCGGTGTGCTGAATTTCAAAAGGTGAAGCAACCACCTCACCGAAGGGACGCAGGATAGCAACCATGCACTTGCCTTTGGAAATGTCGATACCGACAGCGTTCATAAGTATTCCTCCTGATTGATGTATTGTAATCGGTGCCCATCTCTTACCCATTGCCTATTCAATCTAATGACCTCCTGCATCTGTTTGGGGGTATAGTCCTTTGGAAAATATTTCTGCAACGTCTGCCCTCTGAGCGTCACCTTCATATCCAACGGCTGCTCGGTACGCATGATTGCTTCAATCGCGCTTTCCGTAAGTTTTCCTTCCTTGCTCATCTGCTTGATGAGGGAGGATTGCTTCGTGGTCAACCCGCCATATTTCTCAAGCGCACAACCCACCCATATTTGTTCTTCGTTTTTCAAATATGATATGTCAACCGCAGGCGTAAATAGAAGCTCTTTATAATCCACCTTATCTAAAAGCGGCTCTATTAGGTACGTGAGACGGATGTAACGCTCCACTTGTTTATAGCTATCCCCTGTGGCTTCACCTATCTGTGAAGTGCTTTTTAACTTTGAGACATTTTGTCCCGAAGTTAAATCTGTCCGTTGGCCCTGATGCCGCATCGCTTCCAATTTCATTCTGTACGCAAAAGCCTTTTCACTGAACAACAGGTGTGTGCGCTGCCCTAAATTGGTATCCACCAGGATGATTATCGCGGTATCGTCGTCCATAGACGTAACAATGGCAGGAGCTGTTTCCAGTCCTGCCATGATTGCCGCTTGCAGCCGCCTATGCCCTGCAATGGTCTCTACACCCGTTTTGCCCTCGCGGGGCCTTGCTATCACTGGTTGAATGATTCGTCCAGTTCGCTTTACACTCTCAACCAGTTCAAGCATTTCTGGATCGTCCCGTATTTTAAACGGATGATTCTTGAACGGATAAAAGTCATTGATTGGCAACTCTACGATTTCCCTTTTTCCGCTTGTTTCCGGCAGCGTTGAAGGAAACCAACTGTCCGAATCTATCTTTACTTTCCCGCCGTTTTTGCTCATTCGCAATTACCTCCTTTGCCAATAATTCATATTGCGCTGCCGCCTTATTGCGGGGGCAGTGCCTGATGATGCTTACCCCATTTTTCCCGCACTCCTTCACTTTCACCGTATATGGGATGCAGGATTCAAACACATGCTCTGTGCGACACAATTCGTTTATGATCGCGTCCCGCTCCTGCCTTGTATAATTGGTTTGATTATTCATCATCGTAACAAGAATGCCGTAGATCCCCAATGTGGGATTCAGGTTGCTTTGCCTGATCTTTTGGAATGTACGCTTGATCTCCATGATGCCCTCTATGCTATACATTTCCGGTTGTGTGGGAATGATGATACCGTTCGCCGCTGTCAGTACATTGATCGTAAGGATATTGAGGGACGGTTGGCTGTCGATCAAGATATATTCATACAACCCCTTTACCATCTCAATGTACCGCTTCAATAGGTACTCACGCCCAAGTTCGTTGATTAAGTTTGCTTCAAAGCCTGCCAGTTTGCGGTTTGTCGGCATCACGTCCATACCTTCGTTATGATGCAGTATGCCATCGGCAGGTTCAAAATCTTCGCCATTTACTAAATCTTCGACGATATCCGTTATGGTGCGCGAAAGCTGCTGCGGCTCCCACCCCAAGCCTTTTGTAAGGTTACTCTGCGGATCAAAGTCGATCAGCAAAACTTTTTTGCCCTCTTTCACCAACGCCGCCCCCAAATTGATCGCCGTTGTTGTTTTACCAACTCCACCTTTTTGATTCGTTATTGCAATCACTCTCGACACTTTCATGTCCTCCTTTTCTACTACAATAATTTATGGATAGGATATGGCAGCCAGCCATACGCCTTTCCATCCCATAGTCTAAGCTACAATAAGGGGAGTAATTGGTCTGACGACTCCTTTCTTGGGTCTACACGCCCGTACGTGAGACAGTCAGCCATCCTCTTGTTGCAGCGTTCGTTTTGCAGGTAGAGCCACCACTCGTGCGTTCGTGTCACTCAGTAGATTGAATAGGCAATGGGTAAGAGATGGGCACCGATTACAATACATCAATCAGGAGGAATACTTATGAACGCTGTCGGTATCGACATTTCCAAGGGCAAGTGCATGGTTGCTATCCTGCGTCCCTTCGGTGAGGTGGTTGCTTCACCTTTTGAAATTCAGCACACCGCTCATGAACTCAGACGTTTGGTTGAACGTCTGAAAAGTTTGGAGGGTGAAACCCGCATTGTTATGGAACATACTGGCAATTACTATCTGCCTGTCGCCATGCACCTGCACGAAGCCGGCCTCTATGTGTCCGTTGTCAATGCTATTCTTGTACATGACTACGGTCAAAATTCCCTTAGACGGGTCAAAACGGACAAGAAAGATGCTGTTAAAATCGCCAGCTATGCTCTAAGCCATTGGCTTGATCTTCCGCAATATGCGCCGGAAGAAGACGTTCGCCACATGCTTAAAACCTGCGCCCGCCAGTGCAACCAGTACGTTAAGCAGAGTGTTATGCTTAAAAACAGCCTCATCGCTTTGCTTGACCAAACCTTTCCGAGTGTCAACATGCTGTTCTCCAGCCCGCCCCGCAAGGGGGACGGTCACGAAAAATGGATTGACTTCGTGGGTAAATTTTGGCATTGTGAATGCGTCAACAGCCTTTCCAAAAACGTTTTTACCCAGCGCTATCAAAAATGGTGCAAAAGAACAGGTTACAACTTTCTTTCCACTAAGACCGCTGCCATCTACAATTCCGCCTGCATACAAGTCAGTACACTGCCTCGAAGCACCTTTGCCAAACAGCTTATTACTCAAGCTGTGTCGCAGCTTAACTCCCTATCGGAAACGCTGGCTCTGATTCGGCAGCAGATACTTTCCCTTGCCTCCGGCTTGCCGGAATTTCCTGTTGTCATGGCTATGCAAGGGGTCGGCAATGTGTTAGGACCTCAACTCATGGCTGAAATTGGCGATGTGCGACGTTTCAACCGTAAGCAGTCGCTGGTTGCTTTTGCCGGTATCGACGCACCGCCTTTCCAGTCCGGCGCCTTTGAAGCACAGAGTACCGGCATTTCCAAACGAGGTTCTTCCTCACTCAGAAAGACGCTTTTTCAGGTCATGGACTGCCTGCTCAAACACGCGCCCTCTCATGATGCTGTATTCCAATATCTTGACAAAAAACGCGGCGAGGGTAAGCATTATTACGTCTACATGATGGCAGGAGCCAACAAGTTCCTGCGTATCTACTACGCACGGGTTAAGGAGCATC
>NZ_LAYJ01000083.1 GCF_000981035.1 Christensenella hongkongensis
ATACTATACAACATCGATTTTCGCGGGGACGGGTGCCCGGTGGAAGTGGAAGGAATGGAGGAACGGTAAATGGACAAAATTATTCTGGAAATACACAGGCCCGTTCCGATCACGGTGGACCGTGTGCGTATCGATGAGGAAGCGTTAAAGGTGCTGCAGGAGCTCCAACGGGAAACGGGGCTTCCTGCACGGCGCATTGTGAGCGAGCTCATTAAGCAGGGTTCAAGGCTTATTGAGGTAAAGGAGATATAGAAAAATGGGAATACCAGTAATGATTTTGGGGCAGTCCGGCAGCGGAAAGTCCTTCAGTATGAGAAATTTTAAAAAAGGCGAGCTGGGGATCATCAACGTTGCAAGTAAGCCGCTGCCTTTCCGATCGGAAATAAAGCCTTTCAATTCGGACAATTACATGCTGATCGAAGAAGTTTTGAAAAAAGCGACAGCAAAATCCATCGCCATAGACGATTGCCAATACCTGATGGCAAATGAATTTATGCGGAATGCCAAAATTACAGGCTATCAAAAATTTACAGATATTGCGCTTAATTTCTGGAGCCTTATTCAAATGGTGATCAAGGAGCTGGCGGAGGATACGGTTGTATATTTTATGGGGCATACTGAAACAGACGCAAACGGCGGCATAAAATTCAAAACCATTGGAAAAATGCTTGATGAAAAGATTACGATCGAAGGCATGTTTACAATCGTGTTGCGTACGCAGGTAACAGATGGCAAATATACATTCCGGACGCAGAGTGACGGAACGGACACTGTGAAATCGCCGCCGGATTTGTTTGATGCGCTTGAAATTGGGAACGATCTGAAATACGTGGATGATAAGATTCGCGAATATTACAATATCAAAATCAATAAAGGAGAACAAAAGCAATGAAACCAGTAAAGGGCTATGAAGAAGCGAGAGCGATGGGCGAAGGGCAGGAACGGCTGCCGGTGGACGGATACATTGTCAAGATTCTGAATGTAGAGGAAGTTAATTATGAGTGGGGCAGCGTAATTGTCCTGAGCTACGACAT
>NZ_LAYJ01000022.1 GCF_000981035.1 Christensenella hongkongensis
GGGAGACGCAATGGTAGTGGTCTCCAAGGGAGGCAAAACGGCGGAGCTGCTGCCGCTGATCGACGTATGCAAAAAGAAGGGGGCAAAGCTCATTGGAGTGACGCAAAACCCGGATTCGCCGCTTGCAAAGCAGGCGGATGTATTTTTGAAGATGGATGTACACCACGAAAGCGACCGTTACGACATCATGGCAACGTCGAGCGTAATCGCGCTGGTGGCACTGTTCGACGCGCTGCAGGTGGCGATCATGGAGGAGACGGACTACAAACTGGAACAGTTTGCGCTTATCCATCCGGGCGGCGCCGTGGGCCAGAAGCTCAACCAGTAAATAATTCGCAACTTAAAACGGAGCCTCCCGGGCTCCGTTTTTTGGTTACAGTGTTCACGGATTATAATAATTTATCGTAAGTTTTGCATAGCCTGCTTTACGTTAAAGCGCCGTAATGTCATAAAGCAATGCGTTACAGATTGCCGCGGCAATATTGCTGCCACCCTTGCGCCCGCGTGCCACAATGCACGGAATGCCCGTTTCCATAAGCAGTTCCTTGGATTCCACAACGTTTACGAACCCAACCGGCACGCCGATCACGCCAACAGGGGAAAGCAGCCCTTCACTGTAAAGCTCGCTTAAACGGATGAGCGCGGTTGGCGCGTTGCCAATGGCAAAAATAAGCGGATTTTTGAGCGAGGCAGCTTTTTCCATGCTTACCGCAGCCCGCGTCACGCCGCGCGCCTTGGCCTCATCCGCCACGTCCCCGTCAGACATAAAGCAATGTACCTGCCCGCCAAATTTTCCGAGCGCCGCTTTGCTGATCCCGGCCTTTGCCATCTGCGTGTCGGTAACGATATCCACGCCGTTTTTGAGCGCGTCTTTTAAGGTTTCCACCACGCCGTCAGAAAAATACAGCGTCTGCGCATATTCAAAGTCAGCGGACGTGTGGATTGCGCGTTTGATAATCTTTTCGTACCGCGGGTCGAGCTTTTTATCGCCCAACAGTTCTGAGATGATCTCAAAGCTGCGTTTTTCAATATCCGCCGGTTTTACGATCTCGATATCCATATCCCATTCTCCTTTTGGTCATTTTTCCACGCCCGGCCTTGCGGGAATCCCTTTGTCGTAAGGATGCTTCACATTCCGGATGTCTGATACATAGTCTGCCAGTTCTATAAGCTGCGCGCCGGGATTGCGGCCAGTCATCACGACCTCGATGTGCTCCGGCCTGTTTTTCAGGAAATCCATGAGCAGCTTTTCATCCAGCATTCCCGTACTGAGCGCGCCCATGGCCTCGTCCAGAATCAGCATATCGCACTTGCCGTCCTCGCACAGCGCAATCGCCTCGCGCAAATGGTCGTTGTGGTTTTTGGTGACCTTCCGCCTTTGCGCCTCGTCAAACGAGTTGGAAAACCCGCGTACGTCCTTGCCGGAGATCACGGTAACGTTTGGAAACGTGCGCAGCGCTTTTACCTCGCTGCTGTCCCCGTCCTTTAAAAACTGCACGACGACGACGTTTGCGCCATAACCGGCGGCCCGCAGGGCCAGCCCCATGGCGGCGGTCGTCTTCCCCTTGCCGTCCCCGCAATAGATGTGCGTAAGTCCCATTTTATTCATTGCCGACGCCCTCCTCCAGAACCCGGTAGATATAGTCCATATCGAGCGCTTTTCTCATTTCATGCGCAAGGATATCGTACTGGCTGTTTTTATACTCTGCCAGGTCGAATGCCTGTACGTTGTCCGTACTAAGCCCTTTTGCACGGAGCAAAGCATCCACAACGGCCTTGCATACGTCTTCCTTATCAAAAATACCATGCAGGTACGTACCGTAAACATTTCCTTCGTTTACCACTGCGAGGTTGTTGGTGGTTTCGCCCATGTGGATTTCGTATGCGTCGTATTCCCTGCCGGAAAGCCCGCTGAAAATGCCGCCTACCTTTGGCAGCAGGCCGGTTGCACGCGTCCGCGTCTTTTGCTTTGCGAAAACGGTTTCGCCCGAAAGCAGGCCCATGCCTGCCATTTTTCCGCCGTGCTCTACGCCATATGGATCGGCAAGGCTCACGCCAAGCATCTGGTATCCGCCGCACACGCCAAGTACTGGAAACCCCTCCGCCGCATATTTCAGCAGGGAGGCCTCCAATCCGGATTCCCGGAGCCAAACGAGGTCCGCCATTGTATTTTTGGTACCGGGCAGTATCACAAAATCCGGCCTGCCAAGTTCTCCCACGCTGCCTACATAGCGTACGTCCACGCCGTCCATATATTCAAGCGGGTTAAAATCCGTAAAATTTGAAATCCTGGGAAAACGGATCACCGCGATATCGATGAGCGCATTTTGTGGTTTGCGTTCAAATCGATCGGTAAGGCTGTCTTCGTCGTCTACATCGATGTGCAGGTAAGGGATCACTCCCGCGACAGGAACCCTTACAATCTGCTCGAGCTGCCGCAGCCCGGGCTCCAAAATAGATGGATCACCACGGAATTTATTGATCACAGTACCCTTTACAAGCTTCTTTTCATCTTCTTCCAGCAGCAGCATCGTACCCGCGAGCGCCGCAAACACGCCGCCGCGGTCAATGTCGCCTACAATCAGCACAGGAGCCTTTGCAAGCTTTGCCATACCCATATTTACAATGTCCTGGGATTTTAAATTGATCTCGGCAGGGCTGCCCGCGCCTTCGATCACAATGATGTCGTACTCCTGCGAAAGGCTGTCATAGGCGCGCATAATGTCCGGGATCAGCTCCGTCTTATGGGCAAAATACTCCCGCGCCCCCATATTCCCGCGTACCTCGCCGTTCACAATCACCTGAGAACCCTCGTCGCTGGTGGGTTTGAGCAAAACAGGATTCATGCGGACGTCGGGCGGGACGCCCGCGGCCTCTGCCTGCATCACCTGCGCCCGGCCCATTTCAAGCCCGTCCTGCGTGATATAGGAATTAAGCGCCATATTTTGGGATTTAAAGGGAGCGACCGTATAACCATCCTGCTTAAATATTCTGCACAGTCCGGCGCACAACAGGCTTTTGCCGGCGTTTGAGGTGGTTCCCTGTATCATAATTGCCTTTGCCATCAGGTCTCCTTTGTTTCCGGCGAAATTTTTTTGAGGCAGTCGATCAGGTATTCGTTTTCCTTCATGGTCCGCACTGCAATCCGGTAATAATGCTCGTCAAGCCCGCGGAAATTCCTGCATGGACGGATCAGGATACCAAAATCCAGCAATTTTTTATCGAGCTTCGTATCGTCGGAATAAAAGAGGATGTAATTTACCCCCGACTCAAACGGATGATAACCAAGCGCCCGCAGCTCCCGCATGAGATACGCCCTGTTGCCGGACACGAGCTGCCTGGTAAGCTTCACGTGCTTTTTGGCAGAGAGCGCGGCAATCCCGCATTTTGCGGCGACGGTGGAAACATTCCACGGCTGGCCGATCCGGCGCACCATGCGGATAATCTCCTCATTCCTGCACAAAAGATACCCAAGGCGTATGCCCGCCATTGCGTATACCTTGGTAAACGCTTTGAGGATAATGAGATTGTTGAATTCATTCAAAAATTCGGTGGCGCCGTAATCATTCTGGCGTTCCAGGAAGCCGATAAAGCATTCGTCCACCACCAAAACCGTACCGTTTTTAAGACAACGTTCCGCCAGGTCGCGTATCAGGTCCTTTTCCACAGGCACGCCAGTCGGATTGTTGGGATTACACAAAAAAAGCATACCAAGTCCGCGCGGAATTACGTCTAAAATATCATCCGTAAGCTCAAAGCCATTTTCTGCGGACAGGTCGTAATGCGATACGCTGCATGGGATCGTTGAAAGCGCCGCCTCGTATTCGGAAAAGGTAGGAGATACGATCATCGCGCTTTTTGGATGAATTCCCTGCACGATTCTGTAAATAAGGTCTGCCGCGCCATTCCCGCAAAAAATATACGGGGCGGGTATGTGCTCGGCCCTTGCAATCGAAGCCCGCAGCTCCCTGCACAGGGGATCCGGGTAATGCTGGTACGCGGCGATATTTTCCGTGATCGCTTTTTCGACCTCCTGCGGCATGCCCGCCGGATTGATGCTCGCGGAAAAATCTACTACATTGTCAGAATATTTCATTTTGCGCGGGGTATAGATATCCCCGCCGTGGTTTGTTTCGTTTCGTTGTTTTGCATCCATAATACTGTTACCATCCCTTTATAAAAACATGACAAGCGCAAAGCGCGCTGCTGCAAACAAAAGCAGGGCCATAAGCGCAGTCACGTACATAAGCCGGCTCATGCGCTTAATATCCTGCGGCACCACTGCCTGCAGCGGATCGCCGATCGTTTGCTTTCTGACCAGCTTTCCAAAATAATATGCGTCGCCCGCAAGCTGTATCCGCAGCGCTCCCGCGGCGACGGCCTCGGTCTTTGCGCTGTTGGGGCTTGCGTGGTTATGCCTGTCCCGCCGGAAAATACGCAGCGCATTTTTCGCGTCCAGCCGTGAAAAAAAGCTTGCCGCTATCATAATCCATGCGGAAAGGATTGCCGGTATAAAGTTTACCACATCATCGAGCCTTGCGGCAAATTTTCCAAATAAAAGATAGTTCTCGTTTTTGTAGCCGATCATGGAATCGAGCGTATTGACGGCCTTGTACAAAAATCCGAGGGGCGCGCCGCCGATCATCATAAAAAGCATAGGGGCGATTACGCCGTCCGAGGTGTTTTCCGCAATGGTCTCTACGGTCGCCTTGGTAATCTGCTGCCCGTTGAGGTTTTGCGTATCCCGTCCGACGATCCACGACAGGTATTTGCGCGAGTTTGCAAGGTCGCCCTTCTCCAGGTAATGATATACCCTCATACTTTCCGCGCGCAGGCATTTGGTTGCGAAAATCTGGTAGCAAAAGAATGCTTCTACTGCAAGCCGGACATAAACGTTCCATAAAGACAGCAAATAAAGTATCAAAAACGGAACGAGAAAGGAAACTGCTACCACAAAAACCGTGAGCAGTACGCCGCCTGCGAATTCCTTTTTTGGTAGCCATTTTCGAAGCAGCTTTTCCCCGCCGGAAATCAGCCTGCCAATCAGGCGCACCGGATGGGGAAACCAGGCCGGATCGCCCAGCAGGAGGTCGAGCGCGAAGCCAATGACAATGGCAATCAGTATTTCCAATCGTTTGGCCTCCTTCCCACCGTCATGCGAGTCCTCCTACGGCAGCCACAATGAGTACCAAAAGCTCTGTGATGCACAAAGAGTAACCGGCAAGATCGCCTGTCAATCCGCCAAATTTGCTGTAACAGATGCGCCGGAACAGCAGCAACCATAAAAATGCAGCTGCAACGGCAATACATCCGGTCATTGGATCAATCAAAATCATACCTGCCGACGCGGCAAGGATATACAGCAGGCTTGTGGCCTTTACCACAGTTTTATCCGCCTGCCCGCAGAATGCGTGCGCAAGCCCGGTGTCCCGCGCAAGGCGGAAGGAAACCACCGCCAGCGCGCTGTACCCGCGTGAGAGGACATACCCAAGGCACAGCAGCAGGATGAGCTGTGGATGGTCGAAAAATTGCATTCCAAAGCCAAAGCACAGCAGCAGGTAAGAAACGCAGATTATTACGCCAAACGCGCCGACATGGGAATCCTTGAGAATTTCAAGCTTACGTTCTGCCGGCTGGTGCGAGGATAGCGCGTCGCTTGTGTCGATAAGCCCGTCAAGATGGATGCCCCCGGAAAGCAGTACGGGCAGCAGTGCAAGCACGACCGCCGCAAGCGCTGTATTCAGGCTGAAAAAACCGCAGATCCACACCCACAAATAAACGAATGCGCTAACGACGATTCCCACAAAAGGAAAGAAGCACATGGCATATTTCATGGTATGCTGGTTCCATTCAAGCTGCGGCATCGGAAAAACCGAGTACATGGAAAGTGCGGTTACAAGCCCGCTCAATACTGATTTCAAAGCGCCGTTCCTTTCTTTATTGATAAAAATGTATGCGATACCGTTCGCGGCAATTCATGTGTTTGCGTTTCGTTTCACGCCGCATCAGACCATTGCATTTACCGGGCAGCCGCAAAACAGATTGCGACTCAGGGATGCGCGTACATTGTAACGGGGGAAACAAAGGCGCGCTCTGCATCCGCCTTTCCGGACAGGGGGGAAATCCAGCCAAAGTGCAACGGCTCCTGAAGCCCTTCGCTGCAATCTGTCCTGTGTCTGCCGGAAGCAGAGTGGTATGCCCGGCAACGTACAACCACTGCATAGAGCGTACTATGCGAGTGGCAGGTCAATGACGCGTAAGATTTTGCGGATACTTGCCGGCAGGCACATAAGATGCCGCACCGAGGAGCTTCAGAAGCCGTGACTACGTTGTATCGCTTATGCTTCAACAGGCGGATGCAGCGCGCCGTACTACGTTTTGATTTTTGAACTGTACGGCGCGTCTCCGAAGGACTGCGTCTTATGCGTCTGCCTTCGGATTCTTCGAACGGTATCGCATATAATCCCAAAAAACAAAGTTATTCCAGCGGTTTATACTGCTCGATGCTGGTCTGGGAAAACGTGCACATTTCACGGTATACGCAGAGCGCCATATCAAGTAGCCCCATTGCAGCAATCGCACCCGTACCCTCGCCAAGGCACATCTCGCAGCTGATGAGCGGTTTCTGCCTGAGCGCGGAAAGAAGCAGCGCACCGGCAGGCTCCTTGGAAACATGCGACGCAAGCATATAGTCCGCGCTGAGCGGCGCGAGACGCTGCGCCACAAGCGCCGCCACAGAGGAAATCACCCCATCGATCATAACAGGCACTTTATGGACGGCGCCGCCCAGAAACAATCCGGCGATCCCGGCGATATCGAGTCCGCCAACCTTGGAAAGAACATCGAGCGGATCTTCGGGATCGGGACGATTTACCTCAATCGCTTTTTTGATAGCGCAAACCTTGCGGTTAAGCCCGTCGCTGCTGAGTCCCGCGCCATGCCCCGTCACTTCTTCTACAGGTTGCTGCAATAGTACGGAAATCATGGCGGAGCTTGTGGTTGTATTGCCAATCCCCATCTCGCCGGTGGCAATGAGCCGGTACCCCTGCTTTTTCAGGCAGCCTGCAAGATCGATCCCCACTTCAATCGCGCGGATTGCCTGTTCCCTTGCCATAGCGGAACAGAGCGTCATATCGTTTGTGCCATACATGATTTTACGTCTGAGAACGCCGGGCGTGTCGATATCGCGGTAAACGCCAATATCTACGGGGATTACGTCCGCATGGGCGTGGCGCGCCATGGCGCACGCGCTCGTCCGGCCCTTTGCAAAGTTTTCGGTGACGATTGCTGTGATCTCGCAGTCGCTTTGCGCGACTCCGCGGCATACAACCCCATTGTCGGCACACATCACGGCAACGCAGCGTTTCTCAATCGTAACGTCGGCCGTTCCGGTTATTCCGGCAATCCGGCAGACCGCCTGTTCCAGCAGGCCAAGGCTGTTGAGGGGTTTTGCAATGCTGTCCCACCGCCGCTGCGCTTCTTGCACACAGGTTTCGTCGGCAGGCGATATTTCCCGGAGGGCCTCCTGTAGTGTCATCGCTGTTCCTTTCCATATTCCCTGCACCGCATAAGGAACCGTTGCAGCAGTTCAGGCTTATCTGCAAAGTGAAGGTGCGGATAGCCTGCAAATAAATGATTGGACGCATGAATGCAATCCCATTCCCTGCCGCGCTTGTGTGCCGTCATATTACAGCCGTTGTTTGTACTGTCCGAATAATGGAACTCGTGCGCGGGGATTTTCCCGCCTGCCTTGCACAGCAGGTTGTCATTCCGAGCCGAGAGCGTGAGGTACCCAAACCGGGAAAGCTTTTTCGTCATGCTGCATTCTCCGGGAAGCGCGCCTGCCATTTCATAGGCGTTGCCCGCACGATCCGTCATGCGTTCCAAAAGATACATGAACCCGCCGCATTCCGCAATCACAGGCATTTTTCCTTGCACGGCCTCTTTGATGCTGCTGAGCATCGGTGTATTTTCCGATAACTCCCTTGCGTATTCCTCAGGATAGCCGCCCCACAGGATGAGCCCGCTTGCGCCTTTTGGCACACGGCTGTCTGTAAGCGGGGAAAAATACAAAAGCTCGGCGCCCAGCCGTTCCAGTAAATCGAGATTATCCTGGTAAAAAAAGCAAAACGCCTTGTCCCTTGCGACTGCAACGCGCACAGGCTCCTGCCTTGCAAGATTGTTCCACTTGTCCTCATAGCTGAGCGGCGGCGCATTTTTTCCAAGCGATAAAATACCGTCAAGGTCAATACATTCCTCCGCGGCATGGGCGAGCAGGTCGAGTTTTTCCTGCAGGAGGGAGACCTCGTCCGCCGTTACAAGCCCCAAATGCCTGCTTTCAAACGCGGCCTGCGGAATATCGGGAAAATAACCGTAGGCGCGGAGTCCCAGCGTATCGTTTACCAAACGCCGATAGACAGGATACATACCCGCCGTGCATCCGTTAAAAATGACACCCTGTAAATTGTTTTGCCGAAAATCACGGTAGCCCTGCAGCATTGCGGCAAGTGAAAGGCCCATACCCTTCACATTTACAATCAAAAGCTCGGGCGTTTGCGTTGCCAGCGCAAGATGGTTTGACGAATAGCTGTCGCTTTCAAAGCCAAGCCCATCATACATGCCCATAACGCCTTCGATCACTGAAAAATCCGTGTCGGCAGAGTTTTTCGCAAGCAGGAACCGTACGGTTTCCTCTCCGCTCAAAAACAGATCGAGGTTTGACGAACAGGCGCCGATGATCCTGCTGTGAAACATGGGATCAATGTAATCCGGCCCGCATTTAAAGCTCGACAGGGAAAGCCCGCGCGCCATGAGCGCCCTTAGGATACCGCAGGTAACCGTCGTTTTTCCCGCGCCGCTGCCCGTACCCACGAGCATCACGCGGGGTATTGCTTTATCCATTGCGCGCGCCTCCAATGAGCCAGACGGGGTTTTGCGCCTTCATCAGGTGGTAGCTTCCGAGCGGCTCCGCCTGCGATACGTTTACGCACATAGCGTCCGCCGCTATGCCGCGCTCGCTAAAACAACGAAGGGCCTCGGCCTGCGTTTCAAGCGTTACGGCGGTCGCGAGGATTTTTGCGTCCGGGTTCTTTTCAAGCGCCGCGTCAATGATGCTACCAAGGTTGCCGCTGCTGCCGCCGATAAAAACCTTATCCGGGGCGGGAAGCCCTTTCAGGCATTCCGGCGCAGCTCCGTGGATTGCTTTCACGTTATATGCGCCCAGCTTTTGCCTGTTTTCATGGATAAGGGATATCCCGTCTTCATTTTGTTCCACTGCGTAAACAAAGCTTTCACAGGCAAACCGCGCCATGGCGCACGCTACGCTGCCGGTGCCCGCGCCGATGTCATACACCACATCCGTGGGCGTTATGCCAAGGCGGGCAACGCACAGGCTGCGAACCGCCTCTTTGGTCATGGGCACCTTGCCGCGCACAAAATCAGCATCCCGCAGGAAGCTGCACGCACGGACAGAAGCGGGATTTTCCACCAGCATCACCGCAAGGTCTGTAAAGTGTTCATTGGAAAGTTCCTGTGCGGTTCCCCGAACAATCCGTTCCGTTTCGTCCGACAGGTTCTCGCCCACGCATACGGATACATAGCCCAGCCCGCACGATATAAGCTCACAGATCACATCATGGGCCTTCTGATGCCCGCCCGTCAGGACAAATACGCGCGGGTGGTAACACACTGAGGGAAGGGCGGAAACGTCCCTGCCGTGGACGCTCACGGTTTTGATATCGTCGTAAGGAACCCTGAGCTTCGCGCAAAAATACTGCAGGCTGCTCAGCCCGTTTTGAAACGAAAGCACGCAGCCGCGTTGCTCTGTAAGCAATGAGGATATACTGTAAAAGCCTACGTCTCCTGATGCAAGGATGGTGATATCCACATTCTCCGGCTGGGCCTGCACAGCATGCGCAAGCCCGGAAAGCGTCATACGCACCGTGTTTTGGTTGAGGAAACCGAGCTTTTCAAACAGCCGTCCTGTCGCAAACACAATATCGCTGCGTTTGATATGGAGTTTTGCCTGTATGGTCAGCAGCTCCGGATTTCCCGGGCCCGCCCCGACCACAGTCACCTTTTTCATATGGTTATCCCGTAATGCGGTCCGCAAGCACCTGGGCGATGCGCGGATCCTCGCCGAGCGTCTGTCCAAGGGTAATCGTCACGCCCTTATGTTCCTTTAAAAATTCATCGATTTCCTGCGGGATGTCTTCGCGGATATGAATGCCGCTGAACAGGAAATAGGGAACGACCTTGATATTCGTCACGCCTTTTTCTATCAGCTTATTAAGACCGCCCGAGATGTTGGGCCTGCCAAACTCCATAAAAGCGGTCTCCACCGGAATTTCGACGTCCTTTGTCGCCATTTTGACGATTGCATGGAAGGTGTCTTCCGTTTTCTTTTCACGGCTCCCATGAGCCAGAATCAGCGCTCCGTTCATTTTGTTTCCTCCTTTGGATAAAAAGCCTTTACGGCTTCAATCGTATGGTCAATATCCTCCTGCGTATGCGCGGCGGATAAAAACATTGCTTCAAACTGTGACGGCGCGATATAAATACCGTTCCTTAACATATGGTTGAAATAATCCGCATATTTTTTAACGTCGCTTTTTTTGGCGCCCTCATAATCCGTAACTTCTCCCGTGGTAAAGAAAGCGCACAGCAGGGAGCCAATCTGGTTGACGGTACAGCCTGTATTCATACGGATGCCGTCCGCAAGCCGCCCGGCAAGCGCGGCAGTATTCGCATAAACGCAGGGGTTCTCCTTTAGCTGGGTGAGCGCGCAAAGGCCCGCCGCCATCGCGACAGGATTTCCGGAAAGCGTACCCGCCTGATAAACCGCGCCAACCGGAGCGACGCATTCCATGATTTCCCGCCTGCCGCCATACGCGCCAACGGGCATACCCCCGCCGATGATTTTTCCATAGGTTGCAAGGTCTGCGTCCACGCCAAAATACTCCATCGCTCCGCCTAAAGCCAGCCGGAAACCTGTAATTACCTCGTCAAAGATGAGCAAAGCGCCGTTTGTATCGCATAACCTGCGCAGCCCCGGCAAAAAGCCCTCTTTTGGAGGAACCACTCCCATGTTGGCCCCAACAGGCTCCACGATTACCGCTGCAATATCGCCTTTGTTTTTTTCAAACAACCGCGCCACAGAATCAAGATCGTTGTACTCCGCAAGCAGCGTGTCCTTTGCCGCTCCCTCCGTCACGCCCGCGCTGTCCGGATTGCCTCCGGTAAGCGCGCCGGAGCCTGCTTTCACAAGCAGGCAGTCCGAGTGGCCGTGGTAACAACCGGAAAATTTTACGATCTTTCCCCGCCCGGTGTATCCGCGCGCGAGGCGGATCGCGCTCATGACGGCCTCCGTGCCGCTGCTCGTCATGCGAACCATCTCAAGCGGCTTCACAAGGCTTACGATCAGCTCTGCCATTTCCACCTCGAGCGCTGTCGCCGCGCCAAAGCTCAGGCCGTTCGCAGCCGTGCGGCATACCGCGTCAAGGATTGCCTCGTTGCCGTGCCCGAGTATCATCGGCCCCCACGAACCAACGTAGTCAAGATAGATATTCCCGTCTTCATCCGTGATATACGCGCCTTTTGCGCTGCGGATAAAACGGGGCGCTCCGCCCACTGCGGCAAATGCGCGCACGGGGCTGTTGACGCCCCCGGGCATCACTTTTTTTGCTCGCTCAAAAAGCGCTTCCGATTTTGTCATATCAGCCGATGTCTCCTTTTTTGATTGCCTGCGCAAGCTCGTTCGCGTAATAAGTGATCAGGATATCCGCGCCTGCACGGAACATAGATACCGCGCTTTCGCACATCACGCCGTATTCATCGATCAGGCCTGCTTTGGCGGCAGCCTTGATCATTGCATATTCGCCGCTGACGCTGTAGGTAGCCACCGGAAGGTTGGTGTTTTCCGCAACCAGCCTCACCACGTCAAGATAGGAGAGGGCGGGCTTTACCATCAGGATATCCGCGCCCTCGCATTCGTCCGTCATGGCTTCCTTAAGCCCTTCCTTTACGTTGTGGTAATCCATCTGGTAGCTTTTGCGGTCGCCAAAGCTGGGGGCGCTGCCTGCCGCGTCGCGGAACGGGCCGTAAAACGAAGAAGCGTATTTTGCCGCATAGGACATAATCGGCACGTTCTCAAAGCCGTTTTCATCGAGCGCACACCGCATCGCGTCTACGCGTCCGTCCATCATGTCTGACGGGGCCACCATATCCGCGCCCGCCAGCGCGTGCGAAACGGCGATCCGTTCAAGATAGGGCAGGGTTTTATCGTTATCCACAGTCTGTCCGTTCAAAATGCCGCAGTGGCCGTGCGAGGTGTACTCGCACATACATACGTCCGTTACCAGGTAAACCTCGTCCTGGAAGCGGCTCCTGATTTCGCGCAGCGCCCGCTGCACGATGCCGTCGTATGCAAAGGCCTGTGAGCCGTGTTCGTCTTTATGGTCCGGCAGCCCAAACAACAGGAATTTATCCACTCCCGCCTCAAGGCTGCGTTCCACACCCTCGCAGATGCGGTCGGCGCTATAGTGGTACTGTCCGTCAAGCGAGGGTATTTCAGACTTGATATTGCTGCCATCCTTCGCAAAAAGCGGTAAAATGAGGGAGGAAGCGGAAAGCCTCGTTTCCCGGCAAAGCCCCCTGATTTGCTTATTAGCGCGCAGCCTGCGCGGTCTTTCTATCATAACCGTTCTCCTTTTCTGGTTTGGTATTGTATACGTTTTTGGAGTCTGCTCCTGGCACTGTCTTCCTCGCACCACATAGCGCACCTTCGGTGTTTCGCGAAAGAAGCTGCGCTTCTCTCGCGGGCTCTTATTGCATAGGGATGTTCCAATGCCAGCGTCAGGTCAGACCGTTGCATGAAAACGCCTTTGCGCACGCAGTAAGCAGGCTTTGAATACAACGGTCTGACCTGACGTGAAATAATGCAATAACGTATTCCTTACCGATCGCCCTGTTTCGTTTCGTTCGTATCCAAAATCAACTCCACCATGGAATCTATCGTCGCCTCTTTTGACACGCGGACATCCAGCCCGAAACGCCGCGCAGCCTGCGCGGTTTTTTCGCCAATACAAACGGCGGGGATGCCATGAAAGCCTTCCGGTTTATCCACAGAACGCGCAAAGCCTTCCACACAGCTTGCGCTTGTAAAAGTGATCAGGTCAAAATCCGCGGGGTTTGCGTCTACAGGCTCGTAACGCGTTTCATATACGCTTACCTCGTCAAAGGCCACGCCGCCCTGCGTGAGGATATCCGTAAGCTCAGGAGCGGATTCCCGCGCGCGCAGAAGCAAAAGCCTGTCGCTTTTGGTGATAAATCCCTCGTCCAGCATCTCTTTTGCAAGCGCCTGTCCGCTGTATACGGAGGGGATAAAATCCGGCTTCAGTCCAAAACGCAGCAGCGCCTTTCCGGTTTCCCTGCCAATCACAGCGATCTGTTTTCCGCCCAAAGCCCGCGCGTCGCGGCTGTCAAACAGCCTTTCAAAGTAAGCATCCACGCCCGCCGCGCTTGTGAACACAAGCGCCCGGTAGGGCGTAAGGTCCGGCATCGAAAAGGGCAGGGGCATCGTTTTGATCGCAGCAAGGGCGGTTACGTCCGCGCCAAGCGCACGAAGCCTTGACGCAAGCTTTGCGGAAGACATTTTCGGCCTGGTCACAAGGATGCGCTTTCCTTTTAACGGAAGGTTTGAAAACCAGTCGAACTGCCTTGATAAAGAACACACCCGCCCGACAATTATGAGGGAGGGAGATGTAACGGCATTTTCCCTTACAGTATCCGCTATACCGTCCAGCGTGCAAAGAAATTTGCGCTGGCAGGGACGCGTTCCGTTTTCTACGATTGCGCAGTCCATATCAGGAGCCATACCGCCTGCGATCAGGCCTGCCGCAATCTCTGCTGCGCTCGCTACGGACATCATGAAAATAAGCGTACCGGAAAGCCGGACGAGTGCCGGGTAATCGAGCTCCAGCGCGCCGTCTTTTTGTTTGTGTCCGGTGATCAAATGCACGGAAGAGCAGTAATCGCGGTGCGTTACCGGAATCCCCGCATAGGTTGCCGCAGCAATCGCCGATGTTATACCGGGTACGACCTCAAACGCGATTCCCTCCCGGACAAGTGCTTCAAGCTCCTCCCCGCCGCGTCCGAATACAAAGCTGTCACCGCCCTTCAGGCGCACTACAGTTTTTCCCTGCTTTGCCTCGTCTACCAAAATCTGGTTGATTTCGTGCTGCGGCACAGGATGGTTGCCTGCATTTTTTCCTGCATTAATGCGTTTTGCATCCTGCGCGACAAGCTCCAGAACCTCCGCGCTGACCAGCCTGTCGTACACTACGACCTGCGCGCCCGCAATTAATTCCCTTGCGCGCAGCGTCAAAAGGCCTGCGTCCCCGGGGCCGGCGCCCACCAGATATACTGTTCCGCTCATTTTATTTCTCCAATCATCCGAAGCGCAAGGCTTTTTCCAAGCGCTTCGCCATTCTGTTTATTTCCTGATGTTTTTTGAATATCGACTATTCCGTTGCCGTCCGCATAAAGCCCGGTGAGTGTCATACAATCTCCCTCTATCACTGCGTACGCCGCGACGGGAGAGCTGCAACCGCCGTCAAGCGCGCGTACAAAACTGCGTTCCGCCCTTGCGGCCAGCATTGCCTGCGGATCGTGGAACCCGTCAAGAATATGCGTGTCAAAATCTGCACGCGCCTGCACCGCGAGAATTCCCTGGCAGGCTGCCGGAAGCATTTCCCATGGCTCAAAAATCCGGCTGATGCGATGCTCGAGGCCGAGGCGTTTGAGCCCGGCGCATGCAAGCACCAGCGCCGAATACTCACCGGAATCAAGCTTTTGGAGCCGCGTTTGCACATTGCCCCGCACCGGCAAAACGGCATGGCCCGGAAAAAGGCGTTTTAGCTGTAGCGTGCGGCGAGCGCTCGCACAGCCGATCGGTTTTGCAGGATCGGGCGCATCCGTTCCCTGCGGAAGAATCAGCGCATCGCGCGGATCTTCGCGCGGGGAAGCCGCCACAACAGGCAGGCGCTCGTCCGTCTCCATAGGCATGTCCTTAAAGCTGTGCACGGTCATATCAACCTTTCCATCGAGCAACGCCCGGTCGAGCTCCTTCACAAAAAGGCCTTTCCCTCCGATCTGGTCAAGCGTCCGGTCCAGTATCATATCGCCGGTTGTTTTCATGGTAATAAGCTGTGTCTGTACGCCGGGGTTGTTCCGGCGGATTGCCCGCATTACGATTTCGGCCTGAAGCACAGCCAGCTTGCTTTCCCGGCTACCAATCTTAATCATGAAGCGCCTCCCTGATTTTTTTTGCTGTTTGCGCGACGGCATGGTGGTCGTCTCCGCTGCCAACAGCTCCGATCACGGCCTGCGGCGTTGTAATCACAGCAGGAAAAAAGAATGTGCATTCCTCCCTGCTGTCGGCAACGCTCACCGGAATACCGCGCCTTTTGGCCTCGATGCCAATCCTGCGGTTCACCTCGCGCTTGTCTGTCGCCGCCACCGCCAAAAATACGCCCTCAAGATCGCCTTCTTCAAACGCGCGGGGAATGCAGCATATTGCTTCGCCCTGTGGCAGGGTTTGCGGGATGTGCGGCGCGACGATCCTGATACGGCAGTCAAACCGCAACAACGTTTTCAGCCTACGCTGCGCAATCCTGCCCGCGCCCGCAACCAGCACGGTTTTCCCTGAAATATCAGTAAATATCGGAAAATGTGTCTTTTTCCCGCCCTTTTCCAGAAGCGGAAAAACAGAAGAAAGGCGTTCCACAATTTCTTCGCAGGAAAAACCATGGTCGCTGCCCGGCCGGTCGATCAGTATCACCTGTGCGCCCGCCTGCCTTGCCGCCTCCAGCTTCTCATCAAAGCCGCCCGCATCGCCGGAATTTTTGGTCAGCAGGTAATCGCAGCCATATTGCCTGAGCATTTCCACATTAAGCCCGCACGAAAACGGGCCCTGCATACAGATCAGGTTTTTGCCGGAAAAACCCAGTGAAAACGCTTTGTCTACCGCCTCAGGGGTTGATAATATCCGCGCGAATATACGGGACGAAAAATCAGGGAGCTCTGTGAGCGCGCCAAGCTCCTTGCTGCCAATGGTGGACAGCACACTTCCGCCGTGCGATTTCAGGTATTCCACCACAGCCTGTATATTTTCGCATAAAATCACGTCGGAGCATTCTCCCGAGGGACGCAGCAGCCGCAGATATTCCACGCCCGCAAGCGCGCAGGCGCGGCTGATATTACTGGTTGCCTGCGCTGCATAGGGATGCGTGGCGTCGATTACAAGCGCATAGCCGTTCTTTTGGATGAGCGCCAGCATTTGCTCCCCGTCGCACCTGCCGCAAAGGACATGGCCGCCATGATCTCCAAGCAGCTCTTTACCATACCCGGTTGCGACGGAAACATCCACGTCCGCGCCCGCCCGGGTAAGCGCCTCAAATAATGTCCGGCCTTCCGTCGTGCCTGCAAAAATCAGGATTTTATCTGTGCTTTTCATAATTCCCTGTAGCCCCTCGGCGTTACGAGCCGGTTGTTGATCACTTTTGTCTGGCTGTTGCCAATCATTACGGTTGTGAACATATCCACCTCGCGGTCTTTAAGCTGTCCAAGCGTACAGAGCTCTGTTTCCTGTCCCTGCCTGCCGATGTTACGCACATATCCGCAGTTTGTGGACGGGGACTGGTACAGCAGGATTTTTTCACACGCTTTTTTCAGGTAATCCCTGCGTTTCCTGCTGGAAGGGTTATAGAGGCAAATCACAAAATCCGCATCTGCCGCGCACATAAGGCGTTTTTCTATTTTTTCCCATGGAGTGAGCAGGTCGCTGAGGCTTATGATGGCAAAATCATGGATCAGCGGCGCGCCAAGCGCCGCAGCAGCGCTGCACGCAGCCGTAATGCCCGGAACGACTTCAACCGCAAGATCCGGGTAGGGCTGCGCAACCTCAAGCATTACGCCCGCCATACCATAAACGCCTGCATCGCCGCTGCACACAAGGGAAACCGTCTCGCCGGCAAGCGCATGGGAAAGCGCGATTTTGCAGCGGTCAACCTCTTTGGTCATGGAGGTGCTTTGCGTTTTTTTGCCGCGCACAATCTCCTTTATAAGCTCGATGTAAAGGTCGTAGCCCACGATTACACTGCTTTCCAGCAATGCCTGTTTTGCCTGGGCGGTCATATATTCTTCGTTCCCGGGGCCAATGCCAACCACGTAAATTTTACCCAATATTCTTCTCCTGTCCGCAGGCGCGGTTGAATTTATATTCCGTCCACTTCCTGAAATCCTGGTAATATTTTTCTGAAATTCCCTCGATTTCCATAAGCTGCTTTTGATGGCTCTCGCGGAGCACCTCGCTGCACAGGGAATCGATATCCACAATCTGCGCGCATTGCGAAACTGCGGGATCAATATCACGCGGCACGGCGAGATCCAAAAACAGCCCGGGGATTTTGCCGCACATACAAAGGCGGTCATGCTCGATGGTATAGTGCGGGCTGGAGGTGGCGCTTACCACCGCGTCAAACGCGTGAAGGCGGTCGTAGCGCTCGGAATAATCAAACGCACATACGCCCTGCGGGATATCCACCATGCCGTGATGATATTGCCTGCGCGTCATGCTGACAGAAAACCCGTTTTGGCAAAGCGTTTGCGCGGTAAGCCTGCCGACGATCCCATTGCCGATCACAAGGATATTTTTGCAGCCCGCTTCCTTCAGGAAGGAGAGGGCGCGCAGCGCAACCGAGCGTTCCTCGCCTGAAAACCTGACCTGCGTTTTGATTTTTTTGGCGGCGCTGATCGCGTTGCGGAACAGCACCTCGAGGATGCTGTCTGTCGCGCCTGCCTCCCGCGCCCGCACGAGGGAGCCTTTGACCTGCGATATAATCTGGTCTTCTCCCCAAATTTGGGATTTTGCGCCGCATGAAAGCTTGCACAGGTGCGTAAATACGCTGTCGCCCGTACGGAGCCGGTGAAGGCCGCGGTATGCTTCAAAATCCATACCCAGCGCGTCGCACAAAAGTGCGAACGGATTGCAGTCGAAGCCGTCCGCGCACGACAGGTAAAGCTCTGTGCGGTTGCATGTCGATACGATGACCGCGCCAAGAATTTGAGTGTTTTGGGCAAGCGCGCCGTATACGTCCGACTCATGCGATGCAGTCAGCGAAAATTTCTCGCGTACCGGTATGCCTGCAAGGGAATAATCGATTCCCGCCATCCTGATATTCAAAATTCACATCTCCAATATTTTTTTGCGAGCGCGGCGGTTACGCCGCCGCCCGCCTGTTTTCTGACAAAAAGTTCCCCGCCTGAGGCCGCGACCGCCGCCCGTTCGCATACGTTATCCACGCCCACAGTCTTCCGTACAAAATCGGACGGCGTAAAATCTCCGGACACCGAAGCGAGCTCCTGTGCGGAAAACGTTACAAGCGGTAATCCGTATTTTTCACAGAAGTCGCGAATGCACCGCTCGTCCTTTTTCAGGTCAATCGTTGCGAGCTTCTCCACAGAGCACAGGGAAACCCTCGCCTGCCTTGCCGCCTGCAACACAAAAGCTTCAAATGCGCCGCTTTGCGTATCCCTGCGGCACCCTACGCCCAGCGTCACGATTTTGGGAACGACTGTAAGCGTGCGCTGAAACGGTTTTTTGTGTTCGTCAAGCGTAACGCAAAAGCCTGTTTCAAGGGATATGTCTGCCAAAACACCCATGGGAAGTGTGCCGCAAATCCCAAAATCGCTCTGCACGCCTGCGTTTTGCCCTGCAAGCAACGCGGCGGAAACCGCTTTGATGTGCTGCGTATCCGGAATTGCGCAGCCGTTTTGCGTTGCCCATACATCCACAGCAAATACGCCGTTTACATCTGTCGCCGTCGTGATGACCGGCGTAGCGTGCAGCAGGGTTGCCAGCCTTATTGCGAGTGCGTTTGCACCGCCGATATGCCCGGACAGTACCGGAATGACAAACCGGCCCTTTTCATCGATCACCAGCACCGCAGGATCGGTGTCCTTTGCTTTTGCCAGCGGGGCGATCATTCGCACGGCAATCCCTGCCGCGCCGATAAAGACAATCGCGTCGCACCCTGCAAAGCAGCGGCGGGTAAACTCCTTTGCGCTTTCGCGCTCCTTCTCAAACAAGATAAAATCAATATCGCCAGCCTGTAAAAGCGTTTGGGCCGTGCAGGCTCCATTTTGCGTAAAAAAGAGCACGCCCGCCTTCATTTTGAAGCCTCCCGGAAGAGGTGGGTAAAGGAGGGATCGTATAATTTAGACCGCGAATATTCGTCGCCCAAAAATCCGCCGACAAAAATCAGCGCCATCTTATGGATACCGTTTTCCCGCGCTGCGCGGGCAATATCCTGTACAGTGGTCAGCACCACCTTTTGGTCCGGCCACGAGGCCTTGTAAACGATAGCGGCAGGGGAATCCGCCGCATATCCGCCTTTTATCAGGCGGTCCTTAAGCTCGTCCAGCATTGTAGTGGACAAAAAAACCACCATGGTCGCGCCGTGTGCCGCAAGCCTGGAAATTTCTTCCGCCTCAGGAACGGGCGTACGGCCCTCCATACGCGTTAAAATGACGGTCTGGCTTACATCCGGGAGCGTAAGCTCGGCGCGCAGCGCCGCCGCCGCTCCAATAAACGAGCTCACGCCCGGCACAACCTCGTAGGGGAGCCCGTGCCTGTCAAGCAGGTCCATCTGCTCACGGATTGCTCCGTAAATACACGGATCGCCCGTGTGCAGGCGAACGATTTCCTTTTGCTCTTCGCTTGCGCGCAGCATGACGGATATTACGTCCTCCAGCGTCATAGACGCGCTGTCATAGACCGTGCAGCCCTCTTTCGTGTAAGAGAGAAGCGCGGGATTAACAAGCGAGCCGGCATAGATCACAACATCGGCGCTGCCAAGCTTTTCCTTACCGCGCACTGTTATGAGGTCGGGCGCGCCCGGCCCTGCGCCGACAAAATAGATCATATCGTTTTCTCCTTTGCGATAATTACGCTAAAATAGCTTGCGTCCCCGCCAAGCGTATCCAGCCCATAATGGATTTTCTCGTTTTCCATACCGCAGCATTCCACGGCGCTCACGTCTTTATCCTGCGTTTCAAGGAACTCCTTGAGTTCACCGACACTTTTGCCGGATTTCATCAGCACCTGTGTACCGGGCAGCAAAAGGGCCTGCTCCATATTCCTGTAAGAGGCGGGAATCACATGCAGGGGCTGCCTGCCCTCGCACAGCGCAATATCAAGCCGCGCCGCCGCCGCGCAAAACGACGGAACGCCAGCAATCATGCCCGTACGGTAGCCCGCTTCCTTCAAAATGCGGTGGATGTACATTGCGGTAGAATAAATGGACGGATCCCCAAGCGTCAAAAAGCCGACGTCCTTTCCGCCGTCAAGGTGTCTGCCAAGCGCTCCGGCCGCTTCCTCGTGATAACGCCGCAGCTCTTTGCCGCCGCGGATCATGGGCATATCGCAAAAGACGATTTCCTTTCCATCCAGGTAATCCTTTGCGATTTCGAACGCGACGTTTTGCTTGCCGCCGCTTTGGGGCAGCGCGATCACATCGCAGGCCTTTATCGTTTCAACCGCTTCGAGCGTCATCAGCTTTGGATTTCCGGGGCCTACGCCAATGCTGTAAAAAGTTCCTTTTTTCATTGTGAGGGAGATTCCTTTCCAGCCAGTTTTTTTGCGAGCTCCCGCGCGCCGGGCGTTTCGCACAATACTGTGTGATCATTCAAAAATACGATGACCTCAGTTTTCAGAAGGGCCTTCGTACGGTAATCGATGTGCAGGCAGATTTTTTGCAGGATGCGGCCCGCCACCTCCTGCAAAAGTCCTGCCTCCTGCAAAATAGCCGCCGCAGCGTCCGTTGTTTTGCACTCCAGTATGCGCCGCACGGTTTCGCTTGGCGCGCCCGCCGCCGCACTGTGCGCCGCAAAAACCTCCATACGTCCGTCCGCGACGGATGAATGCGTATTCATAACGCCCGCAGCGATTTTAACCAGCTTTCCGGCATGGCCCACAAGCAGTGCCTCGGAAAAACCGGAAAAAACGAGGTAATCGAGCGTTTCACCTATAAAATTAGAAAATTGCACGCCGTGCTCCAGCGTTAGCCCAAGCTCTTTGCTGCAAAAATCGCTCCCGTAGTTACCGGGCGTGATCAGGATGCGGGCCGGGTTTTTCGTCTTTGCCTGATCGATCAGCAGCTGCACCGTATCAATCAACGCCTTTTCGCTCATAGGCTCCACGATGCCGGTGGTGCCAAGGATCGAAATCCCATCCGTAATCCCCAGCCGGGGGTTATAAGTGTGCTGTGCGATCTGCCTGCCGTTTACTGCGCCAATCACGATATCTACGCCCCCTGCACATTCGTATTGCTGCAAAATGCGCCGGGCATTTTCTTTGATCATCCGCCGCGGCACAGGATTGATCGCGGCTTCCCCTACAGGGCATTTGAGCCCCTGCGCGGTTACTGTGCCAACGCCCTCGCCGCCGAAAATCCGCACCTCGCCATGCTCCGCGCCAAAGGAAACGGTAGCCGTGATTTCGATGCCGTCCGTAACGTCGGGATCGTCGCCCGCGTCTTTCCGTACCGCCGCAGTAACGCTGCCTTCCTTAATCATATAAGAAAGCGGTTCAAAGCCTGCCGTTATCCCGCCTGGCAGCGTAATTTTTACAAATTCTGTACGCTCGCCTGTCAGCAGGGTTTGCAGCGCCGCTGCGGCTGCGGCGGCCGCGCAGCTGCCGGTGGTAAATCCGCACCGCAATTTTTTGCCGTTTTTTATGACGCTGTCCGCCATCAGTAGCCTCCCGTGCCGCATGTGCGGCGGTATAAAAAAGTTCCAACACAGGCTGCGTTGGAACGAATCATCCGTATCAATATCCAGACAGGATATGCACATGGTGACATTCTCCGTGTCCTCGCAGAAAAATGTATCTGAAACATAAAGAGGTCCTCTGGCTTCCGGACGTTCGTCCGCTTCACAGTAACGGGCTTGCGTGGGATTCTCACCCATCTTCCCCTCCGGACCGTAAAACAGTCCTTCCAATAATGATATCCGATTGGCAGTTTACTGTCAATGGAGCCTGTAATCGAAGGTTGCCGGCCTTTTATGGGCAGCTTCGTTCAGTTGTCCTCCCTGTTTGAAAAGTCAGCGCTTTCCAATGAAGAATGTTCCTTATCGCCGCCATTTTGGGCCTTGCCGTTTTGCTTTGCCTGCTTCTTCCATTTATGTTTTTGCCTGAGCGCCTGTATCAAATCAATCAACATCTGGTTTGCGATTATGCCCATTCTGGATACCTCCACATTGTGACGCTCTTATTATACCACAGCATAGTTGCAAAGGATACGATAGATACTACCACACAAAGGACAGGGATTCTTGTATTATGCTACGATTTTTTGTATTGTGCCGTACTCAGGCCTGCGCTTTTGGTCGCGATAAAATCAATCCCTGTGTCCAGCACGTTTTGAAGGACAATATCCCCACGCCTGACGGGGGCATGCAATACGACGTCATTGAGCGCCGCCGAGGCGCGCAGCATCATTGCCTTGGGAATCGGCGCGCTTGTTTTCACAGGCAGCCGGGGGAGCTGTGCGCCCTTGATCTTAACAGTGGAGGTTACCATACGCATGGGATTTTTGAGCTCGTCCGCTACATAAAGCGTTCCGCGCGCACAGCCGGCGCCCTTCATATTTCCGTCGCCGTCCACAAAAATCCTGCAGCCCTTTGGGCATACGATACAGGTAAATTCTTTCATTCCATGTCTCCTCCCTGTAAAAATACTTCAATCTCTTTTCCCGTAAGCAGCTTTTTGGGAATTCTGATTTTTTCCATCTCGCCCGGCACGGCGTAATCCCTGCGAAAGCGTGCGATCTGTTTGCCCTCGCTTCTGACGATGATTTCGATGTTTGCATAAACGTCGTTCACACGGAAGAAAAGCTCCAGAAATCCGTCGATGCGTTCCATGCGCGCGCGCTGGGGAAGGATGTAGTTGAGCCCACGCCCCGCAAAAATATCAAAGTATGGGGAAGCCGGCTCCGGGCAGGAGGCAAACCTTGCCGCTGCCGCTCCCGCACGGATGCTTTCCATTGTCACAAAGTCCACGAGGTCGTGCACCTGCGCTACGTTACCGCATGCAAAAATACCGGGAACGCTCGTTTCCATGTTCTCATAGACGACAGGCCCTTTGGTACGCATATCGATTTCGATTCCCGCGTCCTTTGAAAGCTCGTTTTCAGGGATCAGCCCCACAGACAGCAGGATCGTGTCGCACTCGATTTTCTTTTCCGTACCGGGGATGGGCCTGTGGTCCTTATCTACGCGCGCAATCACAGCGCTTTTGACGCGGTGCTTTCCCCGGATTTCCACAATCGTGCTGGAAAGATAAAGAGGAATGTCAAAATCGTCCAGACATTGTACGATATTACGCCTTAGTCCTGCGGAATAGGGCATCAATTCCACGCACGCCACGACCTGTGCTCCTTCCAGTGTCATCCGCCGCGCCATGATGAGGCCGATGTCGCCTGAACCAAGCACCAGAACCTTTTTGCCAACCATACAGCCTTCCATATTCACATAACGCTGCGCCGTGCCCGCGGTAAAAATGCCCGCAGGACGTGTTCCGGGAATACCAAGAGCGCCCCGCGGACGCTCGCGGCAGCCCATCGCCAGCACAACCGCGCCAGCATCGATCTCAATTACGCCGTTATCTGCGCTCAGCGCAGTAATATGCCTGTCCGGGGAAAGGGAGAGCACCATGGTGCCAAGCATCAGCTCTGCATCCGTTTCTGCCAAAAGGTCGGAAAATCGCTCCGCATATTCCGGACCGGTCAGCTCTTCCTTAAAATAGTGAAGGCCAAAGCCATTGTGGATACATTGGTTCAGGATACCGCCCGGCTCAAAATCGCGTTCAAGCAATACGACCTTTTCCGCTCCCTGCTTTTTTGCCTCGATCGCCGCGGCAAGCCCCGCAGGTCCCGCGCCGATGATGGCAACGTCATATTTCATGCCTTAGTCCTCCTTGGTCTGCCCGGTCACGATGTAGCTGCCCGCAGTATCCTGCACAATATCCTTCATCGGAACGCCCAGCGTACGCGCCATAATGTCATGGATACGCGGCTCGCAAAAACCGCCCTGGCACCTGCCCATCCCCGCCGCGCACCGGCGTTTGACGCCGTCTATACTGACCGGATGCACCGGGCGGCGCAGGATATCGACGATCTCGCCTTCGGTGATTGTCTGGCAGCGGCATACCACAGTCCCGTATGCCGGATTTTTACGGATCAGCGCATCACGGTCGCTCATTGGCAGGCGGGAGAGGCGCACCACGCGCCGTTCGTCTTTAAAATCGCCTTTTTTATCTAACGTAAGGCCGCAGTCCGATAGGATGCGCACCAGATCCTCGGCAATCGCAGGCGCGGAGGAAAGCCCGGGAGATTTGATGCCCGCGGCGTTGATAAAATTTTTGACGGTTGATTCTTCTACAATAAAGTCGTCGCCCGCCACCGCGCGAAGGCCTGCAAAGTTACGGATGTTCTGGCTGAAATCGATGGTTGGAACGGATTTCAATGCCATTTCACGTATGAACGCGAGGTCGCCTGCATATGTCGCGGTATCGTCGCGGCTGTTTGCCGTCCGGCTGTCCGGGCCTGCAAACAGGTTGCCGTGCACCGTGGGCGCAACCACAACGCCTTTTCCGGCCTTGGTGGGGCATTGGAATACCACGGTGGAGACGATATCTCCCATGGTTTTATCGAACAGGAAATATTCGCCGCGCACCGGCGTGATCGTAAGCCCTGTTCCACCGGCCATTTCAAACACCTTGTCTGCGTACAGCCCCGCCGCGTTGATCACATATCTGGCAGTGTAGTGATCCTGCGTTGTTTTTATGTCAAAAATACCGTCCCTTTTTGTGATGCGCAGCACCGCGTTGTCCAGAAAACAGTCCGCGCCGTTGGTAACGGCGGTCTCGATCAGTGCGGCGGCATATTCCCACGGGCTTATGATCGCCCCGGTTGGGGCCCACAGCGCGCACAGTACACCGTCAGAAAGGTTTGGCTCGCGCGCAAGCACGGTTTCGCGCGAAAGGATTTCCACAGGCACACCGTTTGCAACGCCGTTATCGTAAAGCTTGTGCACCTCGCGTTTTTCCTCTTCCGTAAACGCCAGCACAAGCGAGCCTGTCCTGCGCAGCGGGATATCGAGCTTTTCTGCCAGCTCGTGCGCGAGGATATTTCCACGCGCGTTGTATTTTGCCATCAGCGTACCCGGCTGCGGATCGTAGCCCGCGTGTATGATCGCACTGTTGGCCTTGGTGGAGCCGCACGCAATATCGTTTTCCTTTTCAAGCAGCGCGGTTTTGAACTTATATTTGGAGCACTCGTATGCGGCAGCACAGCCGGTGATCCCTCCGCCAATGATGATTACGTCGTAATGCTTCATAGCTCCTCCTGTTGCTCCCGCGTGTTTTCCATGGTGCGGTTTACGGCGCGGGCCCAGCCGCGCACAAGCGTATCGCGTTTTTCCTGCGGCATGGCGGGCATAAAGCGTTTGCCAAGCGTCCAGTTCTGCGCTATTTCATCCATGCTTTCCCATACGCCCGTCGCAAGGCCTGCAAGATAGGCTGCGCCAAGCGCGGTCGTCTCCCGTATGCGCGGGCGTATCACCGGCGTTGCGGTAATGTCGGACTGGAACTGCATCAGGAAATTATTTGCCGACGCGCCGCCGTCCACGCGCAGGCTGCCAAGCTCTATTTTGGTATCTGAGCGCATCGCGAGCAATACGTCCATCGTCTGGTAGGCAATGGCTTCGAGCGCGGCGCGCACAATGTGTTCGGCGCTTGTGCCGCGTGTAAGGCCCGTTATGGTGCCGCGTGCGTACATATCCCAATAAGGCGCGCCAAGGCCCGTGAACGCGGGAACAAGGTAAACCCCGCCGCTGTCCGGCACCTTCTGTGCAAAATACTCGCTGTCAGCGCTGTTTGAAATCATCCGCAGCTCATCCCGCAGCCATTTTATCACTGCGCCGCCCATAAAAACGCTTCCTTCAATCGCATAGTGCAGCTGCCCCTTTGGCGTGGCGGCAATGGTGGTCAAAAGCCCGTTTTTGCTGTAGCAGAGCTTTTCGCCGGTGTTCATCAGTAAAAAACAGCCCGTGCCGTAGGTGTTTTTTGCCTGGCCCGGCGCAAAGCAGGTCTGTCCGAAAAGGGCCGCCTGCTGGTCTCCTGCAATGCCTGCAATGGGAACCTTACTGCCATATAAATCGGCGTAACCGTAGATTTCGCTCGAGCTTCTTACCTCGGGCAGCATACATTTTGGAATATCAAGCCTTTGCAGAATCGTATCGTCCCACTCGAGCGTCCTGATGTTAAACATCATGGTACGCGAAGCGTTGGTGTAGTCGGTTATGTGAACCCTGCCGTTTGTCAGGTTCCACAACAGCCATGTGTCCACCGTACCAAAAAGAAGCTCGCCGTTTTCGGCACGCCTGCGTGCGCCGTCCACATTGTCGAGAATCCACTTAAGCTTGGTTGCGGAAAAATATGCGTCAATCAGGAGGCCGGTATTCTCACGGATATATTCCTCCATACCGTCCATTTTAAGCTGTTCGCAGATGGAAGCCGTGCGCCTGCACTGCCAGACAATCGCGTTGTAAACAGGCTTTCCGGTCGCCTTTTCCCATACGATCGTGGTTTCCCTCTGGTTGGTAATGCCGATTGCCGCAATTTCTTCAGCGGATATTCCCGCGGCGTCAATCGCCTCTTCAAGAACCCCGTATTGCGAGGAATAAATTTCGGTTGGAATGTGTTCCACCCAGCCGGGCTGAGGAAAATACTGTGCAAATTCCTTTTGCTTCACGCAGACAATATTCTGCTTCTGGTCAAACAGGATACATCTGGAGCTGGTCGTGCCCTGGTCGAGCGCAACAATATATTTTTTCATAAACCATACCTGCTTTCCGTTTGCGTTCTGCAAAAAGGCGCTGTGCCTGGCAGTGTAAAAAACGATACCTTATTATAACACGCCGGGCTGCTTTTTTGCAGAAAAAAAGAAGGCCGTTTTCTTTCGAAAACGGCTTTAAGCGATGCGTTTCAAATTCAGTTTTTCCACAATGAGCAGGTCGACCAGTCTGGTGCAGTCCCCGTTTACCGCGAGGCCGCCTTTGTTGATCAGTGTAATACTACCCTCGAGGATTGTGACGATCAGCGGTATCAATATATAACCTTCCGCGGAAGGAATACCATATTCCTCCAAAAAATCTGCCATAAGGGGAGTATAGTGGGCAGAGAATTGCTTCATAATATTTTTTTCAGGTTGCATGCGCCACGCCTCCCTCGAGGAAGGGCTGATATGCAGCAGGTAATGGTATTGCGGATAAGTGACCATGAACTTCATGTAGCCCTTGCACATTGCAAGAAATGCGTTCTCCTTCGGACGGCCGTCTATCTCCTTTTGGATAAACGGATAAATCCGGTTCAGGATATAAGGGTATGTGGCCTCGATCAATGCCTGTTTATCCTGGAAATGCTTATATATGGACGCATGCGTAACACCACATTCCGCGGCAATTTTCCGCAATGAAATCTTATCCGCTCCCAATTTTTCAATATGGCGGATCGTTGTTTCAATCAACCGGTCCTTATTGTTTTCGCGTTTTTTCCTGTTTGCCATATCTGGACTCCTTCAAGATAAAGTCATTGCAGCATCCGCTTGAACAGATAGCCGAGCATAAGTCTCAGGAAGGTATCCCTGTCTGCATCCTCCGGGATGAGGTCGTCGTGCAGCATATTGGGAAACCCGTTAACGACCGCCAGCATCAGCAGCTGGTCGAGATTCGCGGAAAGCTCGTTGTCCTCGTCGCCATCCGAGAAGGGGCGGCTTTTGCCGACAAATTCGATCAGCGCGGAAGGATCGGCGGGAACAGCCCCGGCCTGCATTGTAATGCCCTGCATCTGCACCAGCTTTTTCAGGGAAGGCCATCCGGGGAATTGCGGAACGCATACCACGTCCCCGCCGTCGATGCGTACGTCAAAAGACGGCGCATTTGCGCTTAAGGAGACGGTTTCAAGATAATAAGGGTATTTCTCAAACGTGTAAAGATAGATGCTTGTAAGCTCCTGGAGCTTATCCAGAAAGTTACCCTCCGGCTGCATGACAATTTCTATGGTAAGGGCCGTTAGCTCATCAAGTACGTGCTTTGTGATCGTCGCCACAAACTCGTCCTTGTTTTTAAAGTGGTTATAGATTGCATGGGGAGTTACATTGCATAACGCGGCTATTTTACGCATGGTCAGGTCCTTTAAGCTGTGCGTTTCCAGAAACCGGATTCCCGCGTCAAGCAGCTCGTCCCGCAAGGATCTTTTTTTCGTGTCCTGTTTTTTCAAAAAAGCATACACTCCTCCCGTTTTTGCCACTATATTATACTATAAACAGAGGTAAGATACAATCGAATTATTTAATGAAAATGGCTTCACAGCTTGGTTTTTGTGCCATGCACCACAAAAGGAAACGTAAAAAAGCATTTTAATGAAAAAGTAACCAGAGTATATTGACTTTTTACGGCGGGTTGCCTAAAATAAAAGTGGTACAAGTAACCGGCGTATACACATCGGAAAGCAGGCCGGTAATTATCCGGAAAAACAGCAGTGATTATGCAACCGGTCCGCCACGGGACTGAAACCGGCTGCATTCTGTGCGCCCAAAGGAACGCCGGCCTGTCTTGAAAGAGCAGCGCTGTATAAAAAGCATGGCAGGGTACGGATAAGGCGATGATAAATAAGCAATTATTATCAAAATAAAAAGAAAGGTCGTAAAAAGAATGAACAAGAAAGAATTGGTCGGCAGGGTAGCCGAAAAAACCGGAATGATGAAAAAGGACGTTGAAATGCTTACAGATTCTTTGCTTTGCGAGATACAGGCCGCGCTCGCAGCAAAAGAAAAGGTGCAAATCATGGGCTTTGGCACATTTGAAGTACGAACACGCGCCGCAAGAAACGGCCAGAATCCGAGAACAGGGGAGAAAATCCATATGGACGCTACAAAAATCCCCGCGTTCAAAGCAGGAAAACTGCTTAAGGATGCTGTTCGGAAATAAATTGGAAACGACGGCCCGAAAGGCTGTCAGGAGGTATCATTTTATGAAAAAGTATATTGCTGAATTTATTGGGACTTTTGTGTTGGTATTATTCGGCTGTGGCACTGCGGCGCTTTCGGGCGGTATCGGAAGCATTACGGGAATTGTCGGAATTGCGCTTGCGTTCGGCCTTTCTATTGTGGCCATGGCATACTGTATCGGAACTATTTCAGGCTGCCACATCAATCCGGCGGTATCGTTTGCAATGCTGCTGTCTAAGCGCATGAGCGGTAAGGATTTTGTGGGCTACGTGATCGCGCAGGTGCTGGGAGCCATCCTTGCGAGCGCGATTTTGATGGCAATCATAAACGGCAGTGCCAACCTTGGCCCGGTTTCCGAGGTCGGCCTTGGGCAGGACGGCTTTGGCTCCGCGTCCTATGTGGGAATTTCCATGGGCGGCGCGTTCCTTGTCGAAGTAATCCTGACGTTCGTATTCGTGCTGACCGTTTTGGGCGTAACGTCTTCAGAGAAGATGAGCTCGGTTGCAGGCCTTGTGATCGGCCTTACGCTTGCCTTTGTGCACATTATGGGCATTCCGCTCACTGGAACGTCCGTAAATCCGGCAAGAAGCCTTGCTCCCGCGATCTTTATGGGTGGGCAGGCGCTCGAGCAGGTATGGCTGTTTATCGTTGGGCCGCTCATTGGCGCAGCGCTTTCGGCGCTCGTGTGGATGTTCCTCGTAAAGCAGAAAAAGCAGGCCGCGCTGTAAAAATAAAGCAGAACAAAAACTCCGCGAGAAGCGGAGTTTTTTTGTTGCCTGCGCGTTTTGGAAAGGGCGTGGAGCGGCCCGCGCCGCCACAGCTGTATTTACAGTAACACGCATAGAATATGAACTTTGTGTGAGCGGGTGTTAGAAGACCAAAAATATGGATATAAGTAAATTGGAGGGAAAAACCATGTTACAGGTAAAACGGGTATATGAAGGCGCGCAAAAAGCAGACGGGTACCGTATTCTGGTGGACAGGCTGTGGCCGCGCGGGGAATCGAAGGAAAAGGCGGCAATCGATTTCTGGGCGAAGGACGTCGCCCCCAGCACGGGAATCAGGACGGAGTTCCATCACGATCCGCAGCGCTTTCCCGCATTCAAACGGGAGTATCTCGCAGAGCTTGTACAAAATCCAAAAGCCGCGCAGTTTGTAAGTCTTGTCAAGGAAAAACTCAAAGAAGGAAACGTCACGTTTGTGTACGCTGCAAAGGACGAAACCTATAACCATGTGGTGATATTAAAGTCGTTCGTACAGGAGCAGCTTCAGTAAACACCGCAGTTTCAGGGAAAGGAGAAAAATCATGAAAACAGTATTACATATCGATGAAGCAAAAAAATGGCCGCTTACACTTGGGAACGCAAAAAATATGGTAAAATATGCCGAAGAGATGGGCATTGATTTTGATTTGGAAATCGTAGCGAACGACGAAGCCGTCAGGCAGTTGCAGGACGATTTGGCAAAGACGGAAGGCTACTATGCAGATATTGAAGAGCTTGCCCTGGAAACCGTGAAATTTACCGCGTGCCGGAATGCGATGAATAAATATGATATCAAAGAAAACAGCCTGATACCGTTTGTCGAGGTGGTTCCCGCGGGCATTGCGGAGCTGACCAGAAAGCAGCACGAAGGGTTTGCATATATTAAGCCCTGAGTAAAAGGCGTTGCCGGCGCCTGGAAATTGAGATGCTTTTAAGCGGATTGGCGCTTCATTGATGCGGCGCCTGTCCGCTTTGTTTTTTTAAATGCTGGATATGGATGCCGATATGCCCAATTCCAAGGATAATGGAGGAAACCGCCATCAGCCCCACGCCGCCGTAAATACCAAGCAGCAGGAAGGCGGCTACCGGAAGCGTGGCCAGCGGCACCGGAATGCCCAAAAAGCTGCGGTAAAAATCTCCCTGCGTTTGGTTGCTCCTGAAATAACGTATCCAGCCCGCCTCATACAGCAGCATCAGCGCAAACGAAGCGATAAGCCATACGCTCCGGGCAGAAAACGGCGCAAGGTTGAAGCCGCTGAATACGAGCGCGCAAAACGTGCAGAGTACCTGCCCTGCGCGCTCGAATACCACCAGCAGCCGGTTCTCCCCGGCGGGGGTGTAATCCGCCGGCAGGCGCCTGCTCCAGATGATGTTGGGGATAAAAAGCATCAGCAGGTAAATAAGTCCAACATAAGAAAAGCCGAATTGTCCGATCATAGCGGCCTATTGCTCCTGTCCCGCGGGCAGCGCGTCCTTTAGATACGGGTAAGGGTTCACATACATGCCGTTCGGCGCGATAATTGCAAGGTGCAGGTGGTTTGCGGTGCTGTTTCCGGTGTTTCCGGCAAGCCCTACGGGATCGCCGCGCTTTACGCTGTCCCCCGCGCAAACAAGGTCTGATACCTCCACCATGTGGTAATAATGGTATTGCGTTTTATCCGCGCCCTCGAGGATCACATAATTGCCCGTACCCGCGCCGCTCCCCTTGGCAAGGATCGTCCCGTCCACGCACGCAAGCTCCGGCGTGCCCTCCGGGCACAAGATGTCCGTCCCGGTGTGCCTTCTCGCGCCGCCGTCGCGGTCGTTATACCAGCCGTTGCGGTAATCGTAGCGTTCTTCAAAAGGGAAGGAAAGCTGCTCTGTAAGCTCCGGGTATTCGCCGCTGTTTTCAATCAGCTCCATGTTGTCGTCATATAACGTCAGCAGGTATGTGCACGTGAAGAACGCGCCGGGAATCGCTGTCTCCTCTTGCGTATCGTTTGGCAGTTCGTAAAAAAGAACCTGCGGGGTTTTGGGGGTAAGCGTCAGGGTGGCTTTGGTTTCGCCGTCTTCCCCTGCCACAACCTCTGTGGACGAATCCACGCACAAAGCAAAAATCGCCGGGACTCCTTCGGGCGACGCAGCCATCGGAGCCGCCGCCGCAAGCAGCTGCCACGATGGAACGCCGGCGTTCATCTGGAAATTGACGTTTCCATAGCTCTGGTATTCTTCAGCCATGCGGTTTCCGACCTCGTCGGCCCACGCCTCAAAGCTTTCCACAATGTCCCTTGTGATTTCAGGATACTCCATTATCAGCTCGTAATCCCGCATGCCCGTATCCGTTGGATACAGCTGCGCGGGATAACATTCCGGGGCAAACGCCTCCGTCGTAACCGACTCGAGCGTCAGCTCGGGCACGGGCGACGGCGCAGGGGAAGGCGTGGGCGACGGCGTAGCCGTTGCTTCAGCCCGTACATCCGAAGCTTTGGGCTGCGCCTGTGGCGCGGAGCACGCGCACAGCATGACCGCAATGAGCGTTATACAAACGATTCCAAACCATTTTTTCATAAAAAGCCTCCCCGTCAGTCTCCGCGTTTGGATTCCCTGTACCGCCTCATAAATTCCTCATCCTCGATTTCCAGCCCGCGTTCGCCGGAAAGGGATTCCATATGGTGCCGGAATTCATGGCGCAGGGTTTTACGCAGCTCCGCGGTGAGGGCCTGCCCGGAAAGGTGGGAAAAAAGCCGCTCAAAGGAGCCGTAATAAATGGCGATATACCGCCCCATGTCCGGGCTTTTGAAATACCGGCCCAGCACATACAGGTCGTTTGCGCGTCCCTCCGGGTGCAGCTCCACCTGCGGCAAAAGGATAATGCCGCCGTTCAGCTCGTGGAAAAATTCAGGGGGAAGCTCCTCGGCAAGCTTATCGAGCAGCTCTCCCATTTCGTCAAAAGAAATCAATTCAGTACCTCCGGTGCTGTTTTTTGTATACTAACATACCGCGGCGTAAAAAGAAAGAAAAACAGGGGCAGACAAATGTTTTTGGGCAAATACGCAGGTTATATTAGTATAGAAACAAACCGCAAAACAAAGGCATGGAAAGGAGGCGGCAGGTAATGGACTCGTCAAAACCCGCAGAGCAGGCGCAGCAGGCGGTAAAAACCCTGATGGATTCGCTCAACGACTGGGCGGAAAAGACCTTTTCACTCGGCTTTTGGGAGACGATCATCATGGTCGGCGTGGTTGCGCTCGCCACATTTATCGTATTGTGGTTGTTGTCGCACTTCCTGAAAAAGAGGCTGAGCGGCAACCTGCGTATTTTTTACAGGCTCATCTATGTGCTTGTGATTGCAGTAGCCGTTATCAGCGTGCTGATGACCATCAACCCGCTCAAAAAATTTGCCACCACCGTAATCGCAAGCTCGGGCATTGCGGCGGTGATTATAGGCCTTGCCGCGCAGGAAACGCTCGGAAACCTGTTCAGCGGCATATCGATCGGCCTGAGCAAGCCGTTTTTGGTGGGCGAATACATAGAGATCGTGAACATGAACGTAGCGGGCATCGTGAAGGCCATCGATTTACGCCACACAGTGATAGCGGGCGCGGACGGCAGGCATGTGGTGATCCCAAACGCGGTGCTCGATAAGGACATGATCGTGACCTCGCATAATACCATGAACCCAATGCTCAGCAACAAGCTGGATATCGGCGTGCCATATAATACGGACGTTGACCTTGCCATGAAGATCATGGCGGACGAGGTCAAAAAGAACAAAATGCACATCGATATGCGGACGCCGGAGCAAAAGGAAAACGGCGCGCCGGAGGTGGTGGTACGGATCGAGGACTTCCGCGCGGGCTCTGTTTTGCTGCGTGCGTTCGTGTGGACAAAGGATACCATTTCCGGCGGGCAGGCGCTCGCAGACATCCGCTATGCCGTCAAGGAAGAATTTGATAAAAACAACATTACAATCGTGAACTGAGGCAAACCTCACATACAAATTGTGAAAACACCGGCGAAATTGACAACGAAAATACGCGGTGATATGATAAATATGGATTTTACAGCATATCAACTTATGGCGTCGCAGGGCTGCGCCGCCGTATGTTCGCTGCATAGCAGTGCGGAAACAGGGCGCCGCCTTGTTTCCGGCTTTTGTTTCTGGTAGCACTTATATTTTTAAATTTCAGATAAAGAGAGGACAGGAAATGGACGAAAAAATGCACGCTGTTTTGCAGGAAATCTCGCGCACTGTGGACGGGATAGACCAAAACGGCGCAGAGCGGTTCGCGCAGATGATGTGCGCCGCGCCGCGTATCTTTTTTGCGGGCGGCGGCAGGAGCGGGCTGATGATCCGCGCGCTTGCCATGCGCGCCATGCACCTTGGAAAACCGGCCTATGTGCTGGGGGAGGTTACCACGCCTTCGGTAGCCGCGGGGGATTTGCTTGTGATTGCGAGCGGCTCCGGCGAAACGGAAAGCTTTGTGAGCCATGCCAAAAAGGCCAAGAAGCTCGGCGCAAAGCTCGCGACGGTCACAATTAACCCGCAGGCCAGCATCGGCAGCCTTGCGGATTGCACGGTACAAATCGACGCGCCTGCAAAAGCGGACGGGGGGCAGGCGTCCATCCAGCCGATGGGCTCGCTTTTCGAGCAGGCCATGCTGCTGTTTTTTGACCGCACAGTGCTGCGTATGATGGAAATCCTCGATAAAACCCCCGGGGAAATGTACAAAAACCACGCCAACCTGGAATAAAGGAGAAAAATAATATGGAAAATCCGTTGAAAACACTGCTCGACAAAAACTCAAAAGACTATACGCCCCAGTTTTCAGTAACCGTGGCAAATGAATTTGTAATCAGGGTGTGCATGGAGCACGCCAAAAAGAACAACCGTATGTTTATGGCGGAGGCCAGCGTAAACCAGGTAGACCAGTTTGGCGGCTATACGGGCATGAAGCCAAAGGATTTTGCGAACATGATCGAAAACATGGCAAAGGACGTAGGCATAGATCCCTCCCACGTTATCATGAGCGGAGACCATCTCGGCCCGTTTACCATGCAGGATAAAAACGAAGACGAGGCAATGGAATACTCGAGGGAGCTTGTGCGCCAGTATGTGGAGGCGGGCTTTCGCAAAATACACCTCGACACCAGCATGCGCCTTGCAGACGATCCGCAGGACAGGCCGCTTGCAACAGAGGTCAGCACGCGCCGCGCGGTAGAGCTTGCCAAAATTTCCGAGGATGCGTACGCGCGCACCAAAGACGACGTATCGTGGAAGTACCGCCCGGTGTATATCATCGGCAGCGAGGTTCCCGTACCGGGCGGCACGCAGGACGAGGAAACGTTGCAGGTTACAAAGCCGGAGGATTTGCGCGTCACCTTGGACGGCTACAAAAAGGCGTTTACAGACGCCGGTTTAAAGCAGGTATGGGACGACGTTGTGTGCGTTGTCGCGCAGGTGGGCGTGGAATTTTCAGACGAGGCAGTGCACGATTTCGAGCCGGAAAAAGCCGTTGCGCTTGCAAACGCGCTCAAGGAATACCCGCACATCACCTTTGAAAGCCATTCGTCGGATTACCAGACAGCCGGGAACCTCAAAAGCATGATCGACCACGGCACGGGCATCCTGAAGGTAGGCCCGGAGCTGACCTTTGCATACCGCGAGGGGTTGATGGCGCTCGAGCACATCGAACGTGAGCTGATCGGAAAATATCCGGGTATGCGGCCTTCGCATTTTGGCGATACGCTTGAAACGGTGATGCTGGAAAGCAAGCCGAATTACTGGATCAAATACTATCACGGCACGCCGGTGGAGCTGAAAATCAAGCGTAAATACAGCTTTTCAGACAGGTCGCGGTATTATCTATCAAATCCGCAGATTCAGGAATCAATCGACCTGCTGCTTGAAAATACGGGCAAAATGGAGATACCGCTCACGCTTATCAGCCAGTATTTGCCCATGCAGTATGAGCGCATCCGCGATGGAAAGATCGAAAATTCCGCGATGGCGCTTGTGAAGGATAAAATCGATTGCGTGCTGGATCGTTATACGTCCGCGCTGTAATCAGGGAAAATAAAAAACGCCCGTGGCATGTGCTGTGGGCGTTTTGTTTTACAGTCGTTTCCGAAGGCTGTTTCAAGTATTGCACCTGGGTTTCTTTCGCGCGGGAACAGCCTGTCGCGTTCAAAGCCTGCTTACTTCGTGCGCAAAGGCGTTTTCACGCAACGGGCTATACTCGCGCTGGCAGAGTGGATGCCCGGGCAACGCACGATTGCCGCGTAGAACGCGCAAGAATCGGAGTCTGTTGCAGGATATTGCCTGCAAGGGGCTTATGGAGGGCGCTTCATGTTGTCCTTCCCTGCCGCGCGCCCGTAAGCAGAGCGGCGTACTTTGCGGCGATTTCTTTCCCTGTACGCCGCGTCCCCTCAAAGGCAATGCCTGTAACAGGCTTTGGTAACAGTACCAAAAAAGAGCACCCCACAGTATGTGCCGCGTAGAACGCGCAAGAATCGGAGCCTGTTGCAGGATATTGCCTGCAAGGGGCTTATGGAGGGCGCATCTCGTTGTCCCTCCCTGCCGCGCGCCCGTAAGCAGAGCGGCGTACTTTACAGATATTCCTTTCCCTGTACGCCGCGTCCCCTCAAAGGCAATGCCTGTAACAGGCTTCGGTAACACTACCAAAAAAAAGAGCGGCCTTTCTTCCGCCCCGTCTCGAAATAAAACGAATCCCGCGCCCCCATTTTTCTTGACATTCCTTTCATTAACCCATACAATAAACATAGGGAATTTCCCTGCAATATAAAATCGCAGCAGGCTGGAGTGCGGTAACACTCCAAGCCCTGCTATCCGGTGCCGCGACACCCTCAAGCAATCCCATCAGGGACACTGCGATCAAGTATCATTATACATTCCCTCGGGAATGAGTGCAACGATATTTTGACGCGCGAGGGTTTTTAGAGCT
>NZ_LAYJ01000080.1 GCF_000981035.1 Christensenella hongkongensis
CTTGCAAAGCTCGCCGACAGAATAATACGTGCGTAAATACTGTTGCTGCGAACCTCCCGCGCAACCTCAAGCCATTTTTCATAGCTGCCGTTTTCCCTCACGCTTTCGAAAAACAGTTTAAAATTCGCCATTCCGTCAAACTCAAGGTTTTCAACATATGGCGAAAAGCCTTCGTCGCCGATCCATCCAAGCCGCCCCACACTGTTTTTTTCCGGTATCAGGTCGTAATTCTCATTTTCAATGTCGTGTAAATACCGCACCAGATATTTCGAGTTTTCCGACGTTACCGCGATCCCAAGGTCTGCAAGCTGTACGATGCTGTTGTTTGACGCAATCGTTTTTTTGTCAATGACCGCGCTGCGCCATGCCTTTCCCTTGCGGTAAGCAAGCTTTATCTTCTCAATTCCGGTATCCACGTTCACAAGGCGCATGACCGGCATGATCGGATGGACACAGGCACAAACCTGCTCATGCCCCATATAGGTATAGACGCCGCTATCATCCGCCGTCCATTCCCCGGCGTTCAGCTCCAGCTCCTGTCCTTCAAAATCGGTTGGGTTTCCCACATAAACCGTCTTTCCCACCATGTTTTGCTGTTTGACGTAATCGGCATACAGCGATGTAAAATTCCTTACGCCCACACTGCGCGCCAGGTCTGCATATTTCGCCTTCATCTGCGCGTGGACAAACGGATCTTCCCGCGTTGCGTAAACAACCTCAAATGGATCAGGCGTGTTCAGGAAATCCGCTTTTGTAAATGTCCGTAATTCTTCCACCATTCCTCCTGCCCTTCCATGTCGTAAAAATCAAAAATACTCCTGATGTATTCGAGCCTCGCCATTTCTTTGTAATACCATGAAAAAAGCCGCTCAGACCGATTATCAGGCATTATGTTGTCATGTATCCACATAAGCCTCCTGTGCTCCCTTGCCAGCGCATCCACCGCCCTCCTGATATCACGTTCCCGTTGACGCTTTTCAAAGTCCTGTACCCGCCTGCGGCGTATTTCCGCCATATTTGGACGTTTATCCGTCAGCCCCAGTCCAAAATCGCTGTTCAGCCTGATACATGCCTGACCAAAGTTGATATCGTATAGCCGCATCACGAAATCGATCACCGTTCCCCCGGCGCCGCAGCCGTAGCATTTCCAGCTCCTGTTATTTTTGTGGACAAGGAAGCTCGCCGTTTTTTCTTCATGAAACGGGCAGCGTATACGGTGGTTATATCCAAGGTGAAAGCCGTACTTTTCAAGAACATCGCCCATCGTTAACGCTTCTTTAAGCTGTTCCGCTAACCTCATCGGCATCGCCCCTTTCCAGCCGTTCTTTCAGCTCATAACGCAAAAGCCTTTTGATCAGCAGCCCGGAAGTTCTGGCATTGCAGAATATAACGTTTATGTTATACCGCGCCGCCCATGCACAAATACTCGCTGTTAACGCATCCGGGTTCAGACGGCTCCTGTATTCCCCGTCAAAGATTGTCTCCCAATTTGCTTCTTCAATCAGCAGGTATACCTTTGTCCCGTTTGCCGCCGCCCGTTCAAACTCACGCTGAAACCGGGCGCGCCCCCTGGTAAAGCATTGGCATAGCTCGTCAGTATTCATTTTCCGCTCTATGACGACTTCTTTTTCAAGGCTGTATTCTGCGCCGTCCGGTAGCATACACTTGCAGGAGTAATCCCCCACATCAAGCTTTACGCGCTCCACACCGCATTCCATTGCCTTGATGCGCCTACGCAGGGCAGGTGTATCCTGCTCCCGCGTATCGACCAGTATTTTCATGCTTTT
>NZ_LAYJ01000040.1 GCF_000981035.1 Christensenella hongkongensis
GAATCACGATCAATACAGCGCACGTGGAGTACGAGACAGATACGCGCCATTACGCGCACGTAGACTGCCCGGGACACGCGGACTATGTAAAGAACATGATCACGGGAGCGGCGCAGATGGACGGAGCGATCCTGGTGGTATCGGCAGCAGACGGCCCGATGCCGCAGACGCGCGAGCATATCCTTCTTGCAAGGCAGGTAGGTGTGCCGTACATCATCGTATATATGAATAAAACAGACCAGGTAGACGATCCGGAGCTATTGGAGCTTGTGGAAATGGAAATCAGGGAGCTGCTGTCGCAGTACGATTTTCCGGGCGACGATACGCCGATCATCAAGGGAAGCGCGCTTAAGGCGCTGGAAGCGGCGCAGGCAAGCGACGACATCAAAGACAATCCGGACTGCCAGAGCATCTTCGAGCTGATGGACGCAGTAGACAGCTATATACCGGAACCGCAGAGGGACGTAGACAAGCCGTTCCTGATGCCGGTAGAGGACGTATTCTCGATCACAGGGCGCGGGACGGTAGCAACGGGCAGAGTAGAGAGAGGAACGGTAAAGGTACAGGATACGGTAGAAATCGTAGGACTGACAGAAGAGAAGAGAAGCGTAGTAGTAACGGGAGTGGAAATGTTCCGGAAGCTTCTTGACCAGGCGATCACGGGAGACAACATCGGAGCGCTGCTACGTGGTGTACAGAGAGACGAGATCGAGCGTGGGCAGGTACTTTCAGCGCCGGGCTCGATCCATCCGCACACGCACTTCAACAGCAGCGTATACGTGCTGAAGAAGGAAGAGGGAGGACGACACACGCCGTTCTTCAACGGATACCGTCCGCAGTTCTATTTCAGGACAACGGACGTAACGGGAGTAATCGAGCTGCCGAGCGGAACAGAAATGGTAATGCCGGGAGATAACATCGAAATGGAGATCAAGCTGATCACGCCGATCGCAATCGAAGAAGGACTGCGGTTCGCAATCCGCGAAGGCGGCAGGACAGTAGGTTCGGGCG
>NZ_LAYJ01000100.1 GCF_000981035.1 Christensenella hongkongensis
CGGATCAAACGTATCGCCCACCGTATATGCTGTCTTCACCGGTTGCTTTGTGATTTCAATCATATCCAGAACAGGTACGAGCGCATTCACTGTAATGTCAAACGTCGCTGTTTTCTCTACGCCGTCCTCTTCGTACGTCACGGTCACTGTCTTTGTTCCCGCCGTGCTCATATCGGGTGTAGAAAGCGTGTATTCACCACTCGTCAGCACCTTGTCTGCGCCGCCGTTCGTATAGTGTGCCGTTATTTCCAGTCCCGCAGCATCAAACGTGTCGCCTACCGTATAAGTTGTTTTCGTCGGGTTCTCCGTCACCTCGATGCTGTCCAGAACAGGTACGAGCGCATTCACTGTGATGTCAAACGTTGCCGTCTTTTCTACGCCGTCTTCCTCGTAGGTCACTGTCACTGTCTTCGTACCGGATGTACCCATGTCAGGAGCAGACAGCGTATATTCCCCACTTGTCAGCACCTTATCCGCGCCGCCGTTGGTATAGTGCGCCGTCACTTCGAGCCCCGCAGGATCAAACGTGTCGCCCACCGTATACGTTGTTTGTGTCGGCTGCTCTGTCACCTCGATACTGTCAAGTACTGGTACAGGTGCGTTTACTGTGATGTCAAACGTTGTTGTCTTCTCTATGCCGCTTTCTTCATAGGTTACAGTAATCGTCTTCGTGCCGGAAGTGCTCATATCGGGCGTGGAAAGCGTGTACTCGCCGCTCGTCAGCACCTTGTCTGCGCCACCATTCGTGTAATGAGCTGTCACTTCAAGTCCTGACGGATTGAATATGTCACCTACCGTATACGTTGTCTTTGTCGGCTGCTCCGTTACCTCGATGCTATCGAGTACCGGTGCAGGTGCATTTACTGTGATGCTAAACGTTGCTGTCTTCTCTACGCCGTCTTCCTCATACGTTACAGTAATTGTTTTCGTTCCTGCGGTACTCATATCGGGCGTTGAAAGCGTATATTCCCCGCTTGTCAGCACCTTATCGGCTCCACCGTTTGTATAATGCGCGGTTACTTCCAGTCCCGCAGCATCAAACGTATCGCCTACCGTGTACGTTGTTTGTGTCGGTTGCGCCGTTACCTCAATGCTGTCCAAAACAGGAACCGGCGCATTCACTGTAATGTCAAACGTTGCTGTTTTTTCTACGCCGTCCTCTTCATACGTCACAGTAATTGTCTTTGTACCTGCCGCACTCATATCGGGCGTGGAAAGCGTATATTCCCCGCTTGTCAGCACCTTGTCTGCGCCACCGTTCGTATAGTGTGCCGTTATTTCCAGTCCCGCAGCATCAAACGTATCGCCTACCGTGTA
>NZ_LAYJ01000065.1 GCF_000981035.1 Christensenella hongkongensis
ATCGTTCACCATTTCTTTAATTAGAGTTCATAATTACTGGTTATTGTATATACAACGCTAAGGCGATTATATAGAGGGCTTGGAGGTACAAGCCAATGGGTTATTTTTAGAAATCCCTGATACTTCGGTGTCGGGGATTTCGCTTTAATTGCTGTATTCAGACCGCCCGTTTTGCCTTTTTCTTGCGTTTCTCCTTTGCCTCTTCCTTTTGCTCTTCTCTTTTTGTAATGATTCCCTGTAGGCGCTCGATCTCGTTTTCAACCCATATTTTTGTACTCTCGTCTATTTTGTATATCCTAAGCAGTGATTCAAGCCTTGTTATTTCAGTGTTTAATTCCCGATCTGTCGGTTCTCTGAATTTATACATTTTTTCCTCCTTTTACCCCGCGCTTCTTACCGCTATTACCGCAAATACCACCGCGCATATGATTGCTGTTACTATCATCCATTTTCTGCTTTTATTCATGGCTGCGCCTCCTGCTCTATTATCTGCATGGCAAGCAGTACGGCGATTATCTTTGACACGCTTACACCAGATAAATCGCTTAATCTGCCAAGTTTTATTTCAAGATCAGGCTTTATTTTTACATCAATCGTTACTTTTCCTTTTTTGCCCATCTATTCCTCCTCCTGCGCTTCCCGCGCCTCAAACGGCTTTTCTTCAACTCGCCATTCGTCAGGTCTTTTTTGCCTGACAATAAAATCGTCAAGCGGTTTCCTGTCCTCACACATTGCATAATCTTTCCATCGGTGCGTCTGGT
>NZ_LAYJ01000127.1 GCF_000981035.1 Christensenella hongkongensis
GGCTTGAGGCAAGGGCAAAGCTGGGCGAAGTGAGGCCCCTCAATGTGGGGCAAGCGTCGCGAATATCGGGTGTATCGCCTGCGGATATTTCAGTGCTGCTGGTATATCTGGCAGCACAGGGGAAATAAAGCGGCCCCACATTGATAAGTCGGGGCCCCGCAAAGCCTGCTTTGTGGGGGAAAGGAAAAGGCAGGCAGCGGGCGAGCGTTTCGCAAAGCGAAACGGAGCAAGTCGAACTGTACTTTGACGCGGGGCAAGCGTCGCGAATATCGGGTGTATCGCCTGCGGATATTTCAGTGCTGCTGGTATATCTGGCAGCACAGGGGAAATAAAGCGGCCCCGCATTATGCGATTAAATTGCTATCCAAAGCTTTTTTGATTAAAAAAGA
>NZ_LAYJ01000121.1 GCF_000981035.1 Christensenella hongkongensis
GCATTACTATCTCGGGCAGCCGCTTAAGCGGCTGTCTTTTTTGCCTACTTGGTCTTGTTACCTGTAAACGAGTCCATATACTCTTTCATCGTAATTTGATCCTTTATATAGTCCTCTTCCAGTTGATTTTTTATGTATTCCTTGATTGCACGTTCATTGCGTCCTACCGTATCTACAAAGTATCCCCGGCTCCAGAAGTGTCTACTGCCGTATTTGTATTTCAAATTAGCGTGCCGGTCAAAAATCATAAGACTGCTCTTACCTTTGAGAAATCCCATAAACTGTGCTACACTTAGATACGGTGGGATACACACCAACATATGGATGTGGTCTGGGCAAGCTTCTGCTTCGAGTATTTCCACTTTCTTCTCTGCACAAAGCTTTCTCAAGATTTGGCCGATATCCGACTTCAGTTTCCCATAGATTTCTTTTCGCCGATACTTGGGCGCGAATACTATATGGTATTGACATCTCCATTTTGAATGTGCTGAACTTTTTATTTCACTCATGTCAAAAACCTCCTCGTGTTTTTAGTAATGCGGTTGCCAAACCTTTACTAATTGTACACTCGGAGGTTTTTCTCATGCTAAAGCTCTTTTTCTCTTCCTGCGGTAGAACCGCAGGATTATTTACGCTTAAGCACCATTAATACAAAAAACCTGCAATTTTCATTGCAGGTTTTTTAAAATAGAATCCGGCAGCTACCTATCCTCCCGGGCCGTCACCAGCCAAGTACTTTGGGCGTATAGAGGCTTAACTTCTGTGTTCGGAATGGGAACAGGTGGATCCCTCTAGCTATCGCCACCGGAAATTGTTTATGAGGTCTTTTCCTCATAATGGCTCCCCAGGTTGGGTTTGAACCAACGACCCTTCGGTTAACAGCCGAATGCTCTACCGCTGAGCTACTGAGGAATATAAAATTTTTAATGTACAAAGCACATTGAAAACTAAATAGTAGAAATATTGTAAAGAGATAAAAGTCTTAGTTAAACATATCATATGACTGTGTATCAACATAATGTTGATCAAGCCCTCGGCCTATTAGTACTGGTCAGCTTAATACATTGCTGCACTTACACCTCCAGCCTATCAACCTTGTAGTCTACAAGGGGCCTTACTCCATAAAGGATGGGAAGTCTTATCTTGTGGGGGGCTTCACGCTTAGATGCCTTCAGCGTTTATCCCGTCCGTACGTAGCTACCCAGCGATGCTCTTGGCAGAACAACTGGTACACCATTGGTACGTCCATCCCGGTCCTCTCGTACTAAGGACAGCTCCACTCAAAC
>NZ_LAYJ01000060.1 GCF_000981035.1 Christensenella hongkongensis
GAATGAGGGAACTCAGCATCTTTAACAGGATGTTACCATATACTGAATTCATAGGTATATGGGGGGAACCCGGTGAACTGAAACATCTAAGTAGCCGGAGGAAAGGAAAACAAAAGTGATTCTCCTAGTAGCGGCGAGCGAACGGGGAAGAGGCCAAACCGGAAGTCTTCGGACATCCGGGGTTGTGGACCCATATAATCGATCTGACGAATATAGTTGAATAGCATTGGAAAGTGCAGCCAAAGAGGGTAAAAGCCCCGTAAACGAAATACGAGTTAGCGAGATGGGCACCAGAGTACCACGGGACACGTGAAACCCCGTGGGAAGCCGGGAGGACCACCTTCCAAGCCTAAATATTCCTTGATGACCGATAGAGAAATAGTACCGTGAGGGAAAGGTGAAAAGCACCCCGGGAGGGGAGTGAAAGAGAACCTGAAACCTTGTGCTTACAAGCAGTGGGGGCACTATTAGAAAGTGTGACCACGTACTTTTTGTAGAACGGGCCAGCGAGTTACGGTATGCAGCGAGGTTAAGTGACTGGAGTCACGGAGCCGAAGGGAGACCGAGTCTTAATAGGGCGTTAAGTTGCATGCTGTAGACCCGAAACCGGGCGACCTACCCATGAGCAGGTTGAAGCGGTGGTAAAACACCGTGGAGGACCGAACCACACGTATGTTGAAAAATGCGGGGATGACTTGTGGGTAGCGGAGAAATTCCAATCGAGCTCGGAGATAGCTGGTTCTCCTCGAAATAGCTTTAGGGCTAGCCTCGAGTGAAGATATATGGGGGTAGAGCACTGAATGGGCTAAGGGGCTTCACGGCTTACTGAACCTTATCAAACTCCGAATACCATATATTACCTACTCGGGAGTCAGACAGCGTGAGATAAGTTTCGTTGTCGAAAGGGAAACAGCCCAGATCATCAACTAAGGTCCCAAAGTGTAAGTTAAGTGGAAAAGGATGTGGAATTGCAGAGACAACTAGGATGTTGGCTCAGAAGCAGCCACTCATTTAAAGAGTGCGTAACAGCTCACTAGTCGAGTGATTGTGCGCCGAAAATGTCCGGGGCTAAAACTTACCACCGAAGTTATGGGTGCGCAGTAATGCGCGCGGTAGAGGAGCATCGTATACGGGCAGAAGCTGTACCGAGAGGAGCAGTGGACTGTATACGAGAGAGAATGCTGGCATAAGTAGCGAGAGTGAGGTGAGAATCCTCACCGTCGAAAGCCTAAGGTTTCCTGGGGAAGGCTCGTCCGCCCAGGGTAAGTCGGGACCTAAGCCGAGGACAGTATAGTCGTAGGCGATGGACAACAGGTTGATATTCCTGTACTACCGACTGGTCGTTTGACTGACGCAGTGACACAGGAGGATAGCAGAAGCGGGCTGATGGTAGAGCCCGTCTAAGCACTGAGGTTTGCAAGGTAGTGAAGTACGCCTTGCTTTAAGACTGAGGTGTGATGGGGACAGAAAATAAGTATGGAAGTCTGTGAATCCACACTGGCGAGAAAAGCTGCTAGGAAGACCAGTAGGTACCCGTACCGCAAACCGACACAGGTAGGCGAGGAGAGAATCCTAAGACGATCGGGAGAAGCATTGTTAAGGAACTCGGCAAAATGACTCCGTAACTTCGGGATAAGGAGTGCCTAGTAAAATAG
>NZ_LAYJ01000046.1 GCF_000981035.1 Christensenella hongkongensis
GCCGAACTCGAAAGGGCAAGGAGCTGCAAAGTGGTATAATTGCAATAATGACGGAACAGGAAACTGGAGCGCCTATTTCCATATTTCTGGCTTTGGGTACACATTGGGTGATTACACGGTTGAAGCACATGTGGTGGATACAGCTGGAGTGGATTATGTTGTTGATAAGAAAACACTTACGTTTGAAGAGGACTTGCAAGCTCCTGAAATAGGAAACGTAACGTTTGGCACGACGAAACCGGAAGTACAGCGCGGATTTGCAGTACAGGTAAGCGATATTGTGGATTCTTCTGGCGTTGCATCTGTAACGGCGGAGGTATGGGATGATACGACAGGAGTGAATGGGAAAAAGACTTACCAGATGAATGCCAAAGGCAATGGCGTGTATGATATGTATTTTAGTATGGGAGCATTCTCTTATCGTGCAGGAACATATACGTTTAACTTTACGGCGACGGACCAAAAAGGAAATAAGACGAGCAAACAGGAGACACTTGTAGTAACAGGTGTTGCAGGTGCATCGAAAACGGATGGCATTATTTTTGGGACAACGAATCCCACCCAGC
>NZ_LAYJ01000018.1 GCF_000981035.1 Christensenella hongkongensis
CCTCCTGTCAGCATGATGAACGTCATACCTACTGCTATGATTCCTACGATCGATACCTGCCTTAAGATGTTAAAAATGTTATCCGGCGTCAGGAACCTGTTCGACAGGATCGCAAACACCACGATCAGCGCGATCAGTACGAATACGATTCCATAACTCCCCAGTATCCGCTTGATGCTCTTTCCGCCTACACTGTTTTGATTCAACTCTTTTCCCATTTCATCAACCTCCTATTAATCCGGAAGCGTACTCCAGTATCAGTTCCTGTGAGAACTCTTCACGCTTCAGCTCCCCTGCTACCTGTCCAAAACGCATCACCAGTATTCGGTCGCTCATTCCAATCAGCTCCGGCATCTCTGACGATACCATCAGGATCGTCTTCCCTTCCTCGTCCGCAAGGTGCCTCATCAGGTTGTAGATCTCCTGTTTTGCTCCTACGTCGATTCCGCGTGTCGGCTCGTCGAATATGATCACGTCGCACTTCGTTGCCAGTACCTTTGCAAGTACCACCTTCTGCTGGTTTCCTCCCGACAGGTTCTTCACCAGCTGGTTTACGCTCGGCGTCTTGATCTGCAGCTTCCCAATATATTCGTTCGCAATCGCAGAGTCCTTTTTGTTATCTACAAACGGTCCCTTCATTGCCTGCTTGAGCGAACTGAACGTCACGTTCTCCTTGATCGACAGCCCCAGCAGTACTCCCTGGTTCTTCCGGTCTTCCGGGATCAGTCCGATTCCGTGATCCAGGGCTTCTCCCGGATTCTTGATCCTGATCTGCTTCCCGTTCAGGTATACTTCTCCCGATTCCACCCGGTCTGCTCCAAACAGCGCCTGCATTACTTCCGTTCGCCCTGCTCCCACAAGGCCGCCAAAGCCAAGGATTTCTCCCCGCTTTACCTCGAAGCTCACGTCCTTTACCTTATCGTTCGTCAGCCCCTTTACCTGCAGTACCGTTTCTCCCAATGGCTTTACACGCTCCGGATAATCTTCTCCC
>NZ_LAYJ01000062.1 GCF_000981035.1 Christensenella hongkongensis
GTTCCCCGGTCTGTTTGTCGACCGGCTGGTTGACGTCCACGCGGCACAGCACCGTTTTGCCCTGCACGTCGAAATCGTCCAGTGTTTTGATTCCATATTTCATGTTGTTTCTTACCTCTCTCAATGCCTTTTGCAGTTCCACAGGCACAAAGCCGTGCGGCAGCCTGCGATTGTACCGGCGGTATATGCGATGTTTCGGGGAATATCCGAAGACGGGGCATAAGGCGCCGCCCTTCGGAGACGCACCGTACAGTCCAAAAATCAAAACTGTGTACGGTGCGCTGCATCCGCCTTTCAAAGCATGGATGGAACAACGTGGTCACGGCTTCTGAAGCTCCTCATTGCGGAGCCTCATGT
>NZ_LAYJ01000101.1 GCF_000981035.1 Christensenella hongkongensis
TTTTAAATCCTCAGATATTTGGACAAATGTTCAACCTGCCTCAAGAATTGATGTATAAGGCTAATGTAGCAGTTGGGTGGATGTCACCCTTAAACCAGGCAACCTACCATATGCACAATTTCGGATATGATCTGCTTCCACGGCTATGGCAGACTTTTCTTATTTTTGGAATAGCAATCATTATATTATTCTGGACGGCTCTACGAGGAATGAAGAAATATAACTTTAATTTTACAGGGAGCGGCGTATGAAAGACATATCGATCAGCGTACAGCACGTATATAAAGATTTCAATGGCGAAGAAGTCTTACGGAATGTGCACCATGATTTTGAGTCGGGAAAAATCCATGGGATCGTTGGCAACAACGGTTCGGGGAAAACCGTACTGTTTAAATGTATCTGCGGTTTTCTGTTCCCGTCGAAAGGGAAAATATTGGTAGATTATGAACAGGTGGGACAAGATATGGACTTCCCGGAGGATATGGGAATCATCATCGAGACGCCGGGCTTTTTGCCTACGCTTACAGGAATGAAGAACTTGCAGCTTTTGGCATCTCTCAAACGTAAGATCGGGGATCGGGAAATCCGCGAAACAATCAAAAAGGTAGGGCTTGATCCCGACCTCAAAAAGCACGTTGCAAAATATTCCCTCGGAATGCGGCAGCGTCTTGGCATTGCGCAGGCGATCATGGAGGATCCTTCTCTGCTCGTTTTGGACGAACCGTTCAATGGTCTTGACAAGCAGGGTGTGAAGGATATGCGCGAACTGATTAAGGGATTAAGAAATAAGGGGAAAACAATCCTGCTGGCGAGCCACAACGCAGGAGATATCGAGGAACTGTGCGATACGGTGTGTGAGATGGATGCAGGTATATTGACGGTGGTGCGGTGATATGACGGAACCAATTATAAGCGTAAGAAATCTTGTCAAAATATATAAAACAAAAAAGGTGCGTTTTAAAGCCTTGAACGGTATTGATCTGGATATTTATCCCGGAGAGTTTGCGGCGGTGGCTGGTACGTCCGGCAGCGGCAAATCCACCTTATTAAACCTCATCGCGGGACTGGAAAAGCCAACGGCAGGAAAGATATTTGTGAAGGAAAAGCCGGTGCATAAAATGAAGGAAGATGATTTGGTAGAATTCAGGCTCAACCATATTGGCTTCATCTTCCAAAATTTCAACCTGATGGATACGCTCACTACTCTTGAAAACGCAGCGTTTCCGCTGATGCTGTGTGGACTGACACCGCGTGAACGGGAACAGAAAGCAAGGGAGGTGCTTTCGGAGCTGGGGCTTTCAAAGCACCTTGCGCACGACACAAACGAACTTTCAGGAGGGCAGCAGCAGCGCGTCTCCATCGCGCGGGCAATCATCTCTAAACCGGAGATTCTGTTTGCGGACGAACCAACGGGAAACCTGGACAGCGAAACAGCGGGACAGATTATGGAGGTACTGCGGGATATCGTGCGAGAAAACGGTACTACCCTGCTAATGGTCACGCACGACATGGAAAAGGCACGATATGCGGATCGAATTGTATATCTAACGGATGGCGATATAACAAAAATTGAAGGGGGCCAGAGAAAAAGTGAAAAATAGCAGGGCTAAAAAGCATTTTAAAATTACTTTGCCGGTTTGCGGCAAAGATAAAATAAAATAGCCAATATGACTTGTTCAATACAGGTCAAAATCCAAACTGGTTTATTTGAGGAGGTGATTCCATTGAAGATTTAAAAAAGTCCTTACAAAAAACGGCGCACACCGACTCTATTGCAAGACAATAGAGTAATCATGTAAGGACTTAATGCTCAATATATCATAACTAATAAATAGAGTCAATTCATACTGAGAAAGGAGTTCAAAAAATGAAACGGAAAGTTATGATTTTAGTATTGGTTGTTGCTTGTATCTTGGTAGCAGTTTTGCCGGCTGTGGCGTTTGCTGATGGTACGGTTTATACCGGAACAAGCCTTTACGAATATACCGCAAGCAGGACATGGAATAAGATCAACGATAAAACATTGGAGAACTATACTCGTTATGCTAGCCTGTATAGTCCAACCCAAGTCCCCGTTGGTTATATTTCAACAATCTCAGTTGGTGGTGGAAACAGCATTGATACCGGAGAAAATGGTCATCGGCATATATGGACAACAGGATTAACGGGAACAGCACGACTTAACATAAAAAATGCGCCTGATTATGCGGGACACCGGATGTATACATCCGGTGAATGGTATATTTATAATGGAGCAACAAACAGGGAACTCAATTACTAAGAAGGGTGTTATCCGGGCAGCAAATTGCTGCCCGGATAACATAAATGTGAATATGAATTATAGAGAATTTGTAATAAAAAAACTAAAAAATATTTCTTTGTGGCGGTACATTCTACTGTTATTGCTTCTCGTTTTTCTTGCAATCAATTCGTGCGTTTTTTTACGATTAAATGGGGTGATTCCCACATTTTATGAATTGTGCTTGAGTCAATTAAATGATATCTCTATAATATTATTTCCTATTACAATCACTTTTTTTCTACTGAGTTGTGATTTTTATAGTAACGGATCAGATTTTGATTGCAAGCTATTGGCTAAAATTGCATCCATAAAAAGCATTACATATTATTTTCTTTATGCAATGATACTATCTGCTGTATTTTTGGTTTTTTTTCTAGGTGTAAATTTGCTGGTAAGTCTTGTTGGTGGTGACAGCAATATATTTTCAAGTAGATGGAATATAGGTTTCGCGGAAAATATGGCTCCAGTTGAAGCACTTGGTTTATCCTTAATTTATGTTGAACTCCGGTTTGTTTTCCTTCTGATGATAATCGAATTTGTTAATCTATTAATAAATATACCTTGGGGATTTTTAGTTGCATTTTCATTTAGCTTTATAGATTGGAGTTACTATTATTTATGTAATTCCAGTATTTATTTTCAGATAACTCTTATCGAGCATACTCTCGTAACATATGATCAATCATTATTATCTGTTGGATCAAGACCATTACCGCTTTGGTCGATCATGTATTGGATGATTCTGATCTTCATTGTACTTATACTTATATACTTTGTTAGAAAGGTTAGAAAAAAGCAATGTGTGAATACTTAACAAATACATTAAAATCAAAAAAGTATTGGATAATAGTAGCGGGGATTATTATTGTTTCAATACTCACTTTGATTTTTAATATGCAATTATTCAATTTACCAATTAGTAATTTTGGTTATGTTGATTTTTTCTATTTTAGTTTCATGAAATCTACTTTTGTATTTGGCAATCTTTATCCGATTATTCCCTGCCTAGCGGCACAATGGATAATTTTTAAAAACGATTGCTGTAATAAAAAAGAAAATATTCTCAAGCGAGTATTTTCTGCGGGCATTGCCGGAGGCTTATGTTTTCCCCTTGCACAATTCATAATGCTTTTCACATTTTACTTGCTATCCCCTCGCACAAGTATTATTTTTGCTGGAATGGGCCCCCTCACAAATTTACTTCAATATTCGCCGCTCGTTTATTGCTTGGTTTTCATAACACATATTTTTATCGTAAGTATGGTTTATTCAATTTTAAGTTTCAGTTTTTCAATTCATAGTAAAAATAAAACTGCCGCTTTAATTATCCCTTTGATTATTGGTAATTTAGGGATGTATTATCCGTTTGGTGCGTATGGAGAGGCTGTGAGATTCCTTTTCCCAATATCACAATACAATATCTCGTCAATGGAAGTTGGTTTTGACGAATTATATTTAAATCTTATCTTCGTAGCATTATTGTCAACTCTGGTATTAGTATTCAAAATCAAAAAAGGCAGGAGGAAAGAAAAATGCGAAAGAGAAGCTGTATAATTCTGGTCGTTATACTGGCCATATTTTGTTTGGTGGGTTGCCAGTCAACGCCTGATAAACAATCGGTAATCAACAAATTGGAGGTGGAGACTTCTGAAGTTCCTCAAGAGACGCCTCTGGAATCTTTAGATAGTATTGAAACTGCTGAAGTAGAAAAAGCTAAATATGATGTTTGGAAAGAAGAAATTAGTACAAAAGATGGTGTTGGAAAAATTGAGGTTGATGCGGAAATTCAAATCCCGGATGTAACCCAGTATCCGATTGTTGAGGTCCAGCCCGTCGTGTTTGATGAGACCTTCTTTGATAAAGCTATAAATTGTTTTTTTGGCGATTCGATTATTTATTACGATAATACCGGAGAAATTACAAAGGAAGAATGTGAAAAAATAATTGTTGAGTCAAAGGCAATGCAAAGCCAATATAAAAAAGAAAATAAGATGGATGCGTATGCAAATATGCAGCAAATAATAGAAGAATTTGAAGCTTTATATAACTCAGTTCCATTAGCAGATGAAGTACCGCGCGAAGAGGTAGACCGTACGCAAATCGACTTGAATTCCATTAACGTCATGTGTGATATTGGGGGTGAAATTCCCGCTCGTATTAGTGTGAAAAATGATATATCCAATAAATCTTGCGTGTTCCGCTTCGATCAATCGGATAAAGCCGGATATGGAAATATTCAATACCAGGAAGAAACGCCAAGAGGTGTGACTATCACACAGAATCAAGCTATTGAGGAGGCTGATAATATATTGGATACCTTAGGCATTTCTGATATGGAAATAACAGATATCTGTGTTGCAAATAAATACAATGAAGCAAAGATGATGATGCCGGATTATATGGATAGTGACGAATTTCTTAATGAATCCCCGCAAGCGTATGTACTTTACTATACCCGAACATATAAAGGTATTCCAAGCACATATACGCAATCGTTTTATGGAACGACCGTCAGTGAAGATGGTGTATATAAACCTTTATGGTCTCCTGAAAAAATTGTGTTCATTGTGAATGATAGCGGTATTCAGGTGATGGAATATATAAATCCAGTACAGATTGGACAAGAAACAAACAGTAATATCGAAATAATGGATATTGAAAGTGTTAAGGACGCTTTTAAAAATAATATTAAGAATGTTATTCCTCCAAATTCTGACGTTACAGTTTCTATTAATAGTATTAAACTCGGAATGATGTATTCTGCCATAGCAAACGACGATAGCCAATATATTATGAAGCCTGTTTGGGATTTTATGGGGCAAGTAGTACACAATTCTACAGGTGATAATGTATCAGGTCCAGCGGCGAGTCAATTAACTTTGGATGCCACAAATGGGAGCATTGTGGATCGCGGTCTCGCTTATTGATAGTAAATTTTGATATAAACGCAGAACAATAAAAGTCGAACATTTTTTGTGGAGGTATGCAATGAAAAAAGGAATCTGTATCATACTTACAGTTATTATATTATGTATTGGAGGAACGGCACTTGCAGGAAGCGATACTTCGGTTCCATCATCTTCGGCTCCTCCAAAAACGGGAGATGCAGGAGATGTATTGGAAATTGATAATTCGAATTTATACTCTGGCATGGATAAACCATACAATAGTGGATATATGCCAACAGTATCAAATGAAACAGCCTCTATCATCCTACCGCTTGTCTCTGAACAGGCTCTAAAGGACAATAAACTAAACATGACAGTGGATTTAGGCGATCCGTCTACTTCACCATTTGTATTTCAGAACTATGATAAAACGATTCTACTGCAAGAATATAGTGTAAATAATAATATTGCGAAAATAAAAGCTTATCTTGTAGATCTCACCTTACCTCTTGCGGGGAACCGGATAAACGGGCGCTATCCGGTCACTATAAATTTACAGGGGCAAACAACTGGCGGCGTCCAATTCACCCAGTCATTTATTCTGTATGTAACGATAACGGATGGTATTGATCCCAATGCCACGCCCGAACCAGAACCAACACCCGAACCTGTTAAAGAGGAAGTACCCGCCCCACAACCCAAAGCAATAGTCTCGAGTTATTCTGTAAATCCCTCCCCTGTTCTCGCGGGGCAGGAATTTGCCCTTTCCGTCACATTACAAAATACCAACGATAGTCAGTCAATGCGTAATGTTAAAGTGACAATTAACGGTGAAACAGCAGACGTGATTCCTATGGGCGAAACCAATTCCTTTTATTACAAGAAGATTGGAACAAAGGATACTGTAACCATTGATACTAAAATGATGGTGCAACAGACAGCGGAGCCAAAGCCGCAAAAAATTACAATTCATGTTGAATATGAAGGAGATAAAGCAACCGCTTTTACGTCGGATGAATCTATTGCAATTCAAGTCAAACAACCCATGCGTATCGAGTACGATGAGCCGGAAATACCCAAAGAAGTAAATGCGGGTGATACGATGTCCATTTCCATGAATGTGATGAACATGGGGAAAGGAACTGTATACAACGTGCGCGCGGAACTGGAAGCCCCCGGCCTTGTGCCGGAGGGCAGCGCGTTTCTTGGTAATTTAGAGAGCGGGGCATCGAAGAAAAGCGATTTGTATGTTTTTGTCGGAACGCTCGACACGGGAGAAAGCAATGAGTCAGACGCGAAATATGGCCCGACAAGCGGGAAAATAACCCTTTCTTATGAAGATGAGTTTGGCGAGGTATCTTCGCAGGAATTTGAGTTCAGTACCAATATTAATCCGCCGATAATCAACGCGCCACAGGAGGAAGAGGAAGAAAAGCCGGAGACGCAAAGCCAGTGGTGGATTTCGGTGATTATTCTTGGTGCGGTCATCGGTGCAATCTTCGGTATCCGGTATGCCTTGAAACGCAAAAAGCAGAAAGCGAAAGAACATGAGAACGTCTGATTTATTCAAATTGTCCCTGCTTAATTTAAGCAGGCGTAAATCGCGAACATTCCTTACTGTGCTCGGCGTGATTGTGGGGACAGCGTGCATTGTTTTGATGCTGTCTATCGGATATTCCAACTATAAGCAGTTTTCAGATATGCTGACAGACAATGCAAGCCTGACACAGATACAAATTAACGATTATTCCTCGTCTACTTCCGGGCGAGGCGGGATTACGGACAGCACCGTGCAGTCTATTGCGGCAATGGAGCATGTGGAGGCGATTTCCCCCGCCGTTCAGCTTCCCGTTACGATACGCAGCGGGAGCTATGAGGCGAACACCACGGTCACGGGTATTGAGCCCGCCGTCCTGAGCCTTGAATTTGCAGAGGGTGGGATGTTCCCCGCAGGCGGCACGATGCCCGTTCTTGTAATCGGCGGGGATGCGGTGCAGCAATTTGTAGACCCCCAAAACCCGCCCAATTACGCGGATTGGGAGGAATACAGCAAATATATGCCGGAGATCGATTGGCTGAATACGGAGATGGAAATACAGTTCGGCTACAATATGGAGGATGCCGGCAATGCAGAGCTTCCGGCGGGCAGTATGTACCGGGCGACGGTATCCGGGCTGACGGAAAAGACACAATCACAGGACAGTAGCAGTATTTACATAGATTTGTCTATTGCAAAACGGATGCTGCTGGATAACCGGGAGCTTGCGGATCATATGGGCGTTCCTATCAATTCCTATCAGCAGGTCATTGTCCGCGTGGACGATATGGACAACGTACAGTCTGTGATGGACGAGGTAAAAAAACTCGGATACGAGACGTACAGCGAGACGGAATACATCACACAGATGCAGGAGGAACAAAGCAGGCAGCAAGGACAGTTGTTTGCCATTGGCTTCATTTCCCTGTTCGTATCGGCCATCGGAATTGCAAACACAATGTACGCCTCCATCCTCGAGCGGCGGCGGGATATTGGGATCATGAAGGTAGTGGGCATGAAGCTGCGGAGCATACGGCGGCTTTTTTTGGCTGAATCGGCTATCATCGGACTTTTGGGCGGTCTGATTGGTTTGGCAGTCAGCTATATCGTGGTGCTTGCAATCAATACGGGAACGGAGCAGACGAGCTTTCTCGGCATGTATTTCTCCGAGGGCATGAAGATAGAGATACCCGTCTGGGTGGCGCTTGGCGCAATCAGCATTGCGGTACTGGTGGGGATCATATCAGGCGTCTACCCCGCGCGTAAAGCCACGAAGATGAGCCCGCTCGAGGCGATGAGAAGCGGAAATTAGGCGTGAATGATGGAAAAGACAGTACCGCAGGAGAAAAAGAAGAAAAGCGATAAGTGGTTTTGGATTATTTTAGCAGTAGTAATTACCGGGCTTATTTGCCTGCGCGTCTTTGTTTTGGATTGGATATGGATCAGCGGTGAATCCATGCTGCCCACTCTGACCGACGGAGAGCTGGTACTTGCGGAAAAAGTATCTAAAAATACCGGAGGACTTTCCCGGGGCGATCTTGTGATCGTTATTTATCCGGATGGAATGCAATGTGTGAAGCGTATGATCGGTATGGAGGGCGATACGATTTCTATACAGGATAATATGGTTATTGTGAATGGTGATGTAATAGAGGAACCCTATTTGAACGAAAACAGTTTTCCGGATATGCAAACGGTGGTCGTACCTGAAAATAGTATATTCGTGATGGGAGATAACCGAAATCATTCATCTGACAGCAGGGAGCCGATGATTGGGCCGATACCTGATGACAACATTGTGGGACAAGCGATATCCGTAATATATCCGTTCGATAGAATAAGAGGTGTAAAATAGATACGATACTACATTGTTGTATCTTAAATGAAGGCCTTGGTTTCTTAAAAAAACACATCCAATAACTCGCACCTTTGCGGCCTTAAACTGCAAAGGTGTTTTTTGTATGCCCTTAATAAGGTGCAGATCTCCTCCAACCTCCGTTTTGAAGTTGATTTTACACTCTCACACAAAACGGAGGTTACCATGAAAAAGATAAATTTGAAAAAGTATTACCCATATCATCATGAACAGGATATGTGGATAGATGTTCCCGATGCTGTTGCATGCGCGTTGGATGAATTGTATCGTGCAGAAGCATCCCATTATTCTAGAATACGGTATTACAAAGCGTATTATTCACTTGATCGGGGAGACGGAATTGAGAACGCATCATTATTCTTATTTCCATCGGCGGAGGAACAGCTTATACAGAAACTGGACCGCAACCTTTTGTACGCTGCAATTTTAAGGCTGCCGGAAAAACAGGCGCATCGGTTGTATGCACATTACTTTTTAGGCTTGAGCATCAATCGAATTGCAAAGCAAGAAGGGGTAACGCATTCAGCAGTGTCCCTTTCATTGAAAAAAGCAGAGAAAAATCTGAAAACTTTTTTATCAAAAGGGCTAACATATTGATTGTTTTTTCTCTTGATAGTGAAGGGAGCTTTAATCTCTCCGCACTTTGAAAAATAGGCGTTCAGTAAGATGAACGGCTTATAACCAATAGCTTGAATACGTTAGCTGTATCACGAGCGAAGCAGGGGACACGCCAGGACTACCTGCGCCTAACGGCGTCAAAAGGATCGCATCCAAGGTACGAGCGATAACTGTTGCTACTGTAATCTCCACTTGGCAATGGGGGAAACGCAAGGACAGATACAGCCTATAATGATACTCCTTGAGATAGCCTGCCCGCAGGGGAGGCGGCTAAGATGCCGGTGATGGTCATGAGCCGTGACCAGTTCAAGTTATTGCCCATTCGCTATGGGAAGTAGTGTCGAATAATAGCGTTTTAAATATATGAAGTGAGCGGCGGATCTTGGAACAAAACGGTTTGCCAAAATAAGTCCGCCGCTCATTTTAGTTTTATTGAGGGGGTGATATCATGTCACCATCAAATAGGAATGAGAATAGTACTTTCTATAATTATCCAGATGTTGAAATATAAAACAGTTTCAGGAAATGGTCGGAGTTAGTAAAAAAACGGCATATCGTATTTTAAGAAGCGGCGAGATTGAATGTAGAAAAATCGGGAGAGAATATAGAATCCCTAAAATAAATATCATCCGTTATATTGGATAACAAGGATACGGATTTTTGCTTCATCAGCCAACGAGGGAATATAATAAAGGCAGATATTTCTACAGCAGGCTGCTTGTTGTCTGAAAGGAGGAAAAGTAATGACAGGCAGCGTTCAAGTAAAAAATGGTAAATGGTGGGTGGTTCTCAATAAAATCAATTCACAGGGGAGCCGAGAAAGTCAGCTTTGGTTTAATACATTACTTCCGCAACGGGGGAATAAAAAAAGGGCTACTGAAATTCTAAACGAATTGTCAGCATTGGAACCAAAGGCTTATACGGAGGATTTCATTCTGGAGATTAAGTATTGTTTGAAAGTCTTTGTGGATAAAATGGCCGATAGAAGTCAGTCAATTCCTTTATTGTTTCATTCGTTTATAAAGGAATACAAGGAAAGAAAGAATAGTGGAAATAATGCAAATACGGCAGAAGATGTATTATTCTGTGATTTGCTTGGAGAGTATCTGGTCTGCAAGAAAGAAAAGGTTGCACCCTATACAGCTTGGACTTACGAAAAGATGAGGGATCGGTATATTTATCCATTCTTCAAACCATTGAGAATAAGGACAACTGAATTTACTCAGAAACATCTAAAAGACTTCATGAATTATTTGAGGGAGCATGGCTTGGGCGAAAATACAATAAGAAAATATTACACGCTAATACGAGCCAGTCTTGCGTATGGAATGAAAAAAAGAATAATTTTGGAAAATCCTACAGATGAAGTGGAAAAGCCCAAACTACAAAAATTTATATCTGCTTTCTATTGCAAGGAAGAAATCAATGAATTGATTGAAGTTTCAAAAGGGACAAAATTGGAAACGGTTATTAGGATTGCTTGTTATTTTGGACTACGACGTTCGGAAATAATAGGTCTCAAATGGGATGCTGTAGATTTCAATTCCAATATGATAACTGTGAGGAACAAGGTATTGATGTTGTTTGATGGAAAGACTGGAAAAAACGTACCGGTTGCTTCAACTGAGTTGAAAAGCGAGTCCAGTAGGAGATCGTTGCCAATGGGAGAAGGAATCAAAAATTATTTGCTGCAAGTTAAGGAAAAGCAAGAAAAGGATGCGGATTATTTCGGAAATAGTTACAATCAGGAATGGAAAGGATATGTTTGCAGACATGCAGATGGTAGATTGGTACTGCCGGAATATATCAGATCGATGTTTCCGAGATTATTAAAGCGTAACGGGCTTAAAGTAATACGTTTTCATGATTTGCGGCATAGCTGCGCGACACTATTACTTCAGTCAGGGTTTAATATGCGTGAGGTGCATGGATGGGGCATAGTGATTTTAGTATCACAGCTAAAACCTATGCACATGTTGATTATAAAAATAAGGCATCAATGGCAAATAGTCTTGACGAACAGATTACCAGTAGAGAAGAAGCCGGACAAACAATTCATCGTGAGAAAGGAAATAAGAGTATGGAGCATATTGTACAATCAATGATAAAGGCAGGCTTACCGATTCCCCAAGTTACTGAAATCACTGGAATCTGTGAAAAAGATGTGGTCTATTTAGCCTATAAAGGGCAGGAAAATGTATTTTCGTGTTGAATCTGTGTTGAATTTTACCGATTCTCGAACAAATGATATCCAAAAAAATGCTTAACCATGCGGATTTTGAGGATAGTGACACTAAGACTCCGACTCCTGAGGCCAGAGGTTCGAATCCTCCCGGGCACACCACGTCGCGGCAAGTTCCGCGATTCCAAAGCCCTCGCAAAAGCGAGGGCTTTTTCATGCTCTACTGCCGCTCCTTTTCCCCACGCGACCCGCTTCGCTGGGCTCGCGCGGGGGCCCGTTTTTAGCTGCATCTATTTTGTATGAACGACACAAGATACTTCAAATCTGAACCCCCATAGAAGGGTTCGGATTTTGTTCATTCCGGCACATTAAAAAAGCAGTCTATGCAGAAAGCATAGACTGCTTTTTTGGTATGGCAGATTCGAATCAAAGCGGTTTATCAGAGCATCTTGCAGGAACGGTAACGATATCCGAGACTGAAGAGGGAGTATCATCTAACTACTTCATGCTGGCTCACCCCAGGCGGCGCCTGCAAAAAGTACAAGACCGGAAGGATCACGCAAGTGCATTATCGAATCCATTGTATCTTGGCTGCGTTTTTTTGCATGTTGGTTACGGGAGTATTGGCATATCTCTGAATCCCTGTATACTCACAAGTAAGAGAAACGGGAGGCAGGGAAAATGGAAAAGAACAGGAAACCATTTCTTGTAATGATGGCTGTGTACTTAATATGCTATGCAATTCGAATGGTTGAGCTCATGGTTTGGCGAACAGACCAGACATTGGGGGAGGCGTTCATACAGAAGTTAGCAGGAATTGTAATATTGATCCTGGCAATGCGTTATATGGGGTATAGAGCAAAAGATATTGGCCTTATCCGCCGTGGTTCGCTGAAAGGAACCATCATCGGCCTCGCAATCGGTTTCGGTGTATTCTTTGTAGCCTATCTCGTGGAATATCTCATGCTTTCATTGCAGGGCTATGCGCCAATGCTGCTTTTTTATGTGTCAGCTTATGCTTTGGACGGCAATATAATAGGAATTACAACCTTTGTAACGGTTTCGGTGTGTATCGTACTCAATATCGTGAATGTCGTGATGGAGGAAGGGCTGTTCAGAGGGCTATTTACCAAGCTTGCGGAAAAACAGGTGCCCTTTCTTGCAGCCAACGTTATTGCTTCATTGCTCTTTGGATTATGGCATATTGCGCTGCCTATCCGTAGCTATGTGGATGGAGCAATGTCCGGGGACGGCGCATTAGCATCTGGTGCGTTTTATGCCCTTACCTCGTTTTTAATGGGATTTCAGCTTGGGTTGCTTGCCAAAATGACAAATGGATTATGGGCGCCAATGGCGTTCCATTTTGTCAATAACACTGTTGTGAACCTGCTGCACCTTACAACTGCGCACGGCGCAGATCAACTCCAATTCATCAGGCTCACGATTACACAGGTGATTTCTTTTGCCGGCGTATTGATTGCCTATATCAGATGGACAAAAAGACATAAAACAGTGCGTAGGGCATAAAACGAAGCCCATTACTCCTGTGATATAATGGAGAAAACAAAGGCAATGCAGGAGGAAGCTTATGCGGCTCAAATTGGAGCAGGACACGACGCTTGACGACATTCATATATTGATTCAATATGCGGAAAAGAGTGAAGTGCTGAAACGCCTGGTTCGCGCGGTAAAATCATGCGAAGAAAAGATGGAAGCGTTTGACCGGGAACGAAAGCTCATGCTGAACGTCACCGACATTTATTATTTTGAAAGCGTAGACAAAAAGACGTTTGCCTGTTGCAGGGAAAAGGTGTACTATGTGGCAGACCGCCTGTACCAGCTGAAAAATAATTTGGCCGGATACGGGTTTGTGCAAATCAATAAGGCATGTTTGCTTAACATCAATGTGCTTTCAAGCATGAGGTCTATGCTGAACAGCAAAATGGAGGCGACCTTGGCAAATGGGGAACGCGTCAATGTGTCAAGAAGGTATATCCACGAAATCAAAGAAGCGCTGAAAGGAGGATATCCGAATGGTTCAGGAGTGGTTCAAAAACTTTTTTAGTACGGCGGCGGTCACGATTTTCCTTATTATGCTGGCAGGAATCATCACCGGGGACGACAGCGTGAAAATGATTTCCCTCATATCCGCTATTGTCGCTAATCTGATTATCCACTTAGGGCTGATCGGTATACGAAAAATTTCAAGTGTGTATTACTTCCTTGAGATGCTTTTAGAGTTTGCGTATGTTTTAGGCGTGGTTCTGCTGACAGGCTTTTTGAGCGGCTGGTTCCTTACTACGCCTGTATGGGTGACTCTGACAATTACGGTTATTGTATTCGTAGCTGCTTGCCTGATTGACGTTGTTCATATCAATAAGGACATTGAAGATATCAATAAACAGATCGCGCAAAGAAACGGGTAAAGTATGATTGGGCCTTGCATCTTTTTAAACCGTTTTTTCATGAGCGGATAAGTCGAGCAAAAATGAGTATGAATACAAGTGGGCCTATTTGGCTGCGCCGTTCATTGTTTTGCGGTTCCTCCGGACACCAATAAAAGCGATGGCGAATAATGCCAGGAGAATCAAACAACCCCAGTTTTTGACAGTGTGAATAATGGTTGTCAGGACCTGCGGATGAGCGACGTTTTCCGTAAATGTGAAGAAGGTTCCCGTCGACACCTGATAGTATTGAAAGGCGATTAAAATAAGCACAACGACAATAAACTGGTAGGTAATGCTGCCGACATTCTGCATGGAAAATTTACTGATCAGGCGCCTGTCGTAAGGAATACTCCTGATCTGATAATATTCTTTATTGAGCCAGGAGCTGGTTCCGGTATAGAAAAAGCTTATCAGGAAGACGCTGACAGGAAAATAAAAAGGCGTTATGAGCAATACAAGGCTCAGGCACATGCCGGAAAGCTGCACAGTAATGGGGGAGAGGTTTTTGAACAATTTTTGGACTTTGCCGGCAAACGCCATTGCAAAAATCATTCCCAGTACAAAGGGAACGTACAAATGCGTGGTAGCCTGCAAATTACCATATATAATACCAACGTAAAAAGAACCGAATATAAAGATAAAGTTGCCGCACATTCCATTTGCAAGCGATAGCACGTTCAGCCACAGGGGCAGTTTGATATGTTTCCTGCGAAGCCCGATGACTGTCACTGCAATGAGGAATACAATCGTAAATCCAAGGGCGGCAATATCAAGCGTTTTCGCGTCAAATGAAAGTCTCGCGGTACGCAGCAATATCAGCAATATAAAGAATACGATAAAAATTGCGGATTGACGTAAGGAAACGGTCGCATCCTTTAAATGGATCAATTTGAAATGGTAGTCCGTATCGCGCGTAGTGGAGTAGATGGCAAGCGCAAACAGGATCATGTAAAACAGCATCACAAAACTGATCTGCTTGGTACCGGGAAGCGCTGTTAAAACCAGCAGGACAACCAGAGAAAAAAGAATGGGAGCGTATTTTTTCCCGGACTGGCTTGAGGACGGTTCTTCACGCTTGTGGAACGTTATCGTCGTATAGATTGGTTTGATAAATCCGGTACTGAGCCCCAGGAAAATTCCGGATAAGATGTAAAGCGGGGCATACAAATTCCCCAGTACGCCAAAGAGCGCGCCCGTAAATCCAAGTATCAATGTAAATACCAATACGGAATAGCTTCCCATGCCGATTTTGATGCTCCGCAGCAAAAAGACGCCCGTCATTCGGAATGTATAAAATATAACAAGCGGAAATATCGTTGACAGGTTTTTTCCATCCACCAGCCGGAGAAACAATAAATAGGGAATTGCGATCAAAGTACTGTTCAAAACAAAGCCGGACGTTTGTGCGACAGATGAAAAAAATGTTTTTATCTTTTCGATCAGGATCACCCCTTACTCTTACTGTTTCAATACAAATGGAAGGAAACTGTAACCTCCGCATTCTGTTTGTTGTCTCGGTAAGTTATAAACACATTTCAAACGAAATAGTCAATTAAGGCCAAAGAAAAAACGAGATATTTTCCTGCGTGACGGCAGCATGGGATAAAAACAGAAAGGGATTTTCTTGATGGATTGGCTTGCCCGGCCGGACAAAATTGCGTAAAATAAGGGTGGTTAATACAAAAGGGAGAAATTTTAGAATGAACTATACTTTCAGGACACACGGAACCTGTTCTACGCAAATTACCTTTGACGTAGAACATGATACGATCAAAAATATTCGGTTCACAGGTGGATGCGATGGGAACCTCAAAGCCATTCCACGACTCGTTGACGGCTGGTCCGCTCAGGAAATTGCAGACAGGCTGAAAGGGATCAGCTGCGACGGAAAGCCTACGTCCTGCGCAGACCAGCTTGCACAGGCGGTGCTTGAGGCGACTGGAAAAAAGGGCTGACAGAATTTTCTGCTCAATCTTTTTTGGCGTGTAAAAAGAGATTGGATTTTTCGACAAGATTTCCAAGTTCGTTCAGGTTGGATTCGTATTGCAGCATCAGGTGATTGAGATACGGCGATTCGATTGGATATGCCTCATCCTGCGGATTCTCTTTGCCGGCAGGCGGAATCGCCTGTATTTTTTGCAGCCGGCATTTCATTTGCCGGGAAAAGTGATCGACCGCTTCGCGCTGTTGGGGAGGAAGCTTTCCGGCCTGAACAAAAAATATCATCTGTTCGGACTCTGCAATCATTTTCCACATTGGGGAAAGCATTGCAGTATAAAAGGCGGCCTCCGCTTTATCTTCAAGGCGGGGCAGGTGTTTTCGGACTTCGTCGTACAGGAGATGGAAAGAAATAAGCGCGTCGCTGACTACGCCATAGTCGATTACACGCCGCGTACTGATGCTCAGCATGGTTAAGTAAGAGCTTTGAATGTGGAATAACTCGCGGACATTATAACGAAATTGCCCTTTTTGGCTCGTTGGAAAAAAGAAACGGTTTATGACCAGTACCAGAACCACCGCAAGAACAAGATATAATATCCGCAGCTCGATTGCCGTAGAGCTTTCTATGGTGAGCGACGCAAGCGTGAGCGCAAAGCCGGTCGAAAAGATCGGCTGCACCCATGTGCCGGGCGTACAGCAATACATGAGCGAAATCATGACCGTCGCAAAAATAAGATGCCCTGTTACGCCGCCGGGTAGTATTGGAAGCACAAAAAAGGCGAGCAGGCAGCCAATCGACGTTTCGATAAGGCGTGTTTTCATACGGTAGGCGCTCTCCTCATACATAGGCTGCAGGAGTAAAAACGCATTGAGAGGCAGCCAATAGGAGTGCTCGCTGTTTGTAACGCGGCATACCACAAAGCTGATGGTAGATACGAGGGAAAGACGAAGCGCAAACCGGACCTCAAAGGTATCGAGCTTTAGGCGCGTGCGAAGGCCGCCCAGCGGGCGGGCGTGCTTTGGCAACTTCCATTCGGGACGCGCCGAATGCTGGCTTACCTCTGTCATCCCCGTAAGCGTCAGGGAAAGCAGGCGAAGGAAGTTGCGCAGGAATACCTGGAAATGCTTGTCAAGGGCTTCTGTTTGTTCGCATAGCGCATCCGATTCGGCAATGAGGTCAGAATTATCCTGGAGATTCATCTGCTTTTCGACCTTTGCTAAAAACACAGATAGTTTTTCAAGCATCTTAACATCATGGATAGAACAACCGCTGTGATCCCCCTGTCCAAAATCAGAAATAAAATATGCCGCCCGCTGAAAAAGCAATGCAAACATATAATGGATTTTTCCTTCCCCCCGCACGACATAGGAAAAATCGCGGCTTCCGTAAGCCATCCGGTGTAATGACGTTTGCAGGGAAAGCATATCCTTTTGCGCGGCGGGATCGCACTGCTCGCCCTTTGCCATCAGCAAAAATTCTTTGGAAAGCAGGGAAAGGCCTTTACGGGCGTGCGGGTAGCCCTGCGGCTTGCGGTGGAAAAGATAGTAAATCACAAGCGCGACGCACAATACTGCCGAAGCGTACAGCATTACGCCCATCAGGGGAAGAAAGCCTTCCCAGCCTACAGGGCGCAGCTGCAGGAAAATAAACTCCATCGCGTTGGTAAAATAACCTTTTTGGTTAAATTGCGTCGTTTGCAGATAGATCAGCATAAAAGGAACGGCAATGTTCAAAAGAATACATAATGCAAGGTTCAGCGTCGCAAAAAAGGCCAGAACACAAAGGCCCATCTGTACTACAAAAAGATTGAACAGGGAACGTACAGTGCATTTTTTTTGAAAACGGACTTTAAATGTGGCGGTTATGAAGGAAACGACGAGCGCATATGCTGTTCCAAATAACAGGACAATCGAATAAAACAGCAGCAGGAAAAACAGGATGACCGGTATGGCCGCAATAAATTTTTTTTTGAATTCCGAAAGAGAACCCTTGATATCAAAAGAAATAGAGACCACTCCTGCTCACAAAACTTATTTATGTGAGCAATTATATCACTTTTTTCAGGTAAAGTCTAAAACGCCATTGTACAGGAGCGCAGCTTCCCGGACTTGCGTCCATAAATATTTTTGGAACATACGCTTATTCCGGGGGCCTTTTGATACAGCCTTCCACCTGCATAAAACAATCGATCAGGTCCGGACTAAAGCATCCGCATTCGCCTCCGCGGATCATAGTGACAGCTTCTTCGTGTGAATACGCCGGTTTATACACGCGTTCATTTGTCAGCGCATCATAAACATCCGCAAGGCCCACCACCTGGGAGCATAAGGGGATATCATCTCCTGCAATGCCGTCCGGATATCCGCGCCCGTTCCAGCGTTCGTGATGATGACGGCATATTTCATAACAATAGTCAAAATATTCCTCATTTTGCACATAATCCAGTGTCTGCAAGATTTCACAGCCCATTACGGTATGCTGCTTCATAGTATCAAATTCTTCTTCCGTGAGCTTCCCGGGCTTTTTCAGAACGGAATCCGGTATGGCGATTTTGCCAATGTCGTGGAGCGTCGCCGCAGCGCTGATCATTTCAATCTGGTCTGCCGTCAGGCCGTATTCAGGATGACGCGCAGAGAGTTTCTTCAGTAAAACATCTGTAATCCCACGCATCCGTTTGATGTGCTGGCCTGATTCGCCGCTGCGAAATTCAACTACAGTACTCAGTGTATCGATTAAAAAATTGCTGGAGCGCTTTAGCCGGTCGGACTGTTCTTTAAGGATAGACGTTTGCTGGCTTACCAGTGATTCCAGATGATGCCTGTGCAGGAAAAGCTGGATCAGGTTTTCTACGCGCTGCGTCACAATTTTGGGATTGAACGGTTTGTTGATGATATCGGACGCTCCGAAATCGTAGCCTTTGAGCGTCGTTTCCTCAGAGCTTTCCACTGTGATCAGCACTACTGGAATTTGCTCGAGCAATCCGCTTTCCCTCATGGAAGCAAGGACGCCAAAGCCGTCTAAAACAGGCATAACAATATCGAGCAGAACGATGGCAATTTTGTCGGTTTCGCGAGCGAGTATTTCAAGCGCCTCAGTGCCGGTTGCCGCCTCCAGGATATGGTAGCGGCTGCCAAGCATGCCCGACAGAATGGCCCGGTTGAGTTCCTCGTCGTCAACGATCAGTACGGAATTTTTTTTCGGATTCATATGATTTGCTCCTGATAAGCGTTTTCAATAATAGCCTTGATCCGCATGAATTCTTTCCATACGGGGATAAATAATTTACCGGCCTCGCCGCTGCGTCCTTCGCGTATGGCAATTACCAGTCTGCCGCACAATTCCGCCAGATGCTCTAAGCCGAGGTTGAGGGCGTTGCCCTTGGCTGTATGGGCAGCCGTTTCTATACCGGCACTGTCTTTTTGCTCCACAGCTTCCTTTAGCTGCGGAAGAACAGCGTTTGAGGGGTAGGTTTTGATGAAGTGCTCGAGCAGCTGCGTATTGCCGCAAAAGCGTTCCAGTATTGTCTTTGAGTTTATGCCAAGCTTTTCAAGTACGGCATACAGCGGATCAGAGCAGGTATTTCCCGCTTCGTCATTCACATCAGGAATCAGCCTTTGCTGCGGCGCATGCTGTAATTCCTGCAAGGTGCGCAGCAGCACGGGAATGTTGACCGGCTTGGAAATATGGGCGTTCATTCCCGCTTCCAGCGACTTTTCCACGTCGTCGTCAAAGGCATTGGCAGACATTGCGATAATGGGTATGTCTTTTGCGTTTGGAATATGTAGCGAACGGATACGGCGCGTTGCCTCCAGTCCATCCATCACGGGCATTTGGATGTCCATGAGGATGGCAAGGTAATGTCCCTGCGGTGCGGCGGAAAATTTTTCCAACGCCTCCTGCCCGTTGAATGCCATATCTACAATCAGGTTGCGCGAGGTAAGAAGACGGCATGCGATCTCCATGTTCATCTGGTTATCCTCCACAAGCAGGATCCGTTCGTTATCAAAATGGTAATCCTCTTTTTGGATCTCTGACGCCATTGGTTTACCAAGTGTAGCAGACACCAGCAGGTCATATACGCTGGACGGGAACAGGGGCTTTGGCAGGAAGTAGTTGACGCCTGCATCCTCTGCCTGCTTTTTGATACTGTTCCAGTCGTAAGCGGAAATGGCGACGATCAGGATATTGTCTTTAAATTCGTTGCGGACTGATTTCACGAGCTCGATTCCGTCCATTTCCGGCATCTTCCAGTCGGTGATCAATACGTTATATGGATTATTTGCCTTTTGGTTGGCCCTAATATATTCTAAGGCAAAGGGGGCTGAATATGCGCTGTTTGCTTCTACGCCGAATTTTTCCAGCAGGCTGCATACGTATTCGCATACTGCGGGTTCGTCGTCCACCACAAGCGCCTTCATTTCACAAAAATGCCCCCTGATATCGGAGGGCATCATTTTATCCCCCGTTTCCTCCAGCCAAACGGAAACGGCGAAGGTGCTTCCCGCACCGGGAGAGCTCTGCACATCGATCCCGCCGTTCATCATACGCGCATAGCTGTTAGCGATCGCCAGGCCGAGCCCGGAACCACCGCTTGATTGACGCAGGCTGCTATCCTGCTCAAAGGGAATGAACATTTTATCAATAAACCTTTCATCCATCCCGATTCCGTCGTCCTGAACCGTAAAAATAAGCTCCGTATATTTTCCGCTCTGATTCCCCCGCGCCACGGAAAAATCGATCCGGCCCCCGGGATTTGTGAACTTGACCGCGTTGCTGAGCAGGTTGATTATGATTTGATTAAGCTTCAGTTCATCGCCAACATAAGCTTCGGCAATTCCGTTCTTGAGAAGAACATTAAATTTGACGCCTTTTTTCTCAGCCTGCGGATAAAACATGGTTGTGACGCTGTGCACAAATGAGGCAAAATCAAACTTTTTTTTGTTGAGCGCCATTTTACCACTCTCGATCTTGGACATATCGAGAATGTCATTGATCAGTGATAAGAGAAATTTAGCGGAGGTCTCGACCTTATCGAGGCAATCCTTTGTGGCTTCGATATCTCCGAGCGATTCTCTGGCGATTTCCGTCATACCCATGATTGCGTTCATGGGCGTACGAATATCATGTGACATCCGGGAAAGGAAATCGGATTTCGCGTTATTTGCGTGCTCTGCCATTTCAAGGGCATTTTTCAACAGCTCCGTACGTTCCTCCAGTTTTACCTGCATTTCGCGCATCTCGGTGATATCCGTAATGTCGATATAGATCACAAGATAGACAGGATCGCCGTCCTGCCAGTCCACACAGTCCGCGCTTAACTGTAACCATGCTTCGTTGCCCGCCTTACCCTTAACCTGAAGGACAAAACGCACAGGCTTTCCCTCACGTATGGCTGGAATATTTTCAATGATTGCTTCGCGGTTTTTGACCAGCTTCATATTTTCAAGGGAATAGGATTTGATTTCGTTTCCAAAAAATTCGATATAGCGGTCGTTCGCGTAAATCAGGTCAAAAGAATTTGGACGCATCCTGAATTTCGCAACGAAACCGGGAAGGCTGTCGTAAGTGATAGACTGTTCCATTTGCGTCCGGATCATATCGGTCACATCGGTGAACACAGAGTAAATGATCGGAATCCCGTCAACAAGCTCATCCGTAAAGGTGCCGACCACCTTGATCCAGATGTAGCCCCCGCCCTTTTGGGGCATATGGCTCAATACTTCATAGCCGGGGCGGTGATGCTCAAATGCGTCTATAAGCTTTTCGCCGATCTTGGCGTATTCATCCATATCGTTTTTGTAATATTCCATGACACTGTTATGGAATGTCGCCTCATACTCCCTTCTGGAATATCCTGTCATTTCATAAAAATAGTCGTTTGCCCAGATGACGGTGAAATCGTCGTTAAGCATATGTTTTCCAACGCTGACGTGCAGGGAGCTCATCAGCATATTGTATTCATTATTATATTCATGATCGGACGTTGTATACTCTTCCTTAAAGGTATTGATTATGTCCTTGTTCTGGCTCATTTATTAAAGGCCTCCTGATTTGCGGCGTATATGGTGCAAGTGCGATTTCATGCAAAACCTTGTTCATGTTGGTATATGTTATATTATAAAGAAGAAAAACTGATAATACAAGAATCGCATGGATTAAAAACAGAAAAACTGATAAAATAAGAACGATATTTGATTCCCGGCATGTCCAGGAGGGAGCGGGCGTTATGAAGCAGGATAAAAAATTATATTGGATGATTGCGGAATTTTTTATTTCACGGATCAATCTTGGCTTTTATGAGAAGGGCGATAAGCTGCCTTCCGTACGGCAGATATGCGTGCAGTTTTGCGTATCCGCCAATACAGCGCGCAGCGCGCTGAAAGAAATGGAAGCGCGGGGGATTGTTTCCATGGGGAAAGGGAGACCTGCGGTCGTGCAAAAATGCCCCCAAAAAAGCAACAGGGATTTACGCGACCTTTTTTTCTCACGTAAAGCAGCGCTGATTGATTTTGAAGCAAGCATGAAGCTGATTTTTGCCCCGATGCAGCTGCAGGGTTTTTTGGTATGCGAAAAAGAGGACATGGAAGCGTTGCGTGTAATGACGGTAAAAGCCGATCCGGATAAAAACAGGCAATATTTTGTCGACTATTTCCAATATCTGTTCCAAAAAACCGGAAATACTCTGATGCAGGATCTTTATACGGATGTGATCATGTTTATCCATTTCGCGTATACGGATAATATGCTTCAGGAGAACAAAATAGACGGCAGGTATTATCGCGGTATGAAAGCGGTACTCGAAAAAACGCTGCTTTACAGGGAACAAAATGACTGGAAACGGTTGTGGGATGAAATTAACGATATCTACCGGCGCTATGGGGAGCGTATCCGTGTGTATGCGGATTTGGCCTGTGAGGATGAAGGCCGGATAGAGCAGGTACCATTCCGCTGGAGATTGCATACGGGAAGGCCGGAGAGCTATTTTTCCATTGCCACAAATATCGTCTGGAAAATCAATTTCGGAGTATTTCCCCTAGGAGGTTATTTGCCGTCGACAGCCAAACTCGCGCAGGAGTATGACACCTCCGTTATGACGATGCGCAGGGCGCTAAGCCTGCTTTGCAGCATTGGAGCGGTTGAAACGGTAAATGGAAAAGGAACGCGCAGCCTGCCGGCCTTTGAAGGGGAGGATAAAATAGACTGGGAATCTCAGGCAATCAGGAGAAACCTGCTTTTATACCTGCAGAGTATGCAGATTTTCGCAGTCACCTGTGCCGCGGTGGTAAAGGATACGTTTCCCCGCGTTGGGGCAGAGACCTTCCGGACGGTCATACAAAAACTGCGGGAAGAAATTGCCATGGAGGATTTTTCCGCGCTGCCCGGCCTTCTCCTGGCGCTGGTCACCAAATACAACAGTCATGCAACATTGCGGGAAATCTATAAAAAACTTTTGACACTCCTGATCTGGGGCTATCCGCTGAGGTATTCTGGAAGGAATAAGGAAAAACGGTTCGTGCCATTCGCCGCGGCGCTTCTTGAAAGCCTCGAACAAAGGGATGGAAACCGTTTTGCGTGTGAGATGGAAAAACTGATGATTTTTGTTTTTGAAACATCGAAGAAGACAATGCTGAAAATGGGGATCACCCAGGCGGCCGGGATCATTTCACCCCGGCCCACCATTTACCAGGAATAAGACCTTTCAGGTATCTGTTTGTCAGACATTCACCGGGTTTTGGGCAGGGCAGGGAAGGTTGCTTTCATAAAGGGAAATCGCCTTTCTAAAAACTTTGAAAAATTAAGGAGTTCTTAAAGACTTATAAGACATTTTCAGGTATAATAAAAAACATAACTGGGAATGGGATAAAATACTTTGGGGGGACGTAGGGGCTATGGAGATTGGATTTGAAATCTGTAAATGGATTACCATTGTTTTAACGATTATTACCGCGCCGATCACTCTATGGACGGTAGTCACTACCCTCATGGGATTGCGCAAACCAAAAGAGCTCAAAAAGCTGGAAGAAAAGCAACACCGTTTTGCCATACTGATTTGTGCACGCAATGAAGAAAATGTGATCGGGAACCTGATCGGCAGCCTTGAAAAGCAGAAATATCCGCGTGATAAATACCAGGTGTTCGTTATCGCAGATAACTGTACTGATTCTACGGCGCAGGTCGCAAGGGATAACGGGGCGATTGTATACGAACGTTTTAACGCGGAGCAGCGGGGAAAAGGCTTTGCGCTTCATTTTGGGATCGATAAACTGCAGGAAAACCATTCGCAGGATATCGATGCAATATGCGTCTTTGACGCAGATAACCTTGCTGCGCCGGATTTCCTGGTTGAGATGAACCACGCGCTTTGCTCGGGGGCGGATGTAGCCCTAGGCTACCGCGACAGCAAAAATGTGCACGATTCATGGATCAGCGAGGTATATTCCATATATTGGCTGATGCTGATGCGTTTTTATTATACCTCGCGCCATACGATGAATCTTTCGAGTATGGTGGGCGGAACCGGCTTTGCTTTTAAGCTGGCGGCGCTTGGGGAAGAAGGCTGGAACACAAAATCACTTACCGAAGACGTTGAGTTTTCAATCCAGCAGATTTGCAAAGGAAACAAGATATTGCCGGCGCGCAAGGCTGTTTTTTATGATGAACAGCCCTCGACGCTCGATGTATCGCTCAAGCAGCGCTTTCGTTGGATGATCGGCGGGTTGCAGTGTATTCCCCTGTATTTTTCCACAATTATGAAAAGCGTGTTTGGCGGCAATAAAAAGGCGCTGGACCTCGCGTGGTATATCCTGTTTATTCCGGCGACAGGCCTTGCGATTCCGCTCAATGTAGTAGCGGTAGTCGGCATGATGCTCAATCCTGTACTTTCAGCGTGGGCGCTGCCTGTTATGGGGATAACAATGGCCTTTGGTTATTTGCTTGCCGTTATTGTAGCGTTTTTGACATTAAGGCTCGAGAACAAGGATGCGCGCAGCATGAAGCGTGGAATATGGCTGTATCCTATCTTCATGTTTACAATGATGTGCGTTGCGCTTGCGGCGCTGATCCATCCGCGGACGGAATGGGTGCCGATCGTGCACAACAGCAAATATACGATTGACGATGTTAATATTGCAGGGTAACATAAAAATACAGAAGACATTTTCAAAAGAGGATGTGCGCTAAAGGAGGAAATCAACATGGGTCAGGATTTTTATAAATTGGCATGCTCGCGCAGGAGCATTCGTAAATTTGAAGATACCCCGGTGCCGGACGAGGATATTAAGGCGTTTATAGAAGCAGCCCGTACCGCGCCCAGCGGTTGCAACAGCCAGTGCTGGCATTTTGTTGCGGTAACGAATCAAGAGCTGATTGGGAAGGTTGCGGACGCGACTGGAAAAGCAATCGAGGAGTTTTACCAGGATGGTAAGTCGGATGAAAAATTTATTACGAGCAGGGTAAAATCAACAACGTTTTTTCGCAAAGCGCCGCTTGTGATGTTCGTCTATATGGATCATCTTGATTATTTTGATCCGCGCGTTACGGAATTTTTTATGAGGAACGGATATACGCACCGCCAGATGATGGATACGATCGCTTATCCTGATGTGCTTACCATTGGCGCTGCGGTGGAAAATATGATGCTTCAGATGCAGGATATGGGCTATGGCTGCTGCTGGATGATCGATCCGGTCATCGCGCACAAGGAGATATCGGAGCTTTTGGGCGTGAAGGAAGAAAACAGGCAACTCATCAGCGTGATACCCATGGGAAGGCCAAAATATACGCCTATGGAAAAAACGTTAAAGCCACTTGACGAAATATTGGAAATCAAAAAATAGGAAATTGTAAAACAGCGTTCAAAAGTCAGGCGGGAACGCTGTTTTTTCGTTGACAAGATTAAAAGAATGTGATAACATAAAAAAAGTAGTTGATGTATTAATTGATTTTCACATATTTTGTAAGTCATTTATTACGTAGATGCCTTGCAAAATATGTGTTTTTCATTTATAGATCGGTTACAATTTTTATTTTTATTTGGAGGTACTGGTTCATGAATAACGGTACAGTAAAATGGTTCAATGCAGAAAAAGGGTTTGGTTTTATTTCGGATGATAACGGCGGGGATGATGTATTCGTACATTTTTCTGCGATTCAGACAGATGGATATAAAACACTTGCTGAAGGACAGAAAGTAACATATGACACAGAGCAGGATTCGCGTGACAGCAACAAAATCAGAGCGGTCAATGTTTGCATCGACTAAAGCAAAAGCATGAACAAAAAAGCTTTTCACTAAAGTGGAAAGCTTTTTATTTACAGAAGATTTACGCAAATAAAAAACGGTGTTCATAGAACGCCGTTTTTTATGATTGGGGGTATAGGATAACGCAGATCACTCCGCGTTTGGTAACCGGCTTTTAAGCGTTTTCGATAAAATCAATAATTTCTTCCTTCGATTTCACGCCTACAAATTTGCTCATTTTCGAACCTGCGTCAAACAGGTATACGGTCGGGATAGACATAACCCCATATTGCTGCGCGATACTCTGAGCCTCGTCCACATTGACTTTTACAATTTTAATCTTATCGCCAAGCGCGTCGGAAACCTCTTCCATAATCGGGCCGAGCATTTGGCATGGACCGCACCAGTCCGCATAAAAATCAACAAGAACCAAACCCTTATCCTGCAATACTTCCGCATCAAATTGTGCTTCATTGATATGTTTAATACTCATTTTATCCACTCCTCTAAAAATCATTAATTAAGGTACAATTTATATCTAAACAACAAGGGAGGGCATAAAACATTTTTATTAAAATAAATGATATTGTTTTTTATCTCTGAAATATACCTTTGCAGAGATAAAAAAAACCTGCGCGCAATGCTGCGAACAGGCGTTTGATTTGTTTTTTATACCGTTACTTTAAAAGGCCCTTGGATTCTTTAAATACCCAGTCGCGCTGGATTGTGAAACTTGCCATAAAGATCACGAGGTCCACGACGACCTTGAGAATGGTATTGACCTCGTCCCCTCCGCCAAGCAACGAGCCAATACCCCATACGAGCAGCCACGAAGCGACAAGCTGGATCGCCGCAAGGATCACAAACCGTACGGCAGTTCCTGCGGATTTAGCCTGGGACTGGAAGACCGCGCTCCTGTTAAGGATATAGGTTGCAATCGAACAAAGAATCCTTGAAAGCACTGTAGCGGTCAAAATTTTGAATTCGTCATCCAGGAAAGAAAATACCTTTTGGAATACGTAAAAGGTACCAATATCCACAAGATATGAAATAAATGCGGAAATGCTGAACTTAATGAACACCAGATATAATTTTGCGGTTTTGAGTATATTGAAACCAGGTTCTGTTTTGAGCGCGACGCCTGTTTCCACATCTTTTACGGCAATGCCCTTTGCGCGGGCTTCCAGAATAACGTTCTGTAAAAACAGCTTGTCGTTGCCCTTCATTGCAAGCATCGTTTCAAGATTTTCGCGTGACATTCCAATCAGGGAAGAGGTGATATCCTTTGTTTCGACGCCCGCCAGAAAGCAGTAAATTGTATGTGCGAGCGACTTTTTCTCAGGGGTTTTCCGCTCGCCGACGATAATGTCGGAGGGATGGGCAGAAGCATCCCCGGCAACCTTAAGTATGTCAGCCGAAGAAAAGCCATCGGCAGGATCAACTGTCACAAAGATGGAATACGTTGTATCAGAAGCTAATTCGCGCAAACTGCTTCGAACGCTTTTTCCGGAATATACCGATACGAAAGCGCCTGCGTCAAGCAGCTCATTTTGTAGTTTTTCGTCCGGCCCAAGCAGCAGGACCGCTGTCGTTTCATGATTCATAATGTTATTATTTTACCACCGAAACGCCTGAAACGCAATGTACGCCATATGGAATTTGCAGGATCGAAAGAAAAAGTTGAGTTTTGATTTTTAACAGGCGCCGCTATATAATTTTTACAGCGGTTTTGCGGAAAGCCGGCTATGTAAAACTTACGATAAATTGCTTGCATTTGCAATTTATACCAAAAGCCTGTTTCCAATCTTTTGACAAATTGCTATAATTGACTGGGAAAGGAATGACGCATATGAAGGCGATCCGGAACGTTATTATTATTTTGCTTTTGTTTATTATTTTTGTTTTTGTATTTGCAGGACAGGGGACGTTTGACAAATATCTTCCGCTTAGCGAGATCAAGGGTGCAATGATCACAGGCGTCACGGGAAGCGTATACGACCTGCAGGATGGGGATTATATAATAAGGGAAAAAGATAAAGGAAGATTTCAGGACATGATGCTGAAAAATGGCTGGCAGATGCAGGAGCTGGGGGACGGACGGTACCAGTTTGAACGGGACGGGCAAAGCGTTACCTATCAGGAAAAGGGTTTTCTGGGATTTTTTACGTTGTACCAGCTTACCCCATAAGCACAGGCTGAATAGTAAAGCAGGAATTTTCAAAAAGAAAAGCCCCGTTCATTTCGGAAGAACGGGGCTTTTGTATCTGGAGGGGAATGCCAAAAATCAGCCTTCTATTGAAATCGTATAACTGTTTTTATACGTTTCGCCCGCTTCGAGACGGAGCATATCGCGCTTTGTCTCGAGGTCGTCAACCTCGCTGTCATAGGCCGGAACGCTCGTCCAGGGTTCGATGCAAAGGTAGGGCGCCTCGGTCTTGGGCGCATGCCACAAGCCGAGATAATTCATATCCGGATATTCTACGCGGATATATTTTTTCCCTGTCCTGGATTTTAACGTCACAGCTTTGCACATATCCTGCAGGACGATTGCATCGTTATCAAACAGGTTATGACGCAGAGGCAGCGTGGTACCGCCTTCCAGCGGGAAGTCTTCGGTGTCCCTTGTGGTATAGCAGGTGGGGCTCATGACGATCGCCTTAGCGGGTTTTTCGCAGTCGAATTCAAGGTAGTAGTCCGTAAAGGGAACGTCTTCATTCATGGGCACGTTGAAGCCCGGATGCCCGCCGACCGCGAATATCATGCTTTGCGTGTCGTCATTTTTTACAGTGATGGTTGTTTTGAGGCTCGCGCCCTTGATCGTATAGGTGATCAGAAGATCGAAGCGGAACGGATACTGCGCCAGCGTCGTCTCATTTGCCTTCAAACGGAAGGTAATGGAGTCGAGCGTCTGTTCCTTTACTGCAAATTCGGATTTGCGTGCAAACCCATGCAGGTTCATTTCATAGGTCTTGCCCTGATAGGTATATTTTCCGTCCGTCAGGCGTCCGCAGATCGGGAACAGGTTATACGCCCTCCCGCTCCAGTACTGCGCGTCTCCCTGCCACAGGTATTCCGTATTGTCTTTTTTGCCGACAATGGATTGCAGCTCCGCGCCGACGTCCGAGATTTGAACGCGGATTGAATCGTTTTCGATCGTGTAAATCATGGTTTTTATCTCCTTTTTTATTTTTTACCCTCAATAGTTTTTTGTCAATCAACAGGATCAGTCGACATGTTTGATTTTTTCCACATTGATCGAATAATCCTCCAGTTCATTGGTCAGGTTCCTGTTATAGAATGGATCGTAAGGATACTTTTTATCCCATTTTGCGAGCCATTTTTCCTGCTCGCCCTCAAAACGCTTGATTTTTTCAGGAGTCTCTTCATAACCGCGTGTTTTGGATTCGTAATGGTAAAGCTCCGCAAACGGTGTCCACACAATGTAATAGCCCTGATCGCGCACCTTAAGTGAAAGGTCAACATCATTGAAAGCGACTACGAATTGTTCGTCAAAGCCGCCGACCTCACGGAATACCGCTGCGCGCATCATCATACAGGCGGCGGTTACTGCGGATACGTTGTGCGTGAGGATCATCCGGGCAAAGGAACCTACTTCGTAACGGCTGAGGTGTTTATGTGAGTGCCCGGCAACCCTGCCGATTTTGAGGACAACGCCGCCGTGCTGTATTGTGTCGTCCGGGTAATACAGCTTCGCTCCAACCTGTCCGATCTCCGGGCGCAGGGCGTGCATCGCCATTTGTTCCATCCAGTCCCCGGAAATCACGGACATATCATTGTTCATAAAGAGCAAAAGCTCTCCTTTTGCCTGCGCTGCGGCGTAATTATTGAGCGCTGCATAATTGAATGGATGCTTCCACTCCACGATCCGTATTTTCGGATTTTTTTTGAGCGTCTCATAATAACTGAAAATCTCTTTGCCGGTACTGTTGTTCTCCACAATAATAATCTCAAAGTTATCGTAGGTCGATTTTCTGAGAATGGAATCAATACACTTTTTGAGCGTCTTTTTTTCATCCTTGTTGGGAATAATGATGGAGATCAACGGGTGTGGCTGAGGAATATCGTAGCTTGTGATGTAGTAATTATCAAGCGTATGATTCGCCACATGCGCGCCCAGCAGCCCACGCCGTAAAAAAGCCGCCTCGAGGGCTGAGCGCCCGGCTTCTATAGTATAGCTCTTTGCATCCGAGGAATAAGCGGTGGAACCCAGGGACAAACGCCAGTGGTAAAGGATATCTGAAATATGTCCAACCTTTTTTGCCTTTTCAGTCAGGCGCAAAAAAAGGTCGTAATCCTGTGCTCCGTTAAATTCTTTGCGGAAGTAACCAACCTCGTCCAAAAGTGATTTTTTGATGACCACAAAATGCGTGATATAATTAAAGGCAAGAAGCATATCCGGTGAAAAATCGGGCTTAAAGAAGGGATCGAAACGGCGCTCGCCGTCTTCTGTAAGCTTATCCTCGTCGGAATAGATGAATTCGTAATCCCTGTCCTTGTTGAGCAGCTCCACATTCGCATAAAGGGCCTGCGGCATCAGAAGATCGTCATGGTCGAGCAGCGCAATATATTCGCCTGTCGCCATTTTGATGGCTTCGTTGGAATTGCCGGAAATCCCTTCGTTTTTTTCAAGCCGCTTGTATACGATGCGCTCGTCGCGGTAAGAGGAGATAATTTCCTCAAGCCCGTCCTGCGTGCTGCCGTCCGCAAGGCAAAGCTCCCAGTTTGTATATGTTTGTGCGATCACAGATTCTATCATATCCCGCAAGTAACGCTCGGGCGTATTATAGAGGGGCACAAGGACGCTGATTTTGGGTGAGAACGCAAAAACGTGCGTACGCTGGGCTTGGAGTTTTTCCGGGGTTGGATCGTTGTTTTTCATCCAGTAAAGATACTGCGCATCCTTTTGCATATAAATTTTACAGGCGACGCAGCCGCCGCACTCCACGGAAAAACCGTGCCGCTTCTTTTTATGGTTTACAAGCACCCCGCAACCCTCACGGTCTGAGATAAACGTAAAATAGTGCGGAACCTGTATGGCTTTCAGGATTGGTAAAAAGGTAAAAACCGTGTAGCCGTTATGCTTAACGTCCGTCGCTGTCATTTCGCGCAGAATTTCTCCCTTTGCATTTTTGATCGTCATCGTAAGGGTGCCGTTTCCATCCGGGTTTTGTGTCAGGATATCGACGCGTCCGATGTTGTGGGAAAGCGGCCTGGTCATAAAGCTGACGCTTTTTTCAGGATGGTACCCTGCCGGGTTTTGCGCGTCCTTGATAAAGGACTCGTTGGTAATGAGCCCAACATGCTGGTAAATATCGGTGATTGCGTCTCCAAATTGCATTTTTTGCTTTACCTTGCGCAGAAATTCCGACAGACCGTAATCCCTGATGATCGCCGTCATCCTTTTGAGCTTTTGTCCTTTTAGCTTTTTGGTCACCTTGCGTAAGTTAGCCAGTTTAGACATCCGTTTCCTCCATCGTTTTAACGCCTCGGCGTTTTTGATTGCAAACAATATTATAACATAAAAAAACAGGAATATGACAGCAATGTCATGATTCCTGTTTGCAATCCAAAGCTGTTACATAAACTGCGAATAGACGAGCTTATATAACAGGATAAAACCGCCGATAAATGCAAAGGTTGCAAGGAGGGCGATCCAAAAAGATTTGGGAACAGGCTTTTTTTCTTCCTGTTCCACCTGTTTCAAATCCTCGAGTTGCGCCTTGCAGTGCGGGCAGAACTCCGCGGAATCTTCGAATTTTGTTTTACAGAGAGGACAGATCTTCATTTTTCCACCTCGTTTTTTTCAGCTGCGGTTTTTGCGCGCCGCCGCACCTCGCGCCGGTAAAACTTCAGCAGTATGCCAAAAAGCACTGTAAGCCCGGCGATTGCAACGATACACAGCCAGATATCGCTGGAAAGAAGGATGCTGCTCAGCACAAAGCAGCCGTAAGAAAAAATACTGATCTTGCTCAGGCCATTGCGGAAAAGCTCGATCAGCAATAGTACGACTCCCGCCAGAAAGGCGATTGTACCGATCGTCTGATTAATTGTCAAGTGCGTTAAATCCATAGCTTCATCCTTTGACGATATTATACCACGCGATGAGGTATAAGGACATAAAAAATTTAGTTAATTCTTGTTAACAAAGGATGACGTTTATGTTAGTATTATAATATAAAGGATATATATTTATGAGTGATATTATTGATCGGACGCTCATTTTTGCGAAGCGGGAAGATAAACCGGTTATTATTGTATATGATGGAAAAAAGGGAATTTCGCAGCGGCGGGTATATATACGTAATATCGCGGAAGAAAAGATAACCGTATATTGTACTCAAAAAAAAGCAATTCGTGTTTTTGACAGAAAAGGAATCCTATCAGCGGTAATTGCAGACGAGTGAGGAACTGTCATGAAGGAAAATAATAACGGCGAAGCCGAGCGTGAAATGCTACGCGAGCTGGATGAAAAAATGCGCCTCTTTGCAAAAGAACGTGAAAAATTGAACCAGATGAGCAGCAGCAGGATTGCTCTTGGTAAGCCCCTTACGGACGGCGAGCTGTTAAAGCAAAATGAAATGTGCGGCGGTATCGGCATCGATATTATGAAATTACAGGAACTGCTCAATGAAGATGAGGGAGAACAATTTGAAGAATAGCACCTATAATACGGAATATATTTCGTCTATCATCAATGCAATGAGCGATATGGTTCGTGTCATTGCCAAGGATGGCACGGTTCTTATGACAAACGAGGCCTTTGTGAAGCGGTTTGGGGAATCGGTTGGACGGGAATGTTATGAGCCGTTTCACCAGAAAATACGATGTGAAAATTGCTTGTCGCGCGATGTAATGCGTACCGGAGATCCGCGGCGCCTGACGCGCAAGGTCAAAGGGCGCGTTTATTCGGTGACGGTTTCGCCGCTGGCCGCCTCAGGGGATGAAGTCAATGCGGCGGTTGAGGTGTTTCGCGATATTACGCTTGACTACAACATCAAACAAAACCTGTTGATGCAAAATGCGAAAATGCAAAAGGATTTGCAGCTCGCGCGTAAATTGCAGGAGGCCCTTGTGAAGGGAGCGCTCCCCAAGGTGGATGAGTACGAGCTTACAGCAGGATTTTTCCCATGCGAAGCGGTAGGAGGCGACATCTACGACTGCACGGTGTATGATGACAAGCTTGTTATTTACGTGGCGGACGTTTCCGGACATGGCGTTATGCCGGCGATGCTGGCAGTATTCTTCTCAAGGGTGGTTCGCGCAGCGTGCCTGATGGGCAACTTCCTTCCGTCGGAGATACTTTCCTACGCGGAAAAGGAATATGTGGATCTCAATCTTTCGGATTCGATTTATATCACGGCATTTATCACGGTTATAGACCTTAAAACGAATCAGGCTGCGTATTCCAATGCCGGCTTTTCCGTGATGCCGGTCGTTTACCACGAAGGAAAATTTGAAGAGCTTTATATGCCGTCGCATCCATTATGCGACTGGTTTGGGGACGAATCCTACCAGGACGGCTTTTTTACGTTTCAGGAAGGCATGCGGATGCTGATTTACACGGATGGCGTAGATAATATCCACAGCGATCCAAAAGTAAAAGACCGGCTTTTTGAACTGCTTGGAAGAGAGGATTTCCGCAGCGAAGATTTTATTGATGAAGTGAGGGAAGAATTGCACAGTAACCCTGAGGACGACCTTACGATGCTGCTGTGTATGAAAAACGGATAAGGAGTATACGGTTGACCGGAATATTTGAAGCGATCGGGAATGCGTTGATAGCGTTTTCCTGGCGTGACGTAGTAGACATCATTATAGTAACAGTCATACTGTATTGGCTGATTAAGCTGCTTGCGAGGACGCGGGCGGTGAGGGTGCTCATCGGAGTGGGAATCATCCTTATTTTATCAAGGGTTTTTGTCGCGCTCAATCTGCAAACGGCTTCGTGGCTGATGAATACCATGCTCAGCGCGGGGGCTGTCATTATCGTGATTTTATTCCAGCCGGAAATCAGGCGCGCGCTTGAAGCGCTCGGACGCGGCAAAATTTTCACCTTCGCCACCAAATCCCAGATGGAAGTGAAAAATGCCGAGCATATCATCGAAGAAATTTCACGCGCAATGCTTAGTATGTCCAAACAAAAAGTGGGCGCGATTCTTGTGTTTGAGAGAAAAACAGGGCTTGGGGACGTGATGGATTCAGGCACAATGCTTGACGCTGATATTTCCAGTGAACTGATCGAGAATATATTTTATCCCAATACGCCCCTGCACGACGGGGCGATGATCCTGCGTAACGACCGCATTGTCGCCGCAGGCTGCTTTCTGCCGTTATCTGATAATAAACAGGTAGCGCAGGAGCTTGGAACGCGGCACAGGGCATCCCTGGGGGTTTCCGAGGTATCAGATGCGTATGTGCTGGTGGTATCGGAGGAAAAGGGAATTATTTCCTTTGCGTATGACGGCGTGCTGCGGCGCTACATCGATGCGAAAGCGTTAAAGGAGATATTGTCCGAGCTCTATCTTCCGGAAACGGAGGAAAAGGGAAGTAAAAAACTCACCGGATCAAAATTCAAACGTAAGGTGGGTGACGATAATTGAGTAAAGTTGTGGATATCATCAAACGGATATTTGTCAATAATTGGAAAATGAAGCTGATTGCGCTTATTTTTGCACTTGTTTTGTGGAGCTTCATGATCGCCGAGACCAATCCGCCCAAATCAAAAGTGTTCAAAGATATTCCCGTCACCTTTACAGCGGCGGACGAGCTCAAGCAAAAGGGCCTTACATCCACGGTACCTCTTTCCGAGCTCTTAAAATCGGTAACGGTGGAGGCGGAAACAAACGCGGATGCTTTGCAGTATTTGAATGAGAATATGATCAGGGCTACCGTAGACCTTTCCTCGATCAATGACGTAGGTGAATACACGCTGCCTGTGAAGGCAACGAGCACATTCAGTCAAAGTACGATTGTCAGCAAGGATCCGGAAACGGTCACCATTACAATAGAAGAAATTGCATCGCGTGAGGTGCCGGTGGAAGTGAAACTCACGGGAGACCAGAAGGACTGGCTCTATTATGGGCAGCCTGTGCTTGATGAGGCGAATGTCAGCGTCAGCGGTTCCAAATCAAATGTAGAAAAGGTATCCAAGGCAATTTGCTATATCAATATAGACTCCATGGAAACTTCTACCAAAGAGAGCTATAAGGTAACGCTTGTCGACAGCAACGGAAACGAGCTCTCAGGCGACCTGTTTACAGGGGTTCCGTCGGTTATTGTGGAAATGCCCGTCTATCCCAAAAAGGATGTGCCGATTGATACGGAGGCTGTGAAAAGCAGCATCACGGGGCTTGCGTCGGGCTTTGAAATCAGTAAATTGACTGTGGATCCGGAAACGGTCAGCATCGCGGGGACGCTGGAAAATATCGATCCGGTTACTTCGGTATCGCTTGAGCCAATCGATTTGGAGGGCGCCCAGGGCGATATGATCATCGAGGCAAAGGTCAAGCTGCCTGAGGGCGTGATTGCGGCAACGCCGTCCACTGTAAAGCTGCAACTGAGTATTTCCCAGCCGGAGATCATGCGGACCTATTCCGCCAAGGAAATCAGGGCAAGGAACCTGGAGGACGGGCTTACGGCGAGCATCAGTCCGACGGCAATCGACATCAATGTCTACGGCACGCAGGAAGTGTATGACACAAATGATATCACCTCCTCAAAAATCAAGCCGTTTGTAGACCTGACTGGCCTTTCAAAGGGTGTTCACGAAAATGTGCCGGTTAAGTTTGAAAATGAACCGGACCTCGGCGTGCGGTTGGAGCCATCGCAGGCTACGGTGACTGTAACGATCACCTGAAAACGGGCTGAACAATAAAAGACATGGCTGCAAAGACACCACAAAGGTGTCTTTGTTCTTGGAGGAAACTATGAAAAAATTCAATATATTTGCAGGAAATTACGGGAGCGGGAAGACGGAATTATCACTCAATACTTCCATTGCGCTCGCCAAAAAGGCAAAGACAGCGCTTGTGGATATCGATGTCGTAAACCCGTATTTCCGGAGCGCGGAAAGCGCGGAGCTCCTTGAAAAAAACGGCGTCTACCTGATTGCGCCGCCGTATGCGAATACCAATGTGGATGTCCCGGTGCTTTCTGCCGAGGTTAACGCGGCATTTGAATACGAAGCGGCGGTGTTCGACGCGGGCGGAGATCCGGTCGGAGCGGCGGCGCTCGGCGGGCTGCTCCAGAAGTTCCAGGCCGTGAGGGAGGATACCATGCTCTATTACGTGGTAAACGCGCGCAGGCCCCTGCAGCGCAGCGCAGACGAGATCATCGAAATGATGGAGCAAATCAGCGCGCGAATCCGGCTTTCCATAGATGGAATTATCAACAATACGAACCTTGGACGGGAAAGCAGCGCTGTAGATTTACTGGATGGGCAGGTTGTCTGCGAGCAGGTTTCGAAGCGTACGGGCGTACCGATCTCCTATGTTTCCGGGAAACCGGAAATACTGGTGGAGTTTAAAGAAGCAGGGTATCATATCCCGCAGATACCACTTACGATCTATACTTTTCCAGACTGGCTTGTTGACGATGAACATGAAAAGTGCTAATCTATAAATAAGCGCCATTCGGCGCTTTTTAGAACAAAATCTAAAATATTTACATATAAAGGTGAGAAAAAAATGGCTAATTTAACGATCTATGAAGATACCTGCAAGGGCTGCGGCCTGTGTATCGGGGCTTGCCCCAAAGACCTTCTCGCGATTGATAAATCGCATCTTAACGCCAAGGGCTATCATCCCATTGGGATCGAGAAGCCGGAGGAGTGTATCGGCTGTGCATCCTGCGCGCGTATGTGCCCGGATTGCGCTCTTGAGGTAGATAAATAAGCATAAGGTGAGATCAAATAAATTTAGATAAAGGTGAATGGAATTTATGGATAAGGTATTAATGAAGGGGAACGAGGCCATTGCGGAAGCGGCTATCAAAGCAGGCTGTACGCATTTTTTCGGATATCCGATCACGCCTCAGAATCAGGTTCCTGAATATATGTCCAAACGGATGCCACAAATCGGCGGGACGTTTATTCAGGCGGAAAGCGAAGTTTCTGCAATCAACATGGTGTACGGAGCGGCAGGCGCGGGTGCGCGCGTCATGACGTCCTCGTCCTCGCCGGGAATCAGCTTAAAACAGGAGGGGATCAGCTATATCGCTTGTGCGCAGCTGCCCTGCCTGATTGTAAACATCATCCGCAGCGGGCCTGGCCTTGGCGGTATCCTTCCGTCGCAGGGAGACTATTTCCAGGCGACAAAGGGCGGCGGCCACGGCGACTATCATCTTGTGGTACTTGCTCCGTCAAGCGTACAGGAAGCGGCGGACCTTGTTGCGGAAGGCTTTGACATTGCAGACCAGTACCGCATCCCGGTTATGATTCTGGGAGACGGAATGATCGGGCAGATGATGGAGCCGGTTGCGTTCAAGGAAACAAAGGGACGCGACCTGCCGGAGAAAACATGGGCGGCAAACGGCTGGAAGGATAAATCCCGCCAGCGTAATATCATCAATTCCCTTTATATCGAAGCGGAATCGATGAAAGAGGTAAATGACCAGCTCCAGGCGAAATATGCTGAGATTACCAAAAATGAGACGCGTGTGCAGGAGTTTATGACAGAGGATGCGGATTATGTGATCGCGGCCTTCGGAACGACGGCGCGTATCGCGAAAAACGCTGCCCTCAAAGCGCGTGAAATGGGCATTAAGGTCGGCGTAATTCGTCCGATTACCCTGTGGCCCTTCCCTTCGGATGCGTTTGCACAAGCTGCGGAGCATGTTAAGGGGATACTTTGTGTGGAAATGAATACAGGACAGATGATCGAGGACGTAAGGCTTGCGGTAAACGGCAAGGTTCCGGTCGAGTTCTATGGAACGGTTGGCGGGTTCATCCCGACTCCTGATGCGGTTGTAGATGCCGTTAAAAAGCTGAAGGAGGGCAAATAATCATGGCAAAAGTATTTCAAAAGACAAAAATGCTCACAGACGTGCCCTTCCATTACTGCCCTGGTTGCACGCATGGCATTATCCACAGGCTGGTTGCCGAGTGTATTGAGGAGATGGGCATGGAAGATAAGGCGGTCGGCATCGCGCCGGTCGGATGTGCGGTATTTGCATATAATTATTTTAACTGCGACATGATGGAAGCGGCGCACGGAAGGGCTCCGGCGGTTGCTACAGGAATCAAGCGCACTTGCCCGGAGGATCTCGTGTTTACTTATCAGGGCGACGGCGACCTTGCTTCGATCGGCACAGCGGAAATCGTCCATGCCGCTGCAAGGGGAGAGAAAATTACAGCGATATTCGTAAACAATGCGATTTATGGTATGACAGGCGGACAGATGGCGCCCACAACGCTCGTTGGGCAGGTGACCACGACGTCTCCTTATGGCAGGAATGCGGAAACGCAGGGGATGCCGGTTAGAATGGCAGAAATGCTTGCGACGCTGGACGGTGCGTATTACATTGAGCGTACCTCTGTGCACAATGTCCCAAGCATTATAAAGACGAAAAAGGCGATTAAAAAAGCATTCCAGTACCAAATGGAGGGCAAGGGCTTTTCTATGGTGGAAATCCTTTCCACATGCCCGACAAACTGGGGGCTGAACCCGGTGGAAGCCCTGAAATGGCTGGAAGATAACATGGTGCCGCAGTATCCGCTGGGCGTAACAAAGGAGGGCAAATAATCATGACGGAAGAGATTATTTTAGCCGGTTTCGGCGGACAGGGCGTGCTTCTCGCAGGGCAGATCATTGCGTATGCGGGAATGAACGAGGGAAAAAACGTTTCGTGGCTGCCGTCCTATGGCCCGGAAATGCGTGGCGGAACCGCCAACTGTAACGTTGTGGTATCTGATGGCGAGGTCGGCTCCCCGGTTGTCGTGGATGCGGACTGCGTACTCGTAATGAACAGACCTTCCCTGGAAAAATACGAAAAGGACCTGAAACCGGGCGGACTGCTGCTCATCAACTCGGATTTGATCGAGATAGAGCCTACGCGCACGGACGTGAGGGTAATCAAGGTTCCTGCAAATTCACTTGCAGAGCAGGTTGGCAGCATTAAGGCCGCGAATATGGTTATGCTTGGCGCGTACAACGAATGTGCGCATGTGGTCGAAAATAAGACGATCATCGAATGCCTTGCAAAGATTATGGGAGAAAAGAAGGCGCATTTGATTCCTATGAATGAAAAAGCGCTGGAAGCGGGCGCACAAGCTGCGAGATAACCAGTTAAGACAATGAAAAGCTGTTGCCATTGGCAACAGCTTTTTTGTTGTCTTTTTAAATCGGCGGCGCGACGAAGAATGGGGCGTGAAACCATAGAATATCCATGTCATTCCATACAAAAAAGGCCCTGCCTGCAAGAAGCGGGGCCTTTAAAAAACTGCTTTAGCCTTCCGGTGCTACCGATGGACTGGGATCGGGAGTATGGGTAGGCGCCGTACTTGGAGTTGGCGTTGGAATAGGGTTAAAGGTCGGCGTGGGGATCGCGCTTGGCACTTCCGAAGGAGTTGGCGTTGGCACCGCAATATGCGCGCCGTCACAGTCAGTGGTCGGATCGCCGCCGCTTACATAATATCCACCCTCGCCCATTACGGGCTCCGACACAGTCAGCCCTGCCGATCCTCCGCCAAGCCATTGCGCGTAAGGCGAATTCTCAGGGAATATACGTCCGCCACCGATGGTGTAGGCATATTCCTCAGGGCACAGGCCTTCCACAAAGCGTTTGCCGGAAAGGCCGCACATTTTTACGCTGACTGACGAACACTGGTTGCAAACCTCGGTCGGTTCGTCACCTTTTGCCATCCAGTCGGTAAAGGTTACGCAGCCGCTGCCGGGTTTGAGCCCTGAATACTGGCAGACTGTAACGCTGGTATTGATATTGAAATCCTCCGGCGTTCCATCAATAATTTCTTTATCCGTCAGCCCTTCGTGGATTTTCTGCATATATTCCTTCCAGAGCGGCGCGGCAATTCCTCCGCCGTATGCTTTGCTGCCAATGGTTTTTGCCAGATCGTGCCCCACCCATACCATTGAAGTATAATATGGCGTGTAGCCTGCAAAGGTTACGCCCTTGTTGTCGCCGACCGTACCGGTTTTGCCTGCAGTTGTCATACCGTCAAGGCGTGCCTGGCTACCAGTACCTTCCTGCACTGCATCTTCGAGGATATCCGTCAGCATATAAGCGGTAGAGGGTTTGAAAGCCTCGTGCACGTCGCGGTCTGTTTCCGTATCGATGACCACGTTGTTGTCCGCGTCGAGCACCTTCGTGAAGGATACGGGCTGCCGGTATTCACCCTCGTTGGCAATCGCAGCATATGCGCCTGTCATCTGGATAGGCGTAACAGTAGAACCGCCGAGCGCAAGTCCAACGCCTGTCGGCGTGATATTCTCGTCAGGGATACCAAGCTTATGCAGGTATTCAACGGATGTATCGATGGTCACATAATCCATTAATGTGCGCGCGGCAGCGACGTTTAAGGATTTTACAATCGCAGTGCGCATCGTGACAGGCCCTTGCGTACCCGTAATAGTAGGAGAGCTGTCTTCTCCATCTACGATCCAGCCGCTGATCGGAACAGGTATATTCGCAACCGGCGAAGCGGCGCCGTAGCCGGTATCAAACGCGGGGCCATAGACGGCAAGCGGCTTGATCGACGAACCGACCTGCAAACCTGTATTTGCGCGGTTGAGACTGCGTTTGACCTCAGGATCGTCACGCGAACCCACGATTGCCACAAGATAGCCGGTGGAATTATCGATGACTACAGCGGAGGATTGCGGTTGTTCGGTCACATTTCCTGCACTGTCGGTAAGCTCGGTTTCCACACCGCTCGGTAACTTGGTGGGATAACCGTCATATTCGGAAAGGGTATTCTGTACGGTTTCCTGTATCTTCGGATCGACAGTCGCATAAATTTTGTAGCCGCCCACGCGCAGCTCGTTATCCACTTTCTGACGGTTGGCTTTCGTATCCTCAAGGCCTTCCTTTTCAAGCATAAAGGTTTGCACGTCATACATCATGTATTCGATAAAATGAGGATATGGATACAGCTCGTTCGTAGGCGAGGTTTCCTGTACGTTCATTTCAGCCTTCCAGATGTCGAGGTAACCCTCTTTTAAAACCTTATTATCCGAAGTCGATTCATCTGCAAGGTATTCGGAAGCGGGAACCATTACTTCATTGTATTGTTCCTCTGTGATCATGCCATCCCAGTACATACGCTCTGCAACGATGTTCATGCGGTTGATGAGGTCTGGCAGGTATTCCGGATGCGTATAGGTCGCCGTGCGCGGGTTATACCGCGTAGGATTTTGTGTGATTGCCGCAATGCAGATCATTTCACGCAGGTTAAGCTCGGAAAGCTCTTTATTAAAGTAATCGTGCGCCGCCGTCTTCACGCCGTATATCGTTCCGCCCAGCGGGATCGCGTTAAGATAGGCTTGCAGAATTTCATCCTTGGTATACTTTTTTTCAAGCTCGGTTGCAAGATATGCCTCCTGCAATTTACGCTTATAGGATCTTTCGTTCGTGAGCAGCGTATTTTTGACTAGCTGCTGCGTGATGGTACTGCCGCCTTCCGTTTTACTGGAAGACAGGTTTGATACGAAAGCGCCCAAAAGACGGCGGAAATCAACGCCGTTGTGTTCATAAAAACGGATGTCCTCCACGGCGATTACCGCATTTTTGAGGTCATCCGGTATTTCGTCGAGGGAAGCGACATCCCTGTTTTCAAGGCCTGTGTAGGTTGTGATATAGCTTCCGTCAATCGCGCTGTATATTTTCGTGTTCTGGTTCTGGTCGCTTATTTTGGATACGTCAAGCTCGGGCGTGGTTCCAAGATATGCGTTTGCAACGCCCATCACCGAGCCGATACCAATCGCCACTACGAGGATAATCGCAACAAAAGAGAGCTTGATTGTTGTCAGCATGACGCCAAGAACAAAATTGGGCTTTTTCTCTCTTGGTTTGAATATTGACTGGTGTTTTACGGCGGGGATGAACTGTGTTTCATCCTTCTGCGCCTGTGTCAGCTTTTGAACAGGCTTTTTAAGCGGGGCTTTTTTAGGAGCGGTCGGCGAAAACTGCTTGGTCATGTCGTCAGAAAAAACAACCGTCTCCTCGCTCACCTTTTCTTCAGGCTTTTTTGCTTTTGGCTCCGCCTTCAGGGGAGCCTGCTTTGGAAGAGGTTTTTGCGGCGCCAACGGCTGTTTTGCCTGAGAAGGCGAAGCCTTTGGCTTTGATTGTATGGGCCGTGCCTTTGGTTTTACCTGGGCCGGTTTTTGGTTTACAATCTTTTTCTGTTTTGTTTTTTCGGGCTTTGCGGAATCGGTTTGCAGCCCGCGAAAGGTTTCTTTGATCTTTTGTCCTGCCTGCACAAAAAAACGCTTGGCCTTTGCGCCCAGCTCATTTATTTTATTTCCAACAGTTCCGGTCTTTTTATCCGGATCTGTTATATTATCCCGTTTGTCCTTTTGGGGAGCCATATTACCAGTACCTCCATTGCATGGCGAGCCATGCGTATATATATGACAATCTTACCATAAATCAGCCTGCAAATAAATGTTTTTCACAAATTATTCATATATGCGGAGGATAAGAAACAAACGGAATTTTCTTATTTCATAGCGTCCCAAAAAGTCATGATAGAATTGGCGGGAAGGATTTTTGAAAAGAAGAGGTGCAGAATATTTGTAATACCATAGATGGAAATATCTTTTCCTTTTTGGGCGTCCTTCAGGGCATGGGCTACAACCTTGCCGGGGGAGGAAGGGAACAGAAAATTTTTCACCGCGCCGGAATCGGCATTTTCACGCGCTACGCTGAAAAACTCCGTTTTGGTCCAACCGGGGCATACTGCGGTAACGCTTACGCCCTTTCTTCCCAGCTCACGGTTTAACGCGCGGGAATAGCTCAGGACAAACGCCTTTGTCGCCGCATAAACGTTCATATCGGGCAGTGGCTGGAACGCCGCGGTAGAAGCAATCTCAATAATATGCCCACCGGAAAGCATATAGGGAATGCAGGCCGAGGTGACGCTGAAAAGCGCACGTATGTTCAGGTCGATCATTCTGAGCGCGTCGCTTTCCCGCACAGATTCGAAATCGCCGAATTTGGCCAGGCCGGCGCAATTTGCAAGCAGCCGAATCTGTGGTTTTTCGGCATTTAAGACCGATTTCAGGTCTTCAATATGCGAGCTGTCCGTTAAATCATATGCAAAAATCCGCATGGGCAGACGGGTATTGTTTTGCAATTCTTCCAGCCGCTCCCTCCTGCGCGCAATAGCCCAGATTTCATCAATCTTTTGCTGACGGTCTATTTGCAGTGCAAATTCCCGTCCCATACCGGAAGACGCGCCGGTCACGATTGCGATTTCCATAGATTCCACCTCCAAAATCGGTCGCTTTCTATTCAAAAGATAAACGCGACGATTATTCCAAAACTTCGAACAGTAAATTCAAGATGCTTCTATCATAGTTCAAAGTTTACAAGAAAGCCATCTTATGATACTATCTTACAGTAGAAATTAATTATTTTTTGAGGTGAGTAAGATGTCTGGACATTCGAAATGGTCAACGATTAAAAATAAAAAAGGGAAAGCGGACGCGGCCCGGGGCAAGGTTTTTACAAAAATTGGCAGGGAGCTTGCGGTAGCTGTGAAGCTTGGCGGCTCTGATCCGGCTTCCAATTCGCGCCTGAGGGACTGTATTGCCAAAGCGAAAGCAAACAATATGCCAAACGATAACATCACCCGTTCCATCAAAAAAGCGGCGGGCGAGCTTGGAAACATCAACTATGAGGAACTGACCTATGAAGGCTACGGCATCGGCGGCGTCGCTGTTATCGTAGAAACCATGACGGATAACAAAAACCGTACGGTTGGCGAGGTGCGTCATGCGTTCGATAAATTTGGGGGCAGCATGGGTACCACGGGCAGCGTGTCCTTCCTGTTTGATAAAAAAGGAATCATAGTCATCGATTCGGAAGCGGGCGATGAGGATACGGTAATGGAAGCGGCGCTTGAAGCGGGTGCGGAAGATTTTACGGCAGAAGACGGCGCATATGAGATTACGACAGCTCCTGAGGACTTCTCGGCAGTGCGTGAAGCACTGGAAGGACAGGGTTACGAATTTTTATCCGCAGAGCTCGATATGGTGCCGCAGACGACAACGAACCTTGACGCGGAGCAGCAGGTGAAATTCGAAAAAATGCTCGATATGCTCGAAGATAACGACGATGTGCAGAACGTCTATCATAATGCGGAACTTCCGGACGAAGAATGAACAAGCCGCTTATATAGCGGGATTTGTGCTGTAATATATATAATAGTACAGATGAAAAACATGTTTTTTGGACAGTCCCGGGGCGTTTGAAAAGGGATTGAAGCAAAAAGCCGGAATCGTATCAACTGATAAATCAAAAGACCTTGCCGCTCCTTCCAAAAAAGGAAAGCAAGGTCTTTTCATATCATGGAAAAGTTGGCAGATTTGCCATGATTATGACGGCGGGCTGCATCTGGAGCAGGGAGAATAACCGTCTGCTTTTGCTTCGCTGAGAGAAATTGCAATTTTGCTTTTTTTCAAATAACTGCAGCCGCCTGTATGATATTTTTCTCCTGTTTTGGTAATATAAACTGTTGCGCCACCGCCGCTTTTTTGGTCGGGGGAAGCGTCGCTGTTATCGCTGCTGGTACTATTCTTAGAAGAAGAGGTCGATTTTTCAGAAGACAGCTGCTCTGCTTCGGCAGTTTTTTGACTCAGTTGATTTTCGAGGTCGGTTATTTTTGATGATAAATCCTGAATGGTTTGATTGGCTGTCGTCAAATCACCGGAAAGCTTTTGGTTTTCGGCTTCCAGTTCCTCCAATTTCTGCGAAAGCGCATCCAGTTCAGCGGATGTTTTTTCTAACTGGTTTTCCAGTTCGATTTGCCCTGCGGCAAGCTCGTCGCGTTCGCCGACCACTTTTGTATATTCTTCCTGTGGTACGCCGCAACCAATGAGCCCGATACAGAAAAGTGCAACCAATAGGGTTGCTAATAGTTTTTTCATAGCTGATACATCTCCTCACCCTTTATTGTATGGTTCGATTATATCCAAAAAAGCAGGCGGTTTCTGCATTTCGTTAAAAGCATGACAAATCAGTTAAAATAAGTGATAATACATTACGATTCTGCCGTAAGGCAACTAACCGGATCAACCAATATATTTTGCAGAATGTTCGTGAGAAGTTCTTTTGGCACAGGCTGTATGCGGTTGCGAAATGCAGGCAATTATGGTATATTTAACTGGAAACTTCTATTGGATTGATCCGGCAAAAGCTGGCCGGCAGGACAGGTTAACTTTTTATTATTTCAGGAAACATTTTTTATATTATTCATCGAAAGGAGAAGTCATGTATATTAATTTAAAGGATGGGATGTTTACAGACAGGGAAAGCCTGTTTGTAGACGATGGCTCGCTCAAAGCGTATTTATACCGCTTCGAGAGCGGTATTTGCGCGGTAAAGCTCCAAAACAGCGAGGGCTTTATCACGGTTCTGCCGTTCAATGGGCAGATGGTGTGGGATGCGAAGTTCCACGGACGTTCCCTTAAAATGGAAACGAGCTTTGCAATGCCAAAGAAAAGGGAACTGTTCCGCGATACTTACGGCTGCTATATCATGCACTGTGGAATCCTTGCAATGGGCTGCCCCTCGCCGGAGGATGACCACGGGCATCATGGAGAAATTCCCTATGTCACTTATGACAGCGCCGGTATTGTAACCGGTAGCGACGAAAAAGGCAGGTATATTGCAGTTACGGGCGAATACGAATACAATCGTGCATTCGGCAGCCACTATATTGCCCGGCCAATGGCAAAGCTTTATGAAGGCAGCACACTCATTGACGTGAGCATGGAGGTGCAGAACAAATCGCGCGAAGCGATGGACCTGATGTATATGTGCCATATCAATAACAAAACAGAAGCGGGAGCGGAAGTGTTCCAGACATTGCCGTGGACGCCCGAGCATATGGTGGTGCGCGTCAGCATTCCGCAGTACAATACGCCTGATCCTGCATTTATGGAGCTTTTGGGACGTGTGCAGGAGGACGTAAAGGTGACAAAAATCATAAAAGAGGGCGATGTGTATGATCCGGAGATCGTCCTTTTCCTGCGCGATCCCAAAACAGATGAAAACGGTAAAGTTCATTTCCTGTACGTCCATAAGGACGGCAGCGCGGACTATACCTCATATGATCCCAGGGTTTTAAACAGGGGCGTGAGATGGATGGTTTACCATAAGGACTGGCAGTCCATGGGAATGGTTCTCCCGTCAACGGCGGAACCGGAAGGCTATCTGGCTGAAAAAGCAAAAGGCAACGTCCGCAGTTTGCCGCCGCAGGGGATTTTTAAGTCTGAGATCACCACCGGTTATATGGCGCCTGGGCAGGCGGAGAAAATGAAAGAAACAATCGAGCAGATCATGGAGGGATGACAGAAACATGGAACAGCGTTTAAGCAAAATATTTAAGCACGAAAAACCAATCATCGGCATGGTGCATTTGCGCCCGTTACCGGGCTCGCCAATGTATGATAAAAAGAAAATGGGTATGGAACAGATCATCGATATTGCGGTGAAGGAAGCACAGCTGCTTGAGAAGGGCGGCGTGGATGGCCTGCAAATCGAAAACATCTGGGATTATCCTTACATCAAGGGATGCGAGATCGGCCCGGAGACCGTTGCTGCAATGACAGCCGCGGCAACTTATGTGCGGCAGGCGGTTAAAATTCCAATCGGCGTGAACTGCCATCTCAACGGCGGCGAGCAGGCGCTTGCGATTGCGGTCGCTACAGGTGCAAAGTGGATGCGCGTATTTGAGTGGGTAAACGCCTATGTTTCCCACGCGGGTATTCTGGAAGGGATTGGCGGAAAGCTGGCAAGGTACCGCGCTGCGCTTGACGCGCGTGAGGACGTACTGTTTTTATGCGATGTGAACGTAAAGCACGGCAGCCATTTTATCATCTCAGACCGCAGCTTTGCAGAGCAGGCAAACGATGCGGTGACGGAAGGGGCGGAAGCGCTGATCGTGACCGGTTTTGAAACGGGGATTGCGCCCACGCCGGAAAAGGTCAAAGAGTTTTCGGACAGCGTGGACGTCCCGGTGCTCCTTGGCAGCGGCACGACCAGTGAAAATGTAAAGGAGCTTCTGGAGCATTCCGACGGCGCGATTGTGGGAAGCTATTTCAAGGAAAACAACGACTGGAAACAGCCGGTTAGCCTGGAACGTACGAAGCAGTTTATGGATGCTGTATGGAGTATTCGAAATGGGAAATAACGGGAAACGTATTTTATGCGTGGGCAGCATTAATATGGATCTAACGATGTTTATGGAACGGATGCCTGCGCCTGCGGAAACGGTGATAACCGATAACTTCGCAACCTATCCCGGGGGCAAAGGAGGGAATCAGGCGGTTGCCGCGGCACGTATGGGCGGAAACGTTGGGTTCCTTGGAAAGCTTGGCACAGACAGCTTTAGCAACCAGCTTCTGGAAGAACTCCGCAGGGACGGGATCGACACCTCGCATATCCTGATCGAGCCCGACGAAACGGCGGGAATCGCTATGATACGCATTGACAGGGAAGGAATTAACTCGATCTCCTTTTCACCGGGGGCGAACGCGCTCCTTACGCCGCGGGACATTGAAGAAAACGAGGCGTTATTTGAAGAGTATGATTTTTTGCTTGCGGTTTTGGAGATTCCGTGTGAAACAGTGTACGCGGCGATCCGTATGGCAAAAAAGCATGGTATGACCGTGGTGTTCGATCCGTCGCCTATTCCAAAGGAACCGTTTCCTCAGGATATTATCCGCATGATTGATTTTACAAAACCGAATGAAATCGAGGCGGCACAGCTTGCCGGCATTAAGATTACGGATATCGCTACGGCGGAGGCGTGCCTTGAAAGCCTTCTCACAGCAGGATTTCCCTGCCCAATCGTTTCCCTTGGCAAGGAGGGCTGCATTGCGCCTGTTGGCGGGAAAAATACGCGGTTCACGCCGCCAAAGGTACAGGCGGTTGACAGTACGGCTGCGGGCGATGTGTTTTTAGGCTCGTTTACAGCGGCGCTGTCCAGGGATTATCCCCTTTATGAGGCGATTCGCTTTGCTTCGGTTGCGTCTGCGCTCAGCACCACGGTGAAGGGGGCGCAAACCTCCATACCAAGGCTCGCCGAGGTGGAAAAAGTATGGAAAGAGCTTTCAGAATAACAACGATCAAAAAAGCCGGCAGCGCCGGCTTTTTTTATTGCTTTTTATTTTGCAGGTTGTAAGCCGTTTTGGCCAGAAGGGAATCCGGAAGCAGCTTGGAAAAGAACCGTGCGAACTTCATCGTTGCCCCGGGAACGATGACCGTTTTTTTGGCAAACATTTTCTTAACCGCATAATCTGCTACAGAAGGAGAAGAAAGCCCGCCAAAACCGAACTGCACACCCGCGGTTTTGTTAAACTCCGTATCCACCGGGCCGGGGCAGAGCGCGCTGACAGATACGTTTTTTCCTGCACGGCGAAGCTCCTCGCTTACAGCCTGCGTCAGGCGCAGCACATAAGCCTTGGACGCATAATAGGACGAGAAGAGCGGCCCGGGCAAAAAGGCCGCCGACGAGGCGACGTTGAGGATATACCCGCGGTTCTCCGCAATAAAATCCTTCAGGAACAGCTTCATCAGGATATGGGCCGAAATGATGTTGACGTCCAGCATATCAATTTCTTCCGGGAGCCCGGTTTTATCAAACGCGCCAAATACGCCGTACCCGGCGTTGTTAATAAGCACGCTGATATCTTCGTTTTTCGTTTGCCTGTACAGGCGCAGGCATTCTTCCTTTTGGGAAAGGTCTGCCGGAATGACAATAACGTCTGTGGCAAGCTCGCTTTTCAGCTCCAAAAGACGCTCCTCCCGCCGGGCGGTAATAACCAGGTCATACCCCCGTTTGCTCAGGTTTTTAGCGATATCCCTTCCGATCCCGGAGCTTGCGCCCGTAATGAGTGCCTTCATTTGCCATGCCCAACCTTTTTTAAATGATATTTTATTATACCATGTTTTGGGAGTGGGAAAAAAGTCTTTCATTTGTGCAATCAGGCATTGGAGTTTATAATGGAAGGGAATCAAACAGGTAAAGGACAATAAAACGTTATGGCAAAACAAATAACCGCAGCAATACTTTGTATTTTAATGGGAATTGGAATCGCGGGCTGTGCGCCTCAAAGCGAACCCGTACAAACGGCGCAGGCGCAGGACTCTGCCGCGATAAGCACTCCAACGGCAACGCCTACGCCCGCGCCTGCCGCCACCCCTACGCCGGAGCCTGCTCCAACTCCGACGCCGGAACCGACACCAGAACCGACACCAGAACCTACGCCGGAAAAACCGCTTTCCGGAATCGTGATTGGAATCGATCCGGGGCACCAGGCAAAGGGTAATTCGGAAAAAGAGGCCTCCGCGCCGGGGGACGGCGAGATGAAGGCAAAGGTATCTTCGGGTGCGGACGGAAGAAATACAGGAACGCCGGAATACAAGATCACGCTGGCAGTGGGGCTCAGGCTGCGGGATATTCTCGAGGAAAACGGCGCGCAGGTTGTTATGACGCGTGAATCGTCCGACGTGGATATTTCGAACAAAGAACGTGCGACTATGATGAATGACGCGGGCGCAGATCTCGTGGTACGCCTGCATTGTGACGGAGTGGACGACGAATCCGTACACGGCGCGCTGATGCTGGTGCCTGTGGGAAGCCATGCACAGGGTTTTGAGGAAGAAAGTCTTGCGGCGGGAAAAGCCATCCTGAATGCGTTCGTGGAAGAAACGGGCGCAAAAAACAGGGGGATTATGGAGCGCGACGACCAGACCGGATTCAACTGGAGTACGGTTCCGGTGTGCAACATGGAAATGGGCTGCCTTTCCAATGCAAAAGAGGAAGAGCTGCTTATTTCAACGGATTACCAGAATGAATGTGCGCAGGGAATTTCAAACGGTATTTTGAATTATTTCGGATGAAGACGGGAGAGCAATATGGATATCAGCCTCGATTCTTATAAAACATTTTACTATGTTGCAAAGCTTTCCAGTATCACGGCCGCAGCGGAAAAGCTGTATATTTCGCAGCCGGCTGTGAGCCAGTCGGTGAAGCAGTTGGAGAAGCTTCTCGGTTGCAGCCTTTTTTTCCGGACAAAAAAAGGCGTGACGCTGACGAAGGAGGGCGAAGCGCTTTATTTCCATGTCGCCAGGGGGTACGAGCAGATTTTGCTCGGCGAGAGGCGGCTTGAGGAAATGCTTGATTTTGAGACGGGCGAGGTGCGGATCGGCGCGAACGATATGACGCTGCAATATTACCTGCTGCCTTTTCTGGAGGCGTTCCACAACAAATATCCCAAGGTGCGTATGGGAATCATGAACCTCACAACTCCCGCGACGATCGGAAGCCTGCGGGAAGGCAAGATAGATCTTGGCGTGGTCGGCTCGCCGGTCGAAAACTACAAAGGGCTTTCCGTGCGGGACGTAGCGCAGATACAGGATGTTTTCCTTGCGGGCGAACGTTTCAGGCATTTGCAGGGAAAGCGTCTGTCGCTCGGGCAAATTATGCAGTATCCGATCGTCTGTCATGCAAAGGGAACGAGTACGCGCCAGTATCTGGACGAATTTTTTGCAGGGAAAGGAATCGAACTCCGGCCAGACTTTGAGGTCGCTACGTCGGACCTCATTGCACCGTTCGCAGAACGCAATATGGGGATTGGTATTGTGGTCGACTTTTTTGCGAAGGAAAGTATCCGCAGGAAAAAGGCGTTCGTGCTGGAAACGGAGGAGCAGCTGCCGCCGCGTAAAATATGTGTGGTGACCGGGAATAAGGCACAGGTATCCCATGCGGCTAAGGAGTTTATCCGAACATTGAAATAAGTTGTGCTTATAGTATATATAAATAATATAGATTTTACTTATGTGACTTCTGAGGGTATCATAACAGTGAAAGCATCGTTGTGAAGGAAAGGAAGTCTTTTTTGTGAAAAAAAGTTGGATTTATATTATTTCTGCAATTATATTGTTCAGTACGATGGAGATCGCGCTTAAGCAGATCGCGGGGGATTTTAATCCCATGCAGCTGACGCTGACGCGTTTTCTCATCGGGGGGATATTCCTGATTCCGTTCGCGGTGAACAGGATGAAGAAAAGAGGCGTACGGCTCAAGAGAACGGATCTGCGCGTATTTGCTTTGCTTGGCCTCATTGGCGTTGCCGTCAGCATGACGTTCTACCAGCTCGCGATCCTTGAAACCAACGCGTCTGTGGTAGCAGTGCTGTTCAGCAGTAATCCGGCGTTCATCATGTTGCTTTCGGCGCTGCTGCTTCGCGAGGTCATCCACAGACGGAATGTGATCGCGATCGTGGCTGAAATTGTGGGAATCATTATACTGATAGGTCCGCTGGGCGCGCAGGTTAGTGCGGGCGGTATCATCCTGACACTTCTGTCTGTCCTGACATTTTCGCTTTATGGCGTTATGGGCAAAAAGAAATGTATGCAGTACGGCGGCGTCACAGTAACCTGCCTGAGTTTTTTATTTGGTGCGGCAGAGCTGTTCGTGGTGGTTCTTTTAAGCCATATCGGTGGCGTAGCGGACTATATGACGGCGCACGGCATGGAAACGTATGCGAATATTCCGCTGTTGACCGGTTACAGTATGGAAAACATCTGGATCGTACTGTATATCTGCATCGGCATTACCGGCGCGGGCTTTGCGTCCTATTTTACGGCAATGGAACGGACGTCGGCAAACACGGCATCCCTTGTGTTTTTCTTCAAACCGGTGCTGGCAACGATACTTGCCGCGGCGATCCTGCATGAAGCAGTACCCTCCAATATGATCGCTGGAATTGTACTGATATTGGTTGGTTCGGTGGCAATGCTGGTTCCGGGGCTGCGCCCGCGGGGAAAAAACTTGCGTACAGCCTGCGCCATACGGGAAAAGTTAGCGGAAAAGTAAAGAAAAGAAAGCTGGAAAGCGGCGCCGAAATACGGGCGCCGCTCTTGTTTTCAGGAAGGGGGGATGTTATACTGAAAAAAACGAAAGAAACGGGGTTTTACCATGGGAAAAGTAGTTGCAACCGCCAACTCTGCCAAAGCGGCAAAAGCGGGAATGAACAATTTAAGTACGCTTGCGAAAAATAAAATTCTGGAAGCGATGGCAAACGGGCTGCTTTCCAATACGGAAGAGATCATGAAGCAGAATGCGCTCGATGTGGATGCAGCGCGGGAGAAAGGGCGTACCCCTGCCCTCATCGACCGTCTTGCGCTGGATAAAAAAAGGATCGCAGATATGGCACAGGGCCTGCGCGACGTTGCTGCGTTGCCGGATCCGGTGGGCGAGGTGATTCATGCGGTGCGCCGTCCGAACGGGCTGCGCGTGGCCAAAAGGCGTGTGCCGATGGGCGTGATCGGTATCATCTATGAGGCGCGTCCGAATGTAACGGCGGATGCGGTTGCGCTGTGCATCAAAACATCAAACGCAGTTGTCCTGAAGGGCGGCAGCGAAGCAATCCATTCCAATACCGCGATTGCAGATATCCTTATTCGCGCAGGGGAGGCTGCTGGAATGCCGCACGGAGCAGTGGGGCTCGTTACCGATACATCACGCGAGGCCGTAACGGAAATGATGAAGCTGAACGGCGTGATAGACGTGTTGATTCCGCGCGGAGGCAGCGGGCTGATACAGTCTGTCGTACAAAACGCTACCATTCCCGTCATTGAGACAGGTGTGGGAAATTGTCACATCTATGTTGATAAGACGGCTGATCTTGATATGGCGACGGCAATCACGGTTAATGCGAAAACGACGCGTCCGGCAGTGTGCAACGCAGCGGAGAGCCTTTTGGTGCACGAAGATATTGCAGGAGATTTCCTGCCGAAGGCCTTTGCGGCGCTCCGGGAGAAGGGCGTAGAAATCAGGGGCTGCAAAACCTGCCAGAAATATGGCGCAAAGCCTGCCGCGGAAGAGGATTACGATACTGAATTTTTAGACCTGATTATCTCGGTTAAGGTTGTGGACGATGTGGATGAGGCAATCGCACATATCAATACGCATGGAACCGGGCATTCGGAGGCAATTATAACAAACGATTACCGCAATGCGGAAAAATTCAAGGACGAGGTAGACAGCGCTGCGGTATATGTAAATGCAAGCACCCGGTTTACGGATGGTTTTGAATTTGGCTTTGGGGCGGAGATTGGTATTTCCACACAAAAGCTGCATGCGCGCGGGCCGATGGGGCTTATGGAGCTTACAACGACCAAATACGTGATCGATGGAGATGGACAGATTCGTTAACTGATGGGAACAGGTGGCATGAAAAAAACTTCGGCGGCCCTGTGGAATGATTTTTGCGGCTTTCTAAAACAAAACAGGTATGCGGTGATAGCTGCGTTTGTGTTTGCATATGTTTGCTATGGTTTTATGCTCACGCACTATACCCTCGGGATTGACGAGGAAACGTGGCTTATGAACGCAGATCCTGAGCTGATCAAAAATGTCTGGATCCAGCAGGGACGGTTCGGGCTTTACCTGTTTGACAGCGTTGTTACCCCAATGGGAAATTATATTCCATTTTTTTCAGATTTCATGGGCGTAACGCTGTGGACGGCAGCGGGGGTTTTACTCGCATACTGCATCACGATTTTTTTCAAGGAACCAAGCCGGTTTTCTGTCTTTGTTTTTTGCGCAATGTTTTCTTCCATACCGCTTGCGGCCGGGGAAATACTGTCCTTTTCGATGTTCAGCATGCAGCAGGGGCTCGCGATGCTCCTTGCGGCGTTTGGCGTGCTGTGTATTTACAGATATTTTCAATACAAAAAGCCGGCGGCGCTGCTGCTGAGCGTGGTATTTATTTTCTTTGCGACGTCGTTTTACCAGGCCTTTGCGGGAGTTTTCCTGACGGCGCTTGTGGCGTACGCCCTTGTGCGCGTTATACGGGACCAAACATACGGGTATGCGAAAATCGCAAAGGAGGTTTTGTGGGGCCTTTGCGCTGTTGCGGCCGGAGTGGGCGCATATGCGTTGATTAACGCATACCTGACCACATATGTCGCTCCCGGGGGCCAGGCGTATTTAAGCGAAGGCCTGATTGGCTGGGGGAAGGCGGACAATGCGCTTTCAGCACTTTTCCTGCCGGTTCGTAACGCGGGGGCGGTGCTGCTTGGCGTAAAGACCTATGGAGGCGCTGTGATTATGGTACTCACGGTGCTTTTTCTGATTTTTACAGTGGTTTGCGCAGCACGCAAAGCAGGTGCAAAAAACAGGATTATGTTTTTTTTAACGTGTATCCTGCTGCTTATTTCCCCATTTTTTATGGCGGTGCTGCTCGCGCAGCCAACCGTTATTGGGCGTACGCTGCTTGCGTTGCCGTTCGCGATGGGTGTGGAAGCTTTTCTGATCATTAATATGCTGCCAAAAACAGGCGCCCTTTGCGCGTGTGTCAATCTCGTTTTTTGCGCGCTGCTGCTTATGAACGCGGCGTATATGAACCTGATGTTTTTCCATGGCTATGTAGCGTATGAACAGGACAAGGCGACAGGCGTACAAATCGTCGAACGCCTGAATGAAGCCGGACATGATGAGAATACCCCGGTGATCTTTATTGGTAAGCTCGAGCAGCCCTATGAGCTTATTCCACAGGGAGCGGTAACCGGATCGTTTTTCAGCTGGGATGGCGGTAACAATGCGCGGATACGTGATTTTTTGTATGCGGAGGGCTACACGGTATGCGCTTATACCCCGGAGCAGTTTGCGAAGGGAGTGGAACGCTCGCGGGATATGCCTTGCTGGCCGCAGGAGGGGTGTATCCAAAGGAGCGGGGAATGTATTGTCGTCAAACTCAGCGAGCCGGACGACGCATGGTATGGGCTTAATATCATGGTATAAAAAAGGCTCAATGTGTTTAATAATATAAAAAGGCAAACGAGGTGATAGCTATGGATAATGAGAACCTGATACCAAAATTTGAATTGGAACCAGAGGAACTGACCGAACGTAAAATCAGGCAGCATAAGATCGCAGGCTGTATTGTGGCTGCGTGCATGATCATCCTTGGGATCATGATGGTAGTCATTCCACAAGGAGGAAGCTTTGCCGTCAATTACGGATTATCAATCGGCGTGTTGATTATGGGACTTTATGAGATGATCGCCTTTTTCAGGACGGCGCCCCCTTACCGCAACGATATGGCTCTTGCAAGCGGAATTATTATGATACTGATGGGGGCTGTAATCCTGGTGCTTTCCGTTGGAAACATGGCAAGCCAGGATATGATGCTGGGGCTCTTTACGGTGGCGCTTGGTTTTATCACGATCTACAGGGGTATTATGCAGCTTTTTTCGTGCAGCAGGTTTAAACGGCTGGATGAAAAGGACACCGCATGGCTGCAGCTTAGCGGCATCCTGAATATTGTGCTGGGCGTGCTCGTGGTGATTCTGCCCTTTACCGGCCTGCTGCTTACAAGCGTCGTGCTGGGGATTTACCTTGCGGTTGCAGGCGTCGCACTGCTCACGGAGGCAGTCTCGGGAAAGGTTGCGCGCAAGAGATAGACAATCATAAAAGACAGGGGGGATTTGAAAACATGAAAACAGCTTATATGAAAGCGCCGTACAAATTTGAAATAAGGGATGTTGCCCTGAAGGAGCCGCAGGAGGGCGAGGTTTTGATCAAAATCAAAGCGTGCGGGTTTTGCGGGTACGACAATATTCTGGCGAGCTATGCCGCCGAAGAATGGCAGCCGTTCGGACACGAATTTTCCGGAGTGGTAGAAAAGGTTGGCAAGGGTGTAACCCGCTTACAGGCAGGCGACCATGTTGCGTTGGAAACGTCCATATTCGATCCGACGGCGGACTGCTCGCTGGACGGGCGCGTGGATTTCAGTATGAATGGGCCAAGCTTCATGACGGGCGGCAGGGAAAGCATGGGCTTTTCCGAATACGTAATCGCACCGGAAATACTTTGCGTGCCGTTTACGGGTATTTCATTTGAGGAAGGCGCGTTTTTGGAGCCGCTCGGTGTGGCGATTGATTTTATACTGACGGCGGATATCAAAATGAACGACGACGTTCTTGTCCTTGGCCTTGGGCCGATTGGGCTGATGGCGCTGCAAATGGCAAAACGGTGCGGCGCGCGCAAGGTCTACGCGGCACAGCGGTCTGGTGCGGATAAGCGGTGTGAGCTTGCAAAACAGTTTGGTGCGGATGAGATTATTTTTACCGACAAGGTAGACCTCACGCAGTATGCGTTTGAAAAAGGCGGCGTCGATAAAGTGCTTGTATCTTCACCGCCTGCGACGATTGACGCGGCTACAAGGGTATGTAATGTGGGAGGAATCGTTTCCTTCCTTGGGATCAGCTATGGCGAGGGTGCGGCAATGACGCTCGACTCTAACGTGATCCACGGAAAGAAGCTGCAGGTCAGGGCTTCTAATGCGATTCCCGCACTCTACTTCCCCAAAGGAATCGACCTTATCAAGGCGGGGATCGTGGATGTAAAATCCCTGATTACCCACCGCTTTACGCTGGATGGGCTGGACGGTGCGCTCAACGCCTACCACAAGGACCGGGCAAACGGCGTTAAGGCAATGATGATAGAAAAATAAAGAAAATCAATAAAGCCCCGCAGAGAACCCTGCGGGGCTTTTTGTGTATGGAATCAGTTTGCTTTTGTCCGGTTTTTATAGCGGTTTATCGTATGCCTCACATAACCCGTATTCAGTGAAATCGCTTAAAAGCTTTGTAAATCTCGATGCCAAACAGTGGTACGAGCGACAAAAGAATCATAATCAGCCAATGTAACGGTGAAAGGGGAATCAGATAAAAAACCGTAGCAAGCGGCGGAATCAGCGCGAACAGCGTAACGATTGCAAAGGAAAGGCTTGCGCTGATAAACAGAGGCTTATTTGACAAAAAACCGATTTTGAAAATCGATTTTGTGCTGCGCACGTTGAAAATATGGACGACGGAGGAATAGCCGAGGATTACAAAGGCCATCGTCTGCCCTGCTTCATACGAAGGAACCATACCGCCGATCGGAACAAACCGGCCGATGTAAAAGCCGATCAGTGCCGTGATCGTGAAAATAACAGACATCACTGCAATCTTGAGGCCAAGCCCATTTGCGAAAATACTGGCTTTTTTGCTGACCGGAGGACGGAGCATGATGTCATCGTCCGCTTTTTCACGGCTCAGGGAGAAGCCGGGAATACCGTCGGCGACGATATTGATCAGCAAAAGCTGGATCGCTACGACGGGAGCGCCCCAGCCGAGCGCTACGGCAACGATCATAATCAGGATTTCTGAAATGTTACAGCTTAACAGGAAATAGATCGTCTTCTTGATATTGTCATAAACGCGCCGCCCTTCAGAAACAGCGTCAACGATGGTAGCAAAGTTGTCGTCTGTGATGACCATGTCCGCGGCATTTTTCGCAACGTCCGTTCCGGTGATGCCCATTGCAACGCCCACGTCCGCAGCTTTGAGCGCAGGCGCGTCGTTTACGCCGTCTCCTGTCATCGCGACCACCTTTCCGTTTGCTTGCCATGCTTTTACAATACGTATTTTATCCTCCGGGCTTACACGCGCGTATACGGAATATTCCTGCACATGGGCAATCAGGTACTCCTGAGACATCTCGTCCAGGTCCTCGCCGGTGATCGCCTTGTCGTTTTCTCCCAAAATGCCGATTTCCCGCGCAATCGCAGAAGCTGTCACCACATGGTCGCCGGTGATCATAACGGTGCGGATACCGGCCTTTTTCGCTTCTTCCACTGCAATTTTGCTTTCTTCGCGGGGCGGATCGATCATGCCGATGAGTCCCGCGAATTTCAGGTTACACTCGAGCTCTGCCGCGCTCATATCCTCCGGGAGCTTATCATAATATTTATAGGCTGCCGCCATAACGCGAAGCGCTTTTCTGGCAAATTCGTCATGCACAGCCTGCGCGGAATCGCAGTCTGTGAAGCTGTCTACGGGGATTGTGTCAAAAGCGCCCTTTGTAATGACTACATACCTGCCGTCCGGCATTTTGTTTACGGTTGTCATCAGCTTGCGCTCCGAATCAAACGGAAGCTCATATACGCGCGGATATTTTTCCTCAAGATCGTCGGTTGTGATACCTTTATCCTGCAACAGGCGGATGATGGAGGACTCGGTAGGATCACCGATTATTTTTTCGCCGTCCTCGGTCTGCTCGATTACCGCGTTATTTGCAAGGCTGAACAACCGCAAAAGCTTCATTTCCTCGTCTGAAAACTCGTCTTGTGCATCTACGGGAACGCCATCTGCCATCCAAAGCTTTTTAACGGTCATTTGATTTTGCGTGAGCGTGCCTGTTTTATCCGAGCAAATAACAGAAGCGCTGCCCAGCGTCTCCACAGCGGGAATCCTGCGGATAATTGCGTGCTTTTTGACCATTTGCTGGACGCCGAATGCAAGGGTAATTGTAACGATTACAGGAAGGGTTTCGGGTACGGCTGCCACTGCAAGTGATACTCCCGTAAGCAGCATTTCCATAATGGAATCGCCGTGCAGCAAAATTCCTGTCAGGAATACGAATATGCCTGCTGCGATTGCAATGAGGCTCATATTTTTTCCAAGCTTGTTGAGCCTTAGCTGAAGAGGCGTGCGCTGCTGCTTGGTATCGTTTAGCAGGGCGGCAATCTTGCCCATTTCAGTTTGCATTCCGGTTGCAACCACAACAGCCGTAGCGCGCCCGTTTGTCACAAGGCAACCGGAAAAGACCATATTGGTACGGTCGCCAATCTGCGCGTTATCCTTTACCTGTGCGTTTTCATCCTTCTCAACAGGCGTGCTTTCTCCTGTCAGTACGGATTCATCCGTTTTCAGTCCGCTGCTTTCAATGATACGCGCGTCGGCGGATATCATATCGCCGGCTTCCAGTACAATAATGTCGCCGGGCACAAGGCCCCGAGCATCAATGGGCTGCTTTACACCGCCGCGAATCACGATACAGGTTTGCGTGTTCATGCTTTTGAGGGCTTCAAGCGAACGTTCCGCGCTTGATTCCTGCCTGATCCCAATGACAATATTGATGATGATGATCGCAATAATAACGATCGGTTCCGCAAAATCGCCGCTTGCCTCCGTGAAGGCAAGAAACATGGATACGCCGGCGGCAATCAAAAGGATAAGCGTGGTTACGTCGCGCATCTGCCGCCAGATTTTCGACCATATGGATTCTTTTTTCTTTTCTTCGAACTCGTTTGGGCCAAAGGCCGTAAGCTGCGCGCTGGCCTGGCTTTCGGTGAGCCCGTCCTGCGCGTTGGTATGAAATTCGTTTATTATTTCCCGGATAGGTGGTTTTGTCCAATTCGCCATAATCGTTTCCTTTTCTGTAATAATGATGTTTTATAGCAATTTGTCAAAAGGTTGGTTACAAGCTTTTGGAATAAATTGCAAATACAAGCGATTTATCGTAAGGCCTGTATAACCTGCATTCAGTGAAATCGCTGTAAATATTGTAAACATCCCTTAACCAAAGGAAACAGAGAAGCGGGCAAATGGGGCGATAGTTTATTTTTATTTTAGAAACAGGCAAAACCGTGCAATGACAGGAGGTCAGAACCACTTTTGCTTTTTAAAGAAAACAATACAGAAAACGGCGACAAAAACACTGAAAAGGATGACAAGCGGATAGGCGATCAGCGAATTGTATTCAGGCATCCGAAGGTTCATGCCGTACCAGCCGACGATCAGTGTCAGCGGCATGAAAATCATCGTGACGATGGTGAGTATTTTCATAATGTTGTTCATGCGGATATCGACCTCCGCCTGGTAAGCCTCCCTGATTTCAGACACATACTCGCGCAAACCCTTGACCTTGTCGTAAAGCCGGTCTGTTTTACCGTGAAGGATTGTTACGTAATGGACGCTTCGGCTTCCAAGGGCGTGCTTTTGGTTCATACCGACGTATTCGAGGATATCCAAAAGCTGCTCGTAATAATTCATGATGCCCATCAGGTGCTTGCGCTGCCCGATGATTTCCTTGGTAAAGTTTTCCTGCTTATCGGTCAGTACGCGGTCCTCGAGGCCGGAAATACGAAGCTCGATTCCGTCGAGCTCCGAAAGGTCGTCCTTGAGTATAAATTCAAAAAATGCACAAATCAGCTTGCCGATGGTGATGTCATTTTGATTTGTTTTGATAAAATCCTCGATCAGGCGTTCGACATTTCCTGTTTTTTCGCATACAAAGCAAAGATTGTTTTTTTGAAGGAAGATGGTCACATAGGGACTGTTTTTGAGCTGATGCGAAAAATGAAAAAAAGGAACGCATAACAGGTCAAAGTCCTCATAGCTTTCATAGCGCATGGACGTATTTTCGAAAATGCGCGTAAGTGTGCCGGCAGAAATATATTTCGATAAAACGCCCGGCGCTTCTTCAAGGCTCAGCACCGATACCACGGAACCGGCGTCTTCGGGATCGATTGTTTCCACAGGCTTCATTTCGCCTTTTTTCAACTGATACAGCATCGCGATTTCCCTCGTTTCGCGTATCATTATAGCACCACGTAAAATGAAATGCAAAATCATACGCCGCTATGCTATAATAAAAGAAAAAACCACCGGTTAGGAGTAACACAGGATGTCGAAATTATGGGGCGGAAGATTTGAAGGGAATACGGACGAGTTTGCAGAGGGGTTTCAGTCCTCGATCAGCTTTGACAGCCGTATGTATCGTGAAGATATATTGGGGAGCATCGCGCATGCGCATATGCTTGGCGAACAGCGGATTATTCCCAAAGAAGACGCAGAAAAGATCGTCGAGGGGCTGAAATCGATCCTTACGGATATCGAGGAGGGAAATGTGGAATTTTCCGTGCATGACGAGGATATCCATATGAATATTGAGCGCCTTCTCACAGAGCGTATTGGCGATACGGGCAAACGCCTGCATACGGGAAGGAGCAGGAATGACCAGGTCGCGACCGATTTTCGCCTGTATATGAAACAGGCGGGGCAGGAGACGATCGAAAACATCACTGCGCTGTGCACAGTACTCATAGACATCGCGGAGGAGAATACGGACACCATTATGACGGCCTATACGCATCTTCAAAAAGCGCAGCCTACGACGCTTGCACACTATATGATGGCGTATTTTGAAATGTTTTACAGGGATATCGAGAGGATGAAGGATTGCATCAGGCATACCGACGTACTGCCGCTTGGCGCGGGCGCGCTGTGCGCCACAACCTACCCAATCGACAGGGAAATGGTTGCAAAAGAGCTTGGTATGTCGGGTATTACGCGTAATAGCCTTGATTCCGTATCGGACAGGGATTTTGCCCTGGAATATCTTTCAGCAGCTTCAATCTGCATGATGCACCTTTCGCGGCTGTGCGAGGAAATCATCCTTTTTTCCACCAACGAATTTGGAACGCTGAGGCTTTCTGATGCGTATTCCACAGGCTCGAGCATTATGCCGCAAAAGAAGAATCCTGATATGGCGGAGCTGATCCGCGGGAAAACAGGGCGCGTATATGGCGATCTCCAGGCCTTGCTTGTGGTAATGAAAGGGCTTCCGCTTGCTTATAATAAAGATATGCAGGAGGACAAGGAGTGTACCTTTGACGCGGTGGATACGCTCAACGCATGCCTGCGTGTGATGGGTGGCATGCTCAAAACGGCGGAATGGAAAAAGGACAAGCTTCTGAAAAGCGCAGGCCTTGGCTTCACAAACGCCACGGACGCAGCGGATTATTTTGTAAAGCAGGGAATCCCGTTCCGCGACGCGCACGCGATCATTGGGCATCTGGTGCTTTACTGTGAGCAGAACGGCAAGGCGCTTGACGAGATGACGCTCGATGAAATCAGGAAGTTTGCACCGGATGCGAAAGAAGATATTTTTGATGCAATCCGTCTTGAAACGTGCGTCAATACACGCAACGTACCGGGCGGTCCGGCGCCGGATATGGTAGAAAACCACATCAGGCAGGCAAAGCTGCTGCTTGGGGAGCTGTAAGCGCTAAGGGGATTAAGGGGATATTGAAAATGAAATTATGCTGGAAAAGGCTTGCGGCGTTTACATTGACGCTTTTGTTGTGCGCTGCAGTGGCGGCAGGCTGTTCCCGGGATGCAAAGGAGGCGGAGGCCACAGCGTCGCCGTCTGAATCCGCATCCGCCACTCCATCCAAAATGCCGGAGCCTACGGCGTCTGTCACGCCCACCGCAACGCCTCCTGCGGAGCTGCATGAGGGAATGCAGGGTGTAGAGGTGGCGGCGCTGCAGCAGCGTTTGATAGAGCTTGGATATCTTACGGGAGAAGCGACAGATTATTTTGGATCGGAGACAAAATCCGCCCTTGCGGCGTTCCAGAATCAAAATGGGTTGCAGGGAGACGGAATTGCGGGAGAAAAAACACTTGTACTTCTGAATTCGGACAAGGCGAAAAAGTGCGATCCTTTTTCGCTGCTTGCACCCACGGTGAATATGAGCTTTGAAGAGCTTGTGATGAGCGACGACGGCACGAGGGACGAATACCCGAAGGGTTACCCGGCGCTTGGTACTTACAAGATCGTCGTAGACCTCGAGCATCAGGTCACAATGGTGTACACAAAGGACGATAATGGCGACTATACAGTCCCGGTGCGTTACATGCTGTGTTCTACGGGCAAGGACGACTGCACGCCGAAGGGAACGTTCCGGATGGATAAATACCATGTGCGATTCAGCCAGTTTGTGCGAGATAAAACCTATGGCCAATACTGGACGCAGATCGAAGGGGCGATTTACTTCCATACGATATTATATTCTGAATTTGACACGTCCACTTATATTGAAGAGGTGTGGGATAAACTTGGAACGGCGGATTCGCATGGGTGTATCCGGTTGACGGTTCCGGATGCAAAATGGATGTGGTTCCATATTGCGCCGGGCACGACCTGTATAATACGCGATGGAGACAGCGACGACGAGCAGACGGCTGCCATCAGGGAGCAGCTTGTTCTTGCTCCCACGCCGCAGGAACGCCTGGACACTGAGCCTTCGGCGATCCCGAATACGGATAACTGGCGGATAGGCGATGTGCCGTGCGACGTGCCGTTTGAACAGGGCTCGCAGAATTAAACGCTATTTAACGGCTGTAAAGAAAAAACGGGGAAAACGGTAAATGATTTTACCGTTTTTTTGTTTGGGGTAAGCCGCTTCGTATTGTGCGAGGATGTCCGCTTCAAATGAAGGGATATCCTTTGCATCGAGCTGGCCGAGGTAAGGCCGCAGGCCCGTGCCGCGATACCAGTCCAAAAGATCAAGGGCAGAATCCATCATATAGTAGTATACGACCTGCCACATCGTAAAGTCGGACGATATGCCGGAAAGCAGCTCCTGATATTCTTCAGGACGCAAAGTATAAAAAACACGGGGATGCGGAAAATAAGAATTCCATTTTTCGCTGCGCACCGTTTTTTCAATGATTTGCTGCACCGGTTCGTTGAGGTTCATAGGCATCTGCACGGCCAGCGTCCCGCCCGGCACGAGAAGCTTGAGCAACGCGGGGATGAGAGTAGGGTGGTCTGGAATCCACTGGATACAGGCATTGGAAAAAACCAGATCAAAATTGTGGGGCAGGGCGTCAAGCCCGTCAGGCGCAAGGCATACCTGCCAGTTAAGCTGCGGATATTCGCTGCGCGCGCAATCGATCATGTTTTCGGAGCCGTCCACACCGAGGATATCGGCCCTGGGATAGACCTCTGCCAAAACAGCCGTGCTGTTTCCGGGCCCGCATCCAAGGTCAAGGATACGGTTGATCCCATTGCGCGGAAGCCTTGCCGCAAGATCGTAGGACGGCTGCGTCCGTTCGGTTTTATATTTTAAGTATAACGCGGAATCCCAGTCAGACATCTTTGCCTCCAAATCGGTCTTTTTATTTATCATACCACAGCTTTGGGATGTTGCTTTATTTTTTTGAAAAAGACGAGCACGCAGGCAATTCCAACCAGGAAGGTGAGGGCTTCCGTAAACGGCCCGGAAAGCCATACGCCGTTTAGTCCAAGCGCCTGCGGCAATAAAAGCACGAGCGGGACAATCAGGATAAAACCGCGCAGCGCAGAAATCACGAATGACGGTTTGGGGCGGGCAATCGAAGCAAAAAATGAGGTTGTCACAATGTTAATGCCCGCAAAGAGGAAGCCGAGGAAATAAAGGCGCAATCCGCCCTGCGTCAGCTCGGAAAGCTCGGCGTTTCCCTCGCTGTTAAAGATAGAGGCAATTTGCTCCGGGATGAGCAATGCGATCAGATAGAAGGCAATGCCGAGGGCAAGGGCAAGGAAAGCTCCCATCAAAAAGGTTTTCCTGACATTTTGAATGTTGCCTGCACCGTAATTCACGCTGATCACAGGCTGAACGCCCTGCCCGACGCCTGTAAAGATAGCGATACACACAAGCGAAAGGTTTGCGACGATCCCGTACGCCGCAACCCCCAGGTCGCCGGCGATGCGCATGATCACCATATTAAAAACAAAGATAATGATACCGGAAGAAAATTCCATAATAAAAGAGGGAAGCCCGGTAAAAACGGAGGAGCGCAGCTCATGCCCGTTCAGCTTCGTTTTTTCCAGCTGAAAGCTGTTTTTGCGGCGGATAAAGTGAGTAGACAGGATCGCCATACTGAGCACCGGAGCGATACCCGTTGCAAGCGCCGCGCCAAATAGCCCGAGCTGCATCGGAAAGACAAAGATATAATCGAACACGATATTAAACAGGCAGCCCGCCAGCATGCCTATCATCGCAAGACGTGGATTCTTGTCGTTACGCACAAAAGCAACAAGCAGGTTGTTTAAAATAAAAGCGCAGGAAAAGCTCATCAGTATTTTCAGGTAGGTGGCTGTCATTTCAATGATGTGTTCGCCTTTCGCGCCGAGCATGACGGCGATGGGACGATTAAAAATAAGCCCTACGCACATCAGGATTGTTCCGCACACAAGGCAAAGTATAAAAGCCTGTGTAAAAATGCGGTTCCCGGATTTACGGTCTCCCTTGCCGGTGGCAATGGAAAAAAGCGTCGCCGCGCCAATGCCGATCATCAGTCCTGCGCCGTTTACGAGACTGTAAGTGGGGATTGCAAGGTTCAATGCCACAAGGCCGTCAGGCCCCACGCCGTTCGCCACAAAAAAGGTATCGGCAAGGACATACAAAGAAAGACCGAACATACTTAGCACGTTCAGCGACACATAACGGAAAAAGGTCCGGTAGATGCTTTTTGAAGCAAGGGTTTCCATAGTATCCTCCTATGACGCAGCTGCTTTTGGCAGCTGGATTTCAAGTATAAAACCGGATGCGATTGCAAAAAAAAAGGTCTGTGCGTATCCACAGGCCTGACAATACGAGATAAATTCTGCATCCATGCTTTGCATCGGCCCGGCGGCCCCGCAAAGCTGCTTTTTCAATTCGCTTGCATTATAGCAAATGGGGAAGTGATTGTCAAGCAAAGCGAAAAACCGGATGCCAGCATCCGGTTTTCCAAAAGGTATGGTATGTATTAAGAATGGGGGGAGTGTTAACTAGTTTGATTTGTGGCAGTCATGCGAACAAGAATCGCATCCGCCGCAGCATCCGCCCTTTTTATGCCGGCGGACTATCGCAAATATCGAAAGCGCGAGCAGCGCTCCCACAATGGCAATTACTAAAATCGTACCGGGTGTCATAAAAAACGCCTCTTTCCTGTTTGATTTTCTCACAATTTGTGCCGCCGTCCAACGGTTTTATGGAGGTCGCCCATTGGCGGCGGCAAAGCTTGTGAATGGATGCGTACCGATCTGTATTTCCGGTTGTCAGGCCCGGGAAACAAAACATTTTTTGAATGATGCACGACAGTTACCGGCCCGGCACTTATAGGCTTTCACTGTTGCCTCTCATCAAAGGAGTACGCTTTCGATTAGCATTCGCTAACCTGCTGCTAAACCAACATGTGTTTGCAAGGAAGTTTCCTTCTGTAAGATGGAAAGCTCACACGATGTAAGTTAGCAATAACTAACTACAAGCTTATTCTATCATTCCACATGCACTGTGTCAAGGGTTTTGTTAAAACTTATTGAGAAGATTTTTCAGGTATGTTACAATGTAACGAAAAGTATGAGGAATTTCATTCTATTCTCATTTTAACGACAGCCTGGCTGGTTATATATATAAAATAAAAGGAATTTAGAAACGGGAGAATTTTACCATGCGTGAATCTGGAGAAAATTATCTGGAAACAATTTTGATGCTGCAAAAGAGACTGGGAAGCGTGCGTTCCATTGACATTGCAAACGAGCTGGAATATTCCAAGCCCAGCATCAGCAGGGCAATGGGTATATTAAAAGACGATGGATATATTGCGATTGATAAGGGCGGCTATATCGAGCTTACGGACAAAGGCCACGAAAAAGCGGAGGAAGTATATGAACGCCATGTGCTGATTCAGAAGTTCCTGATGGAAACGCTGCAGGTTGAGGCGGACGTTGCAGAGCAGGACGCCTGCCGGATCGAGCATATCATCAGCCAGCACACGTTCGACCGCATCAAGGCTTACGTAGAGGATGAACGGTAAGCCCCTGTATTAATTGAGGCCTGCCTTGTGCGAAAAAGGCACTTTCAGTGCAAATAAAACCGCTGTGCGTTCAGAGCGCAGCGGTTTTTCTGTACAGAATAACGTAAGAACGGTTTCCTGAAAGATACCGATACGGAAATGGGCAGCCCGGCTAAGGCTGCCCATTTCAATATTAAGTATAAGGTGAGAATTTTACCGTAATGGTTAAATCAATAGTTGGCTTCCACAGCAGAAAGCGTACGGCCTTTTTTCGCAGGATCGTAGCCTTTGCGCGCCATCAGCCATACGATTAAGGCTATGAGCACTATGGCTATGACCGCACCCACTCCAAATGGTGCTCCGAGAACAAGTACGTTTCCAAGCTGGAAAATGATGAAGGCGACTACATATGCAAGCAATGTCTGATAGCCGATTGCCGCCCATGTCCATTTCGCGCTGCCCATTTCACGTTTGATTGCGCCGATTGCTGCAAAGCAGGGTGCGCACAGCAGGTTAAACGCCATGAAGGAGAATGCGCTGACCACCGTGAAGGAAGCTGCAACGCTCGAGAGCAGCGCCACGCTTTCCTCTGTTGCGTCTGCGATACCATGTAAAACGCCCATCGTTGCAACAACATTCTCCTTGGCTACAAGCCCGGTGATGGTTGCGACGGAGGACTGCCAGTCCCCAAAGCCAAGCGGTGCGAATACCGGGGCGATAAAGCTGCCGATTGCCGCAAGCATACTGTCTTCAATGTCCACCATCTGGAACTGTGCGTTGAAGTTGCTCAGCAGCCAGATCACAACTGTGGAGGCAAAGATGATCGTACCGGCTTTGATGATAAAGGATTTTCCACGTTCCCACATATGGATCAGTACGCCCTTTACGCCGGGCACACGGTATTGCGGAAGCTCCATAACAAACGGGGCAGGTTCGCCTGCGAAGGGTTTCATCTTCTTTAGGATAATACCGGAAATGATGATCATGCCGATTCCAAGGAAGTACGCGCAGGGCGCAAGCCACCAGGAGTTCTCCGGGAACATCGCACCCGCGATCAGCGCGATGATCGGCAGCTTTGCGCCGCAGGGCACAAAGGTGGTCGTCATGATTGTCATACGCCGGTCGGGTTCATTCTCAATCGTACGGCTTGCCATGATGCCAGGAACGCCGCAGCCGGATGCAACCATCATAGGAATGAAGGATTTTCCGGAAAGCCCGAATTTGCGGAAGATACGGTCCATGATGAACGCAACACGCGCCATATAACCGCAATCCTCAAGCAGCGCCAGCAGTACAAACAGGATGAGCATCTGTGGTACGAAGCCGATAATCGCTCCCACACCGCCTATAATTCCGTCAACCACAAGGCTTTGCGTCCAGTCCGCAGCTCCGATTGCCGCGAGGCCGTCGGAGGCCCAGCCGGAGATATATTCGCCGAACAGCACGTCGTTGGTCCAGTCTGTTACGATTGTTCCAAGCCAACTGACGGAGATGAAGTACACCAGAAACATAACGCCGATGAAGATCGGAATCGCTGCCGCACGGTTTGTTACCACACGGTCAATCTTATCTGAGATTGTCATTTGCTGGCTGCGTTTTTTTACTGTTTTGTGCATCAGGTGCTGGATGAAAGTATAACGTTCGTTGGTGATAATGCTTTCGCTGTCGTCGTCATACTGGTTTTCACACTGCCGCGTGAGCGCCTCGATTTTTTCCCTGGTGTCTGCTTTGAATTTGAATTGCTCCCACACCTTCTCGTCGCGCTCAAACAGCTTGATCGCGTACCAGCGAAGGTTCGCTGGCTCTACGACGCCGCTAATGAGGGCTTCGATTCCTTCGAGGGTTTGCTCCACATCGCCGGAAAATTTGTGGACGATAGGCTGGACCTTAACCGTTTGGGTAACGTTGCTTGCCGTCCTGATCACTTCGTCAAGGCCGGTGCCTTTGAGGGCCGAGGTCTCGATAATCGGGCATCCCAGCTCTTCGCTTAACTTCTTAACGTCGATTTTGTCGCCGCTCTTTTTCACAACGTCCATCATATTGAGCGCTATTACAACCGGGATTCCGGTTTCCAGAAGCTGCGTTGTGAGGTAAAGGTTCCGTTCGATATTGGTGCCGTCTACGATATCGATAATGACGTCCGGGTGCTCTTTGAGTAAATAATTGCGCGCTACCACTTCTTCAAGCGTATACGGAGATAATGAATAAATACCCGGAAGGTCGGTCACGGTGATGTCCTTGATACTTTTTAATTTACCCTCTTTTTTTTCAACCGTTACGCCCGGCCAGTTGCCCACATATTGAGATGCGCCGGTCAGGTCGTTGAACATGGTTGTTTTGCCGCAGTTTGGGTTTCCTGCGAGTGCAAATTTCATTGACATGATATCCTCCTTCGTACAAAAATCGTTAGCTTGAGCTAACCAATTTGCTGAAAAAATGCAGAGAAAAACTCTGCCAAATAAAGTAAAGAGCGCGTTATAGCAATTTGTCAAAAGGTTGGTTACAAGCTTTTGGTATAAATTGCAAATCCAGGCGGTTTACCGTGCGTCCTGCACAACCTGCATTCAGTTAAACCGCTGTAAAATTCCGCTCAGCCCACTTGTATGATTTCCGCATCCGCCTTGCGGATCGAAAGCTCATAACCTCTTACGGTCACCTCGACAGGATCGCCCAGGGGCGCAACCTTGCGCACATAGACCGGCGTTCCCTTTGTGATGCCCATATCCATAATCCTGCGCTTCACAGGCCCTGAACCGCAAAGCTTGGTGACGGTAACCGTCTCGCCACATTTTACGCCGCGGAGCGTTTTACCGCCGGATACATCGTGTTGATTCTTCATGTAATCTTCTCCTTTCCGTTTGATCTCACTAAATTTATAATGCAGGCGCAAAAGGGCCGCATTGTCCAAAAAATCAGGAGTCTGCAACCATGATGCGGTTTGCCATGCTCTTGCTGATTGCGATACGTGAATCCTTGACGTTGACAATCATATTGCCACCCATTTCAGTAATCACAGTTACGTTTTCACCTTCCACAAAGCCAAGGCTTCCCAGAAAGTGACGAACGTCGTCCTTCCCGTTGATCTTGCAGATAAAAGCTTTTCTGCCTGCCGGCGCCATCGTAAGAGGCATAATAGAGATCACTCCTTCCAAAATTAGCGATTGCTAACATAAAAACCAAAGATTGGGGTTAGCTCTTACTAACCCTCTTCTAAAATAAAGTTTACCATTGCTAACCAAAATAGTCAATCAGAAACCAAAAATTTTTTGAAACATTTTTCAAAAAAGCGGCTGAAATAAAAAACGGCACGGATCATCCGTGCCGTTCGTGTGACAGTAATCAGATTTTATCCTTCAGTGCAAGGGCGCGCACCTTCAGCGGCAGGCCGAACAGGTTGATAAATCCTTCGGCGTCCTTGTGGTTGTAAACTTCATCTTCGCCAAAGGTTGCGAATTCTTCGCTGTACAGCGAGTAAGGCGACTTCAGGCCAACGTGTTTACAGTTGCCCTTATAAAGCTTCATGCGAACGGTGCCCGTAACGGTCTTCTGTGTTTCCGCAACGAATGCGCTGAGCGCCTCGCGCAGCGGGCAGAACCATTTTCCATCATAGACGAGCTCCGCAAATTTTGTGGCAACGCCTTCCTTATAGTGCATGGTATCTTTATCGAGCGTCAGCGTTTCAAGCGCCGCATGCGCCGTGTAAAGGATGCGTCCGCCCGGATTTTCGTAAACGCCGCGGCTCTTCATACCCACAAGACGGTTTTCTACGAGGTCGTCAATGCCCACGCCGTTTTCAGCGCCAAGCTCGTTTAGCTTTGTAACAAGCTCAACAGGGGAATACTTCTGTCCGTCGATCGATACGGGGATTCCCTGCTCAAATTCAATCGTAAAATAGCACGGCTTGTCCGGAGCCTCTTCCGGCGTTTTGCAGATCATATACAGGTCGTCCTTCGGCTCGTTCCACGGATCCTCAAGATCCGCGCCCTCGTGGGAAAGGTGCCATATGTTGGCGTCCATGCTGTAGTTGTGCTCCTTATCCACCGGCACGGGGATGTTCCTTGCCTGTGCATATTCAATTTCTTCCTCACGGGATTTGATATCCCAGATACGCCACGGGGCAATGATATCGAGCTCGGGAGCAAGCGCTTTCACAGTCAGCTCAAAACGAACCTGGTCGTTTCCTTTTCCGGTAGCGCCGTGGCAGATCGCATCCGCGCCGACTTCCTTTGCAATCTCCACAAGGCGTTTCGCGATGATCGGGCGCGCAAACGACGTACCCAGAAGGTATTTGCCCTCGTACATCGCATCTGCCTGCATCGTCGGATATACATAATCGGTAATGAATTCTTCTGTCAAATCCTCGATATACGCGTCGGACGCGCCGGTACCCAATGCTTTTTCGTAAAGGCCGTCAAGCTCTTTGCCCTGGCCTACGTCTCCGCATACCGCGATTACGTCCTTTACGCCGTAGGTTTCCTTCAGCCACGGAATGATGATCGATGTATCAAGACCGCCCGAATATGCCAGAACTACTTTGTTGTACTGTTTTTTAGTTTCCATTTTTAAACCCCTTTTTCGCGCCGGGGGCGCGTAATATTCATTTGATGTTTATAATTATACATAAAAATGAATAATTATGCAATAGTAAATTTGAAAATAATAAAACTATTTTAACGAAGCCGCAAATTGCACAAAAATAGAAAATCAGGTATACTGGGGTTAGCAATCAAATCAGGAAACAGGAGAAAAGTATTTGATCGTTTTGGGAATTGATCCGGGGCTTGCCACCGTCGGCTACGGCGTGGTAAGCTGCGATGAAAAAACAAGGCTGCAGCTCATCGATTATGGCACCATACTGACGGAAGCGAGGGAACAATTTCCCATTCGCCTCAAGCAGATATCGCATGGCATCACGCAGCTTATTGAGATGTATTCGCCGGATTGCGTGGCCTTTGAAGAGCTGTTTTTCAATAAAAATGTAAAGACGGCGATCAATGTGGCGCAGGCAAGGGGGGCGGCGCTTGTTGCAGCTTCCGAAAAAACAGAGGAACTTTATGAATATACGCCCCTGCAAATCAAACAGGCTGTGGTAGGCTATGGACGTGCGGACAAAAACCAGGTGCAGATCATGGTTAAGACGCTCCTGTCCTTAAAAGAGATACCAAAGCCGGACGATGCGGCAGACGCGGTCGCTGTGGCAATCTGTCATGCGCACAGCGCCCATACGGCGGGAATACTCAATACAAAGATCAAATAAGGAGAAACGAATGTACGCATATATCTCGGGCGAGGTGGCTCAAAAGGCGGCGAATTACGCGGTGATTGATGTAAACGGCGTGGGGTACCGGATTTTTACGGATACGTTTTCGCTTAATATGCTCAAAACAGGAGAGAAAGGCAAGCTGTATACCTATTTAAAGGTTGCCGAGGACGATATGACACTTTACGGCTTTGCTACGGTAGAGCAGAAGGCAATGTTTGAAAAGCTTCTTTCAATCAGCGGGGTTGGCCCCAAGGCTGCGGCTTCTGTGCTTTCCACCATGCGTGTCAACGATATCGCCGCGGCGGTGATTTCCAGTGACGACAAGGCGTTCACCGGCGTACCGGGTATCGGCAAAAAAACAGCGCAGCGCCTTGTGCTGGAGCTGAAGGAAAAGGTGGACTTTGAAGACGCGATAGGGGATGGCGGCGTCGATATGAGCGTAATCACGCAGGATGCGGGGCAGGAAGCGGTCGCCGCACTGGTGGGCCTTGGTTACAACAGGCAGGAAGCTGTCCAGGCAATTTCAGCGGTAAAAAGTTTGGGAGACAGCGCGGAAGAGCTCGTTTCCCTGGCGTTAAAAAGAATGGGAAGATAAAAGGAGTATCATAAAATGAAACGGATATTGATCGTAATCATGACGGCGCTGCTCATAACGGTTTTTGCCGCGTGCGCCAAACAGGAAACGCCTTCGGCGCAAACGGAGTCGCCGCAGGCTTCGCAGGGGGCACAGATCGCAAACCCATGGGAGGATGCAAAGGACGCGGCAGAGGTCAAAGAAATGACCGGGCTTGAAATGGGTTCTTTGCCGGAAGGAGCGACAGACGTTACTTATTCTGTGCTCGAAAGCCAGAAGCTCGCGCAGGCTGTGTTCACATGGAAGGGCGATACCTATACGCTTCGTATGGTGAAGGGCTCGCCTGAAGAGGATCTCTCGGGCATGTTTGTTGAATTTGATGAGACGCAGGAACTGAGGTTTGAGGATTACCCGTATACCATCCGCTATAATGAAGGAGCGGAAGGTGTGGCCGAGTGGCATGACGAGCTTACGGATGTGGAATATTCCGTTACAATGCAGACAGGCGCCACAAAGGATAAGCTTTCCGATGTTTCGGTGGCTCTTATCCCCGCAGGTTGATTGGAAGCAAATGTCAAAGCCCTGGGAAATCTGCTGATTTTCCCGGGGCTTTCCATATTTCGCCGAAAAACAACGTATTTCTTTCGGCAGGAGGATAGTGTATAATAGGAAGCAATCAGGAATTTGACAGGAGAAGGCAATGGAAGAAGAATCTCGAATCGTTTCGGGAATGAAAATGAACGAAGATATGACTGCGGATGCGTCCCTGCGCCCGCAGTCCCTTGGCGAATATATCGGGCAGGAAAAGGTCAAGGAGAAGATGGCGATCTTTATTGAGGCGGCAAAGCTGCGGGGTGAAGCGCTCGACCATGTTTTGCTCTATGGCCCGCCCGGCCTTGGAAAAACGACGCTCGCGCATATTATCGCCCAGGAGCTGAACGTCAATATCCGTATCACTTCCGGCCCGGCGATCGAGCGTCCGGGAGACCTTGCAGCGCTGCTGACAAACCTTTCGGATAAGGACGTTTTATTTATCGATGAAATACACCGCCTCAATACGAGCGTAGAGGAGGTGCTTTATCCTGCCATGGAAGATTATGCGCTGGATATTATTCTCGGCAAAGGGCCGTCCGCGCGCTCGATGCGTATCGATCTGCCAAGGTTCACGCTCGTTGGGGCCACGACGCGCGCCGGGATGCTGACTTCACCGCTGAGGGACCGTTTCGGCGTGATCAACCGCCTGCAAATGTATGACGCGGATCAGTTGAAAACGATTGTTAAGCGCTCCGCAAAGATACTCGATATCCACGTGGATGAAGAGGGGGCGGCAGAGATCGCGCGCCGCTCGCGTGGGACTCCGCGTATCGCCAACAGGCTTTTGCGCCGCGTAAGGGATTTTGCCGATGTGCGCGCGGAGGGGATCATTACGAGGGAAGCTGCGGATGAAGGCCTAAAGCTGCTCGAGGTGGACGGGCTTGGGCTCGATCATTCAGACCGGCTGGTGCTCGATGCGATCATTACAAAGTTTGGAGGCGGGCCGGTAGGGCTTGATACGCTGGCGGCGACGACAGGCGAGGAATCCGGCACAATCGAGGACGTTATTGAACCATTTTTGCTGCAGCTTGGGTTCCTGCAACGCACGCCGAGAGGACGCTGCGCGACAGAGCACGCATACCGGCACATGGGGATTCCACTCCCGCAAAAGACTGATAATAAGGGGCAAACCAGACTGTTCTAGTCTGTATAATACACGATGAAAACATCAGATTTTGACTATGAATTACCTGAAGAGCTGATCGCGCAGACTCCGGTCAGTCCAAGGGATCATTCCCGCCTGCTTGTTTACGACAGGCAGACAAAAGAAACATTTGACAGGCACTTTTACGACGTAACGGATTACCTGAAAAAGGGCGATGTACTTGTTGTAAACGAAACAAAGGTCATTCCGGCCCGTTTGTATGGCAAAAAGCGAGGCACGGAAACGGACTTTGAATTTTTGCTGCTCAAAAGGCTGCAGCTCGACATATGGGAAGTGATTATGCGTCCGGGGAAAAAATTAAAACCGGGCGGTTTTGTTGATTTTGGCGACGACCTGTGCGCCGAGCTTTTGTGTAAAAAAGAAGACGGCGTATGCGAGGTACGGTTTCATTACGACGGCGTTTTTGAGGAGCTTTTGGACCGGTACGGAAATATGCCGCTGCCACCCTATATCACAGAAAAACTGGAGGAAAAGGAACGGTACCAGACGGTTTACGCAAAAGAGGACGGCAGCGCCGCAGCGCCAACGGCCGGCCTGCATTTTACGCCTGAGCTGATGCGGAAAATCGAAGAGATGGGAGTTACCATCGTAAAAATTCTCCTGCATGTAGGGCTTGGAACATTCCGCCCGATGAAGGAAGATACGGTAGAAGAGCACATTATGCACTCCGAGTATTACAGCGTGAGCGAGCAGGCCGCGCGCATGATCAACGATGCGAAAAAAGAGGGCAGGCGCGTGATCGCTGTGGGCACAACAAGCGTGCGCACGCTTGAAAGCGCAGCGTGCGGCGGACGTGTGCAGGCGGGAAGCGCGGATACGGATATTTTTATTTATCCGGGCTATGACTACCAGATCGTTGACGCGCTCATTACGAATTTCCATTTGCCTAAATCCACGCTGATCATGCTTGTGAGCGCTTTTTGCGGCAGGGAGGAAACGCTTCGTATTTATCGCAGGGCAGTGGAAGAGCGGTACCGTTTTTTCAGCTTTGGCGACGCAATGCTGATCATATAAAAGGGATATGTGGATATGAAGATAAAGGCTGTATGCGCGGCGTTTTTCAGCGCGACGGGAACGACGAAAAAAATCGTATGGGAAATTGCAAAGGAAATTGCGGTTGAGCTGAAAATAAGCCTGCGGGAATTTGACTTTACCCTTCCTCAGGCACGTAGAAATCCGCCGGTTTTTTCAGAAAACGAAATCGTGGTATTTGGCACGCCCGTATACGCAGGGCGTGTGCCCAATGTTTTGCTCCCATACCTTGCTGCGATAGAGGGAAACGGCGCGGTTGCCGTGCCTGTCGTTGTTTATGGGAACCGTGATTTTGACGACGCGCTGATCGAACTGCGGGATATCCTGCTAAAAGGCGGCCTTAAGCCCATTGCCGCAGCCGCTTTCGTGGGGGAGCATTCTTTTTCGGATCGTCTTGCAAAAGGCAGGCCGGACGCGGAAGACCTGCGTTTTGCTCGTGGGTTTGCAGAGCAGGCTGTGCAGAAATTACGTCACGGCCGGCAGGCAGAGGAGCTTTTTGTCAAAGGCGTGCCGCAGCCATACAGGGGTTATTACCAGCCGCGGGACAGGAAAGGAAGCCCTGTCGATATCAGGAAGGTGAAACCATTGACGGGCAAGGAGTGCGACGCGTGCGGGTTGTGTGTTAAGCTTTGCCCGATGGGCTCGATCAGCAGTGGGGATGTGAGCGGCTTTACCGGTATTTGTATCAAGTGCGGGGCGTGTATCAAAGGCTGTCCGCGGCACGCAAAGTATTACGATGACGAAGGATATCTTTACCACCGCCATGAACTGGAAGAAGGGCTGAAAAGGCGGGCGCAGCCGGAACTGTTTTTATAGGGGAAAATTATGCCGATTATTGACGCAAATGATATCAGCGATTTATTGCAACGCACCTTAAACAGTGTGGATGAAAGGATTGTGGGGCACGGAAAACGCGTATCTTTTATTGTGTCGCGTATGCTTGAGGCGCAGGGCGTATACACGCAAAAGGAAAAGCAGGAAATATGTTTTTTGGCATTGCTGCATGATGTGGGGGCATATAAAACAGAAGAGATCGATCAAATGCTGCGGTTTGAAACGGAAAATATCTGGGAACATTCCATTTATGGATATTTATTCCTTTTGTACCTTTCGCCGCTTACGAAATTTGCCCAGGCAGTGTTGTTTCATCATTTAAGCTACGACAAACTCAGGGAGACCAAAACGGACTGTAAAGATATCGCTCAGATATTGCATTTGGCAGACAGGGTGGATATTTTTAACGAGCATGAGCCAAAGAGAAAAGAACTTTTAAAGGAACACCTGGAACGTTCAAGCGGGAGCAGGTTTTCTCCGGAAGTACTCAGTTTATTTTGGAAAGCGGATGAAAAATACCATATTTGGGATGGCCTGGAAGACGATATCGATTTCCACAGCATGATCGGTGAAGTGGCGTTTTCACAAAAAACGATCAGGATGTATCTTAATATGATCGTGTTTACGATAGACTTCCGCAGCCACCACACGGTTACGCATACGGTAACAACAACACAGATCGCCTTTCGTACGGCGCAGCTGATGGGGGTTGACCAGGACACCTTAAGGAAGATTTATTATGGCGCGATGCTGCACGATCTTGGGAAAGTTGGCGTTCCGGTCGAGATACTCGAATTTCCCGGAAAACTGAGCGCACAGGCGATGCGTGTTATGCGTACCCATGTGGATATCACTGGGGCGATTCTTGCGGACAGCTTTGATCCGGTGATTACACAGATCGCGCTGCGCCACCACGAGAAGCTGGACGGCTCTGGGTACCAGCGCGGACTTATGGCGAGGGACCTGACAATACCGGAACGGATTGTCGCGGTATCGGATATTGTAAGCGCTCTTTACGGTACGCGCAGCTATAAGGAATCCTTTCCAAAAGAAAAGACGCTTCACATAATCCAAAAGCAAAGCGGCGAAGGCCTGATCGATAAGACCGTTGTCGCAGTAATCTCTGATAATTTTGATTCCATCATGGAGACGGTAAAAGAACGGTGCAAGCCGGTATGGGAGCTCTATCATAAAATGCAGGACGAGTACAGGCGCCTTATGGAGCAATATGCAGGCACAGCCCTGTCCACAAGCGCCGGAAAAACGGATTTTGCTTGACGCACAGTTGCGGCAATGTTATGATAGCGGTAACCAAAAATAAAGGAGACAGGCGGATGCGTAATATTTCTTGCTAAATCATGAATATGAATAGGGTGATCCAAAAACGAAGGAAACCGTTTGTTGTGATGCCCATGCAAGAAAGTTACGAAAATCTGTAAAACTGTTCTGGCTCCGGGGAAAAGCTGCCCGGAGCAAATCGCGGCATTTTTTAAAGCCTGCGGGAAAGTTAACTTTCTTGCAGGTTTTTTTATACTCTTTTACAAACAGGAGGAATATTTTATGTCGTTAATTCATATATCAAACCTTACATTTTCCTACGGCGGAAGTTACGATACAATTTTTGACGATGTATCCTTTCAAATGGATACAAACTGGAAGCTGGGCTTTACGGGGAGAAACGGATGCGGAAAAACCACATTTCTCAGGCTGCTTTCAGGAAAGCTGGAATACCGCGGGAGCATATCGGCGCCGGTGTCGTTTGATTACTTTCCGTTTCCCATAGCAGATAAAACGCTGACTACGCTTGAAGTAGCGCAGGGTATTGCAGAATTTGAACCGTGGCAGCTGGAACGTGAACTATCACTTTTGCAGGTGGCGGAGGATGTGCTTTCAAGGCCTTTTGAAACGCTGAGCAACGGCGAGCAGACAAAGGTTCTGCTTGCAGTGCTGTTTTTGCAGCAAGATCATTTTTTGCTGATTGACGAGCCAACAAACCATCTCGATCAGGCGGCGCGCGAAATCGTAGGCAATTATCTGCGGAGCAAACGGGGATTCATACTGGTGTCGCATGACAGGGCATTTTTGGATTCCTGTATCGATCATATTCTATCGATCAATAAAACAAATATCGAAATACAAAACGGGAATTTTTCTTCATGGATGGAAAACAAAGAGCGGCAGGACAGCTATGAGTTAAACCAGAATGAACGGCTCAAAAAAGAAATCAAGCGCCTTACGGAGACTGCCCGTCAAAAGGCAAACTGGGCGGACAAAGTGGAAAAAACAAAAAAAGGAACAAGGATTGCCGGCCTCAGGCCGGACAGGGGCGCAATCGGGCATAAGGCCGCTAAGATGATGAAACGCGCCAAAAGCACGGAAGACCGGTCACAACGGGCGGTAGAGGAAAAATCAAAGTTACTTAAAAATTTGGAGCGGGCAGACGATTTAAAACTGATCCCGCTGGCGCATCACACGCAAAGGCTTGCAGAGCTTAAAGATGTTTCGGTTTCTTATGGTGATAAAACAGTATGCAAAAATGTGAGCTTCACGTTAAATCAGGGAGACCGTATTGCGCTTTCCGGAAAAAACGGGTGTGGAAAAACAAGCATACTGAAGTTTTTTTGCGGGCAGCCGGCCCTGCATGGCGGTACATTTTTCCTTGCATCAAACCTTGTGATTTCTTATGTCCCGCAGGATGCTGCGTTTTTATCGGGAAGCCTCGAAGCATTTGCACGGGAGACAGAGAACGAAACGCTGTTTATGACGATGCTGCGTAAAATGGGTTTTCCGAGGGTACAGTTCGACAAAAATATGGAAGAACTGAGCGAGGGGCAGCGAAAGAAAGTACTTCTTGCAAAAAGCCTGTGTGAGAGGGCGCATCTTTATGTGTGGGATGAACCATTAAATTTTATCGATGCGATCTCAAGAATACAGATCGAACAAATGATCAAAAAGTCCGGAGCAACAATGCTTTTTGTAGAACACGACCGCAGCTTTGAAGAAACGGTCGCAACGAAAACAATAAAATTATAATGTATACTTTTGACAGGGAGTTTGATAAAATAATATAGTACTAAAAAAGTAATATATCATAGACTGGTCTGGTTCCACAACGGGCCGAGGGATTGTAATATGTATGGCATAAAACCAAATTGCGCTATCCCTGCAAAAGGAGAAATGGTGTGAATGCGTTGGAACAAAGAGCAGTCGATTTTATGAATCGCCTGCAAAAGGCTTATTATGAAGAGCGGGACCTTGCTGCGACCATAGGCATGCTGGACAGGGATGTCCAGTGGATAGGTACGGGCGAAGGAGAAGAATGCAACGGGATTGAAGAAGCAAGGCTCTTTTTGGAAAATGAATGGAAGGAATTCAAAGGCTCGTTTACAATATTAAACAGCAGGTATTGGGCGTCGGCCCTCGGGGAAGGGCTTTGTGCCTTGCAGGGACTCGTATGCGTCAAAGAAAATGCCAGCGACTGCGACGTCATGGAGCTGCCTGTACGTATATCGGCGGTGTGCATAGAGCGTAACGGCGAGATAAAGCTGCGCCAGCTTCATATTTCGCTTGCCAGCAGCGACCAGGCGGCGGAGGAATTTTTTCCCCGTATCTTTACGAAAGAGCAGACGGAATTTCTCAAAAATATGCTGGACGAGCAGACAACGAAGCTCAAGGAACGAAGCCTTGACCTCGAGGCGCTTACCAACAACATTCCGGGCGGCGTAATTTGTTGTGACTATACGCCGGAGCTGGATCTTTTGCAATTCAGCGAAGGGTTTCTTTCGATGTTTGGGTATACGAGGGAAGAGATCATGGATCGGTTCCACGGCAGGTTCGCGCCCATGATTTATGAAAAGGACCTCAAAAAGGCATGGGCAGACGCAAAAGAACAACTCGAACGGCAAAATACCAAAGAAATTGAATACAGGGTAGTATGTAAGGATGGCAGCCTTATGTGGGTGCTTGACCGGGGGCAGCTTGTGGAACGTAACAACGGGAAACGGGTGTTTTATTGTATTCTGATGGATATTACCGAAAATAAGAAGGCGCGGGAAGAACGCCGGCTTTCTGTTGAACGCCACCAGATCATCCTGGACCAGTCCACTGATATTATCTTTGAGTGGGATATCAAAAACGACGACCTTTTTTATTCTTCAAACTGGGAGAAGAAGTTTGGCTACAAACCAATTAAGGAACGGGTAAGCGAGGACTTGCTGCTGCGTTCCCACGTGCATCCCAAGGACGTCGTTTTACTGGATAAGATCATCAGGGAAATGAAACAAGGCGTCGTATATTCGAAAACGGAAATCCGTATCGCGAAGCAGGATGGAAATTATCTGTGGTGCCGCGTGCGGGCGACGCTGCAAACTGATGAAAATGGCGCGCCGGCAAAAGTAGTAGGCGTAATCATTGATATCGATCAGGAAAAACGGTATGCAAAGATGATGCAGGAGCGTGCGGAACGCGACGTGCTCACCGGGCTTTATAACAAAGGTGCGGTGCAGGCAATGGTTGAAAAAAAACTGGAGGAACTCGGCAAGAATGCGCGCGCCGCCTTTATGATTATCGATGTGGATAATTTCAAGATGATCAATGACGTCTACGGACACCTGAGCGGCGATGCAATGCTTGCTGATGTTGCCGGTATCCTCCAGAATATGTTTCGCGAGGGAGACGTTGTTGGACGCGTCGGCGGGGATGAGTTTACTGTTTTCCTCGGGAATATACAGGAACGCGAAAATGCAGGACAGCGGGCGAGAGACATTTTGAGCGCATTTGAAGGATTGCTTGGCGCAGGGAGCGGGCGACATCATCTCTCGTGCAGTATTGGTATAGCAATGGCGCCTGAGGACGGCACTGATTTTTATACATTGTATAAAAATGCGGATGTCGCGCTGTACAATGCCAAAACAGAGGGGAAATGCACCTTCTCGTTTTATTCTCCAATACTTCCTGATTTTGATGAGAAGGAACAGGTCGGACGAGCAAGCTATCTTGGGGCGGCCATTGATTCCAATCACAGCGGCAGGGGAATGAATCAGGAACTTGCGGAATATGTATTCCATACTTTGTACCAGACGGAGGATATAGAAAAGGCCATTCCGCTTATTTTGGAGATTGTCGGCAAGAAGTTTGACGTTAGCAGGGCTTATATTTTTGAGAATTCAGAGGACGGCGCCACCTGTAGCAATACCTTTGAATGGTGCGACGATGGTATCCTGCCGCAAATAGATGTGCTGCAAAATATAGATTATGTTCAGCTCGATTATTTTGAAGAAAATTTCAACGAGGATGGGATTTTCTATTGTAAAGATGTGGATAAGCTGTCCCCAAAACAACAGGAATTGTTAAAAAGCCAGGGCATCAAATCCATGCTGCAGTGCGCGATCAGGGACGACGGGAAGATAAAAGGCTTCGTCGGCTTTGACGAGTGCAGTGAAAACCGGTTTTGGACGAAGGAGCAGGTGAATACGCTTTCGCTTGTGGCTGCGGTTCTAAGCGTGTTCCTGCTCAAGGAACGGGCGCATGTCCGCACGGAAGAAGTGCTCAGGGCGTTGGAAACGATACTCGATTATCAGGATTCATGGATTTATGTGGTAGAAAAAGATACGCATAAAATTTTATATGCAAACAAGCGCACCAAGGAAAACGTACCGGGTATCGGGGTGGGGGAAAAATGCTGCAAGGTGTTTTTCCAGACGGACAAGCACTGTGATAACTGCCCGGGCGGAAAGCTTACGCAAGACGATAAAAAAGCGGAAGCGGAAATATTCAGTGAAATACTGGATAGAAAGGTTATGGCGAAGGCAAGGAGCATTCCGTGGGTTGGCGGCAAGGAAGTGTTTTTGATGATTTGCGACGACGTCAGCCAAGAATCGTGATTGACGATACAGTCCTTTTTCCATTACAATAGGACGTATGGGATACAATAGAAATTTTGATTTTAAAGTAGAAGCAGTGGACGGCTTTTCAAGGGCAAGGACAGGCGTATTGAAAACGCCGCACGGCGAGATCAAGACACCGGTTTTTATGCCTGTCGGTACGCAGGCAACGGTCAAGGCCATGACAAACGACCAGGTGCTCGAATGCGGCGCGCAGATCATTCTTGGCAATACCTATCATCTGTACATGCGCCCGGGGCACGAACTGATACGCGAGGCAGGGGGCCTGCACCAGTTTATGAACTGGAAAAAGCCGATCCTGACGGACAGCGGCGGATTTCAGGTGTTCAGTCTTGGAGACCTGCGTAAACTGACGGAGGAGGGGGCTGCGTTTCAGTCCCACCTTGACGGTTCGCGCCATATGTTTACGCCGGAAAAGGTAGTGGCCATACAGGAAGCGCTTGGTTCCGACATCATGATGGTGCTTGACGAATGTACGCCGTATCCTGCGGATTTTGCATATACAAAGCATTCTATGGAGCGTACACACCGCTGGGCAAAGCGTTGCAGGGACGCGCAGCAAAACGATAAGCAGGCGTTATTTGGTATCGTGCAGGGCGGGATGTATCCGGAACTGCGCAAAATCAGCGCTGAGGAAATCGCGCGGCTTGATTTTATCGGTAATGCGATAGGCGGGCTTTCCGTGGGAGAGCCTAAGCCGATGATGTACGAAATGCTGGATGCGGTGACTGAAATCCTTCCTGAGGATAAGCCCCGTTACCTCATGGGCGTTGGCAGTGCGGATTGCCTTGTGGAGGGTGTTGCACGCGGGGTAGATATGTTCGACTGTGTTTTGCAAACGCGCATAGCGCGCAATGGCACTGCGCTTGTGCGCAATGGCAAGCTTGTGATACGCAACGCGGAATATGCAAAGGACTTTCGTCCGATTGATGAATCGTGCGATTGTTATGCGTGCAGGAACCATACGCGGGCGTATATCAGGCATCTTGTCAAGACAAACGAAATATTGGGAGCCATTCTCCTGTCCATCCATAATACGCGTTTCACCATCAGGCTGATGGAGGAAATACGAGGACATATCCAAACAGGGACGTTTGAAGAGTTCAGGCGCGAATTTATGGCTGATTTCCAGATATAATGGGAAAAAATTATTGACTATTAGGCGCGCAAACGATATTATAGTCTATAGTACTTTTTTGAAAAATGAAAGGCGGTAATTAAGGTATGCCAACAGGATGTGTAAGTGGAACGGCGGATGCTGCAGGAACGGCGGCAAGCGGCGGAAACAGTATGCTGATGATGCTCTTCCCGATCTTGCTGATCGTGGTGTTCATCGTTTTGATCATTGTTCCGAACAAAAGGAAAGAAAAACAGTTTAAGAATATGCTCGGCAACTTGCGTATCGGCGACATGATTAAGACAATCGGCGGTTTTTACGGCAAGGTTGTTGCGATTAAGGAAGACCTCATTACGATTGAATGCGGTCCGGATAAAACAAAGCTGGTTCTCGCAAAAGGCGCAATCGCTTCTGTAGAAAGTTTTGAAGAGGGTAAAGAAATCCCGGACAAAACGGACGAAAAGAAAGATAAATCAGACGATAGCGATAAAAAGGACGATAAAGCGGACGAAAAGAAAGAAAATTCCAAGAGCGCGAAAAAGGGAAAATAAGCCGGATCAAGCAAAACTTGAAATTTTTGTAAACTTATGGTAAAATACAAAAGTCGAAAATTTCCAAGGAGGAATTTCTTAGATGAAGCATATTAAGACGATTACAAAGAGTAATCTGAAGGATACTTTACGCACAGGCGGTTGCGGCGAATGCCAGACATCCTGCCAGTCTGCTTGCAAAACGTCCTGTACGCTTGCAAACCAGAAATGCGAGAAGAAAGACTGAGTTATTTGTATCAAAGTGGTGGCGGCATTGTAAAATATGCCGTCATTTTTTTCGCCAAACGAAGGGCACACGGGTAAGCAGTATGTTCCGCCCGTGAAGCGACGAAGGAGCGCGGAAGTGGAGGAAGGAAAGCTTGAAACAAAGTAAAACCTCCGTAGGCCGTCAGGAAGAAATCGGTTTTACGAGACGGGATATTCGTCGAAGTAAAACAACCCAGAACAAAGGGGGCACACGGGGGAACAGTATGTTCCGCCCGTGAAGCGACGAAGGAGCGCTGGTAAGGTATGGTTCACTTAATCGAATTTTGCGGGCATTATGCGGCGCTGGATGTGGAATCCGGCTCGGTGCACGCAATCGATCGCACCGCAATGAGTGTATTGACATTCAAGAATGCGGGGAAAACAAACGAGCAAATAGTAAATGATCTTGGCGAGGAAGCGCGCGAGGTGCTTGAAGAAATCGACGAGCTGACCAGGCAGGGATTGTTATATTCACAATGCGAAATAGACGCAAAGAATGCAAAGTTTAACACGCCCGTTGTTAAGGCGCTGTGTCTGTTGGTGGCGCAGGATTGTAACCTGCGTTGCTCCTATTGCTTTGCAGATACAGGGGAATATCACGGTAAACGGGCGCTGATGGATATTGAGACTGCAAAGGCTTCCATTGATTTTCTGATCAGCCACAGTGAAAACAGGAAGAACCTGGAGGTGGACTTTTTCGGCGGGGAGCCGCTGATGAATTTTGACGTGGTGAAAAAGACGGTGGAATACGGCAGGGAGCAGGAAAAGCTGCATGGCAAAAATATCCGCTTCACACTTACGACAAACGCCTACCATGTGACGGACGAAATGGCGGAGTTTATCAACCGTGAGATGAAAAATGTTGTGATCAGTATGGACGGCAGGAAAGAAGTTCACGACAAAATGCGTAAAAACGTGGCCGGCGAAGGCAGCTACGATAGAGTGCTCAAAAACGCCCACAAAATCATTGACGGGCGCGGCGGCAGGGAATATTATGTGCGGGGAACCTATACGGCTGAAAATATGGACTTTTCAAACGACGTATGCGCAATCGCGGACGCCGGATTTGACCAGATTTCCGTCGAGCCTGTAGTGACGGGGGAAAGCTATGCAATCCGTGCGGAGGATATCCCGCAGTTAAAGCATGAATATGAAATACTTGCACGTGAATACATCAAACGTGATAAGGCGGGGAACGGATTCAACTTCTTCCATTTTATGATCGACCTCAACAGCGGGCCGTGTCTTAATAAGAGGCTGCGAGGCTGTGGGGCGGGCAGCGAATATCTTGCCGTTGCGGCGGATGGAAAGCTGTATCCGTGCCATCAGTTTGCCGGAATGGAAGATTTTTATATGGGAAGCGTTTTTGACGATGAAGTAAATCAGGATATCAAAAAAGAATTTATTGATACGCATGTTTTTACAAAAGAGGGCTGTAGCGAATGCTGGGCAAAGTACTATTGCTCGGGCGGCTGCGCGGCAAACTCCTACCATGCGACAGGGGATATCCGCAAACCGTATAAAATCGGCTGCGAGACCGAGAAAAAACGAATCGAGACGGCAATCGCGATCAAAACATTTGAGGAGGACTTATTATGATCTGTAAGGTAAAGGGACATACACCCAAGATTGATCAAACAGCGTTTGTACATAAGAGTGCCGTAGTAACAGGCGATGTGGTACTGGGAGAAAACGTCGGAGTCTGGCCCTGCGCGGTGCTGAGAGGGGATATGGACCGCATTACGATCGGCAACTGCAGCAACGTTCAGGATAATTGCGTGCTGCATACGGATACCGGACTGCCGCTTGTGATTGGCGAGAGCGTGGTAATCGGGCATAACGTGAACCTGCATTCGTGCACGATTGGCGATCACAGTCTGATAGGGATCGGCGCAGTGGTTCTCAACGGCGCAAAGATCGGCAAAGGCTGCCTTGTGGGCGCGGGTTCGCTCGTAACGCCGAATAAAGAATTTCCGGATGGAAGCGTAATCATGGGCTCGCCCGCGAAGGTGGTTCGGCAGATAAACCAGGACGACATTGACAACCAGCAGGAGCTTGTGGACTATTACATGGCTGAAGCAAAGGAATACAAAGAGACGGAAGAAGAATTATAAAGGCAATCGGTAAGGGCGGATATCCCACGGGATATCCGTTTTTTTATGCAAACTTGTCTTTGAGCGGTTTTTTCGATATAATAATAACGTTAATTGTTTGGGAATCATCATAAAAAAGGGGAGTATGTATGGAGTTTAGTTGGGGAGTTGTTTTTTCTTTTATTGGCTATTTTATTTTTGTTTTATTAATTGGTTTTTATTTCTACAAAAAGTCGTCCAACCTGTCCGATTATATGCTTGGAGGCAGGGGACTCAATCCTGCGGTGGCGGCGCTTTCCGCACAGGCGTCAGACATGAGCGGATGGCTGCTGATGGGCCTGCCGGGCGCGCTCTACCTGTCCGGCATGAGCGAAGTTTGGCTGGGAATCGGCCTTGCAATCGGCTCGTATTGTTCGTGGCTTGTGGTGGCAAAACGCCTGCGCCAGTATTCGTTTGTGGCAGGGGATTCCATCACGGTCCCGCAGTTTTTCGAAAACCGCTTCAAGGACGATAAGGGCGTGCTTCGCTTCATCAGCTCCGCGGTTATTTTGGTGTTTTTTACATTTTATGTCGTATCCGGCTTTGTTTCAGGCGGAACGGTGTTTACCGCTGTTTTCCCGGGTATGGATTATACGGTTGCAATGGTGATTTGCGCGGCGGTCATTATCGCGTATACGTTTATGGGCGGTTTTAAGGCGGTCTGCTGGACAGACTTTTTCCAGGGAATGCTGATGCTCGTGGCGATTTTTGTGGTGCCGCTGGCTGCAATGGGCAAGCTTGGCGGCCCGCAGGAAGCGATCAATGCAGCAAACAACATCGCTCCCGGGTTCCTGGATCCGTTCACCAATACGGACGGAACGCCGCTTAATCCCATGTCGCTCATTTCAAACCTTGCATGGGGGCTTGGCTATTTCGGTATGCCGCATATCATTATCCGCTATATGGCAATCAAGGAACCGCGCATGATCAAAACGTCAAGAAGGATCGCGACAAGCTGGAATGTACTTGCGCTTGCGGGGGCAATCATGGTTGGTATTGTCGGCAGGCTGTACCTTGGAGATATGTTTACGGACGCCGCGGGCGCGCAAACCGTGTTCCTCGTGATGGCGGGCAACCTTTTTGTACCGGTCATTGCCGGAATCCTGCTTTCCGCGATCCTTGCGGCGGTAATGAGCACAGCGGATTCGCAGCTATTGGTTGCGTCGTCGGCGATTACAGCGGATATTTATGAAAAGGTGGCAAAGAAAAAGCCAACCGAGAAAAAGCTGATGTGGATCGGAAGGATCGGCGTAATCGTAATCGCGGTTATCGCGGCGGTTCTGGCGCGGGATCCGCAGACCTCCATTATGTCGGTTGTGTCCTTTGCATGGGCAGGCTTTGGCAGCGCCTTCGGGCCGGTTGTCCTGCTCGCGTTGTTCTGGAAGCGCACTACGAAAAATGGAGCGCTGGCAGGTATGGCGACAGGGTTTGCAATCGCAATCATATGGAATAATTTCCTCGCGGGCCCAACAGGGCTGTATGAGCTCGTTCCAGGCTTCTTCTTAGGGCTGCTTGCCTGCGTGATCGTAAGCCTGCTCGATAAAAAGCCTTCGGCAGAAATCGAACGGGAATTTGAAGCTGCAAAGGTGAGCCAGAGTTAAAGTAAAGGCAGGAAGAGGGCGGAGTAATCTGCTCCTTTTTTTGAAGAGAATTTTTCATGATGAATCGATGTACGGTATGGTATACTAAACACAGGTGATTGAATTTGGATAAAACAGAGTTTTCCATCGAAAAAAGCAGACAGCTCATTGAGAATGCCCTTGGAATCGATTGCTTCATAGTGGATACGAAGACAGAGTGGACTCCGGATAATGGACTGTGCAGCGAATGCCTTGAATTGCAAAAGAAATACGGCATTGAGAAGGAATGCGCGGGACTTCATGCGGCAAGCGCCTTCCAGTCTGAAAAGTGGGGCGGAAAGTACGAGTATCTCTGCCCGCTTGGATTGTGCTTCATTGCGAGCGGCGTACCGGTTGAAATCGAACTGCGCTATGCTATTATGGTCGGCCCTTTTTTGATGGTAAATATGGAAGAATTTAAAGGGGAAGACCTTCCCAATATGTACCATGACAAGGACGCTTCAAGTTTGGTAAAGCTGGCGCGTCAGGTGCCATATATTCCCTGCCACCGGGTGGCGTATCTGGCGGACATGATCAACATTGTCGCAAAAAGCACAGCATCGTCTATCCGTTCGGGAAACCAGATCAGGATGGAAACAGAGGATACCGAGTTCATGATGCACAGCCTGATATACGAGCACAAGGATTTGAAGGGGATCATGGAGACTCAAATGGAGCTCGAAAAAAAGCTCCTGAACCAGATCAAGCTCAAAAACCGCGAGAAATCGCAAAAGCTTTTGAACGAGATACTGGGCAGCATCTATTTTCACTCGTTTGGGAATCTTACGATTATCAAAGCGCGCGTCACAGAGCTTGTCGTTGGGCTTTTGCGCGAGGCGATTTCGACCGGAATCGGCATTGAGAACGTATTTGCGCTTTCGGGCGATTATATTGGCGAGATACAGAAATTTGACAATATCAGGGAGCTGAACGAGTGGCTTACCAAGGTATTGAACAGTATCATGTTCTCCGTTTTTCCAACGGGGCATGTACGCCTTGCCGGGATTGTGGAAAAGGTAAAAGCGTATATCGGCGAAAACTACATGAAGAAAATATCACTGAATGAGCTTGCGGCACTGGCTGGTTTTTCCGTCTCTTATCTCAGTAAAATATTCAAAGAGGAAACGCAGAAAAGCATCAGCGCCTACATCAATTATGTGCGGATTGAGAATGCGAAGAAGCTTCTTACCACCACGGATATTTCCCTTGTAGACCTTGCGTATATCGTCGGGTTTGAGGAACAGAGTTATTTTACCAAGGTATTTAAAAAATTGGAAGGCATTGCGCCCGGAAAGTACCGGGACAGCACGGCAAGGCTTATCCCGTAAAAGAGAAAAACGCGGCGCAGGAATGCGCCGCGTTTTTTGATGGAATGGTTAACTTTGCTTGATAAAAGTTCCCTCATTGAGTTCGTCAAAGGCCGCGTCAAGTTCCTCCGGCGTATTCATGACGATTGGGCCGCCCCATGCCACAGGCTCTTGCAGCGGTTTTCCGGCAAAGAACGCAAAGCGCACGCCCGTTTCTCCCGCGCGCACTGAAAAACCGGAATCGTGTGAGAACAGCGCTGCGGTTTTGGCGGGTATAAGCGTATCCTTGTTGCCTCCAAAACAGGCGCTGCCTTCAAACAGGTAGACAAACACATTTTTTTCAATATCGGTTTCAAATGAAAGCGTTTGCCCGACGTCAACGGAAATATCGAGCACATCCGCCTTTACATATTCTCCCTGTGCCTGACCGTGCGTACCCTCAAAATCGCCGCCGATGATGCGGATGGTGGCGTGTTCCTTTTCAATCGTTGTAGTGATATCGCTGGTGATATCGAAATATTTGGGAGTAGTCATTTTATGCGCTCTGGGAAGATTGATCCACAGCTGGAAGCCCAGCATACGCTCGCATGCCTGGGGCATTTCCTGATGCAAAACGCCGCTGCCTGCCGTCATCCACTGGCAGCCTCCGTCACAGATACTGCCCTTGTTTCCCATACTGTCGCTGTGTTCAATATCTCCTTCGATCAGATAGGTGAGCGTTTCGATCCCGCGGTGGGGATGCCACGGAAACCCTTTGATGTAATCTGCCGGGTTATCGGAATCGAACGCGTCCAGCATGAGAAAAGGATCAAAATCCTCCACGTCCCGGTTACTGATTACACGAACAAGATTCACACCCGCGCCGTCCTGCGTATGAATGCCTTTCACTGTTTTGATTATATTTCTGTTTGCCATAGCGAATACTCCTTTTCTTATTACTATATTGATAAACAGGATGCAGGCAATTTATCGAATTAATGATCAAAATATGGATATCCTTGCGCCGTGGGGTATAATAAAGAAAATGAGATGTGGAGGGAACAGGATGAAAAAGATCATTATCGACTGCGATCCCGGACACGACGACGCGGTTGCGCTTCTTTTGGCAACGCGCTTAAGGGAACTGGATATCCTTGGCGTAAGCGTTGTGGCTGGCAACAGCAGCCTGAGGAATACGCTTCAAAATGCGCGGGACATTCTGGCGTTTGCAGACGCGTCGGATATTCCCGTCTATGCGGGATGCGGGCGCCCGTTAAAACGTGACCTTATGAACCAGTCGGGCCGGAAAATTCACGGGGAAAACGGCCTTGGCGGGAAACTGCTTGAGGTGGACGCGCCTGCGGCGCAGGAAAAACATGCGGTGGACTTTCTGGCGGATACTTTATGTGCGGCGCACGAAAAGATAACGCTCGTGTGCCTTGGCCCGCTCACTAATATTGCGCAGGCGTTCCTTCGTGAGCCGCGTTGCATGGCTGGAATCGACAGGCTTGTTATTATGGGAGGCGCGGTACGCGCACCGGGAAATATTAATTCCGCGGCAGAATTCAACTTTTATATCGATCCTGAAGCTGCAAAAATCGTGGTTGAAAGCGGCTGCAGGATTACGCTTGTTCCGCTTGACGTAACGATGAAGGCAATGTTTTTTGAAGAGGAGATCAACGAACTGAAAACAAGCGCGAACAAGCTTGCCGCGCTTGTGGGCGAGCTGCTTGGATTTTATGCGGGGACTTACGAGGAAGAATTGGGATTTTATGCCTGTCCTGTCCACGACGCGCTGTGCATAGCCGTGCTTGCTGATCCGTCGCTGGTTGCATACGAGCAGGCTGCGGTGAAGGTCAGCATCGAAGGGATTACGGCAGGAGAAAGTGTGGCGGACCTGTACCGGACATGGCCGGAAAAGCCCGGCGTGGAGTTTGGAACGGAGATTGACAGGGAGCGCTTTGTAGAACTGGTCAAGGAGTCTCTCGTTTTGCCGCGGGGTTGTAAAAAGCACGAATAGGATTCAGAAAGCTTACGAAAAATCATGTTTGGGGCATAGAAATCGTATTATATATATAGCATCAAGCAAATGAAAGGATGGTCCGAAACATGACGGAGAAATATTATTTGGGATATAAGGAAGTGCCTTATGACGATTTCCAGAGGGCACGGAACGCAGCGGAGCAGGAGGGTAACACGATTGCAAAGAGGCTGCAAACAGGAGAATATGAACTAAGCAATGGAATTATTGTTAAGGGAAACAAAAATGGGGGATTCAACCGCATCGAAGACGGCGAAGCCCGCGAAGCATGGCAGGTTGGAACCATCAACGATTTCGTCGAGGGAGAGCCTACAGGCAATGGCGAAGGTTTGTTTTTCTTCAAGGAATAGCAACAAAAAGCGTGGGGAACTCCGGCGGAATCGCCGGAGTTTTTTGTATTGCCGTGTCAAAAAGATTCGTAAGGATTGGTGCAGCCGGTAATATCAAAAAAATAAATTGTATGATATAATATTAAAGTTATGAATATACCACAGGCATTGGAATTCAACTCCATATTGGAACGGCTTGCCGGGAAGGCGGTATCGCCTGCGGGAGCGCAGGCTGCAAGGCAGTTGCAGCCGGAAGGCACACTGCAGGCTGCCCGGTTTTTGATGAAAAAAACGATGGAGGCGGAGACGCTGCTGATCAAGCGGCCGAATTATCCATTGTGTTCGTTCAGCAATATCGAAGCGGAGCTGAAACGTATGAGAACGGGCGCGAGTCTTTCGTGCGCCGAAATATTACGAGTCACGAGCGTTTTTCGTGCGGCGAAAATGGCAGCCCCGCTTGCTAAGGACGAGGGGGCGGAGATCATACCCGGCATAGCGCGCGGACTCTATTATGACGACGCGATTATAAAGCGTGTGGACGATTGTATTTTATCTGAAGAGGAACTTGCTGACGGGGCCTCCCCGGAGCTTGGGCGTATCCGCCGGGCAATCCGCAGGGAAAATGAGACGATCAAAGAAAAACTGCAGTCCATGATCCGTTCACAGGGCGAATCGAAGTATTTACAGGACGCAATCATTACGCAGCGCAACGGCAGGTATGTCGTGCCGGTCAAAGCGGAATATAAAGGCAATGTATCTGGTATTGTGCATGAAAAAAGCGCGTCAGGCGCCACGCTATTCATCGAGCCTGCGGGCGTGGTGGAGGCGAACAACCGTATCCGCGAGCTGGAGGCGGAGGAAATGCGTGAAACAGCGCGTATCCTGGCGGAGCTCACGGCAATGGTCAGTGCATTTTCCGAAGAGTTAGAAACAGATGTGGAGCTTCTGACAGAGCTTGACGTTATCTTTGCAAAAGCATCGCTTGGGCTTGAGATGGATGCGGTTCCGGTGACCTTTAACGACCAGAAACGGCTTGAGATTAATGCGGGAAGACATCCGCTGATCGATCCGAAAGTTGTCGTTCCGGTAACGCTGCATATGAAGGACGGGGTGCGCGCGCTCATTGTAACAGGCCCGAATACGGGTGGAAAAACGGTTACGCTCAAGCTTGTGGGACTGTTTGCGGTTATGGCGCAGTCAGGGCTGTTTCTGCCTGCAAAGTCGCCTGTAAAAATGCCGGTGTTTGACGGAGTATTTGCGGATATCGGAGATGAACAAAGTATAGAGCAGTCGCTGTCCACCTTTTCCGCACATATGAAAAATATTATTTATGCGCTGCACCATGCGCATGGAGATTCCCTTGTGCTGCTCGACGAGCTCGGTGCGGGTACAGATCCGCAGGAGGGCAGCGCAATCGCTCAGGCAGTTCTCGCAGAGCTTGATGACAAAGGCTGCCAGGTGATTGCAACGACGCATATTGGAGAGCTCAAAGCGTTCGCGGGAGAGCGCGAGGGCTTTGAAAACGCAAGTATGGAGTTTAACGCAGCCACCCTCACACCGACTTATCATCTGCTTATGGGCGTGGCAGGACGGTCAAACGCAATTATGATTTCGCAAAAGCTGGGGCTTCCAACGCACGTGATCGAACGCGCAAGGGGATATATGGACAGGGAGCATGTCGAATACAGCAGGCTGATCGAGAATGCGGAGAAAGCACAGTCGCGTGCGGATCGGATGATGAGCGAGGCGCGTGAAGCCCTTGCACAGGCAAAGGAGCAGCGCCGGCGCGCGGACGAGGAAGCGAAGAAAGCCGCGGAAAGACGTAAAAAGGTTCTTGAAAAAGCGAATGAAAAGGCAATCGAGATACTCAACGACGCAAAGGAAACTGCTGAGGATGTGATCGAGGAAACCAAAAAGCTCAAAAAGCAAAATGAAGCGGATCGCACGAAGACAGTGAAAAAGGTCAGGGACCGGATCACAGACAAAAAACAGTCGATTGAAAAACATAAAAAAGTACAGAAAAGGGTAAAAACAGTGCGCCCGGAGGATATCCACACGGGCGATACGGTAACGATCCTTTCCATGGACGCGCCGGCAACCGTATTGGAGCCGCCCAATGCAAAAGGCATGGTCCGGTTGCAGGCGGGCATCATGAAGGTGGAGCTGCACTATTCGGAGCTTGCGCCCTCACAGCAGGAAAAAGGCGGCAAAAACGCTGTAAAAACATCGCATATCAGCCTGAATGCAAACAGGAGCGTACCAATGGAGCTCGACCTGCACGGACAGGCGGTGGATAATGCGCTCATTGTGCTTGATAAATATCTGGACGATGCGTTTTTGGCAGGCTACCATGAGGTAACGATTATTCATGGGCGCGGTACGGGAACGCTCAGGAACGGCGTGCAGGATTACCTGAGAACGCATCCGCATGTTGCAAGGCATCGCCTTGGAGAGTACGGGGAAGGCGGGATCGGCGTTACGATTGTTACGCTTAAATAGCGGAGGATAGGATGAAGAAAATTCTGGTCAGCGCCTGTCTTGCAGGAAAATGCTGCCGTTATGACGGCACTGCGAAGCCGGACGAACAAGTAATACGCATGGTGCAGGAAAAAAGAGCGGTGTGTGCGTGCCCGGAAACCATGGCGGGCCTGCGCATTCCACGCCCTCCGGCTGAAATACGCGGCGGCGACGGGGATGACGTTTTACAAAAACGGGCTTGTGTTTATAATAAAGAAGGTAAGAATATTACAAAAGAATTTTTGGACGGAGCCGAAAAATTTCTGGACTTTACGCTTCGCGGAGGCTTTGAAGAGGTATGGCTGAAAGCGAAAAGCCCAAGCTGCGGCGTGACGAAAATCTATGACGGAAGCTTCAGCGGAAGACTCAGGGATGGTTGCGGCGTGACGTGCGCAATGCTCAGAAAAAACGGCGTAAGGGTGGTCGAAGTTCCATAAAGGAGAAAAATAATGAAACAGAATATCTTGGTCATTGACGATGACAAAAACATCAGGGAGGTCGTAAAGCTCTACCTTCGCAAGGAGGGCTATGAGATTACGGAAGCTGCGGACGGCAAGCTGGGAGCGGATTTGTTTTTTGGAAAGCAATACGATCTTGTGCTGCTTGATATCATGATGCCGGTGCAGGACGGAATCGAGACGATGAAGCAGATCAGGGCAAAATCCAATGTTCCCGTCATTATGCTGACGGCAAAGGGCGAAACGTTCGACAAGGTGCTTGCGCTTGAGCTTGGCGCGGACGACTATATTGTAAAGCCGTTTGATCCCAAGGAGCTTGTGGCGCGTGTCAAGGCGGTCATACGCCGCAGCACGCAGGAGGATAAGTCGGACATCCTGGAATATCCAAATCTTAAGATCGACATGCAAAATTACCAGGTGATTTACGAAGGCAAGGAAGTACAGATGCCTCCCAAGGAGATCGAGCTGCTTTATTTCCTCGCGTCAAGGCCCAACAAGGTGTTTACGCGGGATCAGCTTTTGGAGCAGGTATGGGGATTTGAATATTTTGGGGATTCCCGTACGGTGGACGTACATATCAAACGTTTACGCGAGAAATTCAAAGACGACGAACCGTGGCAGATCAAAACGGTATGGGGCGTCGGATATAAATTCGAGGTATAAGGATATTACCGCCCGCCGCTGTTTCGGCGGGCGTAAGTGTATATGATACCGTTCGAGAGACTCGAAGGCGGGCACATAAAACGCCGCGCTTCGGAGACGCGCCGTACAGTTCAAAAACCAAAACGATGTACGGCGCTCTGCACCCGCCTGTTAAAGCACAAACGTTACAACGTAGTCACGGCTACTGAAGCTCCTCAGTGCGGCGGTATTTTATGCGCTCGCCGAAAGCGTCTGCAAAATTTATACACATTATTGGCAAAAGCGTATGCCGGCGCCGAGTCAGTCTGTTGCATGAAAATGCCTTTGTGCACGTAAGTAAACAGGCTTTGAATGCAAGGACTGATGCGGCGTGAAATCAAGCGGCACAGCTTAAACATATCCCGAACGGTATCATGTGATAGTATAAGACGCACGGCGCTTATGTAAAAGTGGGGAATTATTTTAAAGGTTTATTTACACTTTGGTCATAAAAGGACTTTATAATCAAAAGCAGAAGAGAAAAACGCAAAACCGGGGGAACGGATGATTAAAAGCATTTTTGGTAAGATTATGCTGCTGTTTATGGTAATCATCATGGTTGCGCTTGTGATCTCAGGACTCATGATGAGCCAGGTGATCAGGAGCGCGTATCTTGACGACAGCGAGCAGCAAATGCTTGCCACGGCGGAGGATGTGCAGTCGTGGGTTTCTTTTTATGTCAATAATTCCCTTTCCATGGATCAGATTACAGGACAGATATTTGTTAAGGCAAGCACCAATCAGTATGCGATCTGGATTGTAAACAGCGATGGTACGCCATGGCTCACCATCGATATGAGCGGTGGAAAAGCAACGATAGAGCAGGAAGAAATTCAAAAATATTACGACAACATGATTACTGAGCTCAATAAGGGAAATTCGGTCAAAATGGTGACCGAGGAAGCTAATGTTTTCAATACGCCCGTCATTACGGTAGCCTCGCCCGTCATTACAAACGACAGGGTGATTGGCTACGTTTTTGTGCATAAGCAGATCTATGGCATGGAACAATCGCTGATGGCTTTGTACCGCCAGATTATTTTGGCCGCGTGCCTGTCTGCGGCGCTTGGAATTGTGCTGACCTATATTTTCTCGCGCAGTATGCTTCGGCCGCTTGGGGTGGTGACGGTTGGAGCCCGCCAGCTGGCCAAGGGGGATTTCGATATACGCCTGAGAGTCAGCTCCAGGGATGAGATCGGACAGCTTGCCGATACGTTTAACAGCGTGGCAAAGGACCTCAAAAAATATGAAATGACGCGCGAAAGCCTTGTGGCAAACGTATCGCATGAGCTGCGAAGCCCTCTTACGTCGATCCAGGGGCTCGTACAGGGCGTTACAGACGGAACAATCCCACAGGAGGACGCAAAGCATTACCTTGACGTCGTGCTGGATGAAACGCGAAGGCTCAGCCTGCTGATCAACGAAATGCTCGATCTGTCCAAAATTGAGTCGGGCCAGTTCCCCATGGAAATGGAGAGGCTGGACCTCAATGAACAAATTTTACGCACACTGCTTTCCTTTGAGAGCAAGATTACGGCAAAAAATGTAGACGTGCAGCTCGGGCTTACGCAGGACAGGGTGTACGTGCTTGCCGACGAGAACAGGCTGATTCAGGTGTTGCACAATATCATTGAGAATGCGATCAAATTTGTAAACGAAGGCGGAATACTGGGAATATCAACGGAAATAGAAGGGGATAATGTGCTTGTGCATATTATGAATTCAGGGGATGTGATACCAAGCGAGGATATCCCGTATCTGTTCGACCGTTTTTATAAGATCGATAAATCGCATTCCCGCGAAAAAGAAGGGACAGGGCTTGGCCTTTCTATTGTGAAAAACATATTGAAAGCGCACGGGCAAAAGATATGGGTAACATCGGATGAGAAGAATGGCACGGTCTTTACGTTTACACTGAAGAAAGTATAAAATTCTTTTAAAATTTATTCACAATTTCTTCACATTGCACAGGTAAGATGAAAGATATGAAATAATTGATACGGTATTGTATAAAAGCAACCCGAGGAGGAGAAGACAAGATGAACGAAAACGATTTTAATAACGGCATGAACGGGCAGAACCAGCCGCCCATCCAGCCGAATGTGCCACCGGTTCAGGACGCAGGAACCGCCCAAAACAGCGTCCCGCCGGTGCAGGGCAACGCCCAGGCCGCGGAGAACGCAAATCCATATGGCGCCCAGCCGGTGACGAATGCACCGGGGCAGCAAAATATTCCGCCGCAGCAGGATGTTCCTCCGGGAATGGGTGGACAAAAGCCGCCGAAACAAAAGAAAAAAAGAGGAATTGGCGTAATAATAACTGCAGTCGCGGTGGCTGCGGCGCTGGTGGGCAGCCTTTTTACGGCTTTTGTGGTTATGCCGCTTGTATATGGCGGTTCCCTTGCGCCCAAGCTTCCGACCAAGCAGGAGGCAGCCCAGCAACAGGAGACGACAGGAGAGAGCCCGGAGCTCGGCGGCGACGCGAAGGCAATCGAAAATTCGCAGAATCCGGCGGTTGAGATCGCAGAGAATATTTCAGGCAGCGTTGTGGGCATTACAGCATACACAAAGCAGCTCGTTTCAGGACAGGAACCGGTTGAGCAGGCGCTTGACGCGGGTACGGGTTTTGTGATTTCGGACGACGGATATATCCTGACCAATAACCACGTAGTTGCGGACGGAAACCTCATTAAGGTTACGACGCCGGATGGACAGGAGCACGTTGCGGAAAAGGTCGGTGGCGATTCCAACACGGATATCGCGGTACTTAAAGTGGATAACCTTGGGCTCAGCGCGGTTCCGATTGGCGACAGTGATTCCGTTAAGGCGGGAGAGCTTGCAGTGGCAATCGGCAATATCCGCGGCGAAAAGTTCAATAATTCCGTTACGGTTGGGCACGTAAGCATCGTGGATAAGGAGGTCTCGCTTGACGGGATCACAATGAATATGATCCAGACGGACGCTGCGATCAACCCAGGAAATTCAGGTGGGCCGCTCGTTGGCGAGGACGGCAAGGTGGTCGGAGTAACGACAGCGAAGAAATTTTACTCCGGCATTGACGGCGACGGAAACCTTTTGAATTCCGAAGGCGTTGGATATGCGATACCGATTAATAAGGCAATCGATATTGCGCAGCAGCTTATCCAGAACGGAAGCATCCCGCGCGCGGGTATCGGTATCAGCTACAGCCCGATTTCCGAGGTGGATGCAAAGCTGTGGGGAACGCCACGCGGCGCGTTGATTGTAGATATAACGGCAGGAGGCCCTGCGGATAAGGCGGGCCTGCAGCCGAACGATGTCGTTGTGGAAATGGATGGCGTAGACCTTACGACCGGCGCAGACATGCCCGTACTTTCTGAAAAGGCGGTGGGAGATACCGTGACGGCAAAGGTGTGGCGAGAAGGAAAAGAATACGAAGTTAATTTTGTCCTGGAGGACATGAACAATCTGGGATAACCAGTATCAAAAACGCCCGCACGTTTTGTGCAGGCGTTTTGATATACAGCGCCGGAGCCTTTATGGGAGCAGGCGCAAGCCGCATATGGCAAAAAAAGCTGCAAGAGAATATGCAAACAAAAAACGCGCAAGCCGCGTTTTTTGTTTTTGAATGTGATATAATAAAAAACGATCCATCATTGCCCGGCAGGGGTTGTTTGGTAAAATGCGGGATTTGGAAGGTTATTTGGAATGCAGGAGATTTACCTTGATAATGCGGCGACGACACAGCCGCTTGCAGAGTGTAATAAAATATATGCGGAATACGCGCAGGACGGATGGCAGAACCCTTCGGCGCTCTATGCGGGTGCGACGCGCGTGCAAAATAAAATAAACGAGGCAAAAGAAATATTGCTGCGCGCATTCGGCGGGGCGGGGCATAAATGCGTCTTTACAAGCTGTGGAACAGAAAGCGCAAACACGGTGATTCTGCGCGGAGCGCGCAAAAAAAAGGAAATGAACTACGTATGCGGCGGCGCGGAGCATCCATGCGTGGAGGAAAGCTTTAAACTCCTGCAGGAGCAGGGATTCGAAGTGCGTTTTGTAAAGCCGGACAAAAGCGGCCTGATCGCTCCTGATGACGTTGCAGGGGCTGTGGATGAAAATACTGCGCTGGTAAGCGTGATGCACGTGAACAATGAAACAGGCGCGAAAAATGATGTGGAAAAAATTGCCGCGCTCATCAAGGCAAAAAACGCACAAACTTTGTTCCATGTGGATGGTGTGCAGGCGTACTGCAAGGAAAAGCTGAAAAACACAGCAAATATCGATTATTATACGGTGAGCGCCCATAAGCTTCACGCCCACAAAGGGACGGGCGCAATATTTTACCGCGAGGGGGCGCCGCTCAAGGCGTATCTGCTTGGCGGCGGACAGGAGGCGGGGCTGCGTTCCGGTACGCAGAATACGCTTGGGATATTATCCTTCGCCGCCGCTGTGGAGTATTTTGAAAAAAACGTAGAACACAGGCACTTTGAATCGCTGAGGGAAACTTTTCTGAACGCTTGTTCAAATATACCGGACCTTGTAGTGCTTTCTCCCCGGGATAAGGAGAGGGCATGCGGGCATATTGTCAATCTGGCGGTGCTGGGCGTAAATGGAGAAACGTTGTTGCACACGCTGGAGGCAGCGGGGATTTATATTTCCACTGGCTCGGCGTGCTCGTCAAAAAAAGGGAAAAACAGGATCAGGTCAGCACTTTCGCTGACGGAAGAGGAAGCCGCGGGAGCCGTACGAATCAGCTTCTCGCCCTTTACGACAGGGGAAGAGGTTTGCCGCGCCGCGCAGGAAATTGAAAGAAATGCCGGTATACTGCGCCGGTTTACAAGAAAGTAAAGGTGTTTTTGGATTGGGAGAAAACGATATGATATTGCTGGTTAGATACGGAGAAATTCATTTAAAGGGCCTCAACAGGCCGCACTTTGAATCGCTGCAGCGGCAGGCGATCAAGCGCGCGTTGGCAGAGTTTCCAGACGCAAAGGTAGAAAAAGGCTACGGACGGTTTTATGTGACCGGAATTTCTGACGGGGAATTGCCGCGTGCGGTGGAGGCGATCACAAAGGTATTTGGGCTGCATTCGCTTTCGCCCGCTGAAGAGACCGAAAAGGATATGGATTCCATCAATGAAATGCTGATCCGTATGGTGAAGGACTACATGGCGGGAAAAGGCCTTGCAAAGGCGACCTTCAAGGTGCAGGCAAAGCGTGCGGACAAGCGTTTCCCTCTTTCCTCCATGCAGCTTGCCGCGACTTTGGGCGGGAATATTCTGGAGGCTGTAGAAGGGCTTAGCGTGGATGTGCATCATCCAGATTTTACGGTTTATGTGGAAGTGCGGGAAAAATGCTATGGTTATATCGATGTGATTCCGTGCGCGGGCGGAATGCCGCAGCGTTCCAATGGACGCGCGATGCTGCTTTTATCCGGAGGGATCGACAGCCCGGTTGCGGGATACATGATCGCCAAACGTGGCGTTGAACTCAACGCGGTGCATTACCACAGTTTTCCATACACCAGCGAGGCGGCGAAACAGAAGGTAATCGACCTTGCTAAAATCGTATCGGAATACTCCGGAAGGATCAGGCTGAATGTTGTAAGCTTTACGGATATCCAGATGCAGATTTACGAAAAATGTCCGCACGAGATGCTTGTGATCATCATGCGCAGGTTTATGATGCGTATCGCGCAAAGGCTCGCTGAAAATTGCGGGGCGCAGGCGATTGTGACGGGCGAAAGCATCGGGCAGGTGGCGAGCCAGACGATGGAGAGCATCTATGTGACGAACAGCGTGGTTTCCATGCCCGTATTCCGTCCCCTGATCGGAATGGACAAAATCGATATTATCGATATCGCAAATAAAATCAATACATATGAAACATCGATTCTTCCATACGAGGACTGTTGTACGGTATTTGTGCCCAAGCATCCCACCACAAGGCCAAAGCTTGAGCGCATTGTTGAAGCGGAAAGCGTTCTTGATATTGAGGCGCTGGTTGCGCAGGCGGTCGAAACGGCGGAATACATACGGATCGACTGAAAAAGGTATAAAAAAGGGAGGGATGCGGTTATGAAGTATTTTGAGAACAGGTTTTTAGGCAAGGTCATCATCATTACAGGTGCGGCACGCGGGATTGGCGCAGCAACGGCAAGGCGGGCCGCTAAGGAAGGCGCAAAGGTCGTATTGGTGGATAAACGCGCCAAAGAAGGAGAGAAAGTTCTAAAAGAGATCAGGGATGCAGGCGGGGACGCGATTTTTCTGCCCTTCGATATTTCCATTGAGGAAAATGCAGCCAAAATGATTGAAGAAACGGTCAAGACATTTGGAAAACTCGATATTTCTATTAACAATGCAGGCGTGATGGGGAATCCAAGTCCTGTCCATGAAATTGGGAAGGAAGCGATGGATTTTACGTTTGCCAATAATTTCTATAGCGTATTATTCTGTGCCAAGCATGAGATCCTGCAATTTTTGAAGCAGGGAAACGGTGGTGTGATTGTCAACAACGCTTCTATTGCAGGTATGACGGGGCTCCCGGGTAATCCGGCTTATGTGGCCTCCAAGCATGCCGTGAACGGGCTGACAAAAAACCTGGCCCTCGATTACGCGCGTTACAATATCCGCGTGAATTCGGTCAATCCGGCGGGAACGGCTACGCCGATGGTTGAGGAGGCTTATGCTTTTGTCATGGAAAAGCATAAGGAAGCGATGAAACAGGGGCTGGATGCCGCGCAAGCGCAGTCCATGGCAGGGCAGAAAACAAAAACGATGCAGGAACGCGAAGCCACGGCGGAGGAGCAGGCAGCGTCTATATTATTCCTCGCATCGGACGATGCAACACATATGACAGGCGCTACGCTGCAAACGGACGGCGGCTGGACTTCGTTTTAAAAGTAATCCGCAAAAAAAGGGCGGCTCCCAAAAGGGAACCGCTCTTTTTGCATTAAAGCACCTAATTCATCAGCTCAAGCTTGAGGTCCTGTGGACGAATCCAGCCGGCCTTTCGCATGATTGCGGCAAAGATCAGCGTGATTACAGCCGGCAGGATAAAATGCACGATCGCAATCTCAAAGATCAGCATAGGAGCCGGCGTAGTCGCGCTCATAGCCGCCCATGCGCCGAATTGCCCCACAAGGCCGGACGTACCCATGCCCGCGCCGGTTGCGGTATTGGACATCTGGAAAACCATTGTGGAGATTGGCCCCACAACAGCCGAAGCTATAATAGGAGGCAACCATATTTGCGGTCTCCGCAGAATGTTTGGAACCTGCAGCATCGAAGTGCCAAGGCCCTGCGCCAGAAAACCGCCCCAGCCGTTTTCCTTGAAGCTCATCACTGCGAAGCCAATCATGTTGGCGCAGCAGCCGGCAACTGCGGCGCCCGCCGCAAGCCCGCTGATACCCATCATAATGCACAACGCAGCAGAGCTGATCGGCAGGGTAAGCACCATGCCTACGATGACAGATACGATAATTCCCATTGGGAGCGGTGCGAGTACCGTCGCGGAATTTACGAAATCTCCCAGCCATGTCATGAAATTATTAAGGGGCGGTCCTACGAGCAGGCCGATAAAGCCGCCTGCGAGAATCGTCACGATAGGCGATACAATGATGTCCACCGGTGTTTTTCCTGCAACAAGCCTGCCGATTTCCGCGCCGACGAGCGCTGCTACATAAGCGCCTACAGGTCCGCCCATCGCATAGCCGAACGCACCTGTCGCGGCTGACGAAAAAATAACGAGGGGTTTGTTTTTAAGGCCAAAGGCAATGGCAACGCCGATTGCCGCACCCACCACAGGAGATTTTGCACTCAACACCTCCGTGAACTGGCTGAGCACGGAAAGCCCCGGAATTGTAGCGAGCTGCGAGATGATCAGCCCAATAATCAGGCTGGAGAAAAGTCCAAGCGCCATTGCACCCATGCCGTCGATGAACCACCGCTTGGCATATTTTTTGATTGTTGCTTTTGCATTTTTTTGCATAAAAAAACGACCTCCTAAAAAGTAAAGATTTGTTGCTGTAACAGCAATAACTGGTTACTTCTTAAGCGGTACGTATACCGGGAAACAAATGTTTCACAACTTAGAAACCATGTGGCTTTAAGTACACATGACACCATATGATAGTTTTTATTATACAAAAAAGAAAACATGATTTCAATGAAAAATCATGTTTTTGTGAAAAAATATTCAAATTAGATTCTATGGCAGATCAATCGGGCAGCGTTACGATGAAGGTTGTGCCTATACCTTCCTCGCTTGTAAATGTGATATCGCCGCCGCAGCTTTCCAAAATCTGCTTCACGATAGCAAGCCCAAGCCCGTTGCCCTGCCGGGCACGGGAAGGATCGCCCTGATAGAACTTTTCAAAGATACGCGGCTGCGCTGCCGCCGGAATACCTACTCCATTGTCTGTGATTTCAGCACGGACGCATGCGTCTTCTTTTTTGAGGCGGATGGTAAGGATTCCGTCGTCATGGGAAAACTTGATGGCGTTGGAAAGCAGGTTGATCCACACTTGCTGGAGCATCTCTTCATTTCCCGTATATTTTACGGATTCCATATCGATATCAAGTTCAAGGTTTTTTGCAGTCCACTCGTTTTCAAGGAGCAAAAGGGTGTTCCTGATTTGCTCGTCGAGCGAAAATTCGGTGCTTGCCTCGGGGATTGTCTGGTTCTCAAGCCGCGAGAGACGGAGCATATTCGAGGAAAGGCGCTCAAGCCGCATACTCTCGTTGATGATTACATCTGTATATTCGTCAAATTCCTCGGGCGTCAGGTTCTTGGTTTTGAGCAGGCGGGCAAAGCCCTGGATGGAGGCGATTGGAGTTTTGAATTCATGTGAAACGCTGCTGATAAAATCCTTGCGAAGATATTCCATGCCCTTGAGCTCGCGCGCCATTGCGTTAAAACTCTGCGTGAGCTGACCGATCTCGTCTGGCGAATCGTATTCAATGCTGATGTCAAAGTTGCCTTTTCCGATTTCCTTTGCCGCGCGCGTCAGGCGTTTTACAGGCTTGGTAATTTGCGTGATGCCTACGAGCATCAGCATTGCTCCGATTACAGCGCAAAACAACAATGCAATCAGGGCGCTGTTTTGGAAACTGACAAGCTCGTTGCGGTCCGTATGCGAGGTAATCATGATATAAGAGGATCTCGTCTTTAAAACAGCCACGGGGACAGTGGCGTTGTCCTGCGGCGCAAGATAAATCTGGTTTGTTTTCAAAGAAGAAAGATCGACGCCTTCCAGGGCTTCAGGCGTCTGCCCGGAGTCCGGATCGAAAACCGTGATCGAATAGAAGGGGTTATTGACCGCCTCGATAATTTCCTCCACATCCATATCTGTCGAGGTGGAGAGGTTGGCTACGCTTTCCGCGGTGAGCCGCAGTTGTCCCTCCATGTCTTCGAGGATGGAATTGCGCATAAAACCGGAAGCAAGCAAAAGGGAACTGATGCAGGAAATTAATAAAATTCCCACAAACACCAAAATAAATTTGATTTGGATGGAATGACCATGCCTCATACATATTTCTCCGCTTTATAGCCAAGACCGCGAATTGTGACGATCTTGAATTCGGAAAGATCGTCAAATTTTTCGCGCAGGCGCTTGATATGCACGTCAACCGTGCGTTCGTCTGTCTCCGCGTCCATGCCCCAGATTTCATCCATCAGCTGTTGACGCGTGAATATTTTTTTGGGATAGGACAGCAGCTTGAAAAGCAAATAAAATTCCTTCTTCGGAAGCTCGTAAATTTTATCATGCGCGTTTACAGTCAGGGTGTCGTAATCGAGGGTAACGTCCCCCAAAACAAGCTTGTGCTCGTTGGCGATATTTGCGCGCCGCAAAAGCGCGGCAACACGCAGCAGCATTTCTTCCATATCGATGGGCTTTACCATGTAATCATCCGTGCCCACCAGAAAACCCTTTCGTTTATCCTCAAAGGTTTCCTTGGCGGTCACCATCAAAATCGGCAGGGTATAACCCGCCGCGCGCAGCTCTTCCGTAAGCTCGTAACCATCCATATTCGGCATCATAATGTCGCTGATAATCAGATCGATATGTGTAGAATCAAGAATAGAGAGCGCGGCCTCGCCATCGTCCGCATGATAGACTTCATAGCCTTCCTGCATGAGGTATGTTGCCATCAGCCTTCTTAAATTTTTATCGTCTTCCACGACCAATATATGAAACATTTGCATACTCCTGCGGCAAAACGAATTGTTATTCGCGCCGTATAAAAATTTTTTTTCTTCTATAGTATATCATTTTTGTGAACCGAAAATGAAGTAGCCAAAAGGAAAAAGCCGATTACAAAGCGAAAACTCGAGACCAAGAGGATAAAAAAGGAATATTAAAATTGACAATGTATTGTTTAGCTCTTAGAAACCAGAGTTAAATATAGCATAGTTGTTCATGAGCAGTTCACAATTCGAAAAAAGTCTTGGAAAATGTAAGGAGTGAAGAAAATGTTACACGTAAACACACCGTTAAAGAAAGAAAAGATAGTATCTCCCAATCTCGCTGTTTTTGAGGCAGATGAAGGAATGCCGAAAAATTCGCTCAATCAGAAGTCGGTACCGGCTGATGTGGCATACCGCCTGATCAAAGACGAGTTGATCGACGAGGGCAACGCCCGCCAGAACCTCGCAACGTTCTGCCAGACCTACATGGAGCCCCAGGCTACAAAGCTGATGGCTGAAACCCTTGCGGTAAATGCGATTGATAAATCCGAATATCCGCAGATGACAGAGGTTGAAAACCGTTGCGTCAATATTATCGCAAATATCTGGAACGCGCCGGAAGGCGAGGCAATGGGGACTTCCACAGTTGGTTCCTCGGAAGCCTGCATGCTGGGCGGCATGGCAATGAAATTCCGTTGGCGCGACCTTGCTGAAAAAGCGGGCATCGACATCAAAGCCAAAAAACCGAATCTGGTTATTTCATCAGGATATCAGGTATGCTGGGAAAAATTCTGCGTATACTGGGATATCGAAATGCGCCTTGTGCCGCTCGACGAACAGCACATGAGCATGAATATGGATACGGTAATGGATTATGTTGACGATTATACAATCGGTATTGTCGGGATCCTCGGTATCACATATACAGGTAAATTTGACGACATCAAAAAACTCGACCAGCTCGTAGAAGAACATAATAAAACGGCAAAAGTGCCGATCGGTATCCACGTGGACGGCGCTTCAGGCGGATTATTCGTACCGTTCGTACATCCGAACCTCGAATGGGATTTCAGACTCAAAAACGTACATTCCATCAATACATCCGGTCATAAATACGGCCTTGTATATCCGGGTATCGGCTGGGTTCTGTGGAAAAACAAGGAATACCTGCCGGAAAGGCTGATTTTCTACGTAAATTACCTGGGCGGCGAACAACCCACGATGGCAATCAACTTCTCGCGTTCAGGAAGCCAGATCATTGGACAGTATTACATCTTCCTGCGTTACGGCCTTGAAGGACTTAAGCTTGTCCAGGGCCACACAAGAGAGGTTGGCCTGCACCTCACACAGGCAATCAAAGATTTTGGCATCTTTGAAATCTATAACGACGGAAGTAACATTCCGGTTATCTGCTATAAGCTTTCAGATCCGAGCAAGCACAAATGGACGCTTTACGAACTGGCGGACAGGCTTGCGATGAAGGGCTGGCAGGTGCCTGCATACACGCTGCCTGAAAACATGACGAATGTGCTGATCCAGCGTTATGTAGTCCGTGCGGACCTTTCCTATAACATGGCTGATTCCCTCATACAGGATATGAAGATGGCAATCGAATATCTGGAGAAGAACACCAAGGAAGAAGCGCCCGGCAAGCAGAAGACAGGCGCTCAGGGCTTTACGCACTAACACCTGAAAAACAGGAACGGCAACTAAAAAAACTCTTGTTTATTCTTAAATTAATTTTGATGGCGCGGCGGGCGCACTGATCCCGCCGCGTGGTCAATCTCTTGCAGAAAGAGGAGGTAATGAAATGAAAACAGTTGCGAATGCTGCTTCAAATAATAAGCATTTGACATTGTTCGGATTCTTTGCGATCACAGCCTCGATGGTTATGACCGTATATGAATATCCAACATTTGCATCCTCCGGTTTTTCACTTGTATTCTTCCTGATCCTGGGCGGCGTCCTATGGTTCCTGCCAGTCGCGCTTTCGGCAGCGGAAATGGCGACGGTAAAGGGTTGGGATACCGGCGGCGTTTACACATGGTCAGGTAATATGCTGGGTGAAAAATGGGGCTTTGCAAACATCTTTTTCCAATGGTTCCAGATTACGGTTGGATTTGTCACGATGATCTACTTCATCCTGGGCGCGCTGTCTTACGTATTACACTGGGATGCGCTCAACAATAATCCGGCGATTAAATTTATCGGTGTTCTGGTCATTTTCTGGGCGCTGACATTCTCGCAGTTCAAAGGCACTAAGTTTACGGCAAAGATTTCAAAGATCGGTTTTGTATTTGGTATTATGATCCCTGCCATTGTGCTGTTTGCCCTTGCGATCGGCTTCTTTACAACAGGCGGCAAGAGTCTTGTGCCGCTCGATGCAAAGGCGCTGATACCGGACTTCACCAAGCTCGATACGCTGGTCGTGTTCGTATCCTTTATTCTTGCGTACGCGGGCATCGAGGCTTCTGCTACGCATGCCAACGAGATGAAAAATGTAAAGAAGGATTATCCGCTGGCGATCATTATTCTGGTTATTTTGGCGATCGTGCTGAATACGATTGGCGGCACGTCAATCGCAGCGGTGGTACCGGAAAGCCAGCTTGGCCTTTCGACAGGCGTTATCCAGGGATTTGAAGGCCTGGTGCACCACTTCGGAAGCGGTATGGACTGGATTGTAAGCGTAATCGCAATACTGATTGCGGTCGGCGTAATCGCAGAAGTATCCGCCTGGGTGGTCGGCCCCTCCTGGGGTATGCTCGAAGCCGGTAAAAACGGGCTTCTGCCAAAGAAGCTGTCTGAGACGAACAAACACGGCGTTCCGACAAAGTTCCTGTTGCTGCAGGGCGTGATCGTAACGATCTGGGCGGCAGTGCTGACCTTTGGCGGCGGCGGAAGCAATGTTTCGTTCTTTACCGCAATATCGCTGACGGTTATCATTTACATTGTGGGTTATATCATCTTCTTCCTTGCCTATATCAAGCTGGTGAGGAAGCATGGAGACCTGCCGAGGGCGTTTGAGATATCCAAGAAAAAAGGTATCAAAATGGTTATGGCTATCGTTGGCCTGATCGTTTCGATCTTCGCACTTGTGATCTCGTTTGTCCCGCCGTCTCAGCTCACAGGCCCGGGTGCGTCGACACAATACCTGACGATCCTGATCATCAGCTTTGTGGTGGTGGTGTTCGTACCGTTTATTATCTACCACTTTATGAGGAAAAAGAATCCTCTCCCGCCAGGCGTTAAAATGCCTCCGGTGACGGATGACGCTACGGCGGCAGGAACCGCTGCGGCTGGCGCGGCTGCACAAACAACCGCAGGAACTTCGGCTCCGACCGGTAGTGCAGGCCAAAGCGCAAATGCGACGGCAGATGCGGCACGATCCGCAAAAGGGCCGCAGAATCCGCAAAATAAATAGAGTCATTCAGGAAAACCTGAAATAAAACAACCGTGGAAATTTCCACGGTTGTTTTTTCAGTTGCAGCACGTACATTGCACGTAATTTTACTGAATTTGTAATACTACGCCATACAAACGTTGCAAGCTCTCATTTTGTTGCTTCTTGCGTCGTGTTCCATGTCAAACGTTACCTTTTGGCCTTCGTCAAGAGATTTGTAACCCTCTGCCGCAATACCTGAGAAATGTACGAATACGTCCTCGCCGCTTTCGTCGTTTGTGATAAAGCCAAAGCCTTTTTCTGCGTTAAACCATTTTACTGTACCATTATTCATAATTGGTACCTCCTAAAAATTATTTGATATCCGATGTAACAAAAAAACCTCATATTTCTATAAATCATCAAGAACAACGATTTACACAAATACGAGGTCTATCAATACATAAAATACTTTTTAAGTATAACATGGTCGCGTAGAAAAGTCAAATAAATATTAAAACTGGTTTTATTTTTCGAAATAGGGAGTTATTGGACAGAATACGTGCTAAAATGAAGAAAACGGACAGTTAGGGGAAAAAATGGAATATAATCAAAAAACAGACAGAAAAGAAAAAAATTTGAGGGATATGCTCCATCACGCAGGGCATGTTTATAAGGGCAGGGATATGCTGCGGATCAGGACTGAGGGCAGGCAAATTCGCGGAATCGGGCATCAAACATTCATGGATGATATGAACGCTCTTGGAAACGCTTTGTTGGGTTTGGGGCTGGCAGATAAAAATATTGCGATTATTGGACCAACCAGCTATGAATGGCTGGTTTCTTATTTCGCAGTGCTTTGCGGCGTGGGAGCCGCGGTGCCGATCGATAAGGAGCTACAGGATGATGAGATTGCCAATATTATCGCAGACAGTGAGGCCGCCTGCGTCATTTTTGCAGGCGAATACCAGGACACGATGCAAAGCATAGCCGCAAGCCTGCCGGAAGCGATTTGTTATATCGATATGGATCTGCCGGAAGCGGAGGACGATTATTTGGGGCTTTACGGACTGATCGAACAGGGGAAGCAGGAAAGCCGTGGATATGAGCAGCGGGAAATCGACGAAACCAGGATGGCGTCGCTTTTGTATACGTCCGGAACGACCGGGAAAAGCAAGGGGGTTATGCTTTCCCAAAAAAGCATCCTGGCGGCTTCTGAAGGCGGATTAAGCCTGCTTGAGATCGGAAAGGTATGCTTGTCTGTGCTGCCGGTGCATCATTCGTTTGAATGCACACATGGCATTGTGATGATGATTCAAAATGGTACAACGATTTGTATTAACAACAGTTTGCGCTATTTTGCAGATAATCTCAAATTGTTTCAGCCTGATGCTGTATTCCTTGTTCCGTTGTTTATCGAACGTCTCGAATACATGATCTGGAAAGACGCAAGGGAAAAGAACGGGGAAGAAGAGCTTAGAACACTGATTGCAAAGAGCAACGATGAAATGAAACGTGGAATTGACAACAGGGATGAATATTTCAGGGATATCAAAGAATTGTTTGGCGGGAACCTGAAACTTTTGCTCTGCGGGGGAGCGCCGCTTCCGGCAAGACTGATGCGCTCGTTCCGTGAGATGGGAATTATGCTTGTGGTCGGCTATGGGATCACGGAATGCTCCCCCTTGGTGTCTGTAAACGGAAACCGCTGTTATCGGGATGGTTCGGCAGGAGTACCCATTCCATGCTGCGAAGTGAAGATTGTGGATGCCGACGGGAATGGAGAAGGCGAAATTTGGGTAAAAGGCGATAATGTGATGCTTGGTTATTATAAAAACGAACAGGCGACACGGCAGGCGATGAAAGATGGATGGTTCGATACCGGCGATATCGGACATTTTGACGAAGAGGGTTTTTTGTTTGTAACCGGGCGAAAAAAGAACCTGATCGTTTTATCGAACGGAAAGAACGTTTATCCGGAGGAGATTGAAGATTTTATTAAGCAGCGGATTCCTTACATCAGTGAAATCGTTGTCTATGCGCCGCTTGTGAATGGTATGAATGAAAAGAGGCTGTGCGCCGAGGTGTATCTCCAGGAGGAATATACGGCGGGAAAGGAGGCTGAAGAAATCAGGGCAAAGCTTGAACAGGATATTCAGAAGGTAAACCGCCAGCTGCCTGCGTTTAAAAGCATACAACAGCTTAAGATCCGTGACAGTGAATTTGCGAAAACAACAAAGAAATCAATCAAACGGTTTTCAATCTGAGAAAAATAGCAGGCAACGGAAATGGTTCCCGTTGCCTTTTTTGTATACTTTTTCTGCTTGACATATATCACAATGTGATATATGATTATATCATAAAGTGATATATCGCAATGAGATATAAGGGGAGTGATTGCTTTGGATTTCAAAAAAGCGGAAAAACGGTATATTCCGATGAGCGAGACGATGTTTTACATCCTGTTGTCCCTGCGGGAGGAACGGCATGGGTATGGCATTATGCAGCATGTGGAAGAGATTACAAATGGCAGGATCAGGCTTGGCGCGGGCACGATTTACCAGAGCATATCAAAGCTGCTTGGCGACGGTTTGATTTGCGCGACCGGCGAGGACGATCGCCGGAAGAGTTACGTGATCACAGAGCTTGGAATGCGGATTTTGACCGGCGAAGCGCGCCGGATCAGGGAGCTTTATGAGGCGGTGGAGGGGTTGTTATGAAAAGCAAGGATACAAAGGCGGTATGGTGGTCGACATATAAATATGCCGCGCCCGCAGACTGGGAACGCTTTATGGAGAACATGGCGGCAGAGGGCTGGAATATAGACAGGATCAGGCAATCGGATTCTTTCCGGATGGTGTTTCACAAAACACAGCCAAAAAAATATCGATATGTGATGGATCTCAACGCTTTTCCCAAAAAGGGTTATCGAGAGCTTTACGAGGATTTTGGCTGGAAGTTTATGGGCAGGATGGCGAGCATTTACGTATGGCGCAGGGAATATACGGGCGAACGCCCGGAAGCGTTTACGGACAAAGCAAGCCTGGAAAAAAGAAATGCAAACGTTATGAATGTGCTGCGTGCGCTTATCATCCTGATGCTTGCGGGGATTGCCGTAACGACGATTGCATACGCGGCGTTTCCGCAAAGCTTTACTGACTGGATCGATTATGTGGCGCCGGTTGCGATCTTTGCTGTGATGGCGGTTGTGCTGGGGGTATTCCTGCGAAAAATATATAAAAAGAGGGACGAATAAAAAATACCGGCGGACATCCGCCGGTATTTCTTATTACGGTCAGGGATTCTGTTTCAGCCATTTTTTAAACTTGCGGTCCTCAAGAGCAAGGTAACCGCTCTTCAAAAATGGAAGGAAGTTCCACAACCAGTTGAAAAAACCATAGCTTGCGAAGGGATAGATAGACCGCTTTTCTTTACGCACCCCTTTGATGACGGATACCGCCACCTGCTCCGGCGTTTGCGTCGGAAAGGGAAGGGGTGCGGCGTTTGCCGCGCGCTTGAAAAAATTGGTTTTGGTCGATACGGGATAGACGGTGGAAAGGATTACGTTATCCGGTTTTTCAAACGCATAAGCGTTCACAAAGCCGTCAATCGCGTATTTGGTTGCGGAATAGAAGGCAAACCCGGGAATTGCGACCTTTGCAAGCGCGGAATCCGTAATCACGTAATGCAAGCGTTTTGAGCCTTGCAGCTCCAACAGCTTTTGGAGCGTATAAACGGGCGCAAAAGTATTTGTCGCGTAAATCGCTTCCATTTTTGCCCAGTCTGCCGGACCGATTTTTCCATAATAGGCATAGCCCGCATTCGCAAAAAAAACGTCGATCCCGCCGAGCCGTTCCATACAGTCCGTTAGCATGGAGTCAATCGCTTCGGGCTTTGACATATCGTAGGAAAGGGCCGTTACATTCGCAAGGCCAAGCGCGGTAATACTGTCCGTATGCCGCGCCACGCCGATAATCTGCGCCCCCGGAACCGCCGCAAGATGCTCAAGGAGCGTAAGGCCAATGCCGGAGGAAGCGCCTGTGATCACGATTTTTTTATTGTTAAATTCCATTCAGAACAACCTTCTTTCAAAAAAAACGTTCGATGTCCACACCGTTTTCGCTGAGCCGCAGGAGAAATTCCTCACGGTAAATAATGTTTGCGTTAAAACGATAATTCTTGATTGTCGTCTCCATAAAAAAAGTGTTTTTTGTGACGACAACCCGTTTGATATCTTTATAATAAACCTGTTTTTTGACACCAAACATGGAGGCAGTAATGATAAATTCGTCGTAGACCTTGATGCGCCAGACAAGCGCCAAAAGCAGGACGGGTACGCCGCATGCGGCAAGCACCGACAACAGGACGATTTTCAGCGCGTCAAATGCCTGCCAGATCAAAAATAGCAGGAGCAGGCAGCCGAGCACCGAAAAAAAGACGACGCCAAGCCAAAGAAAGATGCGCGGATAACGCACGGTAAAATCCTTATGCGGATCAATCACGCGCACAAGGGGATGCTTGTTTGCATAAATGATGAAGTTGATTCCGAGCGCGACGAGTACAATCAGGAGCGCGCCCTGCCAAATCTGCATCATGAGGCAAGTTCACCCGTTCCTTTCTTTTTGCGGGAAGTGAGTTTTGGAATGATGAGCGCAAGCACAAAGGTGCCGACAACGAGAGCCCATCCGCCGATCATAATATACTGCAGGTCATAGCCGCCGTAAGGCGTCATGATGTTGGACACAAGGAAGCTTGACGCAAGGAAAATAAACACAATCGGGCACAGGTATTTCAAAAATACGTTCCACCATTTTCCAATTTTGATTTTAGTGGAGCTGTTGATGTACTCGCGCACCTTGTTGATCCCAAAAATCCATGCTACGGCTATCGTCTCAAAGATACCCATAAACAGCAGGTTGCCCTCGTTTACAAAGTGGTCGATGATATCAAGCCAATACATACCCGCGTTGGTCGCGAACAGCAGCGCAAGGATAAAGCACGCAAGACAGGTTCCATAGAGCGCCTTGCGGGGCTTGATTTTAAATTTATCGGAGACCGCTGTAGAAACCGCCTGAACAATCGAAAACAGGGAATCGATTGCAAGGGCAAACAGCATGATAAAGAACAGGAGCGAGAAAATGACACCGACCACATGCCCGCCCGGGAATACGGAAAGCGCCTGCGGATAGGTCACAAACGCAAGCATCACGCCCTGGTAGTTCATATCCGCGATGGGCGTACCGCTCTGGAAGGAAAGGTATCCAAGCGTGGAAAACACCACAAAACCAGCAAGCAGGCTGATTCCCATGTCGGCAAGGCCTATGACAATGCTGTCTTTGGGGATGTCGCTGTCCTTTTGCAGAAAGCTGCCGTAGGTGATCATCAGCGCGAATAAAATACTCATACTGTAGGCGACCTGCCCAAATGCAGCGCGCCATACGTCAAGGTTGCCAAGCGCAGACCAGTCCGGCGTAATGTAATACCTGATTCCTTCGGAAGCGCCCGGCATACTCACTGCCTGCACACACATGATAATCAGGATCACAACAGGAATAATGACGATCCATTTTACAATTTTTGCCATCTTTTCCACACCCTTGCGCATGGCGACGATGACAACGATCCATGTAATCAAAAGGCCGATCAGCACCGGAAGGGAAAAGCCCTGCAACTGTCCCGGATTCTGTGAAATCTGCAATACGGTATCGTTGAAAAAGCCTGCGGGATCGCCGCCCCATGCCATTGTGAAGGAAGCAAAGATATAGTTTACAACCCATGCAACCAACGCGGAATAATATGCCGCAACCACAAAGGCGATGATAATTCCCGCCCAGCCGATCCACTCAAAATTTTTGTTCATCTTGGCGAACGCGGACGGCGCGCCCAGCTGGTACTTTTTACCGATTGCCAGCTCCATCATCAAAACTGGAATGCCGATTGCAAAGATAGCGATGATATAAGGCAGCAAAAATGCGCCGCCGCCGTTTTGGTAAACCTGCCCTGCAAAGCGCCATGCGTTTCCAAGACCAACGGCAGAACCGATTGCCGCAAAAATAAAATTCGAGCGAGAACCCCAGGTTTCACGTTTCATAAATAGTACTCCCCATTGAATAATATATAAGTGCAAATATGATTCATTATAGCATAAATACAAGTGGGAAATAAAGCTCATACTGCTTGTCAATTCCAACGCGTTATAACAGCACAAAGCGATTGAATGGAAAAGCTTTACGGATACAGCGTTTGCGCTTCTTCTGTTTCAGGAGGCGGACGCACGGCCGGCGCTGAAAAAACAGGAATATCGATTTGGCCTGGATAGTAAAATCATCCGGCGAATGGTATAATTTTCCCATGGAAGAGTATTTGAAACATTGCCATCTGTGCCCGCGGGAATGCGGGGCGGACAGGGCGAACGGGGAAAAAGGAATGTGCGGGGCAGGAGGAGGCGTGAAGGTCGCGCGGGCGGCGCTGCATTTTTGGGAGGAACCGTGTATCTCCGGCGAAAAAGGTTCGGGAACGGTGTTTTTTTCCTGTTGCCCGCTGCATTGCGTATACTGCCAAAACGCGCAGATCAGCAGCGGCGCAGCGGGTAAGGAGATTACGACCGAACGCCTCGCGGAAATTTTTCTTGAGCTGCAGGAACAGGGCGCGCACAATGTCAACCTGGTAACGCCTACGCAATACGCGTTGCAGATCATAAGCGCGGCAAAGCTCGCGCGGCGCGCAGGACTGCGGGTTCCGTTCGTTTACAACTGCGGGGGATATGAAAGCGTATGGGCACTGAAAATGCTCAAGGAAACCGTGGACGTTTACCTCACGGATTTCAAATATATGGACAGTGAGCCTGCAAAGAAATATTCCCATGCGCAGGATTATGCAGGATATGCCAAAACCGCGCTCGCGGAAATGGTAAGGCAGGCAGGCCGCGCTGTTTTTGGCGCAAACGGCATCCTGCAAAAAGGCGTGATCGTGAGGCACCTTATGCTCCCGGGGCAGCTGCGGGATTCCAAAGCGATTGTAGAATATTTGTACCGTACCTACGGGGACGACATTTATATCAGCCTGATGAACCAGTACACGCCCATGTCCGGCGTGCCGGAAGAGCTGCGGCATAAGGTAAAGAATGAAGAATACGAAGAACTGATCGATTTTGCGGTTGATTTGGGTATCGAAAACGGATTTGTGCAGGAAGGAAATACGGCTGAAGAGAGCTTTATCCCTCCGTTTGACCTCACAGGCGTCGAACTCCACAACTAAAAGGGGAAATCAAAAAAACCGCTTAATAAAGCGGATTTTTGATATGTACTACTCGTGGTGATACAGCTGTTTTTTGTTGCTGTAGTCTCGATTCATACGCTTTTTCAAACGCCAATCGATTGCACCTGTTCTAAAAATTGCTTGGCGACGCGCGGGGAACGCCCGCCGCGTTCAAGGGCATAGATTTCCGCTTGGCGGTATAGCTCCTGTTCGTCCATATCAATACCGTAAAGCTCTGCCAGATAGGAGACGATGGAAAGATACTGCGCCTTATCCGGACGGGAAAACGTAATGGTAAGCCCAAAGCGGTCTGAAAGCGAAACGAGCTGCTGTACGGTATCGTTTGCGTGAACCTCGTCTCCCTCGCGGTCAGAAAACGTCTCGCGCACAAGATGCCTGCGGTTGCTGGTGGCATAGACCGCAAGATTGCTGGTGCGGGCGGAGACGGAACCCTCCAATATGGCCTTCAGCGCGCCAAAATCATCATCGTCCTTTGTAAAGGAAAGATCGTCAATAAACAAAATAAATTTCAATGGATTTTTTCCAAGGCTTTCGATCAGCGCGGGAATTTCACGCAGCTGTTTTTTTTTGATTTCGATCAGCCGCAGCCCACGCGGTGCAAATTCATTTGCAACGGCTTTTACGGTAGAGGATTTCCCTGTGCCGCTGTCCCCGTACAACAGTACGTTTGCCGCAGGTTTGCCTTCAAGCAGTGCAAGCGTGTTGTCGATCACGCATTTGCGCTCCCAGGAATATCCGGACAGGTCCGAAAGCCTCGTTTCGTCCGGATATCTGACCGGCACGATGCGGCTGCCGGAAACGGTGAACATATGGTATTTGGCAAAAATACCATAGCCATGGGTGCGTATTTTATCCATGCGTTCCATATATACGGCGGTAAAGTCCTTCGCGCTGTTATCCCAGTCCGGTAAAAAGCCTTCATAAGGAATCACGCGCCGTACGTCAGCGCTTTTGATGCTGCCAAGCTCCTGTAATATGGCAAGCTCAGCCTGCAGGCAAGCTTTGAGCGGTGCTTCTATCGTCTTTTCCTGCGCGCATTTGAGCATATATAAATTTTCATCCTGCAACGCGTAGTCCAGAATATATGCGCCAAAATCAGTCCCGTGGGCAAACAGGGCGGAGCAGAAATCTGCATAGAGGCCCACGCTTACGGCTGCATCGCCTTTTTCAAGCGAATCCGTAAGCATAAGGAATCGTTTTGTTACGCCGTCTCCGAGGATGCTGCGGAACAGAACGAGCGAACGGAGCTTCAATGCGATTTCGTTAAAATTTGTCATTTTTTGCACCTTCTTATTTTTCTCGATCATTAAATCCGTTACTATTATACAATCCGGGCTCAAAAAAATCAAAAGAAACCGGATGTGTCTCATATATTGGCATCAAGCATAGGAGGGATAAAAACATGGCAGTATATGGATATATGAGAGTATCCACAAGGGAACAAAATGAAGGCCGTCAAAGGGACGCGCTGGAAAAGTATGGAGTGCCGCAGAAAAATGTGTATCTTGATAAGCAGTCGGGCAAGGATTTTGTACGCCCGGCATATCTGCGGATGCTTTCGCGTCTGAAAAAAGGAGACCTGCTGGTCGTAAAAAGCATTGACCGGCTGGGCAGGAATTATACGGATGTGATGAAGCAGTGGCGCACGATTACGCAGAAAAAAAGGGCTGATATCAAGGTGCTGGATATGCCGCTTCTGGATACGACGCGTGAGAAAGACCTTTTGGGAACGCTGATTGCAGATATCGTTTTACAGCTTTTGTCATTCGTAGCGGAAAACGAACGCTCCAACATCCGCCAGCGTCAGGCAGAGGGAATTGCCGCCGCAAAGGCGCGGGGGGTAAAGTTTGGAAGGCCGCGCGCGTGCCTTCCGCAAAATTTCCGTGATATCTGTGCGAAGTGGGAAGCCGGAAGTATTTCCGCAGCGGAAGCGGTGCGCGCGGCGGGCATTCCGCAAAGCACCTTCTACCGGAAGGCGCAGGAATATAAAAAAAGCGACGCATAACAACGCCACAAAAAAACCTATCATTGAGTCTCAAATCATTGTATTTGGCCAGTCTCGAAAACATTGATTGACCAGTCTCGAATGTTTCTAAAAACGTATACTTTTTTGTAACCAGTGAGAATCGCATGAAATTCTCATCTGTCTTTTATTTTAGCAAAATATATAGAAAAATCAAGCCTTTTTTTCCGAAAAACACGATTCCCAAAAAGTATAACTTTTGAGAAATGAAGGAGGAGACAATGAAACAGTTTCGGAAAAAAATGGCGGTCATCGTAGTGATTGCGCTGGTGATTACCGCTTTGATCCCGGTGGGGGCGTTTGCGGCAACCACCGTACCGACGATCCAGACGCAGCCGAGCGCGGCAAGCGCGGCCATTGGATCGCCGGCTACGTTTACAGTAGCGCTTGACGAGTCGGGCGGCCCGGCAGCGGCTGCCTGCACGTTCCAGTGGCAGGTGCAGAAGGCCGCAGACGGCGCGTGGGAGGATATCGATACGGTAGGCTCGGGCGCGAAGACAGCGTCCTACACAACGCCCGCGGCGACTGAGGAGATGAACGGCTGGAATTACCGGTGCGTGATCATAAACACGGCAACCGGGCAGCAGACCACGTCCGACGCGGCGGCGCTTACCGTAACAGGTATCCCGTCTGAACCAACCAACCAGATTCCGCAGGTCACAGTAGCGGCTGAGCCGGCTGACGCAATCACGGGTACGGGCGTAGTGGAAGGCACGAAAACCGCGCTTACGGCAAATGTGGTCGTAAAGCCGGGCAGCCAGCTTTCCTACCAGTGGAAGGTAAACAAGAACGACGAGGGCGCAGTAGCCTCTCCTGTAAACTGGCAGGACGTTGCGGGCGCGACGGACAAAACGCTTACGCTCACGGCTCCGGCAGTGGACGACACCAACGACCAGTACAAGTGCGTGGTGACAAACGAGAGCTATCAGGGCGTGCAGGGCGAATCCGCTGCGGTGACACTGAAGGTAACGGCTGCCCCGGCGGTAAGCGACGTCCCGGTGATATCCGCGAACGGTGAGCCGAAGGATATTACAGTCCTCGAAGGAGAGGGAGCCACCTTCAGCGTACAGGCCGAGGTCGCGACGGGCGACGCGCTTAACTACCAGTGGCAGATCAGCACGGACGGCAGCAACTATGGAAATATCGCGGGCGCGACGAAAGCAACCTATACGGTTGACAAGACGACAACCGCGATGAACGATTACAAATACAAGTGTGTCGTTACCAACAGTAAGGACATATCCAAAACAGTCACTTCCGCAGTGGCGACGCTGACGGTGGTGGCGCTCAGCCCAATACCGGTGATCGACGCGCAGCCGGAAGCACTGACCGTAGTGGCGGGCGAAAACGCAAGCTTCACCGTAGAGGCGAGCGTGAACACAGGCGACGCGCTTTCGTACCAGTGGTTTGTACAGGTAAACTCCAGTGGCGCCTTCGCATCCATGAAGGGCGCAACGCAGCCGACGCTGGACCTTGGCGCAGCGACACTGGGGCTGGACAACAACTCTTATAAGTGCGAAGTAACGAACAGTGCGGAATCGTCAAATAAGGTGACTTCCAATGCGGTAGCGCTTACCGTTTGGGATGTGGATAACGTTCCGGTAATCATAACGCAGCCCGTTGGCGCTGAGATCAAAGCGGGCGAAAACATTGAGTTTTCTGTGGAAGCAGAGATCGCGGCAGCAGGCGCGACGCTCGATTACCAGTGGGAAAAATCCACAGACGGCGGCAGGACGTTCAGCAACGTCAGCGATGGCGGCGTATACAGCGGAGCGACTACCGATACGCTGGCAATCACAGCGGCTGCCGGTGTGGAAACAGGACTTTACCAGTGCAAGGTAACGAGAAATTCAGGAACGGAAACAGTGACCTCGGACGCTGCAAGGCTTACTGTGGTTGTCCCGAATGTTCCGGTTATCAGGACACAGCCCGTGGATGTAACGGCAGCGGCAGGCGAGACGGCTACCTTCTCTGTGCTTGCTACGGTGGAACCGGCTTCCGGCCTGACCTATGAGTGGAAGGTGAAAAAGGGCAGTGGTGGATTCGTTACCATAGACGATGAGACGGACGCAACGGCTGCAACCTATGTTACGGTTCCTGTCACAACGGATATGAACGGCTGGAAATACCAGTGCACGGTTACAAACAACAATTATGCCACAAGCGCAACAACCTTTGAGGCTACGCTGACTGTAACCGACGCGAAGCCCTCGATTGACGTAAATCCGGACAGTGGGCTCACGATCGATAAGGACGCAGGCTATGTATCCGGCTTCATGGCGGGCACATCGGCAGCAAGCGCGCTCAGGGCCGGCGATATCGCGGTAATGTTTACAGTGCCTGTAGAGGCAAGGAACGCGGCGGGTGAAACGCTTGCAGACGGCGATACGGTCGGAACGGGCTGCACGGTAAACCTCGTGGCAGCGGACGGCACGATCATTGATACGCTTACCATCGTCATCAAGGGCGACGTGGAAGGAAAAGGCTTCGTCAGCATCGGTTCGCTCGTAGTGATGTCGAACGACATGACGGGCAGCGCTCCTTTGAGCGGCGCATACTTTGCGGCAGGCGATATGAACGGCGACGGCAGCATCACGATTGGTGATATCGTTACCGCTTCGAACATCATGCTGTAAGAAACTGCAAAAATAAATTTGGAGGATGAACAGAAATGAATAAAAAGAAAAAGATTGTTTTATCGATCGTGCTGGCGGCTGTGCTGGTAATGGCGATGAGCGTTACCGCGTTCGCCGCGGCTCCCTCGGTGAGCGTCAGCAATCCTTCGCCAAACGTTGGCGATACGGTTACCTTTACAGTGAGCTGCCCGTCGGACGTGGCGGGAATTCAGGGAGATATCGCAACAAGCGGACTGCAGTATGTCAGCAGGACGACGACACCTGCAGGTATGGGCGGAGAAAATACGCTTGTCACACTTGGCAACTCCGCTTCCTACACCTATAAGGTAACAGCTGCGGCAGGGGAAACAGTGAGCTTCGCTCTCTCCAATGTGATTACGGCAGACGTTGACGGCAATGAAACCCCGGAAACGGGTACGTTTTCCGCCACTGCGACGGTAGCGGCACCGGCAGAACCGACTTCGCAACCAACAGGTCAGCCGACCAGCGATCCGACGGAAGAACCGTCCGCAAGCGCGAGCGCTTCGGCAAAAGCCGGCGGCCTGGACGATGTGCCGAAGACGGGCGATACGACGACAGATATCATGCTGTTTGCGGTGATCGGCCTTGCAGCAGCGGCAACGGTCGCAATCGTTGCGGGTAAAAAGGCACTTTCGCATAAATAAGCCATTCAATAGAAATACAGGCAAAGTACACTGAGATACATACACAGAAAGGCGGGAGGTTTCCCGCCTTATGTGTTTGGGTGGCGGCTTCCGCCACCTTACATGGAGAACAAAAGGAATGAACGAATTGAAGGATGACAACGCTCAGAAGG
>NZ_LAYJ01000125.1 GCF_000981035.1 Christensenella hongkongensis
ACGACACGTGCTGCATGGCTTTGGGGACAAATCATATATATCTGCTTAGCGACGGCATTGTATATGGCGTTTATCCTGTTTGCAACCTCCGCACTGTGTGCGCACAATTCGTTCATTGGCGACCAATGGAGCGAAACGGCGGCGATGCTCGGATATTCAGGTRCGGGAGAAGCTATTGCCCTACCCGCTTTTGTGAAAACACTTGAAATGAGCACACCGTATGCGTGCATGGGAACAATCTTCCTGCTGATGCTGCTGTATACCCTGCTGATGGTGTCGATTATGTTGGCGGTCAACATCCGCAAAGGACAGTTTTGGGGCGTTATCAGCGTTTTTTTGTTCAGTCTGTATGGGCTGCTTTTAAATCCTCAGATATTTGGACAAATGTTCAACCTGCCTCAAGAATTGATGTATAAGGCTAATGTAGCAGTTGGGTGGATGTCACCCTTAAACCAGGCAACCTACCATATGCACAATTTCGGATATGATCTGCTTCC
>NZ_LAYJ01000129.1 GCF_000981035.1 Christensenella hongkongensis
ACCTGTGCCTGTTCTGGACAGCATCGAAGTGACGGCAGAGCCGACGAAGACGACGTATACGGTGGGTGATACGTTTGATGCTGCGGGATTGGAAATAACGGCACACTACACCAATGGCGGAGCGGATAAAGTGCTGACAGGCGGGGAATATACGCTGTCAACGCCTGATATGAGTGTAGCAGGCACGAAAACAATTACTGTGACGTATGAAGAGGATGGCGTAGAAAAGACGGCGAGTTTTGACATTACAGTAAACGCCCCCGCGCCTGTTCTGGACAGCATCGAAGTAACAGAGAATCCGACGAAGACAATATACACGGTGGGTGATACCTTTGATGCTGCGGGACTGGAAGTA
>NZ_LAYJ01000037.1 GCF_000981035.1 Christensenella hongkongensis
AAAAAGAAGATGAGCAATAAAACGTATGCAATGGCAGTGAGGGACACATTGCTGTCAGAGATGAAACGTGACGATAAAGTATTTGTAATGGGAGAGGACGTCCAGGTGCTGGGCGGAGTATTTGGATGTACGCGTGGGCTTGCGGACGAGCTGGGGGCAGACAGGTGCTTCAATACGCCGATCTCAGAGGCGGAAATGATCGGAGCGGGTCTTGGCGCAGCGTGCGCGGGAATGCGCCCGGTGGTGGAGCTGATGTATATGGACTTCACGCTTGTGGCAATGGACCAGATCATCAACCAGGTTGCAAAGACAAGATATATCTTCGGCGGGAAAGCAAGGATACCGCTGGTGATCCGCGGCCAGCAGGGAATCGGGCGTGGCAACGCGGCAACGCACAGCCAGTCGCTGGAAACGATATTCATGCACTTCCCGGGGCTCAAGGTAGCGTGCCCGTCCACCGGGACGGACGTAGCGGGGCTTCTGAGGACGGCGATCCGTGACGATAACCCTGTAATGTTCTTTGAGCACAAGGCGCTGTACAGCACAAAGGAAGACGTTCCGGACGATCCGGACTTCATGATACCGTTCGGCAAGGCAAAGGTCAGGAAAGAAGGAAAGGACGTGACGATCGTAGCAAACCTGCTTTATGTGTCAAAGGCGCTTGAAGCAGCGGCGGAGCTGGAAAAGGAAGGAATTTCCGCGGAGGTCATTGATCCGAGGACAATGGTGCCGTTCGACTATGACACGATCATCGAAAGTGTGAAGAAAACAGGCCGGCTTGTAACGGTGCATGAAGCGCACCGCCAGGCAGGGTGGGGAGCGGAGATCGCGTCAGAGGTAACGGAACGGGTGTTCCCGTATCTGGATCATGCACCTGTACGTCTTGGCGCAAAGCAGTGCCCGCTGCCGTTTAACATCGGGCTGGAGAATGCTGTGGTGCCCCAGGTAGGGGAAATCGTAGCAGCGGCGCGAGCGACGATGTACAAATAGGGGAGTGATAGGAAATGGCGGAAAAAGTAATCATGCCCAAGCAGGGGCTTCAGATGACAGAAGGAACGATCACGCAGTGGCTGG
>NZ_LAYJ01000086.1 GCF_000981035.1 Christensenella hongkongensis
CCCATAAGCGACGGCGATTAGCAAGATTAGCTCGCTTACCAAAAGAGCTGCACCCCATATTCCCGCGTTCCACAACTCCGAAGGATTCAACCATTCCTGCGGGTTCAATACATATATATCTGTGAAATACCGCTGCGATAGGATTACAAGGACATAATAAAAGATAAATGGGGACGCATACGCCATATATTTACTCATAGTGAGCGTGGCAAACAACCCCCCCACGAGCGACCATAACGCGCCTGATAGAAAGAATAAAAACGCACGCCCTATTAGATCAGTAAAGGTAAGTTGCGCCGATACGTCAATCTGCCCACCCGGTTCCGTTATCATTGCCGTGCTCGCCATGAGTTCCTCCGCTTCCTGCGGCACGAGTTCCATGGGTGTAAACAGCAGGGCAAACACGAAACAGACAAGGAGCACGCCCAAAAAGAGCGCCAGCCCGCCTGAAAGCGCAGTCGCTGCTACCCGCGAAACAAGAT
>NZ_LAYJ01000016.1 GCF_000981035.1 Christensenella hongkongensis
GTGCTTAACACATGCAAGTCGAACGAAGTTGCTCTTTGGGAAGCCCTCGGGTGGAACTGTGAGTATACTTAGTGGCGGACGGGTGAGTAACGCGTGAGCAATCTGCCCTGCAATGGGGGACAACAGTTGGAAACGACTGCTAATACCGCATAAGACCACGAAACCGCATGGTTTAGAGGTAAAAGGATTCATTCGATGCAGGATGAGCTCGCGTCCCATTAGATAGTTGGTGAGGTAACGGCCCACCAAGTCAACGATGGGTAGCCGACCTGAGAGGGTGATCGGCCACATTGGAACTGAGAAACGGTCCAAACTCCTACGGGAGGCAGCAGTGGGGAATATTGGGCAATGGGGGAAACCCTGACCCAGCAACGCCGCGTGAAGGAAGAAGGCCTTCGGGTTGTAAACTTTTGTCCTATGGGACGAAAAAAATGACGGTACCATAGGAGGAAGCTCCGGCTAACTACGTGCCAGCAGCCGCGGTAATACGTAGGGAGCAAGCGTTGTCCGGAATTACTGGGCGTAAAGGGTGCGTAGGTGGCCATGTAAGTCAGGTGTGAAAGACCGGGGCTCAACCCCGGGGTTGCACTTGAAACTGTGTGGCTTGAGTACAGGAGAGGGAAGTGGAATTCCTAGTGTAGCGGTGAAATGCGTAGATATTAGGAGGAACACCAGTGGCGAAGGCGACTTTCTGGACTGTAACTGACACTGAGGCACGAAAGCGTGGGGAGCAAACAGGATTAGATACCCTGGTAGTCCACGCCGTAAACGATGGATACTAGGTGTGGGGGGCGATAGTCCTCCGTGCCGAAGCTAACGCATTAAGTATCCCGCCTGGGGAGTACGATCGCAAGGTTGAAACTCAAAGGAATTGACGGGGGCCCGCACAAGCAGCGGAGCATGTGGTTTAATTCGAAGCAACGCGAAGAACCTTACCAAGGCTTGACATCCTCTGACGCATATAGAGATATATGTTCCCTTCGGGGCAGAGAGACAGGTGGTGCATGGTTGTCGTCAGCTCGTGTCGTGAGATGTTGGGTTAAGTCCCGCAACGAGCGCAACCCTTGTTGCTAGTTGCCAGCACGTAAAGGTGGGAACTCTAGTGAGACTGCCGGGGACAACTCGGAGGAAGGTGGGGACGACGTCAAATCATCATGCCCCTTATGTCTTGGGCTACACACGTGCTACAATGGCCGGTACAAAGGGCAGCGACCTCGTAAGAGTAAGCGAATCTCAAAAAGCCGGCCCCAGTTCGGATTGTGGGCTGCAACCCGCCCACATGAAGTCGGAGTTGCTAGTAATCGCGAATCAGCATGTCGCGGTGAATGCGTTCCCGGGCCTTGTACACACCGCCCGTCACACCACGGAAGTTGGGAGCACCCGAAGCCAGTGGCTTAACCGTAAGGAGAGAGCTGTCGAAGGTGAGATCAATGACTGGGGTGAAGTCGTAACAAGGTAGCCGTATCGGAAGGTGCGGCTGGATCACCTCCTTTCTAGGGTGTAAGAAGAAAAGACGATGAGGACAAAGTGAGTAGAGGATTTTCTTTTCGGTACTGTTGTTTTTAAGGGAAAAGAACTGCATACAAGCCTTTTAGAGCACATACAGAGATGTATGTGATTTAAAATGGGGGTGTAGCTCAGCTGGGAGAGCACCTGCCTTGCAAGCAGGGGGTCAGCGGTTCGATTCCGCTCATCTCCACCAAGAGTGGGAAAGCGGGAGACACCGAATGCAATAACAAAATGGGCTCATAGCTCAGCAGG
>NZ_LAYJ01000015.1 GCF_000981035.1 Christensenella hongkongensis
GATGTATACGGGCTGACGCCTGCCCAGTGCTGGAAGGTTAAGGGGAATTGTTAGCGCAAGCGAAGCAAGGAACTTAAGCCCCAGTGAACGGCGGCCGTAACTATAACGGTCCTAAGGTAGCGAAATTCCTTGTCGGGTAAGTTCCGACCCGCACGAATGGCGTAACGACTTGGGCACTGTCTCAACAATGTACCCGGCGAAATTGTAGTATGAGTGAAGATGCTCATTACCCGCGATAGGACGGAAAGACCCCGTAGAGCTTTACTGCAACTTGGCATTGGATTTTGGTATTAGATGTACAGGATAGGTGGGAGACTGAGAAGCGATGACGCCAGTTGTCGCAGAGTCACTGTTGGGATACCACCCTTCTAATACTAGGATTCTAACTTAAGGCCGTGAACCGGCTTAAGGACAGTACCAGGTGGGCAGTTTGACTGGGGCGGTCGCCTCCGAAAGAGTAACGGAGGCGCCCAAAGGTTTCCTCAGAATGGTCGGAAATCATTCATTAGAGTGCAAATGCATAAGGGAGCTTGACTGCGAGAGAGACATCTCGAGCAGGGACGAAAGTCGGGATTAGTGATCCGGCGGTATGAGAGTGGAATTGCCGTCGCTCAACGGATAAAAGCTACCTCGGGGATAACAGGCTTATCTCCCCCAAGAGTCCACATCGACGGGGAGGTTTGGCACCTCGATGTCGGCTCGTCGCATCCTGGGGCTGAAGCAGGTCCCAAGGGTTTGGC
>NZ_LAYJ01000050.1 GCF_000981035.1 Christensenella hongkongensis
GCGCATCCCCTTCATTGGGATAACGCGCTCCCCGCGCTGCGTCCCGCCACCGGCTGCCGCGCTTCTTGCCGCTACCGCAGCCAGGATATCCTCCCTTGTGATCTTGCCGTGAGAGCCGCTGCCGCTTACCTCCGCAAGCTCTACGCCTTCAAGATGCGCCACTTTCTTTGCAAGCGGCGTTGCTTTGACTGCCCCAGCTCCTTCATACGAAAGCACATCCCGCTCGATCACCAGGTTTTCCGGCCCGCTTGCAGGCACCTCCAGGATATCAACGCCCTTTTCTTCCGCGCGCATCC
>NZ_LAYJ01000098.1 GCF_000981035.1 Christensenella hongkongensis
GATATAGCGATTGTCCGGTATTTCCACCTTTTCGCATGCTTCAATTGCGTTATCTAAAAGGTTCCCTAAAATCATGCTGAAGTCTGACTCATTAATGGGGAGATTATCGATTTGGCTGATATTTAAAGAAATGGGAATCTCTTTTGTATGAGCCACCATTAGTTTCATAGATATAATGGCGTCAACGGAAGAATATCCGGTTGATTGCTCTGCTTTTATTTCTTCATATCCACTCTGTAGAATACCAATATACTTTTTGATGTTTTCAAGATCACCGCGCACGGCATAATAGCGTAATATTTCAAGGGCATTTTTAAAATCGTGATTCCATGTGCGTATCATTTCTTTGGAGCGCTTAATATTGGCTTCCTCCATCGTAAAAAGCTGCAATCTATGCTCCGCATCCAATTTTTTCCAGATAGCAGATCCCATCTTGTCAAACAAGAGAATAATAGCTGTCATCATTACAAGGATCGCAAAGCTAATAATGATCAAAATACGGCGTTCATCCGGAGTACGTTCTGCGTTTATGGAGAAACCTACAATTTCAGCGACTGAAAAAATACCGATGGCAACAATGCCAATAGAAATGATCTGAATGGCGGGAGACAAAGAAATCTTATTCTTTCTTGGGATT
>NZ_LAYJ01000099.1 GCF_000981035.1 Christensenella hongkongensis
AAAGGCAACGCGAAAAAATAGGGAACATCGGGAACGGGATGTGGGAAAACGCATAACAAAGGGGTTTTTAAGCAATCATAAACAGGGAACATTGAGGGTACGCAAAGGGAACGAAAGGGAACAGAAATAAAAAATGGGGATTACCCCAAGAATGCGCCACAGATTGCGAATGGCGGGAAAAGGAGAATGAGACGATGTTAACAGATATTTTTGTAAGAGATAAATCAGACGGAAGTATTCACCGCGTGGGCGATGATTTCCACGATAGCTTGGCCGTAGAAAATGG
>NZ_LAYJ01000075.1 GCF_000981035.1 Christensenella hongkongensis
GACGAAGACAATATACACGGTGGGTGATACCTTTGATGCTGCGGGACTGGAAGTAACCGCGCATTATACAAATGGCGGCGCGGATAAAGTGCTGACAAGCGGAGAGTATACGCTTTCCACGCCCGATATGGGTACGGCAGGAACGAAAACAATTACTGTAACGTATGGAGAGGACAGTGTAGAGAAAACGGCAGCGTTTGACATCACAGTGAATGCACCTGTGCCTGTTCTGGACAGCATCGAAGTGACGGCAGAGCCGACGAAGACGACGTATACGGTGGGTGATACGTTTGATGCTGCGGGATTGGAAATAACGGCACACTACAC
>NZ_LAYJ01000033.1 GCF_000981035.1 Christensenella hongkongensis
TTTCCAGTCCCGCCATGATAAGTGCCTGTAATCTTCTATGCCCCGCGATTGTTTCTACACCCTCCTTGCCCTCGCGGGGCCTTGCTATCACTGGTTGAATGATTCGTCCAGTTCGCTTTACACTCTCAACCAGTTCAAGCATTTCTGGATCGTCCCGTATTTTAAACGGATGATTTTTAAATGGATAAAAATCATCTATTGGCAACTCTACGATTTCCCTTTTTCCGCTTGTTTCCGGCAGCGTTGAAGGAAACCAACTGTCCGAATCTATCTTTACTTTCCCGCCGTTTTTGCTCATTCGCAATTACCTCCTTTGCCAATAATTCATATTGCGCTGCCGCCTTATTGCGGGGGCAATGCCTGATGATGCTGACTCCTATCTTTCCACACTCCTTCAATTTCACCGTATATGGGATACAGGCTTCATACACATGATCAGTGCGGCACAATTCGTTTATGATCGCGTCACGCTCCTGCCTTGTGTAGTTGGTTTGGTTATTCATCATCGTGACAAGGATTCCGTCGATCCCTAATGCGGGATTCAGGTTGCTTTGCCTGATTTTTTGGAATATGCGCTTGATTTCCATGATGCCCTCCATGCTGTACATCTCCGGCTGTGTGGGAATGATAATGCCGTTCGCCGCAGTCAGTACATTGATCGTAAGGATATTGAGTGACGGTTGGCTGTCGATCAGGATGTAATCATACGCTTCCTTTACCATTTCAATATACCGCTTCAAAAGATGCTCGCGCCCAAGCTCGTTGATCAGGTTTGCTTCAAAGCCTGCCAATTTTCGGTTCGCAGGCATAACGTCCATTCCTTCCTCATGATGCTGAATACCCTCGAAAGGCTCAAAATCTTCTCCGTTTACCAAATCTTCGACAATATCCGTGATGGTGCGCTCAAGCTGCTGCGGCTCCCATCCCAAGCCTTTTGTAAGGTTACTCTGTGGGTCAAAGTCAATCAGCAAAACCTTTTTACCCGCTTTCACCAGCGCCGCACCCAAATTGATTGCCGTTGTCGTTTTCCCAACCCCGCCTTTTTGATTCGTTATTGCTATCACTCTTGACATCGAAATGTCCTCCTTTTCTATTGATATTTCCACTGTAAGACGATCTTACAAAAACAGCAAAAAAGCGCGTCTCATGCTCGTTTGTTGACAAACAACGGTATAAAAAAAGGCGCTCACCTTTTTGGGGTTGCGCCTGCATGTTTTCAAATTTAATTTTCTTCTTGTTTTGCTCCATCTGACCAAACATATATTATCTTATCGCACTTCGGGCAAATATATACCTTTGTGGAGTTTATAGCTTTTTTTGATGATCTTTCATACATTGTTGTACCACACTTACTACATTCCACGTTGCTGTCCTCCGTAAAATATTATAGCATAATTGATGAACAAAAAGGTAAACTGGTAACCAAAATTACAAATGAAATAAGCCGTGATTTCACGGCTTATTTTTGGTGGGGCTGACTGGGCTCGAACCAGCGACTTCTTCGATGTCAACGAAGTACTCTGACCAGACTGAGTTACAGCCCCACTGTTATGCGGTTTTTGATTGGTAGTTAAATGGTACACATGGCTCTAACCATCTGAGCTACAGTCCCATATTTATATACCTTATCATTTGCCGTCCTGCAATGATAACTATACTGCCTTTACAATTATACAGATTTCTGTTTAAAATTCAAGTGTTTCTTTCTAAAAATACGTGTATATGGTATAATTATAAAAGAGGTAAATTGTCGTGGAAGTAAAACCAAAACAAAGTATGGCGCATAATAAACTGCTTCTTTTGTACTTGCTCAAAAATGGTAACCTGGAGCTTTCCGAGCTTCAAATGGTACGCATTATGAGCGAGCTTTCTTTCATGGGCTATTTTGACCTCAAGGAATGTATGTTCGAACTGGAACAAAACGGGCATATCTATTCCAAGCCTACGTCCCAGACAATCGTATATGGTATAACGGAAAACGGTGCAAACATGCTGGAGGTTTTGCAGAACGACCTTCGCTTGTCGTTTCGCGATACGATTGACGAATATTTACAAAAAAACAAAACCACACTTGAAATGGAATCACAGTTAATTGGCGAATTCATCAAATTATCCGATAATGAATTTCGTGTGATTTTAAAGGTTCTCGAGCACGACCGCACGATATTTGAAATCAATAGCATCGTATATTCAAAAACGGAAGCGCAAAGCATCGTCGACCACTGGCCCAGGAACGCAATTCCGATCTATAAGGATGTTATCTTACGCCTCGGCGAGTAACCTCAGGGCAAAGGAAGCCAGATAAAAAGAGCCGCATACGACAAGTATGCCTTTTTTTTTGTCCGCAACGCAACGGCCTTCTTCAAAAGCAAAATCCGGATTTTCTATCGACGCAGCATTCGCAAAATAATCCGCCAGCTCTTTTGCGGGCATTCCCCGCTTTTTACTTGCACAGGTACAAATTACCCTGTCTGCAAATTGTTCAATTTCAGATACAGCGCCAAATACATCCTTATCACGCATAATTGCAGTCAATACCGTTATATCTGTATTACCGTAATATTTTTGGATGGTTTTTCTCAGCTCGGCAAGTGCGGCAGGATTATGCGCGCCGTCAATAATGACATTTCCGCTGACCTGTACACGCGCAGGAATCACCGTATGCGAAAGGCCCTCGCGGATAGCCTGCTCCCCCATTCCCAGCTCTGCCGCAGCAATAAGCGCGACACAGGCGTTATCAACCTGCATGGGAGATACGGCATGAATATGCAGATCCCTGTAATGTTTTCCATCATAGGCGAAATCAAAACGTTGCCCTGCTGTCCCACTTTGCCTGATTTTAATCTCTTTTTCATTCAACAAAACGAGCCTTGCATTTTTTGCCCTGCAGGTCTGCCTGATCACGCGCAGGGCTTCTTCCTCCTGTGGATGCGATATTACAATCGAATCCTCCTTGATGATCCCACATTTTTCACGCGCAATAGAGGTAAGCGTATTCCCTAAAATTGCCATGTGGTCATAACTGATTGGCGTAATGACCTGCATTTTCGAAGGGACAATATTGGTGGGATCGCATCTTCCGCCAAGCCCGGTTTCCATGACGGCATAGCAAACACCCTTATCCTGAAACCAGGCAAGCGCCGCTTGTGTCCAAATGCAAAAGAGGTGCATATTCCCGTCACCTCTTACGCGTTCCATATAGGTTTCATATTCTGTTTGACTGATCTTTTCCCCATTGATCTTCATCCGCTCCCGTGGGGAAATAATGTGTGGCGAGGTAAACAATCCGCATGAGTGGTTTACGGAAATAATGTCCGCAATATATTGCGCCGTCGAACCCTTGGCGTTTGTTCCTGCCAGATGCACGTATTGCATTAGCCTTTCAGTCCCTCCAGGAAGGAAATCCTCTCCTTAAGCTTCGTACGCATCTCAAGATACGTTTCCAGCTTTGCGCGTTCTTCCTCGACAACCTTGGCGGGAGCTTTATCCGTAAAGCCTTTATTGTTCAGTTTCCCTTCAGCCCTGCCGATTTCCTTGCTGTTTTTCTCCGCTTCCTTTTTCAACCGCTCAATTTCCTTTGCAACGTCAATGAGCTCCGCAAGAGGCATAAACGCCTCTCCAACGGCACAGACCGCAGAAACGCTGTTTTCCGGAATCCGTTCTTTGTCCTCTATAATTTCAACGTCGCTGGCGTAAGCAAGCTTTTTCAGGTATTCCGCACACGCTTCGATTGCAGCCTTATGTTTTGTGAGCACAGTAAGCTTTACCTTAACGCTCGGCGGCACATTCATTTCCGCGCGCACATTACGAATCGAACGAATCAGGTCCATCACGCCGTTCATCATCTCGGCCTGAGCGCTTCCGCTCTCATACCTTATTTCCGGCCATGGACCAAGCATAATGGTTTCGTCCGCATCCGGCAGGCTCGTGTAAATGTCCTCCGTTATAAAGGGCATAAACGGATGCAGGAGCTTCAGCGTATTTTTCAGTACATACACAAGCACGCTGATCGTAGCTTCCCTGACCGCTTCATCCTCTCCGTATAACCGCGGTTTTGCCATCTCGATATACCAGTCGCACAGCTCGCTCCACGTAAAGTCGTAGATTTTCTGCGCCGCAAGTCCAAGATCGTATTTCTCAATGTTTTCGGTACATTCCCTGATCGCATCGTTGAGCTTCAGCAAAATCCATTCGTCTGCAATATCAAGCCTGCTTTCGTCGATCGGTTTTACCTCTCCTTTGATATTCATCATTACAAAGCGTGAGGCGTTCCATATTTTGTTGGCAAAATTACGCGCAGCCTCCACCTTCTCCCAATAGAAACGCATATCGTTTCCGGGACTATTGCCCACCGCAAGTGAAAAACGCAGCGCGTCCGCACCGTACTTATCGATTACCTCAAGGGGATCGATGCCGTTATTTAAAGACTTGGACATCTTGCGGCCCTCGCTGTCCCGCACAATACCGTGAATATCTACCGTATGGAACGGCACATCTCCCATAATCTCAATGCCAAAGATGATCATCCTGGCCACCCAGAAGAAAATGATATCGTACCCTGTTACCAAAACATCCGTAGGATAAAAATAGCTTAGCTCGGGCGTTTCATCCGGCCATCCCAACGTCGAAAAAGGCCACAGGCCTGATGAGAACCAGGTATCGAGCACATCCTCATCCTGTACAAACTCCTCATTACCGCAATCCGGACATTTGGAAGGCTCGTCCAGCGCGACGATTAACTTTCCGCAGTTTTTGCAGGTATATGCGGGAATCCGGTGCCCCCACCAAAGCTGGCGGGAAATACACCAGTCCCTGATGTTATACAGCCAGTTGAAATAGATTTTTGAAAAGCGCTCAGGTACAAATTTTACCTTCCCGCTTTCCACTGCTTCGATTGCCGGCTGCGCAAGTTCCTTCATTTTAACAAACCACTGCCTGGAAATGATCGGCTCAATTACCGTATGGCAACGGTAGCAATGCCCTACGTTATGCGTATAGTCTTCTATTTTGACCATTGCGCCGCAAGCCTGTAAATCCGCTACGATCTGCCTGCGTGCTTCGTCCCTGTCAAGCCCGGCGTATTTGCCGGCGTTTTCAGCCATCGTACCGTCGTCGTTCATCACGCGAACCATCGGAAGACTATGGCGCTCACCTACTTCATAGTCGTTCGGATCATGGGCAGGCGTAATTTTTACCGCTCCTGTACCGAATTCCATGTCGACATATTCATCCGCGATTACCGGGATCGGTTTGTCAAGAAGCGGCAATATAACATTTTTGCCTACAAGGTCTTTATATCTGCTGTCCTTTGGATTTACAGCCACTGCCGTATCGCCAAGCATCGTTTCCGGGCGCGTCGTAGCTACTACGATTCCTTCTCCGCCATCCTCGGCGCGGTAACGCATATGCCAGAGGTGTGAGGCCTGCTCCTCGTATTCCACTTCCGCATCCGAAAGCGCAGTCATGCAATCCGGACACCAGTTGATGATACGGTTCCCCTGATAAATCAGGCCCTTTTCATAAAGGCGTACGAACACCTCCCGAACCGCCCGGTTACATCCTTCATCCATCGTAAAACGTTCCCGGTCCCAGTCAAGCGACGATCCGAGCTTTTTAAGCTGCTCTACGATCCTCCCGCCATATTTTGCCTTCCATTCCCACGCACGCTCCAAAAACTTTTCCCGTCCCAGTTCTTCCTTGGACGTCCCCTCTTCGCGCAGGGCATCTACAATTTTGACTTCTGTAGCGATACTGGCGTGATCGGTTCCCGGCATCCAAAGCGCGGAATACCCCTGCATCCTCTTGGTACGGATGATTGCATCCTGAAGCATATTGTCAAGGGCGTGTCCCATATGCAGCTGTCCGGTAATATTTGGCGGCGGAATTACGATTGTAAACGGTTTTTTCTTTTTATCGACCTCCGCATGAAAATAGCCTTTATCAATCCACTTTTGATAAAGCTTCTCCTCGGTTTGTTTTGGATCGTAGGTGGTGCTCAGCTCTTTTTGCATCGTTCTTCCTCCAGAAAATTATCAAATAAAAAACACAAGAAACCCCGCTATTGCTACTCCAAAGCCAATGAATTTACAAACAAGGTCAGCATGTTTATACTGAAAATGCGCGGCAACCGCTTTTGCAGTAAAGCTGAAAACAGCGCCTGCCGCAAGCAAAATGAGTCCTATAACCTGTACCGTCGTAATATTGGCAAAAAAGCTCATGGTCTCTCCATTTCATTATTGTCTCATTGTAATATTATATCCTCAATACGCCTTATTATCAAGATGATCGCCACGCAATGTAAAATTTTCGTGCATTCTATGTTTTTCTAATCGATTTCGTATTATAATGAATATAAACTATCGTAAACGTGTTGAGGTATCTATGGGTGAAAATAAGTACAAACATCTGATTAACAGGGATTTAAGCTGGTTGAAATTTAACGAGCGCGTATTGGAGGAAGCTGAAGATCCTTCCACTCCTCTATTCGAGCGGCTTAATTTTGTGTCGATTTATCACAGCAATCTCTCTGAATTTTTGATGGTGCGCGTTGGCAGCCTTCACGACAGGCTCCTTCTCAAGAAGGATGAGATCGATCCGCGGTCCGGCATGACCACCACGGAGCAGCTGCGCGCGATCAACAAAGAAATCCGCAGGCTTACGCCGCGCAAAAACCGCGCGCTGCTTGAAATTTTAAACGAGTTGGAAGATTATGGGATTTTTTATAAACCGGGCAAGCATTTGACAAAATATGAAGAACGCTTTATGCAGCGTTATTTTGAACGCAATGTTCTTCCCTTGCTTTCTCCACATATCCTCGATAAACACCATCCGTTCCCATTTTTACAAAACAACACGGTATATATCGCTGTGCTCCTGAAATCCAAAAACGGAAATACACAGCTTGGCATTATTCCTGCAAGCGGTTATTTTGAACGCCTGCTTTTGCTGCCCAGTAAATACATCAAATTCACGCTGATTGAAGACCTGATCTATCATTTCGCCGCACGGGTTTTCCCCAAGCATAAGGTAGAGGCGCGCAGTATTTTCTCTATCACGCGCAATGCGGATATTGATGCGGATGAGGCTTTCTTTGACTATGACATGTCCTATCGCGATATCATGGAGATCATCGTTAAAAAGCGTAAAAAGCTTGAACCTGTACGTCTTGACATTACGCGTAACCAGAGCGACGATATCACAAAACGCTTAATGAAGCACCTGAACCTGACAAGCGATGAAGTTTTTTTCAATGAAATGCCGACCGTGCTTTCCTTCGTGTCCGATTTGCGCGACGCATTGACGGATGAAAAATTCAGTCCTTTGTTCTATCCGCCGCTAAAACCGCAACCAACTGGAAAAATAGACGCTTCTGCGCCTATCATACCTCAAATACAAAAAAAGGATCTGCTGCTCTCATACCCTTATCAGGATATGCGTACCTTTGTGCGTCTTCTCGAGGAGGCAGCCGATCGCCCGGACGTTATTTCCATTAAAATTACTTTATACCGTGTTGCGCGCAATTCCAAAGTGATTGACGCGCTGATCCGCGCTGCGGAAAATGGCAAGGAGGTCATCACGGTTGTAGAGCTTCGCGCACGGTTTGACGAAGAAAACAACATCGATTGGTCCAAGCGTCTGCAGGACGCAGGCGCATCCCTGATCTATGGGATCGAAGATTATAAGGTCCATTCCAAGCTGCTGTTGATTACCATGAAAAAAGATGATTCCGATGTCCAGTTCATCACGCAGATTGGCACCGGAAACTACAATGAAAACACATCAAAGCTATATACAGACCTTTCGCTCATAACAGCAAACGAGGATATTGCGATCAACGCGCAGGATGTTTTCAAAAATCTCTGTATGGGGAGCCTGGTGGAAAATTCCGATATCCTGATGGTTTCACCGCTGACTTTGAAACCTGCTGTTTTACGCGGCATAGACAGGGAAATGTTACTCGCCAGGGCAGGCGCGCCCGCCGAGCTTATTTTTAAGCTCAATTCCCTCAACGATATCGATATTATACATAAGCTGATTGAGGCATCGGATGCAGGAGTAAAAATCCGCATGCTGATCCGCGGCATTTGCTGCCTGAATGTAGAAGAAACGGGAAGGACGCGCAATATTAAGATTTCCAGTATTGTTGGCCGTTATCTGGAGCATTCACGCGTTTATATCTTTGGCACGCCGGATCGGCAAAAGGTCTATATTTCCTCGGCCGACTTCATGTCCCGAAACACGGAACGCCGTGTGGAGGTCGCCGCCCCAATCATGGACGATGACCTCAAACAGGAAATTCGTGCATTGATGGAATTACAACTTCGTGACAACGTAAAGGCACGGCACCAGGTAGGCAAAGGCGTATACAAAAAACTGCCTGTTGTTCCCGGGGCGCCGCGCATCGACAGCCAGATCGAGCTGTTCAGGGAAGCCTACAGGCAGGCCGGAACGCCATTACCCGACTGGCTCAATAACAGACAATAAATTTGAAAGGATAACATTATCACTATGAAATACAGAGTATTTGGAGAAACGATTGCCCTCCGGCTTGAAAAGGGCGACAAAATTATGGAATGTATCAAGGACATTTGCACGAGAGTAACGGCTGTAAAGGCCGGCACTATTTCAGGGCTTGGCGCTTGCCGCACTGCTACCCTCGGTGTGTACAATCTTCCCGGTAAGGAATATATTCCTCATGATTATGAGGGTAATCTGGAGCTGGCCTCGCTTACCGGAAACGTTTCGCAAATGAATGGTGAAGTTTACCTGCATATTCATGCTGTATTTGGCGATGAAAAAGGCAACGTTTATGCGGGCCATTTGAATGAAGCGGAAATCAGCGCAACAGGCGAGATTTTTATTACCGTACTTGATGGTGTAATCGATAGAAAATACAGTGATGAGATCGGTCTGAACCTAATGCAGTTCTAAAGAAAAGCAATCAACAAAAAAGAGACCTTAAAAGGTCTCTTTTTTTGATATGCAATTTTTGCGTACCGCTTCGGCTAGTTTAATTTGTCTTTTTGATATTCCTTTAGTTTCCTGTTCATTTCCGACCATTTCCTTTTATTGATTCTCCAGAATATAAGCCAGATTACAATATAGGCTGCAATGAAACCTATATAGTAAGTAAAAATATAGTTGCCCGGAGGAAGCCATCCAAACCATAACATCAGCAGTGTGCAACCCGTAATCAAAATGATAAAGTGCACAATCGTACGAATGATATACGTTTTATTGTTTTTGTCGGATTCCGCCCATATAAGCTGCACGCAGGCAATGAACACCGCGAAAATCAGATCGTTTCTGAGTTCGACAAGCGGAAGCGCATCGCTACCGATTATAACCACGATGCAGCTTGAAATAAAAAGTGCAATCAGAAATGCTATTGCAAATACTGTAAAAGCCATTGCGGCCAGTTGCTTCGCCTTCATTTTATTACCTCCGAATCCCTAATTTTTCTTTTAGCGCCGGCGCATATTGCCGCGATATGATTTGCTTTTCCCCATTTTCAAGTTCCACTTCTATCTTTCCGTTCAGGATCGGATTCAATACTCTCACTTTAGAAAGATTGATGATCGTAGATTTATTGACGCGCAAAAAACTGCCGTTGCCGAATTTCTCCTCAATTTCATACAGCTTCAACGGACAATCATACACCTCTGTTTTGGTGTAGATATACACTCTATCGTCCACGCTTTCAAAATAATAGATTTCCTCCGGTTCCAAAACAAAGGTTTGTTTCTCCAGATTTCCCATCACCTTTTTCTGAGACGTGCCGGCAAGCGCCACGAGTTTTAAAAGCTCGTCCGACATTTCCGCACAACGGATGATGATTTCATCCTGCTCATATTTCGGATCGATATCCAAGGTAACCTTCATCATACATTCCCTTCCCGCCAATCTTTTGCCTGTATGCAGCGCAGACCGCAAGATTTCAAGATTTCTTTTTCCTGATTTAAGTATAAAGGTATAAAAAATGCACGTCAACGCAATTTGGGTAAGTTGCGTAACGCGCATTCCATGTTGCTTTTTACCCGCGGTTACTTAAGCAAAAAACGTTCAAGCGCAGGAACATCTTCCGCTATATACCGGCAAGTATAGTTTGCGACGTCCTCCATCTTATTGAAGCCAAATCCCCATAAAACCGCACAAAAATCCATACCGGCAAGCTTTGCCCCATTTGCGTCATAATCGCTGTCTCCGATCAGGATGCTTTCCTCCGGTAAAGAATTGGTGCGTTTAAGCGCCTCCTTCACAATCGCTTCCTTACTCTTGATGTTCATATCCTCAGACGCTCCGCAAATCGCGTCAAAATAATCAGTGAGTTCAAAATTGAGCATTGTCGTGCGTACAATTTTCTCCATCTTAACAGAAGCTACCGCGCATTTCACTCCGGCATTATCCAGTTTTTTCAGCAAATCGACCATTCCCGGATAGACCTTCGCTTCAAACATTCCCCCTTCGGCATATTTCTGCCGGTACAGCGTCACCGCCCTTTCGGCATCCTCGTCCGACATTCCGCACACATCAACAAAAGACAATTTCAACGGCGGACCAATAAATTTACGAAATATATTTTCTGGCGGTATCGCCACACCCAGGTCTGTCAGTGTCTTTGTAGCACATTGCAGGATTCCAATACTGGTATCCATGAGCGTTCCATCAAAATCAAATAATACTGTCTTATACTTCATATCCACTCTATCTCCAAGATTTTTATGCTTTTGGGCGGCAGCTCTGCCTGAACAAGCCCTTCCGCGACGGAATAATCCTCCCCGGTTAAAATACAGGAAGCGCGTACAAATTCAAGCTCTTTGAGTGCATTGACCGCCTTTGCGGGCATCAGCTCTTCCCCCGCAAACAGATCGATCACCGCCTGGTGCTTTTGTTCTGAGCGGTTGACAAGTGTCAGGTACATTCCATCCTTTTTCAGGTTTCCAAACGCATCCTTTCCGTCAATACAAAAACGCAGAATTCCAAGCATATCCTCTCCCTGTGCATAGAATACGCAATTACCGGTTTTAAGCGCGTCGCTTTCCCGCCTCAGCCGCGAAAGCTTTCGATAATATTCCTGCATCTGTTCATCGTTTTTCACAAACGGCGCGCGGTTAAACGGATCAAGCAAGCCGTGCATGCCGGTTTCATCCCCATAATAAATACAGGGCATTCCAGGAATACTAAACTGTATTCCCACCGCGAGCCTTTGCAGCTGTGCGCCCGCTTTATCCTGCTCTTCCGAAACAACAAAATGCGCCTGCTGCTCACGCGAAAGAGAGTGCGCGTCTATTTTCGTTCCAAGCACAGTCCTGATGCGTGCAACATCATGACTGGAAAGCAGATTCATCAACGAATAATACATATCCTTTGGATAATTCTGGTTTTGTCCGACGAAAAACCGTTTCAATGCTTCCGCATTCGACTTTCCCGTCAAAAAATCAGTAACCGCCTGCGCAAACGGATAGTTCATCACACTGTCAAGTCCGCGTCCAAGCGCGTAGGTCCTGTTTTTTCCATAGCTTTGCTTTGTGGTCGCATCCTCCCATACCTCCCCCAGCAAGGCGTTGTCCTGGGATAGATGCTTCAGCTTCCTGCGCATTTGTTCGATCGTTTCATCTGGCAGCTCATCCGCTACATCGAGCCGAAAGCCGTTGGCCCCTCGAAGGATCCATGTCGCAAGCACACTTTTTTCGCCTTCAATCACAAAGTCGATCCAGTCTGCTTCCGTTTCATTTACCTCCGGGAGCGTTTGAAAGCCCCACCAGCTTTTATATTCGTCAGGATAATTTGCAAACTGGTACCAGTTATAATAAGGAGATTCCTTACTTTGATACGCGCCAACGGAATCATACCTGCCATATTTATTAAAATACACGCTGTCGTCGCCCGTATGAGAATAAACGCCGTCAAGCATTAACCTGATACCGCGGTATCCAGCTTCCTTTGCAAGCAGCTCAAAATCTTCGTTCGTTCCAAGCATAGGATCAACTTTCAAATAATCGCCTGTATTGTAACGATGATTGGAATCCGCTTCAACAATGGGATTCAGGTATAAAACAGTAACTCCCATATCCCTTAAGTAATCAAGGGAATCTACAATGCCAAGAAGCGTTCCGCCGTAGTAATCGCACGGCTCATAAAATTCCCTTCCCTCGAGCGCCTCATAGACTACCGGCTCGTCCCACTTCTTGTGGACATATACTTCCCTGCCCAGCTCACGGTGATACGCGGCTCCCTTGTCAAAGGTTGCATCGTCGCTTCTCGCAAACCGATCCGGAAAAATTTGATACATAACGGCTTCTTTCATCCACGTTGGTGTTGTGAATGCTTCATCATAGACCGTTAACTGAAAAGGAGACGGCGGATTCCAGTATACGTCCCCCGCGCCGCTCGTACTCCCTATGCGAGCGCCATAGTAAATATTTGTTTTTTCATCAAGACTGATACAAAACCAGTACCAAATAGCCTGCGGCTCCATTGGCGTGGTATATTCCGCACACCAAAAGCCATTTTCCTCATACATCTCAATATTTTCTTCAACGCCGCCGGCAACGGCGACCAGATATATTTTTTTGAAAAAAACATCCCGCAGCGCAAGGCGCAGCACAACCTTTGTGCCTGCCGGAACCGCTCCGGAAGGCGCACGGTATTGCTCCTTTGCCGAGTCGTGCATGATTTGTTTTGAAAAATCAATCGTTTGCATTGTTCCACCCTAAACCATTTTATTTTCGTTCGCTCATTTTCCTCAAATGCCAAATGAGCTCATTATACTCATTGATCGTACGGTCCGAAGAAAAACGCCCGGATTTTGCAGTATTCATGGCTGCCATCCGCTTCCAGCGTTCTTTGTCTACATATGCGCTTACGATCTGCTCGTACGCCTGCGTATAAGAAGCAAAATCGTACAACAGGTAATACTGGTCCGCACGCTGCATCTCACCAAACAAAAGCGAATGGTACAGATCAGAAAACTGCCTGTCGTTCGCAACGTGCAGCGATCCGTCGATAAGCCTGTTGAGCGCAAGACGCAGGTCCGTATTCTGCTCATAATATAAACCCGGCTTGTAGGTTCCAAAACGTTCCATACGGCTGATTTCCTGTTCTGTGGCGCCGAAGATAAAAATGTTGTCGTCGCCCACAGCTTCGTAAATCTCGACGTTGGCCCCGTCCATCGTTCCAAGCGTTACCGCACCGTTCATCATGAACTTCATATTTCCGGTACCTGACGCTTCAAGCCCCGCTGTGGAAATCTGCTCGCTGATATCTGTCGCCGGTATCAAAATCTCCGCCTCTGATACGCTGTAATTCTCAATGAATACAACTCTCAGGATATCTTTGGTGTCAGGATCGTTGTTTACAAGATCCGCAACCGCCAAAATCAGGCGGATGATATTTTTGGCACGCACATAACCCGGCGATGCTTTTGCGGCAAATAAAAATGTACACGGCTCGATATGCACCTGCGGATTTTCCTTTTTCAGGTTATACAAATGCAGGATGTGCAGTACTTTCAAAAGCTGCCGCTTATATTCATGCAAACGTTTCGCATGTACGTCAAAAATCGTATTTTCATTGATCTCGATTCCCTGTGTCTTTTTCAGATGATCGCGCAGGTGAATTTTATTCTGGTGCTTGACCTCCATAAAATCATCAAGGAATTTTTGATTATCAAGCAAATCCTCAATCCGGTCCATCTCTTTATAGTCTTTGAGAAAACCGTCGCCAATATGATCGCAAAGCAGCTTTGTAAGCGGTTGATTTGCTTTGGCAAGCCACCTTCTGGGAGTAATCCCGTTTGTAATCCCCAAAAACTTATCCGGAAATACGATATAGAAATCCCGGAAGGTACGCGACTTGATAATTTCCCCATGGAGCTTTGAAACGCCGTTTACTTTATTGCAGACTGCAATACACAAATTAGCCATCCTGATTTCATGATAGGAAATAATCGCCATTTTGCTGATTTTGTCCCATTCACCGGGATAGATTTTCCACAGGCTGTCACAGAATTTATCGTTGATTACTTTAATGATCTCATAGATTCGCGGAAGAAGCGCCTTAAACATATCCTCTTCCCAACGCTCAAGCGCCTCCGCCATGATCGTATGGTTTGTGTAATTAAATATGCGGCTGCAAATATCAAAAGCTTCATCCCAGCCCATTCCTTCTTCATCCATCAGGATACGCATCAGCTCAGGAATCGCAAGCGTCGGATGCGTGTCATTGATCTGCACTGTAAAATAGTTTGGCAGCGTATGCAGGTCTCCATAATTCGCTTTATGCTTACGAACGATATGCTGCATTGTCGCGGAGGTAAAGAAGTAGAACTGCTTTAAGCGCAACTGCCTGCCCTGCTCGTGGTTATCCTCCGGATATAAAACCTTGGAAATAACCTCTGCAAGCTCCCGCTCCTGCATTGCTTTGGAATAATCGCCGCGGTTGAAATAGTGCATATCAAGCTCTGTTTTGGCTCTTGCGCTCCAAAGGCGCAGCGTTGCGGGCATTTCGCTCATGTACCCCATTACCGGATAGTCATAAGGAATCGCAAGCACGCTGTAATAATTTTTGTGATTGATTTTCAGCCCGCGCTCTGTCCAGACCTCCTCCAGCTCGCCGCCGTATTTAACCTCTACCTGTTCCTCCGGGCGCGCGATTTCCCAAACGTTTCCGGCTTCCAGCCAGTTATCATCCACTTCCACCTGCTCCCCATCCAGAATACGTTGTTTAAAAAGGCCGAATTCATATCGGATACTGCACCCCGTTACAGGGAAGTCAAGTGTGGATAAAGAGTCCAGAAAACAGGCCGCCAAACGTCCGAGCCCACCGTTTCCAAGTCCTGCGTCGCGCTCCTGCTCCTCAATATTTTCAAGATTCAGCCCAAGGTCTGTGAGTACTTCCTGGTAATCCTTTAACAGATGCAGGTTGATCATATTGTTGACAAGCGCCCGCCCCATCAGAAATTCAGCAGACAAATAATACAGCCGTTTCAGTCCCTGGTTGAGCATTTGTTTGTTTGCGTCCGTCCATTTCTCCACGATTACATCGCGAATACTGAGCGCGCAGGATTTATATATCTGATCCTGTGTTGCTTCTTCCAGCGTTTTACCAAAATTACGCTTAAGCTTCCCCAGGATTTTTTCCTTTATTTCTTCTTTCGAAAGATCGTATCCCATAAATACCTCCTTATGAAATCAATTATTCTTATTATAGCATATTCGCCTGCCATGCACGCGGGTTCATAATAATTTTACACTTGCCCGCCCATATGAAAAAAACTGTTACAGCAATACAATGTATAACAGTTTTTGTCACTTTTTCATATCGAACGTACCGTTTTCCGCTTCATCATATTATTCCTTTTCATCATCGATCTGGTTTTCCAGAACGGCGAAAATTTCTTCTTCAGCGGGAGGCTCTGCTTCTTCAAGCAAGCTTCCGCAGTATTCAGATGCTTCTCCGGGCTGTTCGCGTGCTTCCTGCCCGTGCGCCATCGGAATTACGAAGTCGTCTATATGCACCGGCTCAACCGTATCCTCAGATTCCAGTTGTCCGTCAAGCTCCTGTGCAATTTCCTGTATCGGCTCTTCGTCCTCCTGCCCGTCGTCCTCCGCGGCATCCAGAAAAAACGGATTTTCTTCAATCGGAAGCTCATCAATGGAAGCAGCCTTTTTCAATAACTTAGACTTTTTCTGCATAGTTAAATTGATCGCGCCTTTCATTTCAGTAATAAGTGATTGCTATTTTATCCTTTATTTTATCATTCGTCAATGCTGCCGGTTCATTTTGCAACCAGCATATCGTATATTTTTCTATATTCCTTCGCTGATTTATCAAAGCTGTTGTCAATCGCCATTGCAGTCTGGATCAGGCTTGCAAGAGCCGCCTTGTCCTGATAAACGTTCAGAGCAAAACGGATCACATTAAGCATATCGTGCGCATTATAATTTGTAAACGAAAATCCGTCCCCCTCCTGCGTATAGATATTATACGGCTTCACCGTATCTACAAGCCCGCCTGTTTCCCGCACAATCGGCAGCGTTCCATACCGCTGCGAAATCATCTGCGAAATACCGCACGGTTCAAACATAGAAGGCATCAGGAAAAAATCACATCCCGCATAAATCCGGTGCGCAAGCGGATCGCTGTATCCAAGGCAAACCGCTGTCTTTTGCGGATACCTGCCGGCGATATATTTGAAGAAACTCTCATATTGCTCGTCTCCGCTCCCCAACAGCACAAAGGCCACGTTTTCATATAGCAGTTCTTCCAGTACGGCGCGAACAAGGTCAAGTCCCTTTTGCTCGGTCATACGCGTGACCATTCCAATCAGCGGCGCGCTTGGCGCGATAGAAATATCGAGCTCCCCAAACAGTTCCGTCTTATCTACATATTTTCCCGCAAGATCGTCCGGCGTATAGTTGCATTTCAGGTTTTTGTCTGTCTCCGGATCAAATTCAACCGTATCGATTCCATTCACAATCCCATAAAGATCGTCTTTACGCGCATTCAAAATTCCTTCCATGCCGCGGCCATAATATGGATCCAAAATTTCACGCGCATAGGTTGGGCTTACCGTTGTAATCTTGTCCGCAAACACAAGTCCGGCTTTCATCATATTCGCGCTGCCATAGGCCTCAATATACTCCGAAGTAAAATAACGCTCATCTACGCTCAGGACGTCTTTTGCAAAATCAAAAGAGGTCTGTCCCTGATACTGGAGATTGTGAATTGTGAGAACTGTTTTAGCCTTTCCCTGCGACCTGTCCTGATACTGCGTTTTCAGGAGGAACGGAATCATCGCCGTATGCCAGTCGTTGACGTGGATAACCTCCGGTTCAAAATCAAGAAACGGAATTGCCTCCAGAACCGCACGGCAAAAATATGCGTATTGTTCGATTTCGTCCTGACCGCCTTTGTAGATACAATAACCAAAGTAATACTCGTTGTCGATGAAATAGTAGGTTACGCCGTCAAGGTCCATCGTCTCGATGCCCAGATACAGCGTACGCCAGCCCATCTGGATGTTCATCGTCGCAAGTACCCGCAAACGGTCCGCATATTTCTCCTTGATCACACTATGCCCCGGCATCATAACGCGCGCGTCAACGCCCTGCGCTACGAGCGTCTTGGACAAGGCGCCAATAACGTCTGCAAGCCCGCCCGTCTTTGCGAAGGGAGCGGCCTCTGCACCGACAATCAAAACCCTGTGCTTTTTCATACGATTGCCCCCTTACGAATGATTACAGGGAATCCCTCATCCCCGATCAGCCTGCGTCCCTGACGGATATTGACCGATTTATCGAGGATCACGTATTCCAGATCAGAATTGTTGTATATTTCACTGTTCTGCATAATAATACTGTTTTTGATCTTCGTTCCCTTCCCTACATAAACTCCACGGAATAAAATGCTGTTTTCCACTTCGCCTTCGATGATGCAGCCATTTGCGATCAGGGAATTTTTCACGCTGGCTGTCTTTAGATATTTTGCCGGAACCTCGTCTTTTATTTTGGTGTAAACCTGATTTCCGTTGTAAAAAAGATTCTTCTGTATATCTGTATTGAGGAAATCCATATTCAGCTTGTAGTACGAGGCGACCGAATGCAGCCTGCCGACATATCCTTTGTGCTCGTAACCCATGATTTTAATGCGTTCCAGGTTGTTCATGAGTAAATCGCTGACAAAATTGTACTTGCCGCGCGACATGCAATCCTCAACAAGATATTCCAGAAGGTCTTTCCTCATAACATAGGTATCCATTCCAACCTTTGAAGAATCACTCGTAGACGCATTGATTTCAAGATCGATTACCCTTCCGGCGTCATTGACATGAATACGTACGTCTTTAAAACGCTCTCCTTGGAAAAATTCAGCTTCCTCCTGGTTGTAAAGCATCGTGATATCTGCGCCTGTATCGATATGGTATTGGATCATGTCGTCAAAAACGCGGTTATAAATTGTGTAGGAGCCCGACAAGATGACATACTTTTGCTTGGAGCGGGTAATATATCCCATTACTCCCTTGATCGCATCGATGAGTCCACGGTACGTCCCCATGTTGTCCGCGCTTGAAAACGGAGGAAGGATAAACAATCCGTCCTCTTTCCTGGAAAGATCCCATTCCTTCCCTGAACCAAGATGGTCCATCAGGGAATGGTACGAGCGCTGTGCAATTACTCCAACATTCCGTATCCCGGAATTAACCATATTGGAAAGAATGAAATCGATTGCGCGGTACCTGCCGCCCACCGGAAGAGCGCCTACAGTCCTTAAATAAACGAGCTCCCTCAGGTTTATATTCTGTTCGCCTGCATAGATCAAACCAAACGTATCCCTTAACATGATCAGGCCCCTCCCTTCGCAGCTTTTATGGTTCGCTTGGCAGGAACGCTATCGCCCTCACCAACCTGCGCGCCGCTTTTGATCACTGCCTTGCTGCCGATTACCGTGATCTCTTTCTCACCGCCGACAACTGCATTCTCTTCAATGACCGCTTCTTCGTCCACAATGCTTTTAAGCACCCTGCCGCCCTTTTTGATCATAGTATCCTGCATAATAATGCTGTCTTTTACAAACGCATCCTTTTCAATCGTGACTCCTGCGGAAAGGATACTGTTCTCTACCTCGCCATAGATATAGCAGCCCTCTGAAATCAGGCAATTTTTAATTTTTGCGTTTTGATCCACAAAGTGCGGCGGCTTATTTGGATTTCGCGAGAAAATACGCCACGCGTCGTCGTAGAGGTTAAGACCGGGGCTATCGTGCAAAAGCTCCATATTTGCATCCCAAAGGGAATTGATGGTACCAACATCCTTCCAGTAGCCTTTATAGGGATATGCAAATAACCGTTCGCCGTTATCCAGCATTTTGGGAATGATGTTCTTTCCAAAATCATTGCTCGATTTCTCATCCTTGGAGTCCGCAACCAGGTATTCACGTATTTTTTGCCAACTGAACACATACACGCCCATAGAGGCCATGTTGCTTTTTGGTTTTTTGGGTTTCTCCTCAAATTCATTGATCCTCAACGTTTCATCCGCATTCATGATACCAAAACGCGAGGCTTCCTCCATTGGAACCTCGATTACGGCAATCGTCGCGTCCGCTTTATTCGCTTCATGCGCACTGATCATTTGGCTGTAATCCATTTTATAAATATGGTCGCCGGAAAGCACCAGAATATAATCCGGGTTATACTGCTCGATAAAGTAGATATTCTGGTAGATCGCATTTGCGGTACCGGTATACCATTCGCCACGTTCTCCTTTCACATATGGCGGCAACACGAACGCCCCGCCGGTAATTCCGTCAAGATCCCAAGGCGCTCCCGTACCGATATATGCGTTTAATTCCAACGGTTCGTACTGCGTCAGCACACCAACCGTATCGATGCCGGAATGCACGCAATTAGAAAGTGGAAAATCAATAATGCGGTATTTTCCCCCATATGTCACCGCAGGTTTTGCGCGATGCTTTGTGAGTACTCCAAGCCTGCTTCCCTGCCCGCCGGCGAGCAGCATTGCCACACATTTTCTTTTCTTAAACATTTTTCGTCATCCCCTTACTTTTTTAAGGTGAATTTATAATAAACCGCTCCAAGCGGTGGCAGCGTCATTGCTGCGCTATAATCCATCTTATTAATACCCTTTTTTTGTGTTTTAATTATTTGCTCAGGCCCGACGCCCGAGCCCCCGTATTTCTTTTCGTCGCTGTTAAGAAGCAGCTCCAGCTTTCCTTCCTGCGGGATCGCAACCCAATAATTTTCCCTTACCACCGGCGTAAAGTTTACGACGCAGATTATGCGTTCTTCCCCTGCGCTTCGCATAAAGGCAAACGTGCTGCGCTCCGCATCGTCCACGTTGAGCCATGTAAACCCCTCCCAGCTGTCGTCGATCCTGTAAAGGGCCGGATTTCCCGTATAGACTTCATTCAATTCTTTTACAAATTTCTGCATCCCTGCATGCGACTCGTATTCCAGTAAAAACCAATCGAGCTGTTTCTTATAATCCCATTCAATAAACTGTGCAAATTCATCTCCCATGAACATCAGTTTTTTGCCCGGGTGTGCAAACATAAAGGAATACAGTGCCCTCAGCGATGCAAACTTCTGCCAATAATCGCCAAACATTTTGTCGACCATTGATTTCTTCCCATGAACAACTTCGTCATGAGAATAAGCCAGAATATAATTTTCGCGAAAGGCATAAAACATGGAGAAAGTCATTTTATTGTGGTCAAACTGGCGGAAATAGTGATCCATACTCATATACGCAAGCGTATCGTGCATAAATCCCATATTCCATTTAAAAGTAAATCCCAGACCGCCGTCATATGGCGGTTTTGTGATCATCGGATAAGCGGTGCTTTCTTCTGCGATGGTCATAGTCCCCGCGTATTTCGTAAGGACTACGCTATTTACCCGCCTGAGCATCTCAACCGCGTGGTTATCAATATTGCCGCCTTCCTCATTGGGTACAAAATACCCGTCGCGGGCATAGTCAAGATAGAGGATCGATGTAACGGCATCCACGCGCAGCCCGTCTATATGAAACTGGTCCATAAAGAACACTGCATTCGAAACCAGAAAGCTGACCACTTCCGGACGACCGTAATTAAAAATCAACGTTCCCCATTGCGGATGTTCCCGCTGGAGTACATTCTCATGCTCATAAAGATGCGTACCGTCAAATTTCGCAAGGCCCTGTGCGTCCTTTGGGAAATGCCCGGGTACCCAGTCTATGATGACGCCAATACCACGCGAGTGCATCTTATCCACAAAATACATAAAATCCTGCGGGGTACCATATCGTGATGTAACCGCATAAAAACCAGTTACCTGATAGCCCCACGATCCGTCAAACGGATGCTCTGCAACCGGCATAAGCTCGATATGCGTATAGCCCATATCGTTTACATAGTCTGCAAGCTCGTCCGCCACCTCCCGAAAGCTCGGAAAGCGGTAGCCTTCCTTTGTGCGCCATGAACCGATATGCAGCTCATAGATCGAAACCGGATTTTCCAGCACATTTTTTTTGATCCTGCGCTGGACATATTTATCATCATGCCATTCATAGCCGCCAAGGTCCCACACTTTAGACGCTGTCTGCGGTCTCACTTCGCAGTGAAATGCGAACGGATCCGCCTTCAAAACAGTGCTGCCATCATAGCCATGAACCATATACTTATAATTTTCCCCATCCTTAAGACCGGGAACAAAGCATACCCATACGCCGTTTTTATACAGCTCCATGGGGGTTTCAGCAGCATTCCAGCTGTTGAAATCTCCCACGAGGCTAATGTTCCTGGCATTTGGCGCCCACACGCAGAACCGGTGCATTTTAAGCTCATGGATATAGTGACATCCAAAAAACTCATACGCTTTCTGCGCCTGACCAATATTAAATAAATAAATATCATTTTCCGGCAAATATTTCAAGAATTTTTCTTTCACTTGATCATCGCCTCTTTTCAATATCCTGATTCAGTCGTTTTATACCGTGTAGATGAATTGATCATCCTTTCCCGAAGCCTTGCTGAGCTCCGCCGCCTTCTCCTCATAGCCTTCCCTGCCCATCAATGCGAAGGTCGCAATTTTTCCTGCTTCAACGCCCGGCTGGTCAAATGCGTTGATGTCGAGGAATTCTCCCGCCGCAGCCGTCGCCATCTCAAGGAAGAAGAATAATGCGCCAATCTCCTTTGCGTTCATTTCCGGCAATGTAATACGCATGTTCATCTTGCCTGCCTGCGTAACCGCATATTCCGTAGCGCGCATTTCAGACGCAATCAACTTATTAACCGTTTGCCCCTGCAGATATGCCGCGTCCAGCATGTCGATTGGCGCTTGCGGAATTTTGAGCTGCGTATGGAAATTCTCCACATCGATAAAAGAAATAATTTTATCAAACGGGCCTTCCGCATAGAGCTGTATCTGGGAGTGCTGATCTGTTACGCCAAGCGCACGAACGGGTGTTTGCCCCTTATTTACAATGCTTCCATCGTTTCCATAGCGTTTTCCAAGAGATTCTGCCCAAAGCTGGGCGTACCATTCAGCCATGTTCAGCAGACCGTCTGCATATGGCATCATAACAGAGATATTGACTCCTTTATTCATTGCCGTACAATAAAGCAGAGCGTACATATAGGCCGGATTTTCCCAAAGGCTTTCTTTGGTGCATGCCGCATCCATTTCCTTTGCCCCTGCAAACAACTCGTTGATATCGATATTGAGCACGGCGGCGGAGAGGAGACCTACCGGGCATAATACGGAAAAACGCCCGCCAACGCCGTCCGGCACGGTAAATGTTTTAAAGCCATATTGATTGGATATCTTTTTCAGAATGCCGGATTCCTTGTCCGTCGTGAAGACGATGTTGTCTTTAAAATGATCGCCCATCTCCTTTTGCAGCTTATCCAGAACGATCATAAACTGCGACATTGTTTCCACTGTGTTTCCGCTCTTTGTGATTACATGGAAGCATGTTTTCTTCACATCAATAACGTCAAACAGGGCATTGATTCCGTCCGGATCTACGTTATCAACGACATAAAACCTTACGCCGCCGCGTTTTTCACGGGAAAGCTCGTTATATTTCAGATGCTTCACGCCCGTAAAAAGGGCTTTTGATCCAAGCGCGCTTCCGCCAATTCCCAACACTACAAAATTTTCAAAGTGATCGTTGATCCGTTTTGCTTCTTTGTTGATTTCCTCTACAACCGAGCTTTGGTTATACGGGAGATTCCTCCACGCCATCGCATCCTTTTTGTCGCACATATTTTTATGTACCTGCGGCACCCTGGCTGCCATGACTTCAATTTCCTGTCCTGAGATACCATGCTCTCCTATGCTTGCCTGCAACATATGGTTAAAATCAATTTTCATACTTTTACCCTCCGTTTTTCATTACTAAAAATTATTATAATCCCTGTTGGGCTTATTACTATTTTGTTTGTCCATTCTCTTCCTCTTCACGTCCGAACGCCGCTGCCTCAGACATCGTATGCTGCTCTGCCGCAAGCTTTTCACGATAGTTTTTTTCAAGCTTTCTTTTCAGTGCAAGGAACAGTACCGCTCCAACCGGAAGGATGAAATTAAGCTGATATCCACCGTTCATGAAGTAATAAGCGCTTGAAAATGACGCGATATAAATATTAAAGGATACCGTTGCCCGAACAATGCCCGCTCCATTCGACGCAACCGTAATACAGATGCACAGCAGGATGATGAGAATAATCCACAGCCATTTCATCTTGATTTTTGCACGGATACAGGCAACAATCGCCCACGCAATCACAGCATAGAATATGACCGTCACCGCAACCATCACGCCCTGCATCATCCTTGACTGATCGTTCTCTACCTGCGTAACCGCGGCATAATCACTTGAATTAATCAGGTTAAACACGTGAAACTGCCAATTTCCGTCCTGATTGATCTGCGTTACATTGATGTGATACTCATCCTGGTCTGTCGTAACCACAACGTCTGCGCTTCTCGTTTCAAGCGGCGTTCCGTCCTGTGCATTCAGCGTCGAAAACGCAACATCAGAGACCGCAATATCCTGCACGGTTCCCTTAAGGTAGTCCCTCATCTGTGTGACCACCTCAGCGCTAAGTCCTGATTTCACGTCTTCGGTCACCATTTCTGCAATTTTGTCCTGCTCTCCGAGGCTGATTGCTTCCAGCATCTGCCGCGTATCACCAATAATTTCATCTCCTGACTGCGCGTCTGAACTTTGCGCAAAGCAGGATACCTGTATGCCCAAAATTAAGATAAGCGTAATGATCAGGAAAACCCCAAGTGCCTTTTTCGATTTCAGCATTGATTTTCAACCTCTGTCCTTCCATACGTTTCCGTCAGCTTTCTCATCCATTTAATATGCTCTTGTGAAAATTGTCCCTTCTTAAGCCTCCATTTCCAGTTCCCCAGCGCCACTGACGGATAATTCATGCGCGCCTCACCGCCCAGATTCAAAACGTCCTGCATTGGAATAATCGCTATGTCTGAAACGCTCATCATCGCAAGCCGAATCAGTTTTTCCACAATGTCGTTTTCCGTACTTTTCCCAATATAGGAGAAAAGATATTCTTTGGTTTCCTCATCCTGATGTAAAAACCAGCTTTTTGTCGTATCATTATCATGAGTGCCAGTATAAACAACGCTGTTGCGCGGATAATTGTGCGGCAAATAAGTGCTGTCCTGTTCGTCAAACGCAAATTGAAGTACTTTCAGCCCCGGGAAGCCACAGTAATCAAGGAAGCCTTTGACGTTGTCGTCAATCTGTCCCAGGTCCTCAGCAATGATCGGCGGCATGGGAAGCGCAGTTTTGATCGCATCAAAAAGCGCGCCCGCAGGCCCTTTTACCCATTCCCCATCCTTGGGCGTACCACCCTTTGGAATTTTGAAATATGCTTCAAAGCCCCTGAAATGATCGATACGCAGTACATCATACAGGGTAAGGCTGCGCGCCATACGCCGCACCCACCATTCGTAGCCATGCTCGCGCATATAATCCCAGTCGTAAAGCGGATTTCCCCATAGCTGGCCAGTATCACAAAAATAATCCGGCGGCGTGCCTGCCACGCTGCCATCCTTTACAAAAAGCTCTGGATGCGCCCACGCTTCCGCGGAGTCTCCGGACAAATAAATCGGAATATCGCCAATCAGCTGTATTCCGTTTGCATTTGTATATTCTTTGAGTGCAAACCACTGCCGCTCATATAAAAACTGCATAAATTCGACGCATTCAATTTCTTTTTCATAAGTTTGCGTCAATTCCATGATTGTGGCAGGATCCCGCTCGATCACACATTCATCCCATTGTTGATAAGGAAGATAGTGAAAGTGTTTTTTCAGTACGGTAAACATCGCATAATCAAACAGCCAACCTGAATTTTCAATTCGAAATGCCGAAAATTCCTGCGTATATTTCTCAATCCCTTTTTTACAGGCTTTTTTTAAAATATCGATCTTTAAACGAAAAAGAGCGTCGTAATCAACACAGGATTCATCGTCACCAAAGGAGAGACCGTCATAATCACTTTTTTGAAGGAGGCCATCCTCCGCCAGCATATCAAAATCAATGAAATAAGGGTTGTAGGCGAATGCGCTCGTTCCCTGATAGGGACTATCGGCATAGCCGGTTGGAGTACATGGCAATACCTGCCAATAGGATTGTTTGGCGGCTTTCAGGGCGTCTACAAAATCATACGCCGCTTTCCCAAGCGTACCAATACCATATGGAGACGGCAAGGACGATATGTGTAACAGTATCCCATTTCCTCGTTTCATAAGCTTTTCTCCATAGATTTATTTACACCTTCATTATATATTTTTTGTCATTAAAAGTATAGCATTTCATGAAAATTCATACGATAATGCTTTCTATGTTTATTGACGTTTCCACGGTCACGCAAACATTTTTATTCCCTGGAAGCAAAAAAAGCACCGTAGCTTTATGAAGCCCGGCGCTATCTTGCAGCAAAACAAATCAGACGATTTCAAAGCCATTGCGGCCATGTTCTTTTACAACATAGAGAGCTGTATCGGCCTTTTCATAAAGCATCATATAATCCTGCCCTTTTTGGGCAAAAGCAACCCCCATGCTTAGCGTTGCGGCTTCTCCCTGCCCCAAAACAATATCTTTTTTTATTTCCCTGCGTAAAGCTTCGCATTTGTTTACAACCATATCCCTGTTACGGACATTTTTCATGAACGCAAGGAACTCATCCCCGCCCAGGCGGCCGACAATATCATCCTTACGAAATACCCTCTGGATAATATCCGCAACATTGATCAATACCTTATCTCCGGTATAATGCCCATATTTATCATTAATTCTCTTGAAATTGTCAATATCCATAACAAAAAGCGCGCCCGGCGTTTCTTCAGACGAATGCTGCAAATGCTCATTGATCAGCTTTTTGCAGGTCGCTCCATTATATATATTGGTCAGGCTATCGTTTTGTGCCTTCAACAAAAGGTCTTTCTTTTCTTCCCATTCCTTCTGGATATCCGATATTTTCCCAACTGTGAGCACATGCTTTCCATTGAAGTCAGAAATCACTTTTGCTGTAACGCGTATCCACCGCTTACTGCCGTCAGGGAGCATCATTTCCATATCCTCGACCATTTCATTTTTATTTCCATTTTCGAACGCACACATCATCTCCTGCGCCTTAGGCAAATGCTCCATGGTTTTGCTGTAATGCTCCGTTACCCGATCCACGTTAAAATATTTTGCACATTTTTCAGACAGCTTCAATACATCTTTGGTGTAGTCATACTCAAAAATATACTCGTTGGATAATTCCGCAAGCTGCAGATACCGCTCGTTTTCGATCATAAGTTTTCTGGAAAGCTTCATCCGCCGATTGAAATATACAATCAAAATAACGATTATAACTGCGGCAAAGATACTGACAGACAAAACCGCCTCCCTTGGATTGGAATCCAGAAAAGCCGTCAGAGTAATCTTTTCCGGCTGCATAACGGTATTCTTGTTCATGATTTCGTTCATCGTCTCATCAGGAATATTGCGTACCGCTTTATTGATAATCGTTAATAAACTGACATCCGCAGGCTTGAGCACTCCAATACAGACCTTCTCTGTCAAATCAGACTGCGGCACAAGGTACAGGTTTCCGTACTGCGATTGGTTGGCGTAATATTGAAAAATATGACCGTTACCATATGTATAGTCTGCATCGCCCTTTGCGACAGCCTGCAGGCAATCCTCCGGCGACCGGTAGCGTTGTACTTCGCTTGCATACTTTCCTTCATAGACAACACCATCCGGTAGAGCAAGCTTCTTGCCTTTGATATGATCGGAATCAACGTTTTTATTTACCGCCATAATAATCTGTGAAGTAAGATAAGGACGTGTAAGCGACAGTTCCTGCTCTTCCGCAGCATTGTAATCATAGTTTGCGCCCGCAATCACATCTATTTTCTTTTCCTGCATCATCTGCTGCAATTCATCATAGCTGCCAACTGGGACAAACTCGAATTTGAGTCCAGTGCTTTCCGCAATATGATCGAATATATCTTTTGAAATTCCCTTTAGCTCACCCGTATTCTCTTCCATATACTGAATGGGCGCACGCCCCAATGGAACTCCGACATAGATTACACCGGCCTGATCGATATATGCTTGTTCTTCATCAGAGAATATCAACGTATCGTTTTTTGTTTCAAAATACTTTTCATACAACGTTGTAGAAAAATATGGATCTGCTTCATTCACCCTTAAAATAGCTGAACTGATTTCATTGACAAGCTGTGAATTTCCTTTGGTCGTTATGAAGTAATAAGGCTTGGGAGAATATTTTGCGATTGCACGCGTCCCGTTCATCGGGCTCATGTCTACTCCCGGCACGGCGTCCACAGTGCCATTAGAAAGCATTTCCATCATGCTTTGCTCGTCATCGCAATAAGTAATCTGTGGTGAAATACCATTCATTTCGCAGAATTGCTCGAGCGCTGCATTGTTGTTTTTCGCTTTTGACAGGAGCGCAATTTTTAAATCTTTTATCGATTGGTAATTTGCTTCATTAATTTTGGTGTTTTCCTGCAAAACATTAAGTGTGGAATATGCCGTTCCGTAGCTGTAGCCAGGATAATCATACACCTGCGCAAGCTCGTCGCTATATACAATTCCACCCATGATGTCAATCTCGCCTTTTCCAAGCATATCCAGCAATTTTGTAAGTTGTTCATCCAGTGTGCCTTCCACGGTAACAAATTCAAAATTCCAACCGTTATATTGCGCCATTTCCTGCAGGTATTCGTAGGTGTATCCTGAATAGTTTCCATTTTCGTCGATTTCGGTCAGGCCCGTCTGCATCGGATACCCAACCCGCACTGTATTGTATTCGTTTTTATTCGCATATACCGCTTTTGGGAAGGCCGCAAAAAAAATACATACAACAATCAAACATATAAACACACGACAACAATTTTTGCTGTGGAAAATTCCTTTTGAACAATTCAAACCTGTTTCCTGATTTTTGCAGCTGCCATAAACAAACCAATCCCGCAAATATCTTCCCTTATCAATAATGCTATAATTATACTCCTTCATTACACAGAAGGCAATTTTATTGTATTTCGTTTTACATGGTTTCATCATATAAAAAAGACCAGCCTTCATTCGAAAGCCGGCCTTTGCTGCAGCTGCCACATCTGCTTGTAAAAACAAGGTCTATTTGTCTTTTCCACAGCATTTCTTATACTTTTTCCCACTGCCGCACGGACAAGGATCATTTCTTCCTACCGTTTTCTCACTTACGGCCTGTTTGGAAGCGCGCCATTCGCGCGTGATTTCATCACGCTTGTCTTTCGTCAAAACCTTATCCCACTGAGGAAGCGTATACAGCCATTTTGCTTTGGCGTCGTTCATATTAAAAAACAATTTTTCAAAATCGATATCCAGCTTGATTGGCGTATCTTCCTCCAGACTGTCGATATCGATTTCTTTTTTCAGGCTGGTGTTGATCCCGTCAATAAAACCGCAAAATACAACCGGATCCATTTCGAATTGCCCGGCAACTTCTTTTTCCGTACCTTCATAGATTATGCTGGTATCATCCAGGATTTTTTCATAGACGTCTGCTTCGGCGGCAAAGTAATCATCCCAGAATGCCTGCTGTTGCTGAGGCGTTTGCGCCATTTGCGCCAACTGCTTCCATTGTTCGTATAACGCCATATTACATGATCTCCTTTAGCTCTTGATCAAGTCGCGTTGCAACTTCTTTGATAAAACCATGGGTATTGACAACCTTTTTGTTTCCCTTTTCCCACAAAAGCGCAAGGTCTTTTGTCATAACGCCTTCCTCAATCGTACGGATCGATGCTTTATCAAGCGCATCTGCAAATTTTACAAGCGCATCGTTTTGATCCATCTCGCCGCGTTTTCTGAGCGCTCCGGACCATGCGAAAATTGTAGCCATTGAATTTGTAGATGTTTCTTCGCCGTCAAGGTGCTTGTAATAATGCCTTGTCACAGTGCCGTGCGCAGCTTCGTATTCATAATTTCCATCAGGTGAAACGAGCACGGACGTCATCATTGCGAGGCTTCCAAACGCAGTCGCCACCATATCGCTCATGACATCGCCATCGTAATTCTTACATGCCCAGATATATCCGCCTTCAGAACGGATCACACGGGCTACCGCATCGTCAATCAGCGTATAGAAGTATTCAATTCCCAGTTCATCGAACTTTTCTTTGTATTCCTCATCAAATATTTCCTGAAAGATATCTTTAAACGTGTGGTCATAGATTTTTGATATCGTATCCTTTGTCGCAAACCACAAGTCCTGTCTGGTATCGATCGCATAGTTGAAACAACTGCGTGCGAAACTGCTGATTGATTTGTCGGTATTATACATGCCCTGCGCTACCCCGCCGCCTTCATATTCGAAAACGGGTAAACGCGTTTCTTTTCCATCCGTTGTAAAGATCATCTCAAATTTTGTATTTGCAGGCACGCGGTATTCCGTATTACGGTATACGTCCCCGTACGCATGACGCGCAATAGTGATTGGTTTTTTCCAGGTTTTCACCGAAGGCGAAATACCATCGACTACGATTGGCGCGCGGAAAACTGTTCCGTCAAGAATCGCACGGATCGTCCCGTTTGGACTCTTGTACATTTCCTTCAATCCATATTCCTCAACACGCTGTGCGTTGGGCGTAATTGTTGCACATTTCACACCCACGCCATATTTCTTGATTGCATTCGCCGCATCATAGGTTACCTGATCGTTCGTTTCGTCGCGGTATTTAAGTCCAAGATCATAGTATTCTGTATTCAGGTCAATATAGGGAAGGATCAGATCCTGCTTGATCATATCCCATATAATTCTGGTCATCTCGTCTCCGTCCATTTCCACGAGGGGGACGGGCATTTTGATTTTCTGCATCTATTTTCTTCCTCCTGTTCCTCTTCCAGTCATTTATTGTTTGCGTCTCCGCATGGTATACTTATAATTACTGGCCTACGCTGGTTTCAAGCCCCGGCCCACGCTCTGTCCACATTACATACGCGTCCTCGCCATTGTTGGAATAATAGCGCTTACGGATACCGTGAACGGAAAAACCACATTTTTTATAAAGCTTCATAGCCGTTTTATTTGAGACGCGCACCTCGAGCGACATAGCATCCGCCCCAAACTCCTTGGATACCTCGATCAATTCCTGCATCAGCCGGTATCCATAACCTGCTCCGCGATACTCAGGCAAAATACATACGTTTGTGATATGCGCCTCGTCAAAAATGATCCACATTCCACCATAACCAATGATCCTGCCGTCCTTTTCCACGACAAGGTAAACCGTGTTGTCATTTTCAATAATATCGTCGTACAGCATCGCGTAAGACCATGGCAAATCAAAGCTGCTGTTCTCACAATAATGGATGTCTTCCAGGTCTTCCCTTCGCGCGCGCCGAATGACAATGTCCTTCAGTTCTCTCAATTTCTTTCCTTCCTTAACCGTTCCGCCTGACTTTCTCTCAGGTAATGGGGCTTTAGTCCATCATAAAAAAGCAGGTTTCCCTTCAAGCTTTCCTCATAAGCAATCTCGCATACAGAAGAAGCGCGCTGCATAATAAACTGCGGCGGTAAAAAAACGCTGTCCGGATGCTCCCTGCGAATTATCTCGTCAAAATTCAAGGCGGCGTCGCCTGCAAATACAACACGCTCATCCGGCAAAAGCTCCGTCAAAAGCTTATGCAGCGAAACCGCACATTCCGGCACAACTACCTTGTCCCCCTGTTTTGCAAGCGTATATACCTCGCCCCTGCGGGCGTCCATCACCGCGCATACAATACTGCCAAAACGTCCTGCGTTTTTAATCAGCGCTTCAAGCGTATTGACCGCAACCGCAGGTTTTCCAGCGGCATGAGCCATTGCCGCGCAGGCAGCTACGCCAATCCGTATTCCCGTGAATGAACCGGGCCCTGCCGCAACAGCAAAAACGTCTATATCATTTACTTCGCATTCCGCATCGGCAAGCACATTATTCACAGCCGTCATCAATGTTCTTGAATGCTTTTTTCCCGTATTGATATACACTTCGGAAAGCAATATACCATCCTCGCTTACAGCTGTAGAAAGCGTATTTCCCGTTGTATCGATTCCTAAAACCCTCATGCCGCTACCTCTTCAACCACGATTCTTCGCTCATGATCGCTGATCCGTTCAATGGTGATATCCAGCCGCTTTTCAGGGAGCGCGTCCGGGATGAGATTCGCCCATTCACATACGCATATGCCATCCCCTTCAGCATAATCGTCAAAGCCAATCTCGAATAATTCGTCCTCGTCTGCAATGCGGTACACGTCAAGGTGATAGAGCGGCAGCTTCCCGCTTTCATACGCCCTCAGAATTGTAAATGTAGGGCTTACAATATTTTCTGATACGCCGAGCCCTTCCGCAAGCCCTTTCACAAATGCTGTCTTGCCCACGCCAAGATCTCCATAAACGGCAAGAAAGCTGCCCTTACCCAGATGGAAAGCCAGCTTTTTTGCAATTTCTTTTGTATTTTGCTCACTGTCACTGAAATATTCCTGCATAAACGTCCGGTTTCCTTTTGCTTTTGGGCAACGTTCGCTAAAATCAAATTTTGATAAAATATATCGCCTGTTATATTTTAGCGAAAAAACGGCAATTATGCAAGTCGCATCAGTAATCTTCTCTGCTGCCTGTGTTACTCTTCAGCAGTGCACTGCTTTTTTGGCGGTGTTTCCGGAATCCGGAAAAGCTTTCCAACCGATTTATACAATGCAAACGTGATGGCTGCGTTGATACCCGCTTTGATCAGGTTGAACGGCAGGATCGCCGGTACAATCAAGGTCAGTACCTGTTCGCGCGGAACGCCCATAAAAATCGGCGTAATAATAATATTCCACACGACCATCATCACCGTCCATACTGCCACGCCTACCGCAAGGGCGACAACCGCATTTTTTCTCGTTTTATTGCGTTTGTAGATATTACCTGCAACCAGCACAAACGATCCCGTCGCCACGATGTGCATCAATATTCCGATCACACCGGAAGACGCGCTTACTGTAAGCCCCTGTAAAACCGATACGATGACCGTTAAAATAAAACCTACGCCCGGCCCAAATGCAAACGCCGTAATAAAAATCGGAATGTCTGCCGGATCGTATTCCAGAAAAGGAAGGAACATCGGTATCCTGACCAGATACACAAGTACGATTGAGAGTGCCGCCATTACCGCGATTGAGGTAATGTTGCGCGTTGTAAATTTGGGTTTTTCTACGAGTGAATTCATAAGTAATACCTCCACAAAAAAATTTCCGTGAATAAATAATCCCCGGAAATCATATGTGACCATATTATTCTTCTCTCATCCAGACTATAACTGTCGGCTACGGAATCACACCGTATCGGCTCTTTTTCAAGAGTTCGCAGGCTATACTGCCGGTAGGGATTTACACCCTGCCCCGAAGATTTATTCACTTTTAATATGATTATATTCCTTTTAAAAGGCTCTGTCAACCACCGCTTATTTGACAGTGAAACACTTTTTGTATAATATGAATAACGAACTTTATCCCTTAAATAAACAAACAGGAGTTTTTAGTTATGACTTTCGCAGACATAATAAGCAAAGTCAACGATTTCGTGTGGGGACCGGTCATGCTTGTTCTCCTTGTGGGAACCGGTATTTTTTTGATGATCCGCCTGCGGTTCAAACCGATACGTAATTTAGGCTATGCGCTAAGGCAGGTTTTTTCAAGACACAGCCTTGGAAAAGGAGACAATGCCGACGCGGGAGATATTTCCCCGTTCCAGTCCCTTATGACAGCCCTGGCAGCTACAATCGGCACCGGCAACATCGTCGGCGTAGCGACCGCTATGACGCTCGGCGGCCCGGGCGCTTTGTTCTGGATGTGGATTTCCGCCCTTTTTGGCCTTGCTACCAAATACGGCGAATCCGTCCTTGCCGTTTTTTACCGCGAGAAGAACCAAAACGGCGAAATGTCCGGCGGGCCAATGTTTTCCATCAAAAACGGTTTTACAATCAAATGGCTTGGTACAATTCTTGCAGGAGCTTTTGCTGTTTTTGCTGTGATCGCTTCTTTTGGAATTGGAAACCTGACACAGATCAATTCCATTGCCGACGCAGTAAAAAACACATTTTCGATTCCCACCTGGATCACCGGGCTTGTGATTGCAGTACTCGTAGGGATTGTTCTTTTGGGTGGTATCCAGTCGATTGGAAAAGTATCTTCTAAAATTGTTCCTGTCATGGCAGTTTTTTATGGAGTTGGCTGCCTTATCATTATTATTATAAACGCAGGCAATATGTCCGCAGGTCTTTCGCAGATTATGGAAAGCGCATTTTCGCCAAATTCCATTCTGGGAGGCGTTGCAGGTTTTTCGTTTGCAACAGCCATGCGTTTTGGCGTTGCGCGCGGAGTCTTTTCCAACGAAGCCGGACTGGGCAGCGCGCCCATTGCCGCTGCTGCGGCCAAAACGGATCATCCAAGCCGTCAGGGATACATCAACATGACCGGAACCTTTTTTGATACGATCATCGTATGTACGCTGACCGGGCTTGCGATCGCCTGTTCCGGTGCGCTTGGCACGCTGGATGCAAATGGCGAACTTGTTACCGGGGCTTCCCTAACGATTACCGCTTTTACGAACACGCTTGGCCCGGTAGGCGGATATGTCGTAACGATTGGCCTTATCCTGTTTGCGTTTTCAACCATTCTGGGCTGGAGCTATTACGGTGAAAAGAGCCTTGAATACCTGGCGCGTTCCCCTAAAGCGCGTGTTGTTTACCGCTGTATTTTTGCAGCTGTTATTTTTATCGGCGCGATAACCACGCTTGAAATTGTGTGGGATTTTTCGGACACTGCTAATGGACTGATGGCGATTCCCAATCTTATATGTCTGCTTGTACTGAGTAACGTAATTGTGAAACAGACAAATGATTTCGATGAAAAGTTCCTGAAGCGCGAAAAATTGATGCGAAAACAAAAAAAGCACCATATCTGAATCCTGCCACAAATCCTTTCCGTAAAATGATGGAAAGGATTTTTTATGATAACAAAAGCTGCTCTTCATTGAAAATAAGGTGAAAATAGTTTATAATGGGACAAAATTAAGTACCGTATCTTGACCTTAAGGAAATCACACGGAGGTTTTGTTTTGAAAAAACTTACGATTGCTATTATCTCAATCATATTATTTGTTCTTCCCTTTACTGCCTTTGCCGCTCCTTATACCGACGGCGCAAATTATTTCGTTGTTGATATTCCAGAGGAGGCCGGACTTTATTATTACACGCCTGCCGGTTCTAATATGGGTGAAGAATTACTCAATGCCGTTAATCCTGATAACAAGGACGTTCAATTCAGCATCTGTTATTATACGCCAGACAATGCGTTTGCTTACTCGGTTAAGATGATTGCCGAGCCGCTTTCAACATACGTGGCAAGCGATACTTCCGCTTCGGAAGAATCTGCTTCGCCTTCCAATGATTCAGCGCCTGTTCCGGAAATCACCGATATTTCTCAGCTCACACAGGGACAGCTCGATCAGATTGTCTCTACAAAAAAAGCAGAATATGGCGCGGATTATTCCTTCAGTAATTATTCGACTGAATCATTAAATGGTAAACAGGCCCTGACTTTACAGGGAGGGTTAACCGGAGACGATACGCTTACAACAAAGATTTACTTTATCATCAGCAACAATCAACTGTATACAGTTACCGCCATCTACAAAAATGATGCAGGAAATACATATGGCACAGCTGTATCCGGCATTATGAATACTCTGCAGTTCTCAGACGCCGTTCCTGCAACCGCAACGACGCCAGAGCCTACTGCTACGGCGTCTGCCCTTCCGACCGTAACCGCCACGGCTACAGCAAGCGTAGTGCCTGCGTCCCAACCTGCACCAACGGAAGAAAACTTTTTTAGCAGCATTGGCGCAAAGCTTCAAAATGCTTACAACAATGATCCTTATTTCTTTTTATATGTGGTTGGCATCATGGTTATCGTCGCCATCATCATTATTCTGATCATTCTTTTAAAGAGCCGTAAGCAGAAGGCACTGCGCAATCTGAATATAAGCCGCCCAGAAGAAAAAGATCAGGCTGCCGAATCCACATCCCCTGTCTCTGCTGCGGGGGAAACGTCCGACGTTTCCAGCCGTCTTGAAAACGAACAAAAAAATTCCGGCCTGTCGCGGGATATGCAAAACCGTCCATATGGCGACATCAGTAAATATGTGCCGCAACAAGATGAGCGAACGATTGCTCCAAGCCAGGAGCAAACGCCGCCTTCTTCCCTGCATACGGAAGAAAGCCGCATGGAAACACCGTCCTCCGGCGCGCGTATTCCCCATGTCGGTTCGCGCGTTGAGCGGAACAGACAGAAAAAAAAGAAAAAAGGCAGATAAGTTTGCATCAAATTTCTTGACTTCATGAATCTGATATAATATAATATCATTTGTCGCGCGGTAGTGCTGGAATCGGCAGACAGGCACGTTTGAGGGGCGTGTGTCTATGACGTATGGGTTCAAGTCCCATCTACCGCACCAACAAAAAAGTTCCATGCAAAGCATGGGACTTTTTTGTTGGGACCGGCCGTGGCTTGATCCCTGATAAATGATGAATTTTCTAACTCTGAAAACTACATTTTTTTCCCGGAAAAATTCGTATATCCCACCTTCTGAGAATTGTGTTGAGTCTCATTTGTATCATTGTGTGCTCGTTACGGCCGCAAGGTATGACTATACACTTGTTTTTTAATAAAACGTGACTTTATAGAGCGATTTTTCTGGCTTTTCTAATCGTTATCTTCTATAATATACATACATTACAGGAAAAATAAAAAGGCAGATAAAAGCAATGAAAATTTTTCGAACTTCGCAAATCCATACTGAAGAAACCTACGCTCGAAAAACATATTTTCAGATTATTCTGCTTGCACTGGCCGCTCATCTCTCATTTATCGTTATTTTTGCCTTTCTCTCTTTTTGGGAGCTTTGTATTTATAATATCATAAGCGTATGTTTTTATATCGCAATGAGCCAGATCGTAAAGCATGGTTTTTATCGTGTCGCGGTATCTCTTGTCCATCTTGAAGTATGTATTTTTGTTTCAGTCACTTATCTATTGCTTGGAAGTAATACCGGAATTGAATTGTATCTGATAGCAATATCGTCCTTGGTGTACTTTTGCCCCTTTGACCACAAATGGATTCCCTATTTATTTTCCTGCGGCGAGTTGCTGCTTTTTCTCCTGTTGAAGGTCTATTTTAGCAGTAGCGGAATTTATCCCCCATTGAGCCAATCCGTCCTGACAGGGCTGAATGTCTACAACATCTGCGCAAGCTTTATCATTATTCTATTTGCCGCATTTGCATCCAACGTATCCGCTTCCGTTACAAAGAAAAAGCTGGAGGATCAAAACGAAAGCCTAAGCTCGCTTGCCAATTATGACCAACTCACCGGGCTTTTGAGCCGCCATTGTTTCCTTGATAAATTGGGCGACTATAAACATCAAACCATTATTCTTGCAATGGGTGACATTGACGATTTTAAGATCATCAATGATACTTATGGGCATCATTGTGGAGATTACGTTTTGAAGACAGTCGCCTCCATCATGAAAAATTGTTGTATTGGCTTTTCCTATATTTGCCGTTGGGGTGGAGAAGAATTTTTGTTTTTGTTTCACTCCCTGTCCTTTGACGAGGCATGCCTGAAAGTATCTGAGTTGTGCGAAGGCGTTGATCGATTCACCTTTATTTACGAAGGAAAACCTTTCCATGTTACAATTACTTTTGGTGTTTGCGAGCGCACCGATGGCGAAGATTTCTCAAATCTGATCAAGCGTGTGGATAAAAGGCTTTATCTTGGAAAAGCCAATGGTAAAAATCGTGTTGTGATACAGGACGAGCTTTGAAACAAAAAAAGCCGGAACAATCCGGCCTTCTTATGTAAATTCGTTTATTTTTTTAATATCGTTTCAATTTCACAGATATAAAGCGTATGGTAATCCTTTTCAGGATACCATTTTTCATCAATCCCTTGCTCGATGAAGCAAGCGGGATCATATTTCTGCGCATACAGCTTTTTACAGATCATCACCGTGTCTGCTTCGTCAAAATACGGTGTTGCCCCTTCATGTGATACGCTGAACTGAACTTTTTGGATTTTATCCTCGTCACGCCCTGAAACAGTTCCAAAATAGCTGAGCTGTTTGCGGTATTTCTCAGGTAAAAAAGCAAGTGAAAAAGTTTCTGAGGCGTCGATAAACTCTTTTGTATATCTTGTCGGACGTATTACGACAAACGCAACATTTTTGCCCCACATCACGCCCATGCCACCCCACGAAGCGGTCATGGCGTTTACTTTTCCGTCTTTCTCCGCCGTTACAAGCATCCATTCTTTGCCAATCATGCGAAACGGGCTCTCATTGAACTGATCCGCCTCAATTTTTTTCCATTCTGCCATTTCTCATTCCTCCTTAACCAATTCTGCGCCGCGTCGGTTTATCACCGTCCGTCTTGGGGAGCTCTTTCATGACCTCCCGCCGCAAAGCCTCCGGGGTTGCCTCCGGTTCCTCCACACTGTGCTCCTCAACTATCTCCTTTGCCCTGCGTGGGAAAAGGGGCTTTCTTTCTTTTGCTTTCCTTTGCTGCACCCGCGTTGGACGTTCTTCGAAAACCGGTTCTTGCGGATCATCCGCATATTTTTCAAGGAAATCCGGAATTTTTTCCCTTACAGGCTCCCTGACAACCTTTGTTTCCCCTGTTACAACCTCTTCTGAAAATTCCTCTTCCGGCGGCTCTTCCACCTCCGGCTCGGGCAGTTCCGGTTCTTCTATCGGCATTTCCTCTGCTGGTTCCTCTTCCTGTTCCTTCCTTTTCTCCGGTTTCTCTTCCTTTGGGAGAGCTTCCTGCAAATCAGATGGTTTCACAGATTTTTCGCGCTTTTTTACGGTGTCAGCCGTAATATAATCCACAGTTATCTGGTCGATGGCATAACCGATTGAATTGACCGCATCCATTGGAGTCATGGAATATTCGCCCTCCAGCTCCGCCGCCCGTTCCCCTGCCATTCCGGCAATATAAACGCCTGCAAGCGCCGCTTCGTACGGATCCTTACCCTGCGCTGCAAATCCTGCAATAATGCCAGTGAGTACGTCCCCACTACCGCCTTTTGCCATTCCCGGCGTACCAACGCATACCAGCGTCGCATTTCCGAATTGATCGGCGATTATCGTTGTGCTTCCTTTGAGTACAAGCGTCACCTCATATTCCACCGCGAAATCAACAGCCGCTTTAAGCGGATTTTGCAGAATCTCCTGCAGTTCCAGTCCGGACAGCCTGGAAAACTCCTTGGGATGCGGCGTCAGAATTGCCTCGCCCTTCATATGATCCAAAAACTCCATATGACCAGCCAGAGCATTGATCGCATCTGCGTCGATTACCTTTGTAATATCATAATTCGTGATTAACGCTCCAATCACCGCTGCAACACTGTCGCCTGAGCCAAGCCCCGGCCCCATTGCCACTGCTGTTTTCCCTTCCAAAAGGCGTTCAAGTTCACCGGCGGCTTCACCGGATATGGAGCCATTTTTTCCCGGGAGCGGTACGCAAGTCGCTTCCGGAACGTTTTGCTGTAAAACATCCACCACTTCTTTACACGAAGCAAGCGTCACAAGACCTGCTCCCGCGCGGGATGCAGCCCTTGCCGACAGCACTGCCGCGCCGGCCATGCCATAACTTCCCGCAACCAGCAGCAACCTTCCATAGCTTCCTTTATTGGTATTGAGATCACGCTGACCGAGACACATATCCTCGTCGTCGCTTTCATATACGCATACGTTTGACTGCAATGGAACGTCGCAGCCTTCGTCTACGCCAATCCTGACGACCTGCAATTCCCCTGCGTATTCTCTGCCCGGAAAGAGGAAATGTCCAATTTTGGGATATTGAAAGGTTACAGTGATATCCGCTTCCACAGCAACGCCCATTACCGCGCCGCTTTCCGCATGAATGCCTGAGGGAATATCTACGCTTACCACAAGCGAATCCTGTGCGTTGATATGTTCGATTGCCGTTGCGTAAATTCCGCTCACGTCACGCGTGAGTCCTGTTCCAAACAGTGCGTCCACATATACCTCAGCCTGTGCAAGTTCTTCAAAATCGGTCTCAGACTGAATTACACGGCAATACTCCCCATTCTCTTCAAAGAACGAATAATTCGTCGCCGCGTCCGCCGGCAGCTTTTTCGTATCCCCTAAAACGATCACCTGAACGTCGTATCCATTTGCGATCAGAATACGCGCGACAGCAAATCCGTCCCCTCCGTTGTTTCCGGTACCGCAAAACACCTGTACGGAACACGGCTGTATTTCTTCGCGTATGGCTTCAAAAACGCCATGCGCGGCATTTTCCATCAATATAAGGCCAGGTATTTTCATCCTGTCCATCATAAACCTGTCTACGGCACCCATCTGTGCAGGTGTTAACGCTGTTCTCATCTTTCGTCCTCCTGTTCCAGTACGGCAAATGCACTTGCCGTGTCCTCTGTATGTGTGATGCTGACATACAGCTTTCCACGCCCCAAAAGTGTTCCGTACAGTTTTACGTACGGAGCGCCGCTTTCTTTGTGCAACACTTCAATGTCCTTTAACGAGACATCCGTGATTCCAAGCTCCATTGCCTTTAAAACCGCTTCCTTCGCGCAAAACATCCCAGCCGCGCTTTGCTCCGGGATTCCTTTTTCTTCAAGATATTTCCGTTCTTTATCGGTAAATACCTTTTTCAAAAAAGCTTCCTTGACCATCGCCTTTTTCATACGTTCTATCCGCAGGCTGTCCGTTCCAATTCCCAAAATCATATTTCTNTGCCTTTGCAGTGACCGCATTGATTACAGCCCTGCGCGTCGCTTCTACCGCCGCGGTGATCAAAACATCCATATTTGCCTTTTTATTTCCATACGATAACCCAAACATCGTATCTCCATCAACGGTTGTATGAACCGGCTCTATCGATTTTGCAAGGCCGTCGTGTGCCACCTGGGCAAGCTTTGCCGCTTCATCCTTTGTAAGCATTGCGTTTGTAGCTACGATTCCAATCGTCGTATTCTGTCCCAGCATTGTTTGCGTCTGCGCGCCATTCTCCAGTATATATTTTGCAGTTCCGATGTGTACTCCTTTTTTCTGGGTGCCGGCAAGTATCCTTCCGTCCTCCACAACATCGCCAAACGCATTAACCGCCACCAGCGCACCGACCACGATTTCGTTTGCAAGCTTTATGCTTGCCGTTCCTACGCCGCCCTTTTGTGCATTTTGCATCCCGAACAGTTTGCCTACGGTTGCACCAATTCCAACGCCGATGCTGCCTTGCGGAACAGTGGTGCTTGCGTTAATGCAGGCTGCATATCCCATCCCGGCGTTTGGGCGGATATCGCTCCTGCCGAATCCCAGATCATAAATAACAGCGGCAGGAACAATCGGTACGACCGCATCCGCTGTACGCACCCCCATTTGCTGCTGCTCACAATAGATCATAACCCCGTCGGCAGCCGCCAAACCAAAAGCGCTTCCGCCTGCGAGCAATACTGCCTGGCATTGCTGTACTGTCTTCGCCTGCGCCATAAAATCCGTTTCCCTCGTACCCGGCGCGCTGCCGCGAACGTCCACGCCGCATACAGCGCCTTCAGGCACAAGAACAACGCTGATACCGGTCATTCCTGCCGTATCCTGCGCATGGCCTACCAATAGCCCCTTGATGTCAGTTATACTTCCGCTATACATAAATACTCCCAATAAAAAATTTATGATTCAATATATTGTTCCATTCCACGAACCGAAACCTCTCCAGCTAAAAATTCCCTGATTCCTTCCGCAGTCCGCACAATAAGCGCACCCTGTTTTGAAAATCCTTCACATAAGCCTGTCATTGTTTCTGCTCCGCCTACGATCCTGATCTCTTTTCCTATTATAACACTATTACTGCAATATTCATCAAAAATCGAATCAATCCCATGCAAAATATACTTTCTGAAATAGCTGGTTACACTGTCGATCATCGCGGCACATAATCTGACACGGTCGATGCGCCTTCCGGTAATCATACGCAACGACACAGCCTTGTCTGCAATTTCCGGCGGAAAACGTTCCTGGTTCACATTCAGCCCCATACCGCATACAATATATTCAACCTGGTCCATATCCGAGGACATTTCCGTCAGAATTCCACACAGTTTCTTTCCGCCGAATACGACGTCGTTGGGCCATTTTATTTTCGCCTCCAACCCACAGACCTGCCTGATAGCTGAAATAACGCCCAAAGCCGCTGCAAAGGTAATCGCGGGAGCCTTTGCCGGTTCAAAACCCGGCCTGAGCAAAACGCTCATCTGGATCGCTTCCCCTATCCCCGCAGTCCAGCCACGGTTTAACCGGCCTTTTCCTTTGGTTTGTAATTCCGCAATATAGACGCTTTCATCCGGCGCGCCGTCACGCGCCATTTTTTTTGCGTATTCGTTTGTAGAATCAATTTCCTGCAGATAATGAATCCTTTCGTGATCTTCTTTGGTCCATAAATCGATATATTCCTTTTTCAACACATCCGGCAATGCGGTAAGCCGATATCCCTTGTTGGTCTGCGCTTCGATACTGCCGCCCTCTTCCTTGATCGCCTTGATATGTTTCCAAACTGCCGCCCTTGAAACGCCCAGCGCGTCGCTGATCTGTTCTCCAGACATAAAATCGCCTGCATGGAACAATAATTCCAAAATCTCTTTTTTCATTCTTCTTCTCCGCCAATCGCTCTTCTGATGTCATCATACTCAAAGCCCTTGCCCATCAACGCCCGAATCATTTTTTGCTTCGCTTTATAGGGCTCCTCATTTCTGTATTTCTGCCTCAAGCGCGCTACATAACCTGCAATCACATCATCATCCTGCGCAGTTCCTTTCACCGTCTCCTCAGCCAGCTCCCGCGGAACACCCTTCAGTATCATCTTTTGGACCGCCATCCGGCTCCCGTATTTTTGCAAAAGCTCCTGCGCGAACAGCTGCGCATAATTTGTATCGTCGATGTAACCCAGCTCTTTGAGCTTTTCAATCGCACTTTCAACGCTGCCTTCCGGTATTTCCTTAGAACGAAGCTTGTCCCTTAGTTCTTTCTCTGTACGCATTTTGTGCGACAACTGATCCATTGCAATGGCAATCGCATATTTCTCGCTGTCCTGCCGCCTGATTTCTTCCATTTGAGCGTCGCTGAGCTCTATGCCGATTTTCAGGTGATGGATCAGCGCAGTATCAATATAAACGGCAAATGAAAACGCTCCGTCTACAAAAATATTCAACCGCTCTTTATTTTTTACGCCCTCTTTGATATCCGTTATTTTTCCCATGTTATTATTATACTGGAAACCTTGGAAATTGAAAACCGATTTGCATTTTTTCTGTTTTTTTTGTAAAATAAGCGATATGAAACGAATTGTAAGTATCATACTTTTGTGCCTGCTGCTCATGGTTCCCATCCTGAGCGCATCCGCAGAAGATTCCACAATCAAACAGAAGGATATGGGCGACCGCGTCACAGTCGTACAGACGCGCCTGCGCGACCTTGGTTACCTCAATTACCGGCCTACCGGTAAATTCAGCGACCTCACGGTTGAAGCCGTGCGTAAATTCCAACAGCAAAACGGCATCGATCCCGACGGGCAGGTTGGCGACGATACATTTGCAGCCCTTTTTTCTACAAATGTCGTACGCGCACCGCTAAACCCCCAGATTAAAAAAGTAGCCGGCCCAAGTTATTCAGGCAAGGTTACCGCGCATGGTGAGCTTTCTTCCTGGGAGGAAATCAATCCGCTTCTTCCCGTTGGCACGGAATTTTCCGTTCAGGACTATAACAGCGGCCTCACCTTTAATCTTGTGCGTACAGGCGGTGTGAACAGCGCGCAGGTTGTGACGCCCACCGCCGCAGATCACGAGGCGTATCTGCAAGCCTTTGGCGGCGCTGATACCTGGGAGCACCGCCCTGTGCTTGTCACCATTGGAGAACGTGTTTATGCGGCTTCCCTTTTTGGTATGCCCACAGGCGGCGCGGATACAACCGGCAGCGGGATGAATGGATATACGGTCCTTTATTTTAACAATAGCAAAACAGATGTGAATTCACTTTCAGATGACGAGCATATTCTTGCTATCATGAAAGCATCAGGAAAATAAAATTGAAGTTTAATAAAGCGCGGAAACTTGAAGCTTCCGCGCTTTATTTGTTTATTGCCGCTTTATCCATACGGAGACCGATCCGCCGTCTACAGAAAATTCGCCGTTTCCGTCGCCGCCGATTGTAACATCTTCTTTACCTGCATCCAATATATCGTAAAATCTATTTCCCGCAAACTTCTCTCCGACGTGCATTACCTTTACACCGCCATCACCATTGGTGAGGAGCACTGCAAGTCCGGAGTCAGGATGTGCATCATCGCCCATGCGAGTCCATCCGACGATGTTTGGATGATCGAAATAGTCAATTTGACCGCCATAGGCGCAAAGCTCCCGCGCCTTGATGAGCGGTAAAAGCGTATCCTTCATAGGCGCTATGTTGTTATGTGGAATTCCATAATAATCTCCATAAAAAACGCACGGATAACCCTCCTGGCGCAACAGTATCATCGCATAAGCCAAAGGCTTGAACCATCCCTGCACCCACGATTCCAACGACTGTCCCGGTTGCGTATCATGATTATCAACAAATGTAACCGCTTTGAGAGGATTTTCCCGTACAAGCGTTCGATCAAAAATCGTCCGCATATCAAATGCGCTGCCTGCGTTTGACGCATCTACAAATCGAAAATGGAGCGGTACATCAAAAAGCGATAATGCTCCCTTAGTCGTATCAATATAATTGTTGAGCGCATTTACATCGCCATTCCAGTATTCGCCAACTGCAAAAAGTTCCTCACGCGCTTCCCTGCGCAACGTGTCCAGCCAATCACTGTAGAAAGTAAAACGCATATGCTTGACCGCGTCGATCCGAAAGCCATCTACAGGCACTTCACGCAAATACCAGAGGCCCCACCGCTTCAACTCGTCAACAACTTCCTCATGGCACAGGTCGATACAGGCTCCCATCAGGTAATCAAAATTGCCAAACTCTTTGTCTACCTGATCTTCCCACCGTTTTCCGTTAAATTGAAAAATCGCGCTTCGCTGGTTTTTTTCATCCCAGTCAATCGCCGCAAAATGTGTACTGTTCCATTTAAAATCCGAATACTTTTCGTTTCTTCCGGGAAACGTAAATTTTGTCCACGCGGCAATTTCTTCTTCCCCGCTTATCTGTTCACACCGGTTTTCCTGTGCAAATTCCCGTGCTGAGACCATTTCCAGCTCATCCGCACCCATTTTGTGGTCAAGCACAATATCTGCATATACTTGAATTCCAGCATTATGCAAAGCGTCTATCGCCTGTAAATATTCTTCTTTCGTGCCATATTTGGTTGCAATCGAGCCCCTCTGGTCAAATTCTCCCAGATCATAGAGATCGTATACTGCATACCCAACATCGTTTTTCCCATCGCTGCCCTTATAAGCCGGTGGGAGCCATACTGCCGTAATCCCATCATCCGCCAGCTGTTTTGCATTTTGGGCAGCCTGTTTCCACAAAATGCCGGACGGCATGTACCATTCAAAATATTGCATCATCGTGCCGTTTTTGTCCGCATCCATAAAAGCATCCTTTCCAGCTAATATCTTTTACCAGCCCCCGCCTTCTCGTGTCCGGTAAAAATTGGACATGATATTAATAAACCAAAACGGCCGTTTTTATTCTGTTTTCGTCAGTATGCCTTTTCGTAATACCATTCGTTGATGTGATAAAAAACATCATTTTGGTGCATACCGTTTATGTTTGTAAGCGTTTCATTGCAAACAGCGGAATTCATTCTGAAATAGAGCCCTATCTGCGGGACGCGTTCTACAAGGATACGCTGCAGCTCGCTGTATGCGCTTTCTACCGCGTCCTCCGTAAAGGCATTTTCCACGGCAGTGATCGCATCCGTAATCTCCTGGTTGTTTACCCCGCCATAGTTGGCGCTGCCATCGCTATTGAATAAAAAGCCGAGAGACGGATTATCGTCAAGGTAAAAACTACAGAATGCAAGCTCAAAATCTCTGTTTTGCAACCTTGCATAATAATCCACCGCCTCAAGCTCCTCGATTGTCGCAACAATTCCTACCCTGCCAAGCTGTTTCTTGATCATTTTAGCGGCTTCCATCCGGTAAGACATATCCCTGTCGTTTGGTACAATCAGCGTAAGGCTTAATTCGCTGCCCTCCTGTATCTCATCCGTCCGGTACCCTGCCTCCTGCAACAGCTGACGTGCTGTTTTCAGGTCGTCATCCTGTGTATATTTCGTATCATACGCATAAAAATCAGGCGAAATCGGCAGATTGGCAGGCACCGCATGATTCAAAAGAACCGTCGAAATTATTTCCCGCCTGTCAATCGCATAGGATATGGCTTGACGCACATTTGTGTCCTCCAACTTGAAATTGCCAAGGTTGGGAACGATGCAATCATAATAATTTGTCATATAGTCGATTACCTGCGTTTTATTTGCAAGCTTATACTTACCGGAATACAACACATCTGTCGTAACAAAATCAAGGATACTGGTTGAAACCGCATCCAGCTTTGCCGAATTACCAGTTGTGGCCTTTGCAACAATTCTCGTAATATTCGGTTTTGTCCCCCACCAGCTCTCATTAACGTTCAGTTCCATTTCTGTTTCCGCATCAAAACTGCTTATTTTATAGGGGCCGCTCCCCACATTATTTTGTCCTTCACACTGTACGGGAAACGCCATAAAATAAAGCGCCTCCATCCCCGGCTTTGTCATTGTAAGCTTTATCGTATGATCGTCAATTTTTTCAAATCCGCTTACCAGTGAATTATACTGTGTATATCGATTTGTTTGCGGAATATCGATTGTAGCCGAGGCGCTGGGATCCGCAGATCCGCTTTCGCTGGAGCTCGGGCTTGCACTTGCAGACGCCGAACTGCTTGGACTTGGACTTGCAGAAGGCGTATCGCCGCTTTCTCCGCTGTCTCCCTCCTCAGGCACATCAGTGGGCTGGGGTTCCGGCGTTGTTCCATCTGTCACCGGGAATTGGGTTCCCGTCAGCTCCCCAACCTTTTGAGCACTATAAATTACATCGTCAGCCGTAAGCGGAATTGTTTCATCACCGGAAACAAAAACTACGTTCTGCCGGATGTGAAAGGTATAAACCGAGCCGCTTTCGTCCACTTCCCATGATTCTATTACAGAGGCCTGCGGTTTTCCACTCCCATCAATCCTGATCGCCGGATCGTAAATAAGAGTCAGAAGGTTGATCAGATCCTCGTTTGTCGCTGCAAGCGGATCAAGAGAGGTAATTCCTTCCGGCATCGCAATAAATAAATCCCCGCCCTGCTTTTGCAGGTCGCCCTGCGCCGTTTGCGTTGCATCTGCAGAAGCATCGGCGCTGCTTTTTACAGTCACATCCCCGCTCTGTGTGGCCTGATCGCCGCCACATGCTCCCAAAAGAAGCAGGAGCGCTCCGGCAAGTAAAATACAGACAATTTTTTTACCCAAGCTGATATAGTTTTTGATATTCTTCATATGCTTTCGTTACCTTTTTAACATAATTCTCTGTTTCCGGATAGGGAATGTTTGTCAAATTTTCCCCATCGGAATATTGTGGATCGTCGAGCCATGACCTTACCTTGTTGTGACCGGCATTATACGCCGCCATCATTACCGGCAGGTTGTTATCGAACCGTTCCTTTAAAAACTGCAGATACCAGCACCCCATCTCAATGTTGGTTTCCGGATCTGTAAGATTTTTTGGATCAAGTTCTTTGTCACCCAATTTTCCTGCAATCCATTCCGCTGTTTCAGGCATGATCTGCATTAGTCCCTGTGCTCCCGCAGATGAAACCGCTGAAGCGTCAAAACCGCTTTCCGTATTGATCACTGCCGCAATAAAATAGGGATCAAGATCATACTGTGCGGCATATTTTTCGATCAAATCCTGATATTCGAGCGGATATTTTGATTTCTCCCATGACTCCGATAATTGCGTGAAACCTACAATGCCAACCACTGCCACGATAATGACGCAGACAATGATAATAATAACTTTTTTCTTTCCGCTATTCCTGCGGCTCGTTGTTCGTCCCATAGAAACTTTCTCCCACCTGTTTTTTCAGCTCCGAAAGGCTTGCGTCATTATGGATCACGACATCCGCATACCCCAGAAGCTCATCCTGCTTTCTCTGACTTCCAAGCCTGTTTTTTGCGTGTTCTTCATCAATTCCGTCACGCATTTTAATACGTTCCTTCTTATTTTCGTGTGCTGCTGTTACAAGCCAGATTTCGTCCACCCACGATTCGAGCCCCGCATCAATCAAAAGAGCACAATCCACTACTATTGTGCCGCTTGCAGAAGCCGCAACCCTTTTATCCATTTCCTCCAGAACCAAGGGATGAAGTATTTGCTCCAACCTTTTTAATTCCTGCGGATTGGCAAATACATACGCTCCCAGCTTCCGCCTGTCAAGCTTCCCGTCAGTGCCAAAAAACTGTTCTCCAAAGCCTTTTCTGACCGCGTCATAACCCGCGTTTCCCGGTTCACAGATATCATGCGATATTTTATCCGCGTCGATTACATCCGCGCCCAGCTCCATTAAAAAAGATGCAACGGTACTCTTTCCCGCACCGCTGTTTCCCATCAGTCCAATCATCCGTTTCATTTTGCCTGCGCCCACGTCTTTCCCTGCGCCACGTTCACACGCAGCGGTACACTAAGCTTTACGGCGTTTTCCATACATTCGCGCAGCATTTCCTTTATCTCGCCACACTGCTCGTCCTTTGCATAAAGTATCAGTTCATCGTGCACCTGCAAAATAAACTTTGCGTCATACTGCTTCTCTTTAAGCTGCTCCGCCACCCGGTTCATTGCAATTTTGATTATATCCGCAGCGCTTCCCTGTATCGGCGTATTGAGCGCGGCCCGTTCGCCAAACGAACGAATATTGTAGTTGCCTGAGGATAGCTCCGGAATATAGCGGATGCGCCCGCAAATCGTACGAACAAAGCCGTCCTCGTGCGCCTGTGCAATGATTTCATCCATATATTTTCGAACGCCGCCGAATTCTTCAAAATATCTGGCAATATAATCCGCCGCCTGTTTTCTGCTGATTCCAAGATTGTGCGCCAGTCCGTAATCGCTGATACCATAAACAATACCGAAATTGACTGCCTTGGCGCTGGCGCGTTCAGCCGGCGTAATATCTTCAATGTCCTTTCCAAGAACCTCTGCCGCAGTCCTGGCGTGAATATCCTGTCCTTTTAAAAACGCGTCCCTAAGGTGTTTATCATCCGCTATGGCAGCCAAAATCCGCAGTTCGATCTGCGAGTAATCCGCAGAGACAATCTGATATCCTTCCGGCGCTACAAACACGCTGCGGATGTCGTTTGCCATTGCCGACTTGATTGGGATATTCTGCAGGTTTGGTTCCACGCTTGACAGCCTGCCCGTGGCAGTCGCCGTCTGTAAAAACGTGGTATGGATCATCCCGTTGCGGATAAGCGCACGAAGTCCGTCCACATATGTGCCCTTTAGCTTGGTGAGCGATCTGTACTCCATAATATACGGAATGATTTCATGTTTTTGTTCCAGCTTTTCCAGCACTTCCACGTCTGTAGAATAGCCAGTCTTCGTCTTTTTTACAACCGGCAATTTAAGTTTTTCAAATAATATTTCGGCAAGCTGCTTGGTGGAGCTGATATTAAATTCTTCTCCTGCAAGCCCGTAAATTTTAGAAGAGAGCTCCTCGATTTTTTGATTATATTCCTCTCCAAGCCTTTTCAGCTCGTCGTCGTTTACCCGGACTCCTTCCTGCTCCATGCCGTAAAGCACCCTCAAAAGCGGTTCCTCGATGTGGTACATCACTTCTTCGAGCTCATTGCGCTCAATTTCATCACGCTGACGCTGGGACAGTACGAACAGGTCCGCTGCGTTTTCCTGCAAGTCTGCACGTTTCATGATGCTTGCCATATCATACTTTGCATGAGCCGGATACAGTACCCAAGCGCCAAGCATCACATCATAAAACTCGTTGAAAAAATCACCGCCCCATTCGTGCATCAGCTTTTTTACATCATGCGCGATTACCTTCTTATCCTGCATATAAGGTTTGAGTGCCTTTAAAACGTCGTTTAAGTCATATCCCTCGTCAAGCAATGTCAGCTTTAGAGGAATCAGGTATTCCGTTTCTCCATCTACCGCAAGACGCACGCCTGCACCTGCGTCTACAAGCAACGCAAACTCAAAAACATCGTCAAGAAACCCAAGCTCTGTGGGAGCGACCGTTTTTTGTACAACCGTTTTTTCTTCTTCCCTTTTTAAATCAAAACGTTTCAGGAAGGAATTGAAACGGTATTTCTCGCTCATGGAGCGCAACCCGTCCATATCAAAGCCTGCAAAGGAAAAGGAAGCGACATCTTCCTTAAGCGGCATATCCACCTCGATTGTCGCCAGATCCTTTGAAAGGAAGGCTGATTCTTTCCCGTTCACAAGCTTTTCGTGAAGCTTATTTTTCGGCAAATCGTCAATATGCTCATACAGCTCCTCGATTGTCGGATAATCGTGCAACAGCTTCAACGCTGTTTTTTCCCCAATCCCGGCAATCCCCGGTATATTATCGGAAGCGTCCCCCATGAGCGCCTTCAAATCAGTGATTTGTGCAGGCGTAATGCCCATTTCTTCAAACAGCGTTTCCCTTGTCATCAGCTTTGTTTCGCTCACGCCCTTTTTGGTCAGCACAACATTTACATGACCGTCAATGAGCTGCAGCTGGTCCTTATCCGCTGTAAAAATATATGTTTCCATATTTGCGCTTTCAGCTTCTTTGGAAAGCGCGCCAATGATATCATCAGCTTCATATCCCGCCTGCTCGGCATAATGTATCCCCACCTTGCTAAGCGCATCCTGAAGCATTGGTATCTGGTCCAAAAGCTCTTCCGGCGTTTTCCGCCTGCCTGCTTTATATTCAGCATATTTTTCATGCCGGAATGTTTTTTCCTTCCGGTCAAACGCAACGGCAATATGTGTTGGCTGATATTCCTCTACCACGCGAAACAACATTGTAAAAAAGCCATACACAGCATTGGTCGGCCTGCCGTCCTTGTCCTGCATGGTTGTGGGCAGTGCCCAATACGCTCTGAAAACAAGACTGTTTCCATCGATAGCCAACAATTTTTCTGCCATAAAGTCCTCCTGTAACGCGGCGCCTTGCGCCATACGTCCTTCTCCTGAAACCGGCGACAAGCGGTTTGTTTACCAATTTTATCCGGTCATTCATTTTACCATGATATCAGCCTAAAATCAAACCGGAGCCTGCATATTCCCCATCGGCCATTTCAGGAAATAATGAGTGCAAACAATACCGTAAGGATTCCTGAAATTCCAATCGCAAGTCCGCTCATCGCGCCCTCAACCTCGCCAATCTCAATCGCCTTTGCCGTTCCAAGGGCATGGCTGCTTGTACCAATGGCAACGCCTGCCGCTATTGGATTTTTGACACGAAAGAGCTTGATCATGACCGGAGCGAGAATAGCCCCGATGATGCCGGTAATAATGACAGCCGCTACAGTGATCGACGGTTCTCCCCCAAGCCTGATCGAAACATCCATTGCAATCGGCGTAGTCACTGATTTGGGAATAAGCGAGCTCACCATCACCTGATCTACGCCAAACAGTCTGCAAAGGCCGTACACACTGCCCATAGAGGCAAGCGAGCCAACCGCCGCCCCAATAATAATCGGCAGAAAATTACGCTTCAGCAGCCATAGCTGCCGGTAAATCGAAAGCGCAAGGGCTGCAGTTGCAGGAATCAAAAAGAAGCCGATAAAATCTCCGCCCCGGTTAAAATCCTCAAGCGGAATATGAAATACCGTCAAGACGACAATCACAAGCGCCATAGAGATCAAAAGCGGATTGGCAACCGGCGATTTGGTTTTTTGGTTAATCCACCACCCAACCGCATAGGTCCCAACACACAGCACGACGCCAAAAAATGGAGAAGCTACAAAATCATTCATGTTTATATTTCTCCTTAACCTTTTTTTGTATCGCCATAACGCCCTTGACCGTATAGACCGTTACCAGAAACGTAATAATCGTCGTAATAAAACAAATCAGGAGAAACGGGACGAGGTAATTTTTTAACAGGTCAAACTGCTCCATGATTGCCACTCCTGCCGGTATAAAGAAAAAGGCCATGTTTTTCAGTAAAAAATCACCAAAATGCTCGATATGCCTTGGTTTGATCCATTTCAAAAGCAATAAAACAAACAATAACACCATGCTTAATACGCTCGTTGGAATTGGAATCACTTTAGAAAGCAATTCGCCCAACAGACAAACGCCAAACACGATTCCTGCCTGAAATAAGTATTTCATAACCGTCCTTTCCATCCTGCAAAAAATTTCATACATACGGATTATAAACCTGTTCTTTTACCAGAACAACCTTTCCGGCGAAATAATACAAATTGTGCCGAAAATATAAAATAAAAAACGCTCCCTATAATTGGAAGCGCTTTGCTAATTTCTGTCGCTTTTCAACATGTTTTCCATTGCCTCACGGTCATTGCCGGCCATGATGTAATAACCTGCGCGTGTAGAGCTATCCGCCGCCTTGTTCAAATTTTCCTCATGCAACGGGCTTTTTTCCACAACAATTTCAGGAAAATCCCTTTCGAACGACTGCATGTTCCGGATGTCGTCCGGTTCAAGTAAAAAACGTATCGCAGCCGTTTTATAGTGCGCATGGCGTTCTAAGGAGATTGGTATTCCTGCTGCGGCTTCAACTACCATTTTTGTAAAATCGTATCCTGTTGAGAGCGGCACTAAATGCGATCCGATACAATCCCCGCCCATACGCGCTCCAATTTCAATGATGACCGGTTCATTTTTGGGTGATATCCGGAATTCTGTATGGCTGGCCCCTACCCTAATTCCAAGGGCGTCCAGTCCTGCAAAAACCGTCTCTTTTATTTTTTGCAACATACTGTCTTCAATACCGGAAGGCTCAATGTGCCCTGTTTCAATAAAATGGGGGGCATTGGTGGTATATTTCTTCGTCAGTGCCAGAAGGTGGTGTACGCCGTCCTGTGAAATACATTCACAACTGTATTCATCGCCTTCAATAAACTCTTCTACAATCGCGGCCTTTGCAAAGGAACAATCAATCGCACGCTTCACCGCTTCGGCAGCCTCGCTTTCTTCCCACACCTTTGTGATTCCCCTGCTGCCGGAACGGTCTGTAGGCTTAACAATAAGCGGATAAGACATCCCCTCCAATTTCAAAGCGCCCTGTTGCCCGCTGACCTGTGCAAACTCCGGCGTTAAAATTCCTGCTGCGCGAAATGCCTTACGCATCTTAAATTTATCAGTGGAGCACTGGATGCAGGCTTCGCTGTTATGCGGCAGTCCAAGGCGCTGCGCAATATACCCTACGGTAAGGGTGGCGAGATCTGAAGCGATCGACACAACCGCATCCGGCCTGATCTGTTCACATTCCCGCAGTATCACTTCCTTCTCCGTAATACTTACAGGATAAAAATAATCCGCTGTGCGCTCTCCTATATCCCCGCATTTCCATGCGAAGACATGCGTTTCATAACCAAGCTTCTTTGCCTTCTCGATCAGCGGGTTCTGGAATTCCCCCGCGCCGATAATTACAATTTTTTTCACTGCGCTTCCTCTTTATGCCTGAAATACTCGTGAATCGTTGAGACTACATAATCGATATCGTTGCGTGATAATTGGTAGTACATCGGTAACCTGAGCAGCCGTTCGCTTTCCGCCGTTGTATAGTGATCCTCACCATGGAACCTGCCAAACCGCTTTCCTGCCGGAGAAGTGTGCAGCGGAATATAGTGGAACGCCGTTTCAATATAGCGGCTTTTCAAAAACGAAGCGATATCCGTACGCTCTTCGAGATTCCTTGCTTTAATATAGAACATATGGGCGTTATGGCCGCACCCTTCCGGCACAACCGGAAGCTCTAGCAAGCCCTGTTCCTTTAGGTCTGAAAGCCCGCTGTAGTAACGTTCCCAGCTTGCCATCCTGTCGTCAAAAATCTGATCTGCAATTTTAAGCTGGCCCAAAAGATACGCAGCGTTCAGATCGCTTGGCAGGTAAGACGATCCGCAGTCTACCCATGTGTATTTATCGATCTGTCCACGAAAAAATTTACTGCGGTTCGTTCCCTTTTCCCGAATGATTTCAGCGCGTTCCGTATACTTGGCTCCGTGGAACAGGAGCGCCCCGCCTTCGCCCATGCTGTAATTTTTTGTCTCATGAAAACTGAAGCAGCCAAAATGGCCCAGCGTACCAAGCGCCTTTCCATGATAAAAGGATTTTATTCCCTGCGCTGCGTCCTCAATTACTTTCAGGTCATACTTTTTCGCAATTTCGAGTATCTGATCCATTTCACACGAAACGCCCGCATAATGAACGGGAACGATCGCCTTTGTTTTCTCAGTAATTGCGTCCTCAATCAAATTTTCATCGATATTCATTGTATCCGGCCGTATATCCACGAATACGATCTTTGCGCCGCGCATGACAAACGCATCCGCCGTGGATACGAAAGTATAGGACGGCATGATAATTTCATCACCCGGTTCAATATTGCAGAGCAGCGCCGCCATTTCCAGTGCATGCGTGCATGACGTGGTCAGGAAAGCGTTTGAGATGGAACAATTTAATTTCAGCCATTGACTGCACTTTTGCGTAAACTCGCCGTCTCCGCAAATCTGGTGGTTTGCAATAGCCTTCTGTATATATTTCATGCTTTTCGGTCCGCATGGCGGAATATTAAAATCAATCATGTTTACTCCTTTTAATCATATATATGCAGGCAGGTATGTCCCAACAAACACATATGCTGTAATCAGTATCATTCCCACACAAAAACAAACCGCTGCATTTCTTTGCGCTTTTTGTTTTCGTATTATTTTTTCGCTCAATGTTTTCAGTCCAAGTGTTACGAACGCCATAAATGGTAGCAGCATAGACAGGACATATCTGCCCTGCGGCTGAAAATCGCTTGTGTAAGAATAGTATATGCTCAGCGCAACCGGTATTGCCATTGTCAGCAGCATACAAATACCAAGCAGCCATTTTTTAGCTTTATCTCTTTCTCCTTTACTCCTGACAAACGCAACGAAGCGCATGAGCATTCCAATAAATCCCAAAACGAAAATAATTCCATAAACAACGTAAATCCAATATGGAATCCACATATCCATCGATCCAAAACAGCCGATTGCGCTGCAAAAGGTCAACAGAAGCCATTTCATGCTGATCAGCATACTAGGAACAGAAATTCCCTGTTGCTGAACCGTCTGTACGTTGGATGGCTTGAGATCGTCGACCGCATACAGCTCTTTATAATGTTCTGTTATATTCAGCCCCAGAAAATCACCGTCGTAAATAATATAACTGCGGATAAACCACCACGCGGCAATCGCAACAAAGATGCCCGCAATCACGTATATTTTAATACGAAATTTCCGATCCCGCCAATGCTCCCTGTCGATGATGAGCGCTGAAAAGAAAAACAAAATAACACTCGTAAGAAGCCATGCGTAGGCATTATAATAAGACATCGCGCACAGGCCCATTCCAATACCAAGCATCACACAGCTTTTTACCGGCCAGTTTTCCTGCAGCCCAATAATCCACGCATAAAAAATGATCGAGCTTGCAAAAATAGCGAAGCAATCGTTATTCACATAGCTCCCAAGAAAAATAAATTGCGGCAGCGCGGCAATCAGTATTACAAATACCCAGCGGTGTACGCCGCGGAATATTCTTTGCGAAATCTTAATCGCAAACCAAACCGTAGTTGTCGCGCTTAATACATTTACCATTCTGGCCGCCATCAGAAGCGCAAATCCATCTATCGTAAAAGCGCTCGTAATCTTCATAAAACCCGCGCCAATGATCTGCGCAAGATACGGCGCAAAGCCATACGATATTCCCCACAGCGGATCTCTGACCGCCGGATCCGCCCCATGGGGCAAATAACCGTTTTGATAAATAAAAGCGGGGATTTGATACCGCATTCCTTCATCCGGCGCAACATTCGGCGGCAACAAAAGGCTCCATATATAATAACAAATAAATATTACAAGAATCAGCAGGATGTGCTCCTGCTTCACAAACTCCCATACCGACCTTTTATCAGTCTTTATTTTCGTCATTTTTCCGAACCTTTTCTATGATAAATACAGGCCGTTTTCTCGCCGCTTCAAAAGCGCGCCAAATGTAACCTCCGAGAATGCCGGCTGTAATCATCAGAATTCCAAACAATAAAAAGAGCACAAGCATGATAATGGCAAACTGCCCCGGCTGCTGGGCGGTTACCGCATTGTAAACCAGATAGCATACAAGCCACACAAGCGATACGGCGAATGAGATGCTTCCTGTAATCCAAACCAACTTGATCGGAAAGGAAGAAAAGCCCAGCAAAGAATCCACCGCAAGTTTTGTTTTTTTGGAAAAACTCCACATTGATTTGCCTGCCGTCCGTTCAAGCCGTGTATATGGAACCTGCCCTGTCTTAAAACCACTCCACAAAATTTGGCCCATGAGCGAGGTATTGAGTTCGTCCATAGACACAAGGACATCGATCACCTTCCGGTCAATGAGAAAGCTGTCGAAGCCTCCGTCCGGCATATTATGCAGGGCAACCTTGCGCATCATGCAGGCATACCGTTTCGATAAAAATTTCTGCAGAGCAGGCTCGTTCCTGTCCTGCCTTACCGCAAGCACAACGTCGTCGCCTTCCCCGTATTTTTCAAGCATTGCCAGAATCAGCTCCGCAGGCTCCTGTGCATCTGCCGATTTTTTGACGGCACAATCACCGCTGCACACATTAAGCCCCGCCAGAAGCGCCGCGTGCTCCCCAAAGTTACGGGATAACTTAACAAGTATAATATGTGGATTATCTCTGGCAAATTTTTCCATCAGGGTATAAGATCCGTCTCCAGAGCCGTCGTCCACCATGATAATTTCATACTCGTAATCCCGCTGCGCCAGTTGATCCAGTACTTTTTCTTTCAGTTCCGCATACATGGCGTCCAGATTTTCTTCATTAAAATAAATTGGTATAATAATCGATAATTTCTTCATATAATAAGGCTTTTTTGTTTCATGCAACTTAAGAAGCTCTCCGCCCTTCCTTGTAAAAATTTCTGATGTCCATAAGATAAAACCAACCATTTTTTGTAAAACAGCTATTTTTTCACACGCGTTTAACGATATCACATACCCGGCATATGATCAATTTAATTTTACTGCATTTCCCCCAAAAAATATGGTTGCTCTCCCCTTTTTAAGAAAAATTTAACATTTGTTTTCACAATCTCTAATTTTCCATCAAACATTGACTTTTTTCGCAATTTTATTTATTGTTAAATTGTATTGTTTATGACATTTTATTTTGTCATAATGTATTATATGATACACTTGTATCTGAAATGTATCTATGATTGCGGAAGATTACTATTTTCTGCAAATAATAAAAAAATTTTACGGAGGAACACTACAAATGGCTGAAATTTGGACAATGGGCGAGGTTCTCGTAGAGATCATGCGTCCTGAAATTGACCAGAACTTTTATGATCCCGCTGAATTTTTGGGCCCTTATCCCAGCGGCGCGCCTGCAATCTTTATCGATACGGCGGCAAGGCTTGGGCACTCGACCGGCATTATCAGCAAAGTCGGCCCTGATGATTTTGGAAGGTGCATTATAGACAGATTGCGTTCACACGACGTGAATTGCGACCTGATTGGAGTTGATGATGAATTGGCAACCGCCGTTGCCTTCAACACGAATTTCAGCGACGGAGGACGCCAGTTTATTTATCATTTGTCTCCCGTTATAAAAACGAAAGCGCCTTCGGCTATCCCGGGCGGGGCTCCAAAGTATTTCCATTTGATGGGAACCGCTGTGAGCTATGACGAGAATTTTACCAAAGAGGTGCTGAAAACTGTAGATCTTTTCCTGAAAAACGGGGCAAAATTATCGCTTGATCCAAATATCCGTCCTGAAATGCTGCGCAGCCGGGCAGCTTCCGCGGTGCTTAAGCCGATCATAGATAACTGTTCTGTCCTGTTCCCCGGCGAAGAAGAGCTCCAGATTATAGCTCAGGAGCAAGATCTTGATCTGGCAGTCAAAAAAATGTTTGAAAACGAAAAACTGGAAATTCTTGCATTAAAACGCGGATCACGCGGCTGCACCGTATATTCACGCGATGAAGCGCCATTTGATTTCGGCGTTTATAAAATCTCGCCGGTTGATCCGACCGGCGCCGGAGATTCATTTGACGCTGGATTTATATGCTCGCTGCTCGAAGGAAAGCCGTTGCTTGAGTGCGCAAAGGTTGCTTCCGCTGCTGCGGCGCTTAATACAAGCGCATTTGGTCCTATGGAGGGAAATATCTCCATCGAGACCGTACGCGATATGATCCAGTCCAACCCAACGACAAATTAAGTTACGGAATACATTATTTCGGGAAAGAGGAACAATATGCCACTGGTAACATCAAAGGAATTAATGCTCGACGCCCAAAAAAACGGTTACGCCGTAGGCGCGTTTAATGTTGAAAATATGGAAATGGGCCAGGCAATCGTTGCTGCCGCCGAGGAGCTGCATGCTCCCGTTATTTTGCAGACTACTCCCTCAACCGTACGCTATGCAAGCCTTGATATGTATCGCGCTATCGTCGCTACGCTTGCGGCAAAAGCCGCTGTGCCGGTTGTAATTCATCTGGATCACGGAGACAGCTACGATCTTGCCGTAGGTGCGCTTGAAGCGGGCTATACTTCCGTCATGATTGACGGTTCCCACGAAGGCTTTGAAGAAAATATTGCGCTTACCAAAAGCGTTGTCGAACAGGCAAAGCTCAAAAATATCCCCGTGGAAGCAGAGCTTGGCAAAGTCGGTGGAAAAGAAGACGATCTTGACGGCGGAAGCGGCGGATATACGGATCCAATGGAGGCAAAGGAATTTGCAGAGCGCACAGGCATCGCTTCCCTTGCCGTGGCAATCGGAACAGCGCATGGAATTTACTCCGGAACGCCCGTCCTTGATGTAGATCGCCTGAAGGCGATTGAAAAAGTAGTAGATATTCCGCTCGTCCTGCACGGCGCGTCCGGTTTGCTTGACAAGGATATCATCGAATGCGTGAAGGCCGGCATCTGCAAGGTAAACTTCGCTACCGAGCTTCGCATTGCCTACAGCAATGGCGTAAAGCAGGTTATCAGGGATACGCCTGATGTATTTGATCCCAAAAAGTACGGCAAGGTCGGCCGCGAATATGTGGTGGAAGCTGTGAAGGCCCGTATCCTCGTTTGCGGATGCGACGGCAAAGCATGAACCCCCTTGTTGATTACAAAAAAGCTGCGAACAAATTCGCAGCTTTTTATTTTTTGTTAATCTTCTACCGACTGCAACTAATTTTTGTCATGCAGCTTATGAGCCCCACGGACAAATGCAGCAGGTTTTTAAACATAACATTGCACGCACTATACTTTTTCTACCAGCCGTTTGACCTGATCGTATACCCAGTCTCTCTGCTTACATTCGTACGGCAGCTGGTTCCAATATTTATCCACCATAGAATAGAACGCATTGACACTGGAAAATTCATTTGTCATCACACGTACGCTCGCGTCGTCCGACGGATAGAAATAAGCAACCGTATTTTCCTTTGTCCATAGATTCAGATTTGGTATAAAGGAAGTATTCCCAAACGGGCGCACCGCGATCTCCACGTTAGGATTTTCTTTGACTGCAAGAAAAAACGCCCTTAAGTCCCGCGCGATACATTTGCTGTCAATCCGTATCGGTCTTCCAAGAAGAGAAGCGAATACAGGCGCGTCAACCGTATCGGTTGTGATCAGTTCCTGAATATGGTCCATACTGAATATGACGCGCGTCATACTTTTTTCTGTTAAAAAACGCTTATTGCTGGCCATACAATTTTTGTAAAACCGCATGATTTTACGTTCTTCCGACGAGTTTAGCTCGTAGTTGAAAATAACCTGTTCAATCGTTTCCTTACTGTAAGTCAAAAATGGCGAAGAATCCACAATAACATACTGGTTCATGTCTTTTTTAAGATATTCCGCTATTTCATCTTTTTTAAAATCTTCACACAGGTCTTTATCCTGCATATGGCTCATCAGCGGTTCGAATTTTTGGAGATGCTGTTCCAAAAAATGGTCAAACTGCGTTACTGTCATTGGATCGTCATAAACCGCGCTATATAAATTAGCTCTCACATTATCATGATTTGCGCCGATCATAACATATTTTCCCTTAATTCCATAAACATATTCGTAAAAAGGAATATCCGTATCATACGTGTAATATGCCTGAGACTTCGGCGACAGAAAAACCGGCAGCCAATACTCGAACATATTTTCAATTTGCTCGGCAGGCCGGTTCATATACAACATTGTAATAATCTCGTCGCCCCGCTTTGCAGCGTTAATAAACTGCCGCTGAGACATAGGCGCCTCTTTGGATTTCGTATAAAAAATGTGTGAATCGGCATCATAGCCCCACAGGATATCACCCGGCGGAAGAGAATTTGCGATACTTAAAATATGCTGAAGCGCGTCTTTCTTTCCGGACGGCCCTTTATATATTTTATAGGCCGCGCTATAAAGACAATTTCCGTTGTCTTCCTCGACATACTTTTTCTTAAAATCTTTGGAAACAAGCCATGCCGATACTCCCTTTTTCAGTGTCTCGCGTTCTTCCACCTTTGAATGGTTGATTGATGAAAAAAAACGTTCCAGCGTTTGGATTCCCTGCTCCTCATTGATATCAAGAATTGCCTCCACAACATCCTCAAAATATGCTGATTTCATGTTCAATTCAGCACGTCCGTTTTTCCAACGGCTGATGATCGTCCTGTCAACATGTACCATTTTTGCAAGTTGTGTCCCCTGGATATAAAGCATATCCATTAAATATGCAAGCGGCGTAACAGACTGTTTTGGCATCCCTATTCCTCTTTTCAAATGATATCTTTTGAGTTTTGATAATCTTTATGAATAAACTCTAATTTTAATTATAAACATTTCGTGAATATTTTAATCATAATTTAAGTGGAACAAGACTATTTTGTTGCAGAGTAATTGATTCCCGCCTTGCGCGCCTGTGAGTGCTGAAACCGTTTGCGAATGACATACCTTTTTCCGTCTTTTTTGAAATGCGTGCCCGTCTGCTTAAACCAAAAGGATATATTGCGCTTTCTGCATTCACGTTCTATCTCCAAAATCCAGTCAAATTCACAGATCCTCGCATAATAACCGGATTCGCCTCCCGCAACCACCATCTCAATTTGCCCGCTCAAAAACGGCGTCAAATCTATTCTTTCCAGGATCGGTTCGCAGATAATAATCTTGTGACGGATTGGCGTTTTTAGAAAAATGGGAATACGGTAATTTGCCTGTTCCTGATTCTCTACAGTACAACCTATTTTTACGTTAGGATAGCCCTCGCCCCAATCAGGCGGGAGCTTTTCATAAAACCTGTGAATGCGCTTAGTAATGATCAAAAAGCTCAAATCCTGTCTCTGCCTGATCATGCTCCAGGCTTCCGTTCTCCATTCATCGGCCTCCTCCAGAAAAAAATCCGAAGTGCCGCAGGTGAATACATCGCCCTTTTGCTGCAAACGAAAATTGCCGTCCCTTTTCTTTTTCAGGGGCAGGTCAAACATTGTCGTACGATATACAGTATCGGGATCTTTCCCTATGGATTCATCCCTGCGGTGCATATAGCAATTTTTACATCCCGTACTTATTTTATGGCATCCATGCCACGGATTCCACGCTTTCATCAATTCCTGCTCATTCGCTCTTCCGCCTGTTCCAGTGAAGCGTAGCCATATTCCCTCGCCATATTTTTCAAAATATCCAGATTCATGTTCTTTCCCTGCTCTAACAGGTGTTCCTGAAACCGCCGGTACTTTTTGAGCGTCTCGATGGAGTAAGTAGAAAGCTCTCCGCGCAGGTATGTCTCGAACGAGGTATCATATTTTTCGTCCTCACTGGAGTGGATGGGCCTGCCCCCGCCTACGAGCATGGGATATTCCGGCGCGAGCTGTTCCAGCCACTTTACATGCTCAGGTACGATCGCTTCAATCAATCTCTTTTTATCCTCCGTTATGTCTGGAAGCCGATCCCTGATTTGTTCAAATTCATCAGGAGACGTATATTCCATCATAAACGCGTATTTTTCACTCAGAAGATTCCTGCCGTTTTCCTGCGCGGTTTTAAGATCGTTCAGGTAGCTTTCCAGTGTTTCGGCATTCCACGCTTCCAGTTGGCTTTTCCGCATAATGCGGAAGGTATCGTAATCATCCTGACAGGAAGCCCTTCCTGAAATATTTTCAACCGCGTCAAACATAGTCCATTCAATCGAAATAATTTTTTCGATCACTGCTTTTTTCTCCATTGTATCTCCTATTCCGCCATGATATGCAGCTTGCTGAGCATATCGTCTTTAATTCGGCAAAGCACGCTTTCCCCCTGCGCAAGTAAAAAGTCGTCATTGCTGTCCGATAGCCCCTGCTTTCGGAGTTCTTCCGCGACATCCCGGCATATATTCTCAATAATATTTGTTTTTTGTGTTGCGCTTTTCCCTTCTTCGCACAACTCTGACAATAGACCGTACACGCAATTCAGTATGGATAACTCCCTCATCCCCCGATGGGCCCATTTATAGTATGGAACATATTTTTTATTCAGCAAATAGACCATGGAACATGCCGCTTTGATAAATTCTGAAAGCGCGCATTGCGCGGCAACCGCTTCCCCGCGTTTCATACAGCGCGCATAATTATACTGCCCTGACTGTGCCATCACCGCGGCGCGCGCCGCAATTTTTTTCAGCCTGATATCCTCAGGATAATAATCAAGTAAAAGCTCTCTGCGTTTTGAAAACTCCCCAAGGTCATCCCTGAAAATACGTCCGTTTGTCGCAACCGCTAAAAATTCCTCGGGTATCCTTCGCCATTCTGCAATCGTTTCCGGCGCCTTCTTTAATCCCGTATAGTTAAAATAGAATACAGAAGTACGCAGCGCACCGATTCGATGTTCTGCGTATTTTTCTTCAACCCTTCCTGCGAATCCCCCAAAGCACTGTGGGAGCGCACGGTATTCCCGCTCCAGCGCAAGGCCTGTCTCCTCATAATCTTCATCCGTGAGCCACATGCAAAAAGAAGGCCCCCAATCGTGATCCCGCGAATATTCGTCATCAAAACCGAAGCACTCCGAACCCTCTCCCACGAGTCCGCAGGCAATCCGGTTTTCATATGCAGAAAATTTTTGGCGGATCATCTCTGCGCCATATGTCTCATAATACTTCTGTGCAAGCTCAAGCCCCTTCATTTTTCTTTCTGCCCCGTCTTTTTTCCAAGCACGTTCATCTCTTCAGCAGCACGTCGTACAACCTCATGTCCTTCTCCATATATCTTTAGATATACGTCATGCGCTTCGCGCATATACGACATCGCTTTTTCATATTCGCCAATCGTTTCATAAACCTTTTTGATATTTTCGCAGGTAATGGCGTATTCCACATTTTTCTGGAAAAACGCCTGCACCTTCTCCAGTGTTTGCAGATAGTATTTCAATGCCTCGTTATAATTTCCTGCGCTGTATTCAAGGGCCGCTATCGTATTGAGCACAGCCGGATAGTGGAAACTGTCTTCGGGCATCAAACGCAGCGATTCATCAATGGCAGAACGCGCTTCATCCGGTTCGCCCTTTTGCAGCAGCAGTGTCGCAAGGTTGGAATAACCTGTGGCAAGTTCTTCCACGGCGTCCGGAATCTCTTTCATCGCTTCAATCGCCTGCTGTAAATAGTCGATTGCTTTATCGTATTCTTTTGTGGACTGGAACAGCAATGAAACGTTATTCAGAACGCTTGCATACTCGTAATTCTGTTTTCCAATCGTACCCTCATAGATGGTTTTTGCCTTCATAAAAAACTTCCGTGCCTTTTCATAGTCGCCTTTGAGCCGGTAAGTGCCAGCCATATTATTTGTATTTGTGGCATACTCCGGCGTGTTTTCTCCCAGATATGTGACGATCATATTTTCAGCCGCCATAAACGCTTCAATCGACGCTTCATATTTACTTGCTCCGCGATAAAAAGCCCCAAGCTCACTCATGCAGGCAAGATAAGTCTCATTGAATTTGCCGCAACATGGACAGGTGGCGCTTGCATTTTGAAGCAAAAAGCGTTCTACCTTTTCCTGATCGCCCTGCACATAGAGCTCGTCGAGCTCCTTATAAAAATCTTTTAGCACTGTACTGCACCTCGCGTTTTTCTTTCCATTATACTAGGCCTTCCACGATGCGTAAATCACAATCTTGCTTTTTTCAGGAAATAATCATATTGCATTTGACAAAAGAAAAACATCCATCTTCAGATGGATGTTTCTATTGGTACCGAAGGTGGGAAAGCTCGCCGCGCCCTTGCGGGCTTGCATCGCAGGAACCCAAGGTGGGTTCGGTTCCCGTACGATAGAAAAAAAGAAAAGCCTATGCTGCCGCATGAACTTTTCTTTTTGGTGCCGCTGATACAAAATAGATGCAGCTAAAAACGGGGCCCCGCGCGAGCCCAGCGAAGCGGGTCGCGTGGGGAAAAGGAGCGGCAGCGGAGCATGAAAAAGCCCTCGCTTTTGCGAGGGCTTTGGAATCGCGGAACTTGCCGCGACGTGGTGCCGAAGGTGGGAATCGAACCCACACGGTATCACTACCACAGGATTTTGAGTCCAGCGCGTCTGCCAGTTCCACCACTTCGGCTCAAATTACCGACTCAAAAATGATAGCATAACCGGCAGAAAAAGTCAATGAAACAATGCCTCCTCTTTGTAAAAGCTTAAGCTGTCTTTCACGCTGCGTTCATGTATACTTCACACGTAAGGCTTACACTGATTCCAGATTTATTTTTTGATTGACAAACAAATATCCAGGAGGAACTCATGAACAAAAAAAGGCAAAAATCAAAAAAGAAAAAATGGATTATTATAAGTGCGGTTACGGCAGCAGTCGTATTGCTTGCCGTTTTTTTACTGCCGCAGTTTATGCGTGGAAATACACAGGCAGCGGGCGCTTTGACGAAAACCGCTACCGTATCTACAGGTACGATCGAAACCACCGTTGTAGGCTCCGGCAATTTGGAATCAAGCACTACAACCGACGTCAAAATTCCTGCGGGTGTCACAGTGGATTCTGTATTGGTTGAGGCCGGAGACACTGTAAAGGCCGGCGATACGTTAGCAACGCTTGAACCAGCCTCCCTGCAAAGTGCTGTTTTAAGCGCGCAGGAAAAGCTTTCCTCCATCGACTCTGAAATCAGCAGCACAAAAGACGATACGGAATCGAAATATATTACCTCTTCCGTCAGCGGGCGCGTCAAACAAATTTACGCATCTGAAAACACAAGCACCTATGACGTCATTACCCAAAACGGATCGCTCCTCGTGCTCTCAATCGACGGGAAAATGAAGACGACCTTTACCCCTGCCACAACAGAAGGTGTCTCCTATGGGGACAGCGTAACAGTTACACTGTCTGACGGCAGCACAGTAACCGGAACCGTTTCTGTGCTTTCCAGCTCTTCGTGCACGGTCACATTGACCGATAACGGTCCTTCTCTTGGCGATACCGTCAGCATCTCGTCCGAGGACGGCACAGTACTTGGCAGCGGAACGCTTGAAATCAACACTCCACTCGAAATCCTCGGAGGCAGCGGCGTGGTGAGCAGCGTTGACGTTTCCCTGAATGAAAGCGTCAGCAGTGGCGATACGCTGATCACGCTGCAGGAAGCCGCCGCATCTGCGGAATATGAATCCCTTCTGGCGGAACGGGTTCAATATGAAGAATTGCTTCGCCTGTTGGTCAAATACTCCGCGACAAACAGCATTGTTGCAGATATTGACGGCAGCATAAGCGCGGTCTCTATTTCCGGCAGTACTTCAACCGATTCCTCCTCTTCCGGTTCATCTTCACAGTCGGCCGCAACCGGCGCACAGGCGATGAAAACCTCGTCGCTCCTTTCGACCGATCAGGATGAAACGAATGACGTTTCGCTTCTTTCGGCTGCAGCAGAAGACAGCAGCGATAGTATTATGCTTCTCGCGGATACACAGGTAACGTCTGTAATGCCGATCAGTGGCGTCGTAGAAATCTTTATCAACAATCCGGTTGAGCAAAATACGCCGCAGACGACGATTATGCCGGGCGTTGGCTACACCGGAAAAATCACATGGACGCCTTCTGAGCCAAAGTTTTCATCCGGCACAGCCTATATGGCAACTGTAACATTGACGGCAACCTCCGGCTACCACTTTGAGAACGACGCGCAGGTAAACGTTTCCGGCGCGCAGGTGCAAAATATTGTGGTCAGCGGTGAATCGGAAGGAAACACACTGACATTTGACGCGGTATTCCCTGCTACGGCAGAAGGTACCCAGACAGAAAATTCCGTCGAGGCTCCGTCTGCTGCTTCTGGCACGGAAACATCCGGTTCTGGATCTATGCCAGGCGGTAACACCGGCAGCTCAGGAATGTCGGCCTCCAGCTCAGGCTCTTCCTCGTCGGTTGCCGCAACATCGGCTGCAACGTCCTCTTCCACCAGTGACAGTGATGATTCCCTCACCTCAACAGCCTTTACGATATCGACAGGAACCGCAGACACGCTTTCCGTCGATATCGACGAACTCGATATACTGAGCATTGAGGATGGCCAGACGGCAACCGTTGTACTGGATGCTCTTCCAGATCAGGTTTTTGAGGGTACTGTGACCAAAATATCAGATGCGGGAACGGCGCAATCCGGCGTTACTACTTACCCCGTCACTATCACGCTGGCAGATACGGCAGCTTCCGGAATCAAAGCCGGGATGAACGCAACTGCCACGATTTCGATTGCTACCAGCGAAAACGTGCTTCTGATTCCTCTTGACGCACTGCAGGAATCCGCAGAGGGACAGTTTGTTTACATCGCGGGCGGCACCAGTGAAGAAGGCCTCCTCGGAGAACGCCGCACTGTAGAAACGGGACTTTCCGACGGTACCAATGTCGAAATTACATCCGGCCTCTCGGAAGGAGAGCAGGTCGTTTATACAGACACATCCTCCACCGAATCTTCAGTGAATACCATGTTCCAGGGAGGCATGGGCGGCGGTATGCCCGGGGGCAGCTCGGATATGGGCAGCGCAATGGGAGAACCGCCGAGCGGCGGCAACGGTGGTGGCCCGGGTAGCGCTCCCGGCAACTGAAAGGAGACGACAGTATGATTCAAATGAAAGACGTTTCAAAAATATATACAATAGGAAATGAAGAGCTGTACGCCCTGGATAAGGCATCGCTTACTATAAACGACGGTGAATTTGTAGCAATCATCGGTCCATCAGGCAGTGGAAAATCTACTTTGATGAACATCATCGGCTGTCTTGACGTTGCGGACGACGGAGAATATATTCTGGACGGTCAGCCAATCGACGACTATACGGAGGACGAACTGACGCGTATTCGCAACTTTAAGATAGGATTTGTTTTCCAGAACTTTAACCTGTTGACCAAAAACAACGCCCTTGAAAACGTCGAGCTTCCGCTGCTTTACCAGGGAGTACCACGAAAAGCGGCCAGAAGGCGTGCAATAGAGGCACTGGACCGCATGGGCCTTTCAGAACGTATTTACCACAAGCCAACGGAGCTTTCCGGCGGGCAACAGCAGCGGGTTGCAATCGCCCGTGCGCTTGTTACTTCTCCTTCCCTCATCCTGGCGGATGAACCGACGGGAAACCTGGACCACAAAACCGGTGTGGAAATACTGCAGCTTTTTTCGAAGCTGCATGCAAATGGAAATACCATCGTACTGATTACGCATGATGATGCAATCGCACGGCAGGCGCAGCGGCGCATTCGCATCTTAGACGGCAAAGTAATGGAGGATCATGACGTATGTTGTTAGAATCCTTCCGCATGGCATTTTCATCCGTATGGGCCAGCAAAATGCGCTCTTTCCTCACGATGCTGGGTATCATTATCGGAATTATGGCCGTTGTGGTACTGGTATCAATCGTGAGCAGTACCACAAGCTCGGTGACCGATACGCTTCAAACGCTTGGCGCAGATAAATTGTCTGTTTCCATCACCAACACGCGTTACCAGCCGATGACGCTAAGCGACGTCGCCGCCCTACCGGAGGAATATGACAGCATATCCCTTGCCGCGCCTTCCCTGACGCAAAGCGCAACGCTAAAAGCAGGCGACACCTCAACAACCGCATCTGTTGTGGGGACAACTTCTTCTTACGCGGACATCAACGACCTCTCCGTACAATACGGGCGATTCATAAAATCGCCGGATGTGGATAACAATTCCGCAGTAGCCGTCGTTGGAACAGATATTGCGGACGACTTGTTTGGCAGGACAGATATTGTCGGGGAGACAATATCTGTAGATGGGCGCAGCTTTCTTGTCGTTGGTGTGCTTGCGGACGCGGGAGAGTCGATCATCGGTTCGGAGAACAGCAACATTATCATTCCCTACACAACGGCGCAGCGTATGTTTTATGTGTCGGGCGTAACTTCCTTTACGATCACCGCGGGCAGCAGCGAGCTTGTGGATCAGGCGGAAGCAGATGTAACCACCGCCCTGATGCAACGTTTCAAGGATGAAGATGCGTTTTCCGTTATGAATCAATCCTCGATTCTCGAGTCAATGGATTCCATCACCGATACGATGTCGCTCATGTTTGGCGGAATCGCAGGTATTTCCCTTCTCGTCGGCGGAATCGGCATCATGAACATCATGCTCGTGTCTGTTGCCGAACGCACGAGGGAGATTGGTATTCGCAAAGCCATTGGTGCGGGCAGAAAGCGCATCCTGCTTCAATTCCTGATTGAATCGCTGGTTGTGAGCACGATTGGCGGGCTGATTGGCCTTGCCGCTTCGTGGGGACTGCTCGCAATTCTGTCTGCGGCGCTCGGCACTTCTTATGTGATGTCCGGCGACGTCGCACTGCTCGCGGTTCTGTTCTCCATGGCGATTGGCATTATCTTCGGAATCAATCCGGCGAATAAGGCCGCGAAGATGCACCCGATTGAAGCGCTCAGGACAGAGTAACGCCATCGCTTTTTAATGATAAAAACTGCTATATAAAAAGACCGGATTTTTCCGGTCTTTTTATTTCATACAAAATAATAATTGGTGTCCCACGCGGGTATATAAGGGTAATGACGCAAATAAACCCTGTAATCCTCCCGCAGCCGTTTCAGCAACTGCGGAATCTCGAAAAGGTCCTCGTTTCTGTGATACGCGGAAACAAGAAGTTTTGGTTTTTGCTGCCGGATGATTTGACCTGCTCCCTTTAGAACTGCTAGTTCCTGCCCTTCCACGTCCAGCTTAATATAAGTGATCCTTTGCCCGGATAGCAAGCTGTCCAGGCTGTTTGCCTCTACCTGCCCGCCGCAATCCCCGCAGCAAGCAGAATTGCGGCCTGCCCGCTGCGAAAACCCAAGATTCCCCTGCTTTTCATGCGCGGCCAGATGAAAGCAGTCTATGCGGTCATACGCCTGCGTATTTTTCAGCAGCTTCGCAAAGTTTTTTTGGTCGGGTTCAATCGCATAAATGTAATCGTATCCCCCTGCATACCCGATAAATTCCCTTACGGTGTCGCCTGTGTATGCGCCTACGTCCACATACGTCTCATGCTCAGTTAAGGACAAAACCTCACTGTACACAGAATCAACGCTGCATTCACAATCAAACAAATACTCCGGCTTGCCGCTTATTTTGTAATCAACCATATCGCAGAAGGTTCTTCGTGAAAAATCATCTTCCAGCATCCCGTACGCTTCTTCAAATTGTTTTATATTTTCATCCAGAAAATCGCTGTCGAATACGCGTCCGCCGACCACCGGCACATCCGGAACGTACAATTCCTGCTCTTCTGCAATACGTTTGACACGCGACATTACCTCTGGAAGCTGCGTTCCAAACGCAACCAGAACGACCATCTCCGCAAACCGCTCCTTTGCCTGCGCATAGTTTACGACCTGAAATCCGCGAAATTGCTGCCCCCTGCAAAATTCATCGCTTGCAAACACCCCTGCGGCTGAAATATTGCGGCGTTCCAGCTCATCAAGAATTTTATCCGCGCCGTTTCCCATTCCATAAAGCACAATCGGCTTTTTCGTATCCTCAAGCTTATTCCATAAAGAAATTGTTTCCTTCAGATCCATTCGTTTCCCCTGTTAAAATAATATGACTATTTTACCACAAATCCCCGTTTTATGGTATAATGAACAAACTTGGGTAAAAAACAGTAAATGGAGTAAAAAATGATTACAGTAACGAATTTGAGTCTTAATTTTAGCGGAACAAATCTTTTTTCGGGGGTGAACCTTAAATTCACGCCCGGAAACTGTTATGGTATTATCGGTGCAAACGGTGCGGGCAAATCGACTTTCCTGCGTATCCTGTCCGGCGATCTGGAATCAACCACAGGAGACGTACACATTCAGGAAAACACTCGTATGTCCGTACTGAAGCAGGATCACTTTGCATTTGATGAGTATACGGTATTGGAAACAATTATGATGGGCAATCCGCGTCTTGCGGAAATCACAAAAGAAAAGGATGCGCTGTATGCAAAACCGGATTTTTCGGATGAGGACGGCATTCGTGCCGGCGAGCTGGAAGGCGAATTTGCGGAGCTCAACGGCTGGGAAGCAGAATCCGACGCATCCAAACTGATACAGGGGCTTGGGCTTTCTGAAGACATCCTTTATCAAACCATGTCTTCCCTGCCGGACAATGAAAAAATCAAGGTATTGCTCGCACAGGCGCTGTTTGGCAAGCCGGACATAATCCTGCTTGACGAGCCGACTAACCATTTAGACGTTGCAAGCGTGCACTGGCTGGAAGATTTCCTGATGGATTATGAAGGAACCCTCATCATCGTATCGCATGACCGCCACTTTCTCAACACAGTATGTACGCACATGGTGGACATCGATTACAGCAAAATCAAAATGTATGTGGGCAACTACGAATTCTGGTACGAATCAAGCCAGCTGATACAGAAGATGATGCGCGACCAGAACAAAAAGAATGAAGAAAAGGCAAAGGAATTGCAGGCGTTTATCCAGCGCTTTTCCGCAAACAAATCAAAGTCACGGCAGGCAACCTCGCGTAAAAAGCTTTTGGATAAGCTGGAGTTTGAGGAAATGCCCGCCTCTTCGCGCCGGTATCCGTTTGTCGGTTTTACGCCTGACCGCGAGATCGGAAAGGAAGTATTGACCGTTGAAAACCTTTCCAAAACGATTGACGGCGAAAAGGTACTGAGCAATGTAAGCTTTGTGATGGGCCGTGAAGACAAGATTGCTTTCCTTGGAGATACTGAAATCGCTGCGACCACGCTTTTCCAGATATTGATGGGAGAGATGGAGCCGGACGAAGGAACGTTTAAATGGGGCGGTACAACGTCCCAGTCTTACTTCCCCAAAGATAATTCGTCGTTCTTTGACGAGTGCGACCTGAATATTCTCGATTGGCTTCGTCAATATTCAAAGGATACGACAGAAACATACCTGCGTGGTTTTTGCGGACGTATGCTTTTCTCCGGCGAGGATGTTTTCAAAAAGGTAAACGTGCTTTCCGGCGGCGAAAAAGTCCGTTGCATGCTTTCGCGTATGATGATGTTTGGTTCGAATGTCCTTGTTCTGGACCAGCCTACCAACCATCTGGACCTTGAGTCGATCACAGCGGTAAATAATGGTCTTGTTGATTTTAAGGGCGCGGTGTTGTTTGCATCGCATGACCACGAATTTATCGATACGGTTGCAAACCGCATTATCCGCTTTACCCCGGACGGCTTGCTTGACAAGCAGGGAACCTACGAAGAATTTATCGAGCAATACGGCGGCGGCAATATCTACTGATATGGAAAAAGCTGTCTTGTTTCCAGGACAGCTTTTTTATTTGCTTTCTTATTCAGCCTGTTCAAACTGGCTGTTGTAAAGTCCGGCATAAAAGCCGCCTTTTTCGATCAATTCACGATGTGTTCCCTGCTCTACGATGCTCCCCTCATTCATTACAAGGATACAATCCGCCTCGCGTATGGTGGAAAGCCTGTGTGCCACAACAAAGCTGGTGCGCCCTTTCATCAGCTTTTCAAAGGCCCGCTGTATTTGCATTTCCGTGCGCGTGTCAATGCTGCTTGTCGCTTCGTCAAGAATCAGCATCGGCGGCTGAACCAGCATCACCCGTGCAATGCACAAAAGCTGCTTTTGCCCTTGGGATATGTTTCCGCCGTCTTCCGAAATAATCGTGTCATAACCATCCGGCAGGCGTTTAATAAAACTATGCGCATGCGCCGCTTTTGCGGCTTCTACGATCTCTTCCTCCGTAGCATCCGGTTTGCCGTAAGCAATATTATCGCGCACACTGCCCGCAAACAGCCACGTTTCCTGCAACACCATGCCATAAAGCGCACGCATGGAATTGCGCGTCATCGCTTTGATCTGCCTACCGTCAATACTGATTGTGCCGCTGTCTACATCGTAAAAACGCATCAACAAATTGATGATCGTAGTTTTTCCGCTTCCTGTTGGTCCTACGATTGCCACACGTTCGCCTGATCTTGTATGCACGGTAAGTCCTTCGATCAGCTTCCTGTCCGGAACATAGGAGAAGGACACATTTTCCATGCTTACGTTTCCATTGCTTGTCTCTACGACTACAGCATCCGGACTGTCCGGCGCTTCAAGCGGCTCGTCCAACACCTCAAACACCCTGCGCGCCGAAGCGAGGGCGGTTTGCAGCTCCGTTACGACGCCGGATATCTCGTTAAAGGGCTTGGTATACTGATTTGCATAAATTAAAAAACTGGATAGTTGTCCGATTGAAATACCGCCGTTCACCGCGGAAACCGCTCCTACAATTCCTACCACCGCATAAACAATCGCATTCACAAAACGCGTACTTGGATTGGTAAGCGATGAGGCAAACTGCGATTTAACTCCACTTGTATATAATCTGCCGTTGATCTCTTCGAAAGCATCCTGCGCCCTCTGCTCATAGCCAAAGGCTTTTACAATCTTCTGGTTTCCGACCATTTCCTCGATATATCCGCTGAGCTCCCCTCGTACCGCAGCCTGCTCGCGAAACAGATGGAATGATCTTTTTGCGATAAAGGCAGCAACAAAAAGCGATAAAGGCGTAATCAATACCACCACAAGCGTGATCGTCATATTAATAGACAACATAAAGAGAAGCGTGCCTACAATGGTTACAACCCCGGTAAAAAGCTGCGCAAACCCCTGCAACAGTCCATCGGAAATCTGGTCGATGTCGTTTACAACCCTGCTGATCAGGTCTCCATGGGAATGTCCGTCGATGTACTTTAACGGGATATTTTTCAGCCGCTCAAATACCGCGACACGCAAATCGCGCACTGCATGATATGTCACATGGTTGGTGCATCTTGTCATAATCCATTGGAAAAGCGCCGAAAGACCGATTGCAACGCCAATAGTCAGCAAAATCGGGACGATCTTTGCGAAGGCAACGTTGCCCGGCCCAACAATCAAATCCACCGCGTTACCAATTAAAACGGGTGTCCATAAAGACATCGCAACGCTGAGAGCGGCACTGACCAAAGCAATTACCAGATATCCTTTATAACGTGCCAGAAAACCAACGAGCCTTTTGATCACATCCTTGTTTTTAAGCATTGCCTTTCACCTCGCTTTCGCTGAGCTGGGAAAGGCATATCTCGCGATATATTTCATTGGTTTCAAACAGTTCGTCATGCGTTCCCACACCCATTACCCTGCCGTCGTCAAAGACAATGATCTTATCTGCATTTTTTAACGTCGTCGCCCGCTGGGAAACCATAATTACCGTGATATCCCTGCTGTATTCCCTGATTGCCCGTCTGAGCGCAGCGTCCGTGGCAAAATCAAGCGCGGACGCGCTGTCATCCAGAATCAGCACATCAGGCCCGCCAACAAGCGCGCGTGCTATGGTAAGCCTTTGCTTTTGGCCCCCTGATAGATTTTTACCCCCCTGTAAAATTTGGGTATCCAGCTTTTGGGGCATCCGGCCCACAAATTCATCTGCCTGCGCCACCCGCAGCGCATCCCAAATTTCCTGATCCGTCGCATTTTCATCACGCCAAAGCATATTTTCACGCACAGTGCCCGTAAAAAGCACCGCTTTTTGAGGAACCATACCAATCTGTCCGCGCAAATCCGAAAAACGATATTCTCTCACATCGATCCCGTCAAAAAGCACCCTTCCCTTTTCCACGTCGTAAAACCTGGGAATCAGGTTGACAAAGGTCGATTTTCCGGAACCAGTACCTCCGATCACACCGATTGTCTGCCCCCGCATGATCCTGACCGAGACGTCCGTCAGCGCATCGTCTCCGCTTCCATAGGAAAAAGAAACGTTATCAAACTCTATTTTTGGTGTACTTGTTGAGCCGTCCGCTTTGATATTCTCATTCCCTTTATCCTCAATGCCCGGCTGCTGCTCCAATACCTCATTAACCCTGACAGCCGAAGCCGAGGCTTTTGTAAAAATAACCACAAGATTTGCGACGACGATAAGCGCAAGCAATATCTGCGTCATATACTGCACCAGGGCCACGATTTGCCCTTGCTCTAAAGCGTCCATATTAACGGCATTTCCGCCAAACCAAATGATGGCAATAATCGCAAGGTTCACGATCAAATAGGTAAGAGGATTCAAAAGCGCGGATATTTTCCCAACGCGGATTGCCGCATCCTGCAACTCTCCTGTAGCTTCCTGAAACCGCTCCTGTTCTTTTTCCTGTTTGGAAAATGCGCGGATGACGCGCACGCCTGAAAGATTCTCCCTCGTCACAAGTGAAATCCGATCCAGCATCTTTTGGATCGCACGGTAAAACGGCACTGATTTTGTCATGATAAGGTAAAGCACAACCGCAATTCCCACAGCCGCGACAAGAAAAATGACCGACATTTTCAAATCTATAATCATTGCCATTACGGTAGCGCCAATCACCAGAAACGGTGCACGGATCACAAGGCGTATGAGCATCGCCACTGCCACCTGGAGCTGGTTTACGTCGTTTGTGATACGCGTGATCAGCGATGGCGTACCAATGTCATCAATTTCCGCATGGCTAAGCCTCCCAATATGCGCAAACATTTGATTGCGCAGGTCGGTTCCAAATCCCTGGGATGCTTTTGCGGCAAAATACTGGCAAACAAGCGCACAGCAAAGACCTACCGCAGCAATAAGAATCATTACTCCCCCCATACGGAAGATATAATCCCTGTCGGCATTTTTGATTCCCAGATCAATGATATTCGCCATAATAAGGGGCGCAATCAACTCGAGGATCGCTTCAATCAACTTAAAGATCGGCCCCAAAACGACTTCTTTTTTGTAGTTTTTTAAATACCTTGCTAATTTCCACATACGCTTTTCCTATCTTGTATTTAACCATTACTATATTAGCACAATCACACTGTTTTGTGATAGCTTTCTATTTATTCCCATTTCAGGCGTTTTATCAGGCATTACAAATTACCATATTAATAATAATTTTTGTCGTTATATCATTTTTGATTTAGAAAATATAGTTTGATATATATTTAACAATGTGTGAAAATGAGCAGTATAAAGAGTACTGAATCACTTAATTGGTTATCAATAAAGTGTAAGAAAAATTATGAAGTGTAAGAAAAATTATGAAAGGAAGTTTTTATTATGGCAAGATTTACTTTACCCCGCGACCTGTATTTTGGTCCTGACGCAATCAATGAGCTTTCCTGCCTGAAAGGTTATAAACGCGCGATCATCGTGACCGGCGGTTCCTCCATGCAGAAATTCGGTTTCCTTGAAAAGCTGGAAAATGTTCTTCATGAAGCCGGACTTGAAACGAAGCTTTTTGAAGGAGTCGAGCCCGATCCTTCTGTTGAGACCGTTTACCGCGGCGCCCAGGCAATGCGCGACTTTGAACCGGACGTAATCGTCGCAATCGGCGGTGGTTCGCCGATTGATGCGGCAAAGGCAATGTGGGTGTTCTATGAATATCCGGAAAAGACCTTTGACGATATCAAGGATCCGTTTACTATGCCAAAATTACGCCAGAAAGCAATTTTCGTGGCTATCCCGTCTACATCCGGCACAGCCACCGAGGTAACCGCTTTTTCAGTCATTACAGATTACAATACGCTGATCAAGTATCCGCTGGCAGATTTTGAAATCACGCCGGACATTGCGATACTCGACAATAATATTCCTCTGACAATGCCAAAGTCCCTAACCGCAGATACAGGAATGGACGCTCTTACACACGCGATTGAAGCATATGTGGCAGCCCTGCGCAGCCCCTTCTCTGACGCGCTTGCATTAAAGGCAATCCAAATGATCTATGAAAACCTCGTTGCTTCCGTTGAAGGCAATGTGGAAGCAAGAGGCGCAATGCACGTAGCGCAGTGTATGGCAGGTATGGCGTTCTCAAATGCCCTGCTGGGGATTGCCCATTCGCTGGCGCATAAAACGGGCGCACAGTTTGACATCCCTCACGGCCGTTGCAACGCGATTTTGTTGCCCTATGTAATTGAATACAACGAAAAGACAAGCAGCGAACAGCTTGCGGAAATCGCACGTGCCCTGGGACTTCCCGGCGCAACGACAAAGCAGTTGGTTAATTCGCTGGTTGACGCAATAAAGGAGCTCAATAAAAAGCTTAGCATCAAACAAAGTTATTGCGAAAACGGCGTAACTGAGGAGAACTACCTCAAGGTCGCGGATTTCATCGCAGAAAATGCGGTTGCCGATCCGTGTACGGGAAGCAACCCGCGTGAAACAGACGTTGCATCCATGAGGAAAATCCTCGATTGCGCGTACTATGGCAGAGATGTAGAATTCTAATTCGATTCCTTACTTATAGAAAAACCGTTCACCCATAGTTGGATGAACGGTTTTTCATTTATATTCTTTATTGATTGTTCTGATCGTTCCCGTTGTTTTCGTTCTGCTGCTGTTGCGCTTCCGGCGGTGTTGTGGGAGCAGCGGCCGGAGGTATTTGCTGCGTTTGCTGCTGTGGCTGCTGCCATGTCTGCCCGCCGTTCCCCGCCGGGTTGGTATAAGGATTAAACGGCGCCGTATTCATAACGCCCTGCGAATCCTTTCCATCGCTCACACTCTTTGCATTCAGGTATACCTCAAACATATACGGTGTGGTAAACGTTTGCAGTAAAATCCCAATCACCGTGCTGACTGCTGTTGCAAGCGGCGTCCAAAACATGAGAGTCGAGCTTGCTGTAGTAAGCATGTCTGTTGAAATCCCATAAGGTATTGCAAAAAGCATTGAGAAATACGGTATCAGCCACGGAAGCATGACAGCCATTTCAATGACTGAAACAATAATGCCAATCAGTAAGACGTGTCCGAGACTCTTCCAGAAATTGCCGCGGAAAATATAGCGGAAAGATTTAAACACAGCGCCAAACCCGCTGGTCGCCTCCATTCCCGGAATAAACTGTACGAAGCTGATGCAGAACATGTAGAGCATCAGTAATACGACAAGCACGATAATCGCCGGAAGGATCACGGCGATCACAGCCATAACGTCGGTTATACTGTTCACACCTGAAAACATTCCGATCGAGGAAACGATCGTCCCTGCCGCTACCAGCATATAAATAAGCATGATGATGATCACTGCGGCAAACGTAATTACAATCCCCGCCAGTAGCGTCGTCAGGTATCTGACATAGTTTGCCTTTGCCGCTCCCCAGGCGTTTGCAAAGGTCGCTGGAACGCCCGTCAGGTGATAAGAACGCAGTATGCTGACCATATAAGCCATAAACAGCGGTGAAGCAAATACCATGTAGAGGATCGATAAAATTGAAATCGTCCCTCCCAATGATACCATACGCGGATTTTGCGAAATTGCCGAAGAGCAAATCGAAAGAAGCAAGGTTGGCACCGTATAGGCAAGAAGCCCCGTAAAAAGCGTTTTGAAATTATGACTTGTCGTATTCCAGGCAGAACGGAATACCTCTCCCAGTGATTTATTCATGCCTTCCTCCTATCCAAGCAGCGATGCAAGATAAATTTTCATGATATCAGCCTTTGTAACCGGTTTTGCATTCTTTTTCCGGATCGCGTCAGCCGCAGAAATTTCTGTGAAACGTTCCAGTTCTTCCTTCGTTACACGTGGTTTTTCCCCTAAAATTTCGTCGATCATGCCAATGAATCCCTGTACGCCGTCCACCTGCAGCAGGCTGCAAAGTTTATCGACCTTTTCCTTATTTGCATCGTATACAAATTCAACGTACCTGCCCAGCGTCAGGGCGCACGCACGTCCATGTGGAATGTCTTTTTGCACGGTAAGCGGATAACCGATTGTATGTACGGCGGACGTTCCCGCCATGCTGATCACAATTCCTCCCAAGGTGGAAGTATAAAGCATTAATTGAAGCTGTTCCGGCGTAAACTTACAGGCTTTGAGCGCTTCCTTATACTGAGCAAAATTACGGAACGCCTCCTCCGCGAGCATCTGCGTCGCCCACGATTCAAAGATCAGGTATCCTTCTACGCAATGCGCCAATGCGTCAAGCGCCGTGTCGATCATCACGTGATCCGGCAGCGTTTTAAGATACTTTGCGTCAAGTAATGCAACTGCGGGAAAAAGCTCCGGCTTCGCAAACGATTTTTTTGTCTCCCCGACGGTCAATACAGAAACAGCGGTCACTTCACTGCCCGTACCGCATGTCGTTGGTATGGCAATTACTGGCAGCGGCGCGTTTTGATAAGATTTTTCGTAGAGTCCTTCCGCCGGCATATCGTTCGTTGCAAGCACCGCAACGCCTTTAGCCGCGTCCATCGCGCTTCCGCCGCCCACAGTGACTATAAAATCAAAATTCGGCGCATAACCCAATAACTTTGCGACATCTTCCGGCGAAGGATTCGGCGGCACATTTTCACATACATGGTAACAAACGTCCTCCTGCTCAAGAGCCGCACACAGATCACTGAGCGCGCCATTTTTACCTGCGGAACCCGATTTTACGATCACAGCACGTTTTCCAAATGAGGAAAGAAGCGACGCATTTTTTTTCACACAATCTTCGCCCACTATGATTTTAGTGGGAATTTGAAACGTAAATTCCATTCTTATGCCCTCTTTACCGCTGTTACAAGATAACGCCTTTCTTTAAAATTATGTTTGCATAGCCTTCGCTTTCCCCGGTCGCGACTACTGCATAGCATTCGCGTGCACGGTCATAAAAGGCAAACCTCTCCATCTTTTCAAATCCGTTCTTGTAACCGCCTGAAAAGTCCTTATTCCTGATAATTTCATCATACTTTTTCCATACGCCCGGCTCATCTCCGGCAGGCGCGTCCATAAGGACTGCCGGTTGATCCACAAAAATATCCAGTGGCATCAGCTCGAGCACCGCTTCCAGAAGCTCTGTAATTTTGTGCCCATCCGCACGGATCACTCTCTGCCCCATGGAATCCGCCGGAAAATTAGCGTCTCCAAAACAAATTTCGTCTCCATGCCCCATATTCATGAGCGCATACATCAGCTCAGGAGAAATAATAGATGGTATATTCTTTAACATAATAAACACCCCTTATCCTTTTCAATTATTGATTGTTACTGAATAGATCCGTAGACAAATACCGTTCTCCGGTATCCGGCAGTACTACGACAACTTTCTTACCTGCGTTTTCCGGCCTCTCTGCAAGCTTAACAGCCGCAGCAAGCGCCGCTCCCGACGACACACCGCACAATACGCCTTCCTTGTGCGCCAGTGTGCGGGCCATTTCATACGCCTCTTCCGCGCTGATCTGCATCACTTCGTCAATCACGTCCCTGTTTAAAATCTTTGGTACGAAGCCCGCACCAATTCCCTGTATTTTGTGCGGAGCCGCTTTTCCTCCGGACAGCACCGGGCTCTCGGCGGGCTCAACCGCCACAATCTGCACATCCGAAAGCCGTTCCTTAAATACTTCTCCGCAGCCTGTGATCGTTCCTCCCGTTCCCACGCCCGCGACAAAAATATCCACATCGTCTACCAGATCGCGCAGGATTTCAGGCGCGGTTGTTTCTTTGTGGGCCTGCACGTTCGCCAAGCTTTCAAACTGGTTTGGCATATATCCGTTTTCTTTGGCACAAATTTCTTTCGCCTGCTCGATCGCGCCGCGCATTCCTTTTGCAGCCGGCGTAAGCACCAGTTCCGCGCCAAGAGCTGCAAGAAGGTTCCTGCGCTCGATACTCATGGATTCCGGCATGGTAAGCACCAGGCGCAAACCAAGGCAGGTACAGATATAGGCAAGCGCAATCCCCGTATTTCCACTTGTCGATTCCACAATTACCGTATCGTCCTTAATAAGGCCGCGGTCGATTCCGTCTTTGATCATATAATAGGCCGCCCTGTCTTTCACGCTCCCCTGCGGATTAAAATATTCGAGCTTTGCCCAGATTGCAGGGTTGATGTTGTTAAGCTGAAGCAGCGGTGTATCGCCGATCAGGTCTGTCAATTTTTTCGCAAGTTTCATACCAATCACTCCTCATTTTTAATCGCCTGTAAGTCATACGGCGTTTCCTGATATACATAATAATTGAGCCAGTTATTAAACAACAGGTTTGCATGTCCGCGCCAACGAACGAGCGGCGGCTTTTTGGGATCGTTATCCGTAAAGTAGTTGACAGGCATCGGCACTTCCATCCCTTTTGTAAGATCCCTTATATATTCTGTTTTCAGCGTATTTGCGTCATATTCCGGATGACCTGTAACAAATATCTGCCGTCCGCGTTTCGCACTGACCATATAAAGGCCCTCTTCGCCAAACTCGCACAGGATATGAAGCTGACTTTTCTTTTCCACATCCGCTTTTTTGATATAGCTATGCCGCGAGTGCGGCGCCCAGAAAACATCGTCAAACCCGCGCATCAACGGACTATTGTCATCCGTACGTTTATGAAGGTATATGCCGGAAAGCTTTTGCTCCAAAGGGTACTTTGGAATCCCATAATGATAATAAAGCCCAGCCTGCGCCGCCCAGCAAATATGGAGTGTTGAATAAACGTTTTGCAGGCTCCAGTCCATAATCTCCTCGAGCTCCTTCCAGTAGGTCACCTGCTCGAAGGGTATTTGTTCCACAGGCGCGCCTGTAATAATCAGCCCGTCAAACTTCTGGTTTTTTACATCGTCAAATGTATTATAAAACGTGTTCAGATGTTCAATCGGCGTATTTTTGGATACATGAGTCGCCGGGTGCAGCAAAACGATCTCCACCTGCAACGGCGAATTCGCCAGCAGCCGCATCAGCTGTGTCTCCGTTTGTTCCTTGGTGGGCATGATGTTGAGAATCGCAATTCGGAGCGGACGGATATCCTGCTCCTCGGCACGCTCAAAGGGCATCGTAAATATGCCCTCCTGCGCCAATACTTTTGCTGCCGGCAATTTGCTGTTGATATTAATAGGCATACTTGCATTCCCCTTTCTGCAGCCCTGCCATGACAAATACCACAATCACGCACGCTGCATGCTCTGTCAATAAAGAATTCCAGAAAGATATGCCCCCTATTCTTCAATGACTCCGCTATAAAAGTTTCTTTGACATCTATTATACAATAACTATATAATATAAGTACACTTTTTTATAAAATAGTAATCTCTTTTTGTCCGGGCAACCTCGCACATTACGCGAAAAGCATCTGGAGCTATTTATAAAAATGCAGCGTTTGGAGGACGATCATGCTGGAAGAATGGACCAAAAAAACCGCGCCTGAGATCGCAGATAAAATCATTGGCATCAACGCGCATAATATCAACGGCGATACAATCAGTGGCTTTGGAATGAAACAAAAAGTCGCCGCATTTATAAATTTGATCCGCAGCGCCATGTTTCCAAATATTTATGATACGGCAGTTGTAAAGGAGGCGGACCTGCATAAAAATGTTACTTCCCGCCTGAAAGAAGCGGCGATCCTTCTTGACTGTATTGTAGCAGAGGTTATGGTAAACCAGTGCCACCTTCAAAAACGCGAACGTCTGGATTGCGATAAATGCAGGAAAAACGCGCGGCGCATTACCCTGCACTTTATGGACCAGCTGCCTGAAATTGCCCGCTTGCTGAATACCGATATCGAGGCGGCGTACTGCGGCGATCCGGCTGCAATTTCCAATGAAGAGATACTCCTTGCTTATCCCGGCTTTGAGGCCGTCAGCATTTACAGGCTCGCCCACGCGCTTCAGAGACGGCATATACCTCTCTTACCTCGTATTATGACGGAACAGGCCCACAGCAAAACCGGAATTGATATCCATCCCGGCGCAACGATCGGCGAATATTTCTTTATTGACCATGGCACAGGCGTTGTTATTGGAGAAACCTGTACCATTGGCAAACATGTGAAAATATATCAGGGCGTAACGCTTGGCGCAAAGAGCTTTGAACTGGACGAAAAAGGTCATCCTGTGAAAGGGGTAAAACGTCATCCTGATATCAGGGACAACGTTGTTATTTATTCCGGAGCAACCATTCTGGGCGGCGATACGGTGATTGGCGAAAACTGTGTGATCGGCGGTAATGTCTGGCTTACACATTCAATCGATCCCGGCACGACTGTTTATAACTCAACGCCCTCGCCAATTATCGGAAAATAAAATTGATCGTAAAAAGCAGGCGCCATGCCTGCTTTTTTATTAGTTCTGTCTACGCCGGTCTATTCCATTCATTGATGCTTTTCACGCGCTTCTTCCTGCCGGAGCCTCCCTGTAATTGTTTCGCACAATATCCAAAAAATATCGATGTACGCTGCGGTTATCAGTCAGCTCCGGATGAAATGCGGTTACCAGCATATTTCCCTGCCTGGCCGCTACAATCTTCTCATCTACTCTTGCAAGAATATCCACATTTTTCCCTGCCGATTCAATATATGGTCCGCGGATAAACGTCATTGGGATCAGCCCAATCCCCACAAATTCCTCTATCACCTCAAAACTGCCAAGCTGCCTGCCATATGCGTTACGCCTGACTGTCGTATCCATGCAGGCAAAGCATGGCTGATCACCGCCCGTAATCCTTTTTGCAAGGAGAATCAGCCCCGCACACGTCCCCAGCACCGGCAGGCCGTTTCGAATCATCTCCTGAAGCGGTTCCAGCAAATCCAGTCTTACCAGAAGCTTTCTCATCACAGTACTCTCCCCGCCCGGCAAAATCAGCCCATCCATTTTTTGTCCCGGTATGTCGCTCTTTTTTCGTATTTCAAAGCATGTGATTCCCTCATCCTCCAAAATGCCAATGTGCTCGGCAAAAGCGCCTTGAAGAGCCAATACTCCTATGTTCATCTTATTTTCCCCGTTCCGCCATCAGGATCTCAATCTCCTGTTCGTTGATTCCAACCATCGCTTCTCCAAGATCCTCGGAAAGCCGCGCGAGCATATCCGCATCGTGATAGTTCGTTACTGCCGCGACGATTGCAGCGGCGCGTTTTTCCGGATTTCCCGACTTAAAGATACCTGAGCCAACAAAAACGCCTTCCGCGCCAAGCTGCATCATCAATGCCGCATCAGCCGGAGTTGCGATTCCGCCCGCCGCAAAATTTACAACCGGCAGTTTTCCGTTTCCATGCACATAGCGCAACAACTCATATGGTACGCCCAATTTTTTTGCCGATTCAAATAATTCGTCCTCCGCAAGTGATGAAATTCTTCTCATTTCACTTGTCAGCATACGCATATGCCGCACCGCCTGAACAATATCTCCCGTTCCGGGTTCGCCTTTTGTTCGGATCATGGAGGCGCCTTCCGCAATTCTGCGAAGCGCCTCCGACAGATCCTTTGCGCCGCATACGAACGGCACCTTAAATTGTGTTTTGTCAATGTGGTAAACATCATCCGCTGGGGAAAGCACTTCGCTTTCATCGATATAATCGATCTGGATTGCCTGAAGTATCTGTGCTTCCGCGAAATGACCTATCCTCACCTTCGCCATGACCGGAATGCTTACAGCTTCCTGTATCCCGCGGATCATACCCGGATCGCTCATGCGGGAAACGCCCCCTGCCGCGCGAATATCGGCAGGTATGCGTTCCAGGGCCATGACTGCACACGCGCCCGCATCCTCCGCAATTTTTGCCTGCTGCGGCGTCGTTACATCCATAATAACGCCGCCTTTGAGCATCTGTGCTAAATTCTTGTTCAGTTCATATCGTTCTTCTGCCATTTTTCAAGTTCCTTTCTTGACATTGTTATTGTTTACGACTATGATTATAACCACAACTGATCTGTATTCAATCGCCAGTTTTATTCTTTTTTAGCATGCCAGATTGGAGGTTTCCATGTTAACGCCTATTTTAAAACATCATGATAAAATACCCGTTTACGAACAATTATACCGCTATATCCGCAGTGAAATAGAATGCGGAAACCTTATAAAAGGGCAACGGCTCCCATCCAAGCGTAAATTTTCCGTGCACTTGAAAATCAGCCAAAGTACAATCGAAAATGCGTATGCACAGCTTAGCGCTGAGGGTTATATCTATTCTCTGCCCAAGCGCGGTTATTTCGTCAACGAATTTTCCGGTTACCATATAAATTCTTCTCCGTCTGTTCCGCATGAAAGCTTTGAACCTCCCCATACGCCGCCGTCCATTCAATTTGATCTCAGGACCAATTCTGTGGATACACAGCACTTCCCCTTCTCGGTTTGGGCAAAGCTGATGCGTGAATGCCTCAACGAAAACAGCCAGGAGCTGCTGCGTGCCGCCGTTCCGCAGGGCAATTTATCACTTCGCCAGGAAATCGTACGGTATCTCCACGACTTTCGCGGAATTGACGCCCAGCCGTCCCAAATCGTTTTGGGCGCGGGTTCAGAGTATCTCCTTGGTCTCATTACGCAGCTTCTGGGCCGCGACAGTACGTATGCAGTGGAAAACCCGGGGTACCCAAAAACAGCCCGTATCCTGAATGCAAACGGCCTCAAGACAGTATTTATACCCCTGGATCACAACGGTATAGATATCGACGTGCTCTCTTCCTGCTCCGCCAATGTTCTTCATGTAACGCCCTCGCACCATTTTCCTCTTGGCATCGTTACTCCCATTGGCCGCCGGCAATCCCTTCTGGACTGGGCAGGCAAAGGAGAAAAACGCTACATCATTGAAGACGATTATGACAGCGAATTTCGTTTTTCCGGAAGGCCAATACCCGCGCTGCAAAGCCTTGACACAAATGAGCGTGTCATCTATATGAATACCTTTGCAAAAACGCTTGCCCCTTCCCTGCGTATCAGCTATATGGTTTTACCTCCGCATCTTGTACGGCGTTTCCATCAGGAATTATACTTTTACTCCTGTACCATACCAAGCTTTGAACAGGAAACGCTGAATAAATTCCTCAGCCGCGGTTATTTTGAACGGCATCTAAGCCGCATGCGCGGCCGCTATAAGTTCTGCCGCGATACTTTTATTTCACACCTGACAAAAAACATACCAAAATCACTTATTAAAATCAGCGGCCAGGATTCCGGCCTTCATCTCTTGCTTACGGTAGAAAACGGAATGGACGAGCAGTTACTGGTCTCTTCAGCACAAAAAAAAGGAGTACGGGTTTACGGGCTTTCATCCTACTATCATAACTCCTACGCATCACCTGTTTTTCCTGCCATAGTGGTTGGTTACTCCGGTTACCAACCGGACGAGCTTACGGAAGTGGCACATTTACTACAGACAGCATGGTTTTAAAATAAATTTCGACGAATGCTTGACATATCGTTTTCCATTCTGTAAAATGTCCAATATCGTACTAATTTTAATTTGCTCTATTTTATAGAATGAGGTGAACCATGCAAACGCAACCAAGCGAAAAACAATTTTTCAGATACGTTATCCCATCCATGCTAACCATGCTTCTTATGGGTTTCTATGCGATCATAGACGGATTTTTCGTTGGCCATGCAATCGGCGATACCGGTCTTGCCGCAATCAATCTTTCCTGGCCTATCGCGGCTTTTCTTCTTGCTGCGGGCACCGGAATTGGCGCGGGAGGCTCGGTCGTGATGTCTACACGTCTCGGCGAAGGCCGTCTTGAGGAATCCCGCCGGGCTTACGGGAACACCTTTTTTGTGCTGATTTTCTTCAGCATCGCAATGACGGTAATCCTCTCATTATTCTATGTCCCAATCTTAAGCTTCCTCGGAGCTGAGGGCGAGTTATTACAGGCGGCAGCCGAATATACTCAGATCGTTGCCGCAGGCAGCGCCTGCCAGATTTTAGGGACGGGGATTGTTCCTCTCCTGCGCAACAAGGGAAAGACGATTTCCGCCATGATCGCTATGATCAGCGGCCTTGGAACCAATATTGTGCTCGATGCCCTGTTTATCATGGGCTTTGGCTGGGGAATGTTCGGAGCAGCACTCGCAACCGTAATTGCACAGGCAATCGTCGCTGTCGTCAGCCTTATTATGCTGCTTTCCAAAAAGGAAAACCGTCTTTCATACAAAACGATGAGCCCTGATATCCGTACCATTGGGAAACTCCTTAAAATCGGATTTTCACCCTTTGGTATTTCCTTCGCGCCCTCGATCGTTATTATTCTCGCAAACTGGCAGTGTCTTGCTTATGGCGGCGGCGTTGTGGTTGCGGCGTATTCTGTACTGATGTATTTTGTGACCTCAGTGCAGCAGCTTTTATATGGCGTTGGCGAAGGAATACAGCCCCTTGTCAGTTATTTTAACGGTGCAAAACAACAGCAGCATGTAGATTCCATCCTGAAACGGGCCTTTGCCATGGTACTGATTTTGAGTGGTGCGCTTCTTTGCGTAGGAATCCTATGCCGTACAGGAATCCCTGCAATCTTTGGCGCTTCCAGCGAAACTGCGGCGCTTGTCTCTCAGGCGCTCGTTATTTCATCCTTCGCCTTTCCACTGGTTGGCATTACAAGGCTTGCTTCCTCATTTTTCTACGCAACACAGAATACGCGGTTTTCTGCAATTATTATCTATATCGATCCGCTTGTCCTTACGCCGCTTTTCCTGTTTACGCTTCCTCTGCTGTTTGACGTGACGGGAATATGGCTCGCGATGCCTGCGGCCCAGCTTGCACTTGTCGTCATTGTGGCGTTTCTGTTCAGGAAATATCGCCATTTTCATAAAATAAATCGATTGGAGTATTCTTATGAAACAAAATGAAGAAATCAGAAAGGAAATCGATCTTTATTACGAAAACTGGTTCAAAATCAATTATGCTTATTCCAGCTGGGCGCAAAGTCACGGCACTTCGGAAAATATGATATTGTCGCTTTATGAAATTGCCAGTGCCAAGGATGGTTGTACGCAACAGAGCCTGTGCCGCAAGCTTCTCCTGCCTAAGCAAACCATTTCTTTTATTCTTCACAAGCTCGAAAAACAGGGATTTTTATTCCGCAAAGAAAATCCGGGCGACAGGCGTAATAAGCTCGTGTTTTTAACTGAAGAAGGAAAAGCATATGCTGATGATGTACTCACAAAACTGGAGCAGGCTGAAATAAAGGCTTACCAGAGCATGACTACCGCGCAGCGCAAGGCAGTAACACAAGGACTTCGTATGCTTGCAGACGCGCTTTCAGAGCAGCTATGTCCAAAGTAAAAAACCTTTCCCTGTGAAGGAGGAAAGGTTTTTTGTACTAACACTGAGAAGGAATTTATGAAGAAAAAATCTATGGTTTTATCTTAATCCCTGTTTGTGATTGCTGTGTGATAATTATGTAGAATTTTTCTGAATATCAAAAGGAAGATTCCATTCCTTTTTTCATAAAAAATGCAGCCACCAGGCTGCATTTTTATTCTATTTCTTTTCCTCTTTCCCTTCGCTCCCGCTCATTTGATCGAGCTTGGATACAAGCGCCCATTCGACGCGCCGGTCTTCAATCTTCTCAACATGGATATGGAGCCCAAAGGCATCCACACTCGGATGGCTTCCGTCTTCCGGGATCGTATTCAACCTGCTGAACACAAGGCCGCCAAGCGTATCGAAATCCTCGTCCTCCGGAAGTTCTATTTCTAACACCTCCGCGATATTTCTGATTTCCGCCGAGCCTGAGATACGCCACAGGTTATCTTTGACCGCGATAATCTCCTGTTCGTCCTGCGGATCAAATTCGTCGTAAATATTTCCTACGATCTCCTCGAGAAGATCCTCCATTGTAACGATACCGCTCATTCCGCCGTACTCGTCCACCACGATAGCAATATGAATTTTCTGCCGCTGCATTTCTCTGAAAAGCACATCCGTATGGACTGATTCCGGAACGCAATAGGCCGGATATATAATATCCATCAGCGGCTTTGGATGCGCGCTCTTTTCGTTGAGCAAATATGCCCGCGTGCTAAGCACGCCAACCACATCGTCAATATCCTCGTCATATACCGGAAACCGCGAAAGCCCGCTTTCCCTGATTACCTTCAGGATTTCCTCCGGCGTATCTTCCTTCCAGATTGCCGTCACGTTCGTGCGGTGCATCATTACATCTTTCGCAGTCGTATTGTTGAACTCAAAAATGTTCTCAATCATCTCCCGTTCCGCTGCTTCGATGGTGCCGCGTTCTTCTCCGACGTCAACCATCAGCCGAATCTCCTCCTCGGTCACGGCCTCCTCCTCTTCATTGGGATTCATCCGCAAAAGCCGCAGGATACCGTTTGTGGAAACGGAAAGCAGCCAGACGATCGGCTTCATCACAATAGAAAGCGCAGTGATCACACCTGCCGACTTGCGCGCAACCCTATCGGGTTTTTGCATTGCAATACGTTTTGGAACAAGTTCTCCAAATACAAGCGTAAAATACGATAAGATCAGCGTTATGATGATGACGGCAATGGTATTGAGCGTATCGGGCGAGATCGACGTCACTCCCTGCACGTTTACCATCCAGTCTACAAGGCGGCTTGCGAAATTATCTGCCGCAAAGGCGCTACCCAAAAAGCCGGCGAGCGTAATCCCAATCTGGATTGTTGATAAGAAGCCAGCCGGAATTTCTACCATTTTGAGCATTTGCTTTGCTTTCTTGTCCCCTTCTTCGGCCTGCTTACGAACCTTATTCGCATTCAGCGAAATGACTGCAATTTCGGTAGAGGCAAAAAAAGCATTGATTGCAATCAAAACTACCTGCAATAAAAGCTGCCACACCAATGGGTCTATTTCCACAAATTCATACCTCCCTGTGGTAATCAATTAGATATTACATGATATTATAGCATATTCTTTGCATTATTTAATAAACTTTTTCTAACAAATAGAATCACGATCTTTTATATCCCATATACTTAAGCAAATAACAACTTCCACTTGCTTTATACGTTAGCAAGGACATACAACGTAATCCAATAAAAAAGCTGCGGCATCTTCCCCTGCCGCAGCCCTGCTACTTTTTCCTTTAAAAAATATCTTCATCCTCAGTGTATACCACTTCTTCACGCCGGATATCGGCTCCCAGCTTTTTCAGTTTATCCTCAATGTGGTCATAACCGCGATCAATATACTTTACATTTTGGATTTCAGTCGTTCCGTCCGCCATCAATCCCGCGACAATGAGCGCTGCGCCCGCCCTAAGGTCTGTTGCGCTTACCGGCGCGCCCGTTAGCCTGTCAACGCCTTCGACAACCGCCACGCGGTCTTCCGTCGTGATCTGCGCGCCCATACGCCGAATTTCCTTGATATGCTTAAAACGAGATTCAAAAATCGTTTCTGTAATCATACTGGTACCCTCCGCCGTGGAAAGAAGCACCGTCGCCGGCTGCTGAAGGTCCGTTGGAAATCCTGGATATGGCATCGTATTAATCTTGACCGATCTCGGACGTTTATCACAGGTAACGCGTATAAAATCCGCACCCTCATGAATTTCAACTCCCATTTCCTGCATTTTGGCAGTAAGCGCCTCCATGTGGGTTGGAATTACATTTTTGATCGTCACATCGCCACGCGTCGCAGCGGCGGCAATCATAAACGTCCCTGTTTCAATCTGATCCGGAATGATCGAATAATTACAGCCATGCAGCTTTTCCACGCCAATGATACGGATGACATCCGTGCCCGCTCCCTTGATTTTCGCACCCATACACACAAGAAAGTTCGCAACATCTACAACGTGCGGTTCTTTTGCCGCATTGATAATGGATGTCTGCCCATTGGCGCATACCGATGCAAGCATAATATTGATCGTAGCGCCCACCGAAACCTTGTCCATATAGATATCGCAGCCCTTCAGGCCTTCCGGAGCAGTCGCCACAACCCTGCCGTATTCCGTCTTGACATTAGCGCCAAGCGCTTCCATACCTTTGATGTGAAGGTCTATGGGCCGTTCACCAATCGTGCAGCCGCCCGGCAGGCTGATTTCTGCGTCGCCGAAGCGTGAAAGCAGCGCCCCCAGCATATAATAAGATGCACGCATCCTTTTTACGAGGTTCATCGTTACTTTACTTGTATTAATATTGGTGGTATCCACCGTCATGGTACCGTTCTCGTCAAATTCCACTTCCGCGCCGATTTCAGCCAGAATGCGTTTGATGATCAGCACATCGGCAATCCTTGGAAGGTTCTCTATCACGCATATTCCACGCGCCAAAATCGTCGCAGGCAAAATCGCTACCGCCGCATTCTTGGCCCCCGTAACTTCTATGGTGCCTTTAAGCGGTATTCCGCCGTTTATTACAATTTTTTCTAACATATTATCAGGATACTTCCTTATAGTTTTATTATTCAATTTATTGTAACATCTGCAAGTTATTTTTTCAAGCAAACTATTTTGCCCTTCATCAAGGACGGTCAGGCAGCGTTTTTTTCTGCAACAAAAATCCTAAAGAAGGAAAATGATATTCAGCATATTAACAAATGGCAACGTATATTGATCTGCATTCTGTAAAATGAATGAATCGGTACAAAATCGATTCGTTTTGATTTTTTCATGATATCTCATAAAAAAACGAGAAACAAGTGGATTACATTTTCCTGACTGTAGAAAAGGTATTAAAACAGAAAAGCGGCAATTTGTAATTGCCGCAACCAATATTATATCAATACTTTAAGCCTCTGAAAACACAGCTAAAACATTTTCTTTTTCCAGAGAAACCAAACTGCAATGCCCGTGCTTCCAAGGGCAATCACGGTAACCCACATAAAGCCGATTGGATTATCTGCAAACGGAATCCCGCCTACGTTCATACCCCACAGGCTGGCAAATACCGTCGGTATGGCCAGAATAATTGTAAGGGAAGTTAAAACCTTCATGACAATATTCAGGTTATTTGATATCACGCTTGCAAACGCATCCATTGTCCCAGAAAGAATGTCCCGGTAGATTGTTCCCATTTCAATCGCCTGCTTATTTTCTATAATAACGTCCTCCAGCAGGTCCAGATCGTCCGGATAATTCTGTATTACTTTTGACTTAAGCATTTTTTCCAGCACCACCTCGTTTGACTTGAGGGAGGTCGAAAAATACACCAATGACTTTTCAAGCTTGAGCATCTGGATCAGCTCACTGTTTTTCATCGATTTATGCAATGCGTTTTCCACCTGCGTGGATGCTTTATCGATTTGACGCAGATATTGCAGGTATTTTCCTGCATTCTTATATAAAATCTGAAGTAAAAAACGTGTTTTTTTGCAGGTATCAAAACCACCGCGAACATTTTTGTTCCAGAAATCCTCAAGAATAGATGTTTCCTCGAGGCACACCGTTATAATGTTATCCGCCGTTATGATGATTCCCATTGGCAGCGTCGTATACATAAAGGAACTTCTCTCCGCGCTGACAATCGGGATATCCACCAAAACGAGCGTCTGGTCCTCCTCCGCATCGATACGGACTGTTTCCTCTTCATCGAGCGCGGCACGAATAAACTCATCTTCAATGTGCAGGGTATCCCTCACAAAAACAAGTTCCTCCTCCGTAGGATCAAGTAAATGAACCCACGCACCCGGCTCTATTCTGTCTATTTCTTTGAATACATTATTCTCAGCGGAGCTGAAAATCCTTATCATTAAAATCACCTACTCCCATTAAGCAGGCGGCGCAGCAGATAGAAAACACCTCACGCACACCGCCGTTTATCAATCCTACACTCGTTCGTTTAGGGTCTGCGTCCACGTGTTTTTCACCTCCCGAAATAATCGCTCCGTTAAAAGTCCAATCATAATTATAGCCCCATTCAAATTGATATGCAAGCACTTCATTTTCTGCTAGGATTTTTACCATGGATATAGTATAATAAAAACATTATGATGATATTTTTCGGCTTGCCGGGGCGGGAGCAAAATGGCACAGAAATTTGAATGTAACGATGTTGTCGTTATGCAAAAAAAACATCCCTGCGGTGGCTACGAGTGGCAAATCCTGCGTACCGGAGCTGATATCAAGATAAAGTGTCTCACATGCGGGCATATTGTTATGCTCGATTACGGGACATTTATGAAACGAATGAAAAAGGTTATTACGAATGGAAGAAAACAACAATAGATATAGGGGACCGCGGCGGATTGGAATAGAAAACGAAAACGCCCGGAACTCCGGACAGCAGGAGAACAAAAAGCATTACGGACGCAGGCTCGTAAACCCTTACGAAAACGAAAATATTCAGGAGCCTGTAAAGAACCCTTCGGAAGATTTATCCCGCCCCCACCATATGCGTAATCCGTACCTTGAGGATATGCAGATTGGTGAAGAGCCTGAGCTGATTACCGAACGGTTTCACGAAGCCCCCCGCGATGATTTTTATGATGACGGCGTGGAAGAATACGATGCCGAGCAGACTTTTTATGAGGATACCATTCCGTTTGACGAGGCGTATTCCAATAACGATCCCAGGCCGGACGGAAGTCTCGAACGCCCCTATCGTGTTCAGCGTTCCCTGCGTGAAGAAAAGGACGATGAAATCGAACCTCTGGATGACGACCTTATAACCTATGACGAGTTTGGGCGCAAACGAAAGAAGAAACGTATTAAGGAAGAGAAGCTTGTCACAAAATCGCGTATTGTATGGGGTTGGATATTTTCAATCATAGCCGCAATCATAATCGCGCTGCTTGTGCGTTCCTTCCTGTTTGAGATCATAATGGTGGACGGCGACTCGATGGTTCCTACGCTGCAAAACGATGAGAAGCTTGCCGTTGAGAAGGTCAGCAGATATTTTGGCCTTCCCGAACGCGGCGATATTATCATCGTGCACTACCCCAATATGGAAGGTACCTATGTTAAACGTGTGATTGGCCTGCCCGGGGATACCATTGAGATAAAAGACAGCACTGTTTATGTCAATGGCCAGCCACTTACTGAGTCTTACATCAACAGCACTGAACCATATATGGATATGGAGGCGGTTACCGTTCCCGAGGATACTGTTTTTGTCATGGGAGACAACCGCGCCCATTCGCTTGACAGCCGTACGGATTATATCGGCCCGATTGCGACAGACCAGATTGTCGGTCATGCGATGTCCGTGATCTGGCCTCTTGATAAGATACATTCGGTTCAATAACGGTAATGAGAACGCGCGGCCTTATCCGGCGGGCGCGTTTTTTCTTGCCAATACACCGGTATTATATTTTTGTAAATAGATTTGGAGGAACAACGATGCAAGCAATTTTATTTGACTTCAATGGCACCATGTTTTTTGACTCTGACAAACACGACAAAGCGTGGCAAATATTTCTGCCCAAATACGGCCGAGGCGACGTTTCGCTGGAAACGCTTCTGGAGTATAACCCGCACGGCCGCAGCAATGAAGCCATTATCAAGCATTTTCTTGGCAACGAACTACCAGCCGAAAAAATTTTTGAGCTTTCTGAAGAAAAGGAAAGTATTTATCGGCAGCTTTGCCTGGAAGATCCCAAAAGCTTCTGCTTTGTGGATGGCCTGAACGAATTTCTTGATTTCCTGAAAGAAAAGGATATTCCCAGAAACATCGCGACAGCATCCGAACGTTCGAATCTGGATTTTTACATCCGCGAATTTCATCTGGCAAATTGGTTCGACGTAGATAAAATTACATACATCGATGGTACGATGCGTGGCAAACCTGAGCCCGACCTTTACATCAAGGCCGCTCAAAATATTGGCGTCCCCGCGGAAAATTGTATTGTAGTGGAAGATTCTCCCCATGGCGCGGAATCGGCAAAGAGGGCCGGGGTGAGCACAGTATATGCAATCGAAAAAACGCCGGGTGCATTCGGCGACCTCACTTATGTGGATCATGTGATTTCAGATTTCCTTCCCCTGCTTTCCCGCTTTCAGGGCCGCTGATGAAACCAAATCAAAAAAGCTCCGGGATTTAAAACCCCGGAGCTTTTTTACTTTTATTGTCAGTCGTTTTCAAGCACTGCCTTTATCCTGCGCACACCCGCACTGCTGCTCTGCTCTTTTTTGATCTTAAAATGACCAAGCTCCGCAGTATTCTTTGCATGAGGTCCACCGCAAATTTCTTTGGAGTATCCGGGAATCGTATATACCTTCACGATCTCGCCGTACTTAGAATCAAATACGCCCATTGCTCCCTGCTTTTTGGCTTCGTCTACGCTCATTTCTTCTTCCACGACGTCAAGCCCTGCCGCAATCGCCTCATTTACATATTCTTCTAACTGGTCAAGCTCATCACGCTCAACCTTACGGTCAAAATTAAAGTCAAACCGCAAGCGCTCCGCGGTGATATTGGAACCTTTTTGCGTGATGTCCTCCCCGAGGTGCTTCCTGAGTGCGGCATTCAGCAAATGCGTCGCCGTGTGCAGCCTCGCCGTCTGCTCGCTTGTATCTGCAAGGCCGCCTTTAAAGCGTTGCTCCGCTCCTGCGTGCGAAAGCTCCTGATGATGCTCAAAAGCCTTATCAAACCCCTCTTTATCAACCTTCAGCCCACGTTCTTCCGCAAGCTCCAATGTAAATTCAATCGGAAATCCGAAGGTATCATAAAGACGGAATGCACTTTTCCCATCGATGATATCTCCCTGCATCTTTTCCACAGTCTTTTCAAATTCCTTCAGGCCCTGTGAAATTGTTTTCTGGAAACGTTCTTCTTCCTTTTCGATCTCTGCCAATATCTTCTTTTCATTCGTATGAAGCTCATCATATGCGTGCGCATATTTATCGATCACAACCTTTGAGATTTTTGAAAGGTTCCCTTCCGCAATCCCCAGCTTGCCCGCAAACCGAATCGCACGGCGTAATAAACGACGCAAAACATAACCCTGGTCCACATTGGAAGGAGTAATACCCTTTTCATCGCCAATCATGAAGGTCGAACAGCGTATGTGATCCGCTACGATACGGAACGCTTTTTTCGTTTCATCGTCCGCACCCTCATATTTTTTGCCGGACAGCTCTTCAATCTTTGCAATGATCGGCGCAAATACGTCCGTCTCATATACGGAGCTTTTACCCTGCAAAATCGCAATCGTGCGGTCAAGGCCCATTCCTGTATCTACGTTTTTATGCTCCAGCGGCAAGAAAGAGCCATCCGCCTGTTTGTTGTATTCCATGAATACGTCGTTCCATATTTCAAGATACTTCCCACAATCGCAGGCAGGGCTGCAATCCGGCCCGCAAGCCGGTTTTCCGGTATCGATAAACATCTCGGTATCCGGCCCGCACGGCCCGGTAATCCCTGCCGGCCCCCACCAGTTATTCTCCTTGGGAAGGAAAAAAATGTGATCTTCATCTACGCCCATAGAACGCCAGGTCTCAAAAGCCGCCATATCACGCGGTGCGTGCTCGTCGCCTGCAAAACAGGTAAAATAAAGCTTGTCTTTATCGATTCCCAGCCACTTTTCATCGGTTAAAAATTCATAACTCCACGAGATTGCTTCCTTCTTAAAGTAATCGCCAAGCGACCAGTTCCCAAGCATTTCAAAAAATGTGCAGTGTGATTCGTCGCCCACTTCATCGATATCGCCGGTACGCACACACTTTTGTACGTCCACCAGACGCGTTCCCGCCGGATGCTTTTCACCCAGCAGATAAGGAACTAACGGGTGCATACCCGCAGTCGTAAAAAGCACGGTAGGATCGTTTTCAGGTATCAGGGATGCGCTCCTGATTACCGTATGTCCCTTGCTTTTAAAAAAATCCAAATACATTTGCCTTAAATCGTCGCTCGTTAAGTTCTTCATTCCAAACTCCTTTGTTCTCTTCCTATTTACACAACACCAATATGGCGTTTGCAATAATATCCGCTACTTTGACCAGTGAATCGATTTCAATATATTCATCCGGCTGATGCTCCGTTCCCTCCTGCCCCGGAAACAACGCCCCAAACGCAACCGAGTTTGGAAATGCGCGCGCAAAAGTTGCACCGCCCATCGTCATACAATAGGCCTTATCTCCCGTTACTTCTTCATACGCCTGTTTCAGGCCCTGCACCAGCGGGGAATCCTCCGGCACAAAATGAGGCGCGCGGGAAAATTCCTCTCGAATGGTAAGCTCTTTAAATCTGCCGTTTATTTTTGACAGGATCGTTTCCTTATCGCTATGGATTGGATAGCGGATATCAATTCCCGCTTCCACTCCTTCCTCCGTCGTTTTAAAATATCCAAGGTTAAGCGTCAGTGCTCCGGACTCGTCCTGCGCCGCAATCCCCAGATTTGTTCCGTCCGTTTGCAGGCCAATTTGCTCAGCCAATTCATAAATCGCATCACTAATAGCATTTTTGCGCAAAGGCAGCATATTGAGGAACTGCATCATATACGTCAACGCATTTTTTCCCGCATCCGGTTTCGAGCCATGCGCGGAAAAACCATGCGCGGTAAGTCTGACTCCAGCGTTTATTTCTTCCGCAGTAACCTTGACCGGAGAATCCTCGTTAAAAATATCCATCATCTGTATAACCGCCTGTGCGTTTCCAGAAATTTCACAGGTACATACAGCCGGAACGACGTTCACACGCTCTCCCGCCGCGAGAGAACGAACGATCAAACCGCCGCTTTGCTCGTTGATCGGGTATGCTTTCTTTTTTGCGACAAGATGCAACAATCCCTTTTCCGCATTGATGATTGGGAATTCCGCGTCGGGCGATATCGCCATTGTCGGGATTTCTCCCCCGTTTTTCTTATAAAAATCCATATCAGACCAGCCGCTCTCTTCATCGCAACCAAAAATAAGGCGCACGCGCTTATTGAGACTAATACAGTTTTCTTTGATTGCCGATAGTGCAAACAGCGCCGCAATCGCAGGCCCCTTATCGTCAATCGCTCCCCTGCCGTAAATTCTGCCATCCTTAACCGTGCCGTCAAAGGGCGGGACTGTCCATCCATCTCCTGCAGGTACGACGTCAAGATGCGTTACAATCGCAAACATCTCGTCTCCGTCGCCGTATTCCACATATCCCAAATGCGAATAAAAATTCACACTGTCAAAGTCAAGCTTTTCCGCAATCCCCAATGTTTTAATCAACGCGTCGAATACGCCCTTGCCATATGGCATATTTCCCTGCGCCGGGCTTTTTACGCTCTCAATTTTCAATATCCTGCACAGCGCGTCAATCATTTCATCTTTACGCGACGCAAGCGAAAAATCCAACATTTTCTTTTCTCCTTTATTTTTCCAGAACAAATCGTTCTTATTATATCAGATTTCAGCTTGAAATACATTGTTTTTTTAGCATTTTGGCAGGAAAAGGATTCCTTGCAGCATATGGCGAATTAATTAACTGTAAATGTTTGCGGAAAGTAAAGGTGACTATTATTTCAATACACGACGGACACAGGCAGCGGCTCAAAAAACGGTTCCTGCGCGACGGGCTTGATTCCTTTGAAGAACACGAAGCGCTTGAGCTTCTTTTGTTTTATGCAATTCCGCGCAGGGATACCAATGAGCTGGCACATAGGTTGCTGCATAAATTTGGCAGCCTGAAGCATGTTTTCGATGCCAACGCGGCAGACCTTGCCCTTGTGGAAGGCATAGGCGAAAGCGCCGCCGCATTGATTAAATTGCAATCTGAGTTGTCGCGAAAGTACTGGCTCAACGATCTCGCTGAAGGGACAAAAATCACATCGATTGAATCGGCAATCGAATATGTCAAACATTTGTTTCGCGGAAAGTTGCAGGAGGAATTTTATGTTATTTGCCTTGACGCGCATTTCCGTGTCAGGCACACCGAACGGCTAAGCCGCGGTACCGCAACAGAAGCACCGGTTTATATCCGGCATATCACGGAAGTTGTGATTCGTACCGGCACGGAAAAAGTGATGGTCGCCCACAATCATCCGGGAGGCAGCTGTCTTGCAAGCGTCAGCGATATCGAAACAACATCGCATATATTCAATGCAATGCACGCGCTATCAATTTCTTTTCTCGACCATATCATCATTGGCACGGACGATGCGTTCAGCTTTTCAGAGAGACTGCTCTTGCAGGATGAGGACAATAAGCTTACACCCAAGGAAGCGCGCGCTGCGCAATATTCCGGACGTGTTATGCAGGACGCAGCAAAGCTGTTTTCCTTTCCTCCCCTCATTTGACGCCGTCCTATTTTAGTGCTTTTACTTGCAATAACCAGTATTTTTAGGTATAATTTTTTTGGAATTACAAGTTTACTGTATTTCTAAATATTGGAGGACTTATTATGGCTATTGAATATTTTCATATAAAAGAACGTGATTTTGATTTGGTGGAACAACTGATCCAGATTGAAAATTCATCCTATGAAGGCGGCGCGCTTGACGTTTTTGACCTCATTGCGATGCTTCGTCACGCACGTGTTTATGTTGCCGTGGAATACGACGAAATCCTTGGTGCTGTTTATTTCATGCGGAATTTTGACAATCCGGACAAGGTATTCCTTCACAGCATCAATATCATTGATCCCCAGACGTATCCCAACCTTGGAATTTCCCTGTTGAATATTGCCTTTGCGGATATGCGGACCTTTGGCATCAAGATCGTCGAGGTGAATGTCGATCCTGCCAATTACCGCGCGCTCAAAATTTATCGGGAGCAACTGGGATTTGTCGCCAGCGACAGTATGCAAAGCGAAATTCTCAACGGTGAAGAAATCCTGATGCTGCAAAAGGAGCTTTAATTTTACATCATTTAGCCGCAGGTTCTGCGGCTTTTTTCGTTTCCTGTCATCAAAGGAGTGAGGCTTTATGAATACGCTTCGGGGAGGAAAAAAGATGTGGGTTATATTTGCTCTCCTATCGGCTGTATTTGCGGCTGCTACCGCCATACTTGCAAAGATCGGCATACAGGACATGAATTCGAACCTTGCGACGGCAATCCGCACGGTTGTCGTGCTGATCATGGCGTGGGGCATAGTCTTTATGACCGGAACCCAGTTTGAAATCCCAAATATTACTGCAAAATCCTGGATTTTCCTTATTCTTTCCGGTATTGCCACCGGCCTTTCATGGTTGTTCTATTTCAAAGCGCTCCAGCTCGGCGACGCTTCAAAGGTTGTTCCCGTTGATAAATTCAGCGTTGTAATCAGTATGGTGCTCGCCTTCATCATCCTCAAGGAAGCAGTCACTGCCAAAACCATCGCGGGTGGCATTTTAATCACGCTGGGCACGCTGGTAATGATCCTTTAGTAATTATTTTACAATTTTTGGCAGGAGTGTAGATACACTCCTGTTTTTGTTCTTTTTAAAAAAACATTGACAAATTTTCCATCTCGTTCTATAGTTAGTTACATAAGTAGTTAACCACTTAAGTTTTTAAAAGGAGTTCCATTATGCAAATTGATTTTGATATCGATATCCCAATCTATATCCAGATCGCCAGCCAAATTGAGGATTCAATCCTTTCCGGTGCATTCGCGGAGGAGACGCAGATACCTTCCACTACGGAAATCTCTACCGTATACAAAATCAATCCCGCTACAGTCCTGAAAGGCGTCAATATCCTTGCCAGCCAGGATATCCTTTACAAAAAACGCGGAGTCGGCATGTTTGTAAAGGCAGGGGCTGTCAAAAAAATACGTGAAAAGCACAGGCAGTCATTTTATGAGGACTATATTGTAAAACTTTTGGCAGAAGCAAAAAAACTGGATATCAAGGAGCAGGACATCATTCGCATGATCACGAAAGGAGACCAGTCATGATAGAAATAAAAAATGTAACCAAACAGTTTAAAAATATTACTGCGCTCGAACATATGAACCTTACTTTCCAGGAAAAGCATATTTATGGACTTTTAGGACGGAACGGCGCAGGCAAATCCACGCTTTTGAACCTGATCACAAACCGTATCTTCCCTACTGCAGGAACCGTTCTTGTAGACGGCCGGCCCTGCTTTGAAAATGATGTGGCGCTCGGAAAAATTTTTTACATGAGCGAAAATATGCTCTATGAACCTTCCGTCCGCTTAAGCAAGCTTTTTTACTGGACGAGTCTTTTTTATCCAAAGTTTGATATGGATTACGCCGATTCCCTGAGTAAAAAGTTTGGCCTGGCAATGAAGCAAAAGGTCGGGCAACTTTCAACTGGCTACCAGTCTATTCTAAAGCTCATTCTGACTCTCGCATCCGGCGCCGACTATCTGCTGTTCGACGAACCGGTTTTGGGCCTTGACGCAAATCACAGGCAGCTTTTTTATGAAGAATTGATTGCCCGCTACAGCGATTATCCATGTACGATTGTGCTTTCAACGCATCTGATCGAAGAAGTTGCTTCGCTTATCGAGCATGTTGTAATCATAAAAGAAGGACGGCTTTTATTGGAACGTCCCACTGAAGAAATGCACAGTATGGGCTATACCATATCCGGAAAATCGGAAGATGTGGACAGTTGGTGTGCGGGCAAAAATATTTTAGGCGTGCAGCAGTTAGGCGGGCTTAAGATAGCGTTTGTGCTTGGAGAAAAAGATGAAATCCCCACAGGGCTAACGGTAACGCCCCTTGACCTGCAGCAGCTGTTTATACACCTGACAAACGCGTAGAAAGCGAGGAAACACGAATGAAAATCAAACAAATGATTCAATGGCAGCTTATGACGAACCGGTTTGCCTTTTTACTTTTTTATCTGATTGTTGCCGTACTGACCGCTTGTGCAACCATCACGGTCTCGCTTACTTCCGGCGTTACCTTCAGTACGACCTCAATCGCCTACGCCAGTATTTTTATGTTGGTTTTTGGTCTTGCCAGCTTCTCTGAGAACCTTCGTTTTGCCCTTGCAAACGGCGTCTCCCGCCGCACGCATTATGTGAGCTTTTTGATTACTTCACTGGTGCTGTGTGCGCTTACCTCCATATTTTGTGCTGCTGTAGATGCAATAACCTATTCATCCCTGCCTGCGGAAATGGCGCTCATTCACAGCTCTTTATTTGATGAATTTATATTCGGATTTGCTCTTTTTCTGTTCCTTACCACACTGGGATATTTTATCAGCAGCGGCTATTACAAAATGGGCAAGCTTGCAAAAACGCTTGTATCTGTGCTTGTTCCTATCCTGCTGATCCTGTTGATCGCCAATACGGTCTTGGCAGAACCCGGCGCCGCATTTTGGCCCATGCAGCAGGCTTTTCTCGCTCTATATACATGGATGTCCGCCAGTTTGCTCTATTCGGCTTGTGTATGGCTCATTCTTGCCGCGATTTTTGCACTGCTGGGTTGGCTCGTGACACATCGTATAGAGATCAAGCCCCATTAGATTTTCAATCTGCGCAGTACAAAGGAAGGCTTCGCCTTCCTTTTTTCATAATAAAACCGATTGTATCCCTCCTTTTTCCAGATTTTTCGTCATGGATGGTTATTCGGTGCTATAATAGCAATAATGATTATAATACAAGGAGGCCCTTCCGTATGAACAAATATTCTGCATCTCCGGAACGTTACAAAACCATGAATTATAACCGCTGCGGAAGCAGCGGGCTGAAGCTTCCTGAAATTTCGCTTGGCTTCTGGCATAACTTCAGCGCCAATGGCAATTATGAAAATATGAAAGCCATGTGCTTTACTGCCTTTGACGGCGGCATCACGCATTTTGATCTTGCCAACAATTACGGTCCTCCGCCCGGCAGCGCGGAAGTGAACTGTGGCCGTATCCTGAGAAACGAATTATCACGTTACCGCGACGAGCTCATAATCAGTACCAAGGCCGGTTACGATATGTGGGAAGGGCCTTATGGAAACTGGGGCAGCCGTAAATACCTGCTTTCCAGTCTCGATCAAAGCCTCAAGCGTATGGGGCTTGAATACGTCGATATATTTTACCATCACCGCATGGATCCTGAAACGCCGCTTGAAGAAACGATGCTAGCGCTCGACCAGGCTGTAAAGAGCGGCAAGGCCTTATATGCAGGCATCTCAAATTATGACGGGCCTCATATGGAGGAGGCTTCCGAAATCCTCAGCAGCCTGCGCTGCCCTTTCATCATCAATCAGAACAGATATTCCATCTTTGACCGGACGATTGAAAAAAACGGCTTGAAAAATGCTGCAAAACGGCATGGAAAAGGGATTATTGCCTTCAGCCCGCTTGCGCAGGGTATGCTCACCAACCGTTACCTTGGCGGTATCCCGCAGGACAGCCGCATCAAGACAGACGGACGCTTTTTGCATGAAGATGACCTTACGCGTGACAGGCTTGCGCAAATCAACGCCTTAAACGATCTGGCTGCGCAGCGAAATGAGTCGCTTGCACAGCTCGCACTCGGCTGGGTGCTTAAGGATTCTGACATCACAAGCGTACTGGTCGGGGCATCCAGACCGGAACAACTTACCGACAACCTTCAAATCGTAAACCGTTCACCGTTGACACAGGAAGAACTTGACAGGATCGATTTGATTTGCGGACTGGAAAAACATTAAACTAAAAAAACCGTATTGCTAAAGCAATACGGTTTTTTATTCTATCCGTCAGGAAATATAAGTACGTACCCGGAAGTGCGCTCCAATATCCTCTGCTATCTTCCTGCACGTCTCAATATCTTCTTTGCTGATCACATCTACAACAGAAAGCGTCACCTTGATTCCATATTTCACGCAGTCCCGCGCAAAGTCGAGCATATAACGAAATCCGTCTTCGCCGTACCGGCTGTGGACTACGGCTTCATATTTCTTCGCGTCCGCTTCGTTAAGGCTGATCGACACCTCGTCAATGATTCCCTGAAGTTCCGCCGCAATATCACGACCGTGGAATGCGCTTGCATGCCCGTTTGTATTGATGCGCGTATGTCCGCCGTAACGCTTTACATAGGCTGCAATCTCCTTAAGCTCGTCTATCTTTATCGTTGGTTCCCCAAACCCGCAAAACACAACGTCAGTCGGATCTTTTTCCAATTCATCTATAATTTCAGCCGCGCTTGGCTCCCTTTCGAGCCACAGGTCGTAACCCGCAACGCCTTTTCCGTTTCTCCTGACACAAAATTCGCAATCATTCGTGCATTTGTTGGTCAGGTTGATATAAGTATCGTTTCCTATTTTGTAAGTAAAAGTATTCAAACCGTCTTTCCTGCGTTTCCCGTATGCCCGCAGGCATACAATTTATTTTCCTTGCTGTTATTATTCTAAACCGGATTCGATATCGAAAAACCGTTTTGCATTCTTCATGGTAACACGTGCAATTTCCGCCTCATCAACATTCTTTACTTCTGCGAGCCGCTGTGCAACATAGCGCACATATGCGGGCTCGTTCCGTTTGCCGCGGAAAGGCACCGGTGTCATATACGGGCAGTCCGTCTCAATCAGCAACCGTTCCATCGGCACAGCCTGCGCAGCCTCCAACGTCTTTCTCGCGTTCTTAAAGGTGAGTGCTCCGCCAAAGGCAATATAAAAGCCCATTTTCACAAGCTCCCGCGCAGTTTCAGCACTGCCTGAAAAACAATGCAGTTCCCCACGCACCTGCGGAAATTTACGCAGGATTTCCAACGTATCGGCAGTCGCTTCCCTGCTGTGCACCACAATGGGAAGATTCACCTCAAGTGCCAGCTCTACCTGTTGCTCAAACGCTTTTTTTTGCGTTTCGCGGGGAGAAAAATCGTAATGGTAATCGAGTCCTATTTCACCAATCGCCACAACTTTCTCTTCCTTTGCAAGCGAGCGCAGAGCGACCGCAGTCTTTTGATCCCATTCACCCGCGCTATGGGGATGAACGCCTACCGCGCTGTAGATCATCCTATGCTCTTTTGCAAGCGCCGCGGCGCGAATGCTGTCCGCAAGATCTGAGGAAGCCTCCACGACATATTCCACACCCTCGAGTGGCAAGCGTCCGATGAGCTCCTCCCGATCTTCGTCGAAACGCTCGTCCAATAAATGCGCGTGCGTGTCAAAAAGCATCATTTGGTTATCCAACGATCATCCCATCCTTTGCATCGGCTGTTACAAGCGCAATATCCGGATTATCCCCTACCGCCAGTATCATGCCCTCAGAGAGCGTGCCGCGCAATTTGGCGGGCTTCAGGTTCGCTACGATGATGACCATCTTACCTATCATTTCTTCCGCTGTAAAGCTTTCCCTGATACCGGAAACAATCGTGCGCGTTTCGCCTCCGCATTTTACTGTCAGCTTCAGCAATTTATCCGAGCCTTCCAGATTCTCACAGGCCGTGACCTTTGCAGTTTTAAGCTGTACCTTTTTAAAATCGTCGATTGTTATTTGCTCTGTCTTTTCTTCGCTCTTTTGGGCAGCCTGTTCCTGCGCTGCTTTCATCAACTGGTCAAGTGCGTCGAGCTCTTTTGGAATATCAATGCGCGGGAAAATCGCTTCTCCCTTGCTGACTCTGATTCCTTCACCAAGTTTTCCATAAGAACCGATGCTTTCCCAGCTGCATAACTCCCCGCGGCCACCGATCCCGAGCTGTGTCCTGATTTTGACCGCAGTTTCCGGCATCACAGCTTCAATCAGCACACTCACAAAGCGCAGCCCTTCCGCAAGGTGGTACATCACACTGCCAAGCCGTTCTTTTTGCGCCTCATCCTTTGCAAGCGCCCAGGGCATCGTCACATCAATATACTTATTAAGCATGCCGATATATTGCCATATCTCCGTCAAAGCCTCAGAGACCTTCCAGTCGTTCATCAGTGCATCCATATGTGCCGGAAGCTTTTCCGCAAAGGCAATCAGCTCTTTATCCTCAGGTTTTTTCTCTCCCATCGCCGGAATTTCACCGTCAAAATATTTTCCGATCATTGCTACTGTCCGCGACAAAAGGTTGCCAAGATCGTTTGCCAAATCCGCATTGATCCGGCTCAGCAATAACTCGTTTGAAAACATCAGGTCGCTTCCGAGCGGCGCTTCCCGCATCAGGAAATAGCGGATCGCATCAACTCCATAACGCCCGACAAGCACAACCGGATCAACGACGTTTCCACGGCTTTTACTCATTTTTCCGCCCTGCAACGTCAGCCAGCCATGGCCATATACACGCTTCGGCAATGGCAGTCCTAATGCCATCAGGATCGTCGGCCATGTGATCGTATGGAACCTGATGATTTCTTTGCCGACAAGATGCAGGTCCGCAGGCCAATAACGCCTGAATTTGCTGTCGTCGTCTGATAGATATCCCAGTGCTGAAATATAGTTGGAAAGCGCGTCGATCCACACATACATCACATGGTCTTTGTCAAATGGAACAGGGATGCCCCATTTAAAGGATGAACGCGACACGCACAAATCTTCCAGACCTGGAAGCAGAAAATTATTGAGCATTTCATTTTTGCGCGATTCCGGCTGGATAAATTCAGGATGGTCTTCAATATACTGGATAAGCCTGTCGGCATATTTTGACGCACGGAAAAAGTAGCTTTCTTCTTTTACCTTATGCACCTCGCGTCCGCAGTCCGGGCACTTTCCGTCCACAAGCTGGCGCTCTGTCCAGAAGGCTTCGCACGGCGTGCAATACCAGCTTTCATATTCACTTTTATAGATATCGCCCTGATCATAAAGCTTTTGAAAAATCTTTTGTACGCATTCCTCGTGCCGTTTATCTGTGGTGCGGATGAAATCATCGTTTGTGATGTCCATCAGTTTCCACAAATCTTTGATCTGCGCCACAACTCCGTCCACATACTCCTTAGGCTCCATGCCCTTTTCCATAGCAACCTTTTCAATCTTCTGTCCGTGCTCGTCCGTCCCTGTGAGAAACATTACGTCGTATCCTGTCAGGCGTTTAAATCTCGCAATGCTGTCTGCCGCAGTTGTACAGTAAGCATGCCCAATGTGAAGCTTATCACTCGGGTAGTAGATTGGTGTTGTAATATAGAATTTTTCGCTCATCTTTTCAAGGCTCCTTTTTATCTGGCATAACTTTTATTATACCGTTTTGCACCTATTTTTTCAATAGCACGAACCGTCCCCATCAAAAAAGAAAAGACACAGCAAACGCTGCGTCTTAATGTTTTCATTTTGCCTGTCAGGCTATCCTTTGATAATAACGCCTTCCTGATAGACCGGCACCACGTCAAACATATCCTCACGCGTGCAATATTCCAAGTCATCATAGAGCTTTAGCTGCCTCAGATATTCAAAATGCGTGCTGCCCTCAAGCGCCCCTAAGATGTCGTGGTTTGCGTCATGGTACAGCTTCAATGCCACCCTGCCCATATCGTCAAGCTCAATCTCATCGTCGATTTTAAGCATCCGGTCTATAATACAGCCAATCGCCATCATATCGTCCGTCGAAAATTTCCCTTTTGTTCCTGCTCCAACCATCACAACGTCGCGCTCAAGCGAAATCGCCTTCTTTGCGACCGCTTCTGCATTGATAAACGTGCCAATCAATACATCTTCTGCCGGCGCAAGCGTTTTGATCGCAACCGTACCGTTTGTCGTTGAAAAAATAATAATCCGCTCTTCCACAATATCCTGCGTATATTCAAGCGGGGAGTTCCCCAGATCAAATCCGCTGACCTTCTTTGCTGCCATTTCACCACACAAAAGAACATTTCCTTCGGAAATCTTTTTGATGGCTGCCGCTTCATTCGCCTCTCCTGTGGGAACGATCCTGTCGCACCCGTTGGAGATTGCGGTAATAATCGTTGCCGACGCACGTAGCGCGTCTACCATGATTGCTGTCTTGTCCTGTAATTCGTTTTTTGGTAAATCGCAAAATACTGCTGAACTAATAATTTTCATATGTTACCTCTTTGTGCTTTTACTGACTCGATTCCTTATTTTACTACATCCAGAGCCAAAATTCAACCTTTGAAAATGGCTATATAACGGTTTTTTTAACAATACCTGTCTATTCCAGATTGAAATTCTTCATTCCCCGAGCTGTAGCATTATTTGATAAACCCGGTTCTTTGGGATACCAGCCTGCTCCGCCACCTGGCTCACTGCCGATTTTTTTGTCATGCCTTTTTCCAGATACAGTTTAAGCGCCGCCGCGATTTCCGCTTCGTCCATTATCTGCGTTTTCTCCTGCGGATAAAAAACGACTGCAAACTCCCCTTTCACTGCGTCCCTCCCTGCAAAGCTCTCAAACGCCTGCTTTGCCGTGCCGCGCAGGACTTCTTCATGAAGCTTCGTCAGCTCCCTGCAAATGCAGACAGGAGTATCTTCTCCGCACACAGTGCAGACATCCTCCAGCATTTTCACAATCCGGTTCGGGCTTTCATATACAACGCAGGGCATTTGCATTTGCACAATACGCTCCAATTCCTTCCTGCGCGCGTTCTGCTTCTGGCTTAAAAATCCCCAGAAAATAAAATGGGAACAATCCATTGCACACAGTGTAACTGCTGTCACTGCAGCACACGCACCAGGAATGCTTTCCACGCATATCCCCTCCTGTACGCACCGCGCCACAAGCGCAAATCCCGGATCAGAAATCACCGGTGTGCCAGCATCCGATACGAGCGCCACTTTTTTTCCATCGTGCAGAATTTCAAGCAGCTCTTCAAAACGCGATTCCCTGCTGTATTCATGAAAGCTCATGAGCTTTCCTTTGATTTCATAATGATTGAGCAGTTTTATTGTATGCCTTGTATCCTCAGCCGCAATTACATCGGCCTCACGGAGCGTTTCAAGCGCGCGCAGCGTAATATCCTTTAAATTGCCGATTGGCGTTGCTACCAAAAAAAGCTTACCCTGTTCCATTTCCGTCTCCCGTCTGCTGCCCGTCCCTGCAATAAATACGCCGGACTTCTTCCGTCTCGCTGCCGTCACGTTCGTGTACGATGAGCGGCGGAAGTATACGCAGCCCTTCCCCTCCATCCTTCATTGCTGAAAGCAGAACGCGCGCCGGCTCGCTTGTCACATAGCTGTGAATAAAGCGTACCTCCTTTGGCTGCAACCGGCATCCCTTCAGCTCTTCGAAAATCTCCGCAAGACGCGAAGCGCGGTGGATCATATAAAACCGTCCGCCGGTCTGCAATAGGCTTCCCGCAGCTGCACACAGCCCGCGCAGCGTAACTGCAACCTCAAACCGTGCAATACGGTGGGATTCGCATTCGCTCCCGACTCCCGCCGTTTTCTTTTCATACGGAGGATTTGACACCACAATATCAAACCCCGTCCCAAGAAGCTTTGCAGCACTGCAAATATCGCCGTTTATCATTTCTATATTTGCTTCAAGCCCATTGAGCTCTACGCTCCGGCACGCAAGGTCATACAATGCTTTTTGCAGCTCGAGCCCTTTTACGGTGATATCCTGCCTGCGCCCGAAAAGTAAGAGCGGCAGGATTCCCATTCCCGTTCCAAGGTCCGCAACCCTGCTGTTCTTTTTCAGTTTCACAAAGTCGGCCAGCAGTACCGCATCCGTTCCAAAGCAAAACAGATCCGTATCCTGTATAATTTTAAGCCCTTTTAATTGCAGATCGTCTATCCGTTCCATATGTTCTTTATTATACCATATCCACATGACAAATAACGGTAAAAAAAAGAAACCTGCATATGCAGATTTCTTTTAAAAAACCATGTTAATTTACTCTTCTTGCTGATTAACCCTCAGAAATTGCTTCTACGGGGCACGTTGATGCACAGGAACCGCAGTCGATGCACGTATCAGCGTCGATTACATACTGATCGCCGCCATCAGAAATTGCATCTACAGGGCAATCTGCAGCACAAGCACCACAAGAAATGCAAGCGTCTGAAATTTTGTATGCCATGTTCGTTCACCTCCATACTTAATACAGTTATATTCTACCATTCATTGACGAAAATGCAACCTTTTTTTAGTTATCTAACAAGGATTTTATTTCGTCGTCCACGATTATTTCTTCTTCCTTCACAGGAGCCTCTTTTTTACGGCTTTTTACCGTGATTTCCTTAAGGTCATATTCCTCGATGTCGAAGGTCCCGTCTTTTAAAGTAATCCTGACCTTTACCATCTCAGTCAATGCGTTGGTATCAATTACCTCAGCTTCCCCGTCCGGTGTTTTTACAATACTTCCATGTCTTGGAAGCCTGCGGCGCATATCGTGGTAATGCTCATGCTCATAATTCAAACAGCACATCAGCCTTCCGCACAACCCGCTGATCTTGGTTGGAGAAAGCGATAAACTTTGTTCCTTGGCCATCTTGATTGACACCGGCTGGAAGTCCCCCAAAAACGCGCTACAACAGCAAGGTCTCCCGCACGGCCCAAGGCCGCCAATCTTCTTTGCCTCGTCGCGCACGCCGATCTGCCGCAGCTCGATCCTCGTTTTGAATACGGATGCAAGGTCCTTCACCAGTTCACGGAAATCAACCCTTCCCTCCGCTGTAAAATAAAAAATAATTTTTCCGCTGTCGAACGTATACTCTACATCGATCAGCTTCATATCCATTTTATGCTTGGCGATCCGTTCCACACAAACGCCAAACGCTTCTTTTTCTTTCTTTTTGTTGGATTCCACTTTTTTGAAATCCTTCGTCTCCGCCTTGCGTATCACCTTTTTCAGCGGTTTTACGATTTGCTTATCCGCAACCTGCCGTGGAGCGAGCACAACCTCGCCGAATTCGACTCCGCGCGCTGTTTCCACAATAACCTTATCGTTTAATTGTATTGCAAGATCGCCGGGATCAAAATAGTAAATCTTTCCGATCTCCGAAAACCTCACCCCAATGATTGAATTCATAAAATAACCTCCAATATATGAAAAAGCATACTTTCCAGCGCCAACTTTGTGTTTAATCCGGCGCATTGCGCACGCTTTACCATGCACTCAAATAATTGTATCTGCGTATTGCAGAGAACATAATCCCGCAGCTTGGCGTGTTCTCTGATTTCCCGCAGCTTATCCTCGTTTACCAATCCGCTCTCTTCGCCTGTATGTTTGTAAAGCAACACATCCGCAATATACTGTAACGCCACCGTAAGACACAAATCAATCTTTGCATCATGCTTCAAAAACAACGCCAGCGTAGCGCTCGTCGCCATATTTTTTGAAGTCCAAAGCCGGTTTAAAGCAAGGATCATATCGTCCCTGATTTCAAAAAAGCCGTCCTGCAGATAGGAAACAGCCAGATGGTAGTCTCCCTTTGCCGCATTGCTCAGCACACGCGCGCGCAACGTAGGAATTTTTTGTTCCCTGCACAGCTCTTGCTCTGCCTGTTCGCGGGAAAGAGACGTCTTTAAAATTATACACCGCGAAAGTATGGTAGGCAATATATTTTTGGTGTTCTGCGCCCCCATAACAAACACAGTATTTTCCGGCGGTTCTTCAATCACCTTTAAAAGAGCGTTCTGTGCCTGAGGCGTCATTACGTCAGCCTGTGCGATCACTACCGCCTTATACCCGCCTTCATAAGATTTTTTCGACACAAGGGATGGTATTTCCCGCACATCGTCGATTTTGATCGTGCTTTTTGCCGCTTCCACCGTCACAATATCCACATGGCTTTTGTGCAGGTATTTCAAGCAACCCGGACATTTTCCGCAGGCAGTTCCCTGATCGCAAAAAACGTGCAGTAAAAATTCATCAATCTGTTGTCTTGTCGTTTCCGGCGATACGCCTGAAATCAGGTATGCACCTGCAATATTGCCAGTTTTTACAGCGTTCTCAAAAATTTCATTCATTCCAAACGCCGCCCGCTTTTAGAATTTCAGTCATTTTTTCACGCACAATATCCTGCGTCGTATATTTGTCACCGGACGCATCGATACGAACAATCCGCTCCGGATACATCTCAGAAAGCTTTACAAAGCCGTTATAAAGCAGGATATAAAACTCTTCCTCCTGCGTTTCCAGCCGGTCGTGCACACGTTTTTTGCTCATGCGTTCAAACGCCAGATGCGGCGGGAAATCCAGGAAAAAGGTCTTATCCGGCATCATACTGCCCATTGCAAACTGGTTTATATTCATGACGGCTTCCACGCCAAGCCCGCGTCCCACGCCCTGATAGGCAAGCGACGAATCAATAAACCTGTCGCACAGAACAACTTCACCCCGCTCAACAGCGGGCGAGATCACCTGCTCAACGTGCTGCGCACGCGCCGCAGCGTAAAGAAGCGCCTCCGTCCGGTCTCCCATCTCTGTATTTTCGATATCGAGCACCAAATCCCTGATCTTCTCTGAAACTACAGTGCCTCCCGGCTCCCTTGTCAAAACGGGCGTGATCCCGTTTTCCATCAAATATTCTGATAAAAAACGCATTTGAGTGCTTTTGCCACAGCCATCCACACCCTCGAACGTAATGAATAATCCCTTCACTTCCTTTGGTCCTTTCCTCAACTGTATTTATAAACAGGCGATCTCAATCCCGCCGTCCTGCATTCCAAAAAGTCCATATCCGCTGCCCTGTAAATGCCTCAGATAATCTATCATCTGTTTCGTAATCCTCTGCCCGGGCATAATGACGGGAACTCCCGGGGGATACGCGCCTGCGCTCGCCACCGCAATGCAGCCTACGCTGTCTTCCACGGCTACAATACGTCTTTCAGCAAAAAAAGCATCCCGCATTGATCGTTCCAACTGCGTGCGGTATACCTCATTAATTTCCTCCTGCGCGAACGTATTTGCAATATGGTAGTTAGCGCCCCTGATTTGCTTCAGCGCGTCCCTGAGGTTTTCAAAATCCTCAATCCCATCTGCTATCGTGCAGATCAGCACAATATTTGAGACATCCGCTGTTTCCACGTCGATACCGCATTTGTGCAGCTCTTTTGCCGCCCCAAAACCGCTGATCCCACGATCCGTCACGTCGATTACCAGTTTTAAAATATCTCTGTCAAATGCGCCCGAGGCTTTTGGGATATCCTGTAAAACACACCGGTAGCCGCTGATCGCTTCGATACGGCGCATATTGTCCTCCACAAGGTTTACCGCCGCCCTCAAGCGGACTTCCCCCTCCTCGCGCATCATTGCAAGCGAATAATCACACGAGGCAAGCAACAAATAGGAAGGACTTGTGGTTTGAAGCATATTGAGCCTTGAACGCACGACCTCCGGCTGTATCGCTGCATTTGCCCCGATGTTAAGCACCGCGCATTGGTTCATCGCACACAGTGTTTTATGCAGGCTTGTTACCCAAATATCGCATCCTGCCTGTGCCGGCGAAACCGGCAGCAGTTCCGAGAAATCAAACGCCGCGGCATGGGCCGCATCGCAAATCACCTTCATCCCCGCCTTGTGGGCTATCGCACATATCTCATTGATATCTGCACACAGGCCATAATAATTTGGATAAGTCAGGTAAACTGCCTTTGCGTGGGGATGATTTTCCACCGCCCGCGCAATTTCCTTTGCCGTTACAACGCCCGGCACACCTGCCGCCTCCGTCTCCGGGCATACAAATACAGGCTGAACCCCCGCCATGCAAAATGCGTTTACAGCGCTCAGGTGGATATCCCGCGCAACAATCACCGTATCCTTCGGTTCGAGGACAGATAATACCGCTGCATGCACGCCACACGAGCTCCCATTCACCAGAAAATAGCTTTCCCGCGCGCCAATGTGCTTCGCGTGAAGCTCCTGTGCCTCTCTGATCACGCCCTGCGGCGCATACAGGTTATCCGCATCAGGAAGCTCTGTTATATCCAGCCGGCTTACCTCAATCGGCAAAAAACCGCCCTTGCCTTTGTGGCCCGGCATACAAAAGCGGGATTTTGAAGCCTGCGCTACACGCGTAAGCATATCCGCGACAGGCGTATTCACCTCGTACGTCCTCCCTTGCCGATTTTCTTCACCAGCTCATCCGTCGGCGAGAAAATAATTGCGATATCGCCGCAATCGACTACAAACGCATCTTTTTTCTTCTTATAGGTATACTTATACTTTTTCCGGCCCGAAAGCCCCTGCGCCATATCTTCAAAGCTTCCCGCTTTTTTGATATTGCGAAGCGGTATGGTAGACAGCGCCTTTTCGCGCCTTCCAATCCTTCTTCCGAAAAGGATTGCTCCATCCTCCACCAAATAGATATAATCCGTCAAAAAATACCTTACGAAGAAAAATGCTCCAAGCGCCACGATAATAAGCGCAAGAAACTGGATCCAGCCAATTCCCGTCCAAAAGCTCAGAAAGGACATGATGAACATCACCGCCAGAATTGCAAGTACAATCCCGACGGTAATAAAAATTCCGGCTACAGCGCCCACTTTTTTATGTGCCAGTTCTTCCCGATACATGCCTGCCCTCATTTCCTCTTTCAAGCTGCATAATTTTTAATCATCCACCTGATAATAGCAAAACTATCTTATGATATATCATATCAAAAAAACACTTTTTCCGCAAGGAGCAGAGCGTTGCCTCTCCTTTGCAAAACAGCGCCAAAAAACGCCTGCATTGCAGTGCAGGCGCTTTTTTAAGATTTCAGTTTTTTGATCGTTTCGACCGGAAGTTTTGCTTTTATTTCGATCCCTTCCGGAAGGTATTCAAGCTCTATTTCTTTTCCGTGACGGTTAACCAGAGCCAGAAGATCACCCTTGTCGTACCCGATTCTTCCCTCGTAAGACATCATCTGCGGCGCGAGCTTTTCCGCCGCCTTCGCAAGGAGCGCTTCCATCCCATAACCGCTGCGCGTTGATATATATATGGTGTCAGCTTCATCCGGCGGAACCACCGCCAGCAGGTCTGCCTTGTTCATCACTGTTATTTTAGGCTTTTCAGCAGCGCCGAGCGATTCAAGCAGCCCATCAACCACGTCCATCTGTTTCTGTGCATTTGGATTCGCCGCATCCGTTACGCACAAAAGCAGGTCTGCATGCGTGACTTCCTCAAGCGTCGAGCGAAAAGCGCTCACCAGGTCGTGCGGAAGCTTTTCAATAAACCCTACCGTGTCCGTAAAGACAGTCTCTCCCACGTCAGGAAGCATTACCTTCCTTGTCACCGGATCAAGCGTTGCAAAAAGCTTGTCCTCCGCAAGCACGCCCGCATCCGTAAGGGCATTCAGCAGGCTCGATTTTCCTGCGTTGGTATACCCAACAAGCGCAACTTCCTTTACTTCATTTTCACGCCGTGCGCTGCGGCGCAGGTCACGTTGCTGTTTTACTTTTTCAATATCCTGTGTTAGCTCAAATATCCTTCGGCGAATCCTGCGGCGGTCTACTTCGATCTTTTTTTCACCCGGGCCGCGCGTGCCGATGCCGCCGCCCAGACGCGAAAGCGCCGTTCCTTCCCCTTGCAGCCTTGGCAATGTATACTGCAACTGCGCAAGCTCTACCTGAAGCCGACCTTCCCGCGTACGCGCACGCTTTGCAAAAATATCGAGGATCAGCATTGTCCGGTCAATCACCTTCACTCCCAGCAGCTCCTCAAGATTTTTCGTTTCAAGAGGCGTCAGCTCGTCGTTAAAAATAACGGCGTCGGCATCTGCCGCCGCAAGCTGCAACGAAAGCTCCTGCGCTTTCCCCTTTCCGATATAGTATGCCCGGTCCCGCTCCCTGCTTTGCGTTACAACGCCAACTACCTCCGCATCGGCGGTTTGCGCCAGACGCCGCAGCTCTTCCATGCTCTCTTCCGGCGCGTTTAAACCTACCAGCAGCACGCGCTCTGCCTCTCCCTGCGTATCGTGCATACGGACAAGCCTGCTCACACGTTCCGTCGCAAAGGCAATTTCCTGCATCAGCGCCTGCTGCGGTATCCGCCCCGCACGAAACGGGCCTGCGATTTTTACCTGGTCAAGTGCATCCCCCAAAAAGCCGACGCACATCATCGCCGCTTTTCCGTTGCGGACAGAAATTGCCGCCATCGCGTCGAACCGCGTAGAAATAAGCGTACCAATATCCACCTCTGAGAGCATCGGGCTCCCGTTTGGATGCGTATGCAACGACCGCACGCCTGAAACGCCCTCAAAGCCTCGCCGCATACGCATGTAAGGCATCTTTACGCTTTTATCGTCGCCAACCGAAACATCGAGTACTTTTCCGCCGCGCGACAGGAACACGGAAATTTCTTTTCCAAGAATATCCGTTAGCCGCGCCATTTCCTCAATCAAAGAAACGGACGCAAATTCCTGCGTCTGCATCTTATAGTCATATAATTCGTTCAGTTCTTCCTTTATAGAATCCCTGATTCCATTTAAATTTCCATGTATTTCCATACTAACAGTATATCAGATCGCCCGCTCCTTGCAAGCCGCTCAATAAAGATAAATATTCAGATGATCGCCGGAAAGCTCCGCACAGAATACCTTTGAAATATCCTCCACTCCCTTTTCACGCAGCTGTTGTTCAAGCCATTGTTCATCCTTCCCAATATTCTCCAGATTATTTTGATTAACCTGACCATCCTCAATGATCATCAGCGACAAAAGCTTTTCGCCTTTTTTCACAAGCGTCAAATGCCCGTTTGGCTCAAATTGAGCGTCGCTCAATTCGCTTATTTTATGCACATTTTGCATACGCAGCAGGGTTGAAAAATCATGCGCTGTGAGATTGATCCGCTTAAAATTATCCGTCAGCAGCTCACCATTGCGCATAATCTGGATCGGCTCCCCGTCAATCATCCTTTTTGCTTCAGCATTATGGTTTTTGATAAACCGCGTGACAAAAATCAGAAGTCCCCATATCAACAGAACGATTACAAATTGCAGTACTGTAATATCCGGATTGTAAATCACGCCGCCGATGATACCGCCAAGTACATAGTTACCAACCTGGTCCATTGCCGAAAGTGGCGCAAGCTGTCCTTTTCCCGACAGATTGATGATAATAATCAGGCAGATAAAACCAATCGTCAGCTTAATTGCAATATCAACATAAGAAAGCACCTGTCATTCCCCCCTTACTCGTTGATGATATTGATTGGATCGATTACGAGCGCATCCAGCTTCACAGCAATAAAAGACTGCTTATCATCCGACCAATACAAGGTATAATAATCGTTGCGCACCTTATACACGGTTTGGTCCGTAATATCCGGTGTGCTGATAAAAATCTGATCCTGAGGCACCTTCAGTTTCCCTGAAAGCGTATCAATCGAATTGATATTGCTTTGATAACGCGTCTGCTGATTTTTTGCAGTAATCGCGTCGCTCACCTTAACTCCCGCCATCAACGAAAACAATATAAAGAGTAATAGCGCAAGCTCTTTATACTGTACCGATATTTTTTTTCGTATGATCTGCACAACCAAAAAAATGGCAACGGCAAGCAATATCAGAATAAAGATCAACTCAAACTGGTTCGTTAGCTTTACATGACTCGTAAAATATTCATAACTGTAAAAATTCACATTGCTTGCCCCTGTCTCGATATTGCTGTAATATAGATACCACATTCCATTTCTTTTTAATCATGGGTACATAGAAAAAGCGCCGATATTTTACCGCCGCCTGATACCTCTTTTATTATGGCGCATCCAACAGAGTCCACTCGATCGTGGCGTTGTATTCCACATTGGGACATCCTTCCCCGCCATCAAGTGAAACCAGTATTCCCTCTTTTGCCGCCCATGTAATATCCGTCTGGCTGGAACTGCCCGTTGTCCCGCTGTAGACCTGCAGCGGCTCTTTTCCAAGCATCTTGCTGGTAGCCCCTTCTACATATACAAGCGCTCCGGGAAGTGTATATGTTTGTCCGTTACTGGTTCCAGTGAGCGGTTGTGCGATGCTTGCCTGCACGCTCCATTCGTTTCCGGCACCACGTGTATCGGATACGGACAGTGCCCATCCCGGATCCTGCCTTCCGATAAGCTGAGGTACTGCTGATATTGCCGAATCTGCAAAGGCAAGCTTTGAAGGGACATTCAAAAAGCTTAGAGTCCCCGGATTTTCAAGCACCGTTGTTTTGTGCCGCGCTTTCAAAAAATCATAGTGACTGAGGGCAAGAACCGTTTCATCAAGTATAAGGTTTGAGTCCGGCACGTCTGCAACATAATTTCCATCCGCGTTGGCATCTGCCAAAAGCTCCCTTGCCGTTCCTGCATCGCCATTATATGTAATTTTCACATTTGCGCTGCCTTCCGTCTTTCCCGTAATCTGCCTGCTGTTTTGATATACGGCATCAATATCCAGATAATAACTCCCCATCGCAATCATATAAGACGTATAGGTATTAAATGTGGCGTTGCTGAACACATCCGTATTTGGATCATCTGCGCTTGTATTGGAAATAGAAGCGGAGGTGATAGCTGTTCCCGAGGCGGTTGCACTCATATTCATTGTAGTACTGTCATTTTTATTCCATATATAATTGGGCATATTGTCAATACTGTCCGACGCCCCTGTATTTGCCGTCCAGTTATTGATTACATCCACGGTTGCCGTGATCGTTCCTGAAGTCGTAAATTTGATCAGGCCGCCATATGGATTGTAAAGCAGGATGCGGTTTGGATGATTGATCTGTACCTTTCCGCCCGCAGACGCAAACTTAACCAGGCCTTCCGTATTGCTGTTCGCCGCCCTTTGTACGTTAAGCGTTGCGCCGGTTCCGACCTGGAGCAAGGTGTTTAGCCTGATCGTCGGCGCATTGTTGCTGCCTGTATGAACCACATTCAGCCTGCCGTTTTCCTCGACCACAATTCCCTCTAACTTATGGCCGCTCCGTTGGAGGCCGTCGCGTGTAGTGACCGAAAACGATGCTCCCACACCCACTGTGAGCGTCGGCTTCTGATTTGTTGTATTTCCGGCTCCCTCCACATAGATGAAGTCGTTATTGCCGCTGCTTGTCGTGTTGAGAACCGTGGCGTCCGCTCCCGGCAAAACCCTGATATACTGGTTTGTACCGTTATTGCCAGCAAACCAAAACATTGAGTTTGTACCATCCGTCTTTTTGATCGTCGTCACTCCACCGATCTCAAGCTGGGCGATCTCCCCAACTTCCTGTGGCTCGTCGCCGCCTGTTGCCATAATCGTAACGTCAGAATTCAGGAAACGCACCAATCCCCGCCGATTGAAGACGATCTGCGGCCCTTTGTATGTTACATTGTCATATGTGATCGTGGAAGGATACGCGTCCTCCGCCATAACCGGCCCGTAGTAATTTTTGCCGTTGATTACAGCGTCTTTTAGCGTTATGCTCGTACCAGCCACACGCGGCCTGATTACGTTTCCGATCCCGGCAATATCGTTTATTTGATTGCGCACGCCATCCTCACCCTTTGGATGCCCGACGATTGTCACGTTTTTGCGGTTACTTCCGATCAATATGCCTCCGGCAACATAAGTAATCGTCCCATTGAGATATATTGTGTCGATTCCCGCGTATAGGGTATCGTTTTCAAGTACGGTTTTCAGGTCTGCAAAGTTATCCACCATTGCTTCGTTTGTATCCAGACCATCCGTTACGATTGAAAAAGCTTCCGCCAGAAGCTCTTCCGTTTGCTCTAACAATACTTCCTCCCCTTCTTGCGGAATTGTGGAAGCAGAGGAAGGGGGCAACGGAATCTGCGATGCCTCAGGAAGTACAGGCGTGTCATTTTCTGCCGGGGACTGCACATCATCAGGCGTCTCTTTTTCTTCTCCCGCATCTTCTTCAGGAATTTGCGTCTCCGTTCCTTCGCCGTCTTGTTCTCCCTGTACCGGCGTTTCAGCGGACGCCTCCGTCTCTGCACTATTCTCCTCTTGCTGTGCAAGGGCGTAGGTGTTTTGTCCTTGTGGTGAAGGTACTGTGAGTACAACGAGCGCTGCAATCAAAACCATGGCGGCAATATTCCATACTTTGTGCTTTTTTTTGTGGTTTGTACCCCTCACGCCCTCGCCTCCATATCAATACAGGGCAAAAGCAATTCCACTTCTGTCCTGTTTTTGTATTACTTCCTCCTGCCCATACGTGTATCATTCACGGATGTCAGTGTTTCTTTCCCTTTTTTTCTTTTGACAATCAAAAGTAAAATCAATATAATTATGATCAATATGATAACTAATATGATCAGTAAAACCGCCCACCATGGGATTCCCTGTTTTTCTTCCAGTGAGTTTTGGCTGATTTCCAGCGATTGCTGCGCGGTCACCTCAAATGGCATCTCAAAGTTCCAAGTCCTGCCGTCCTGTTCCATACTGACATAGCTGATATAGTTTCCGGGAGCAATGTCCCTTCCCCAAAGTACTCCATACGGTATCACAGAATTTGGAGCCATATCGATTCGTTTCTCCGGCTCTGTTAATATGATCTTATTTTCACGCTCAGAATAGATTTTAATCCCCAGTGTGACATTCTTTGCGATTGCAGCCTCTTTGTTTCTTATGTAATGTACCACGCCTACGCGGTATTGAATCAGCTCCGGCTGCGCAATTACCGGTTCAAACTCCGGCAATACCTCGCTGTCTGTTTCCGTCAGCTTTACGCCCAGCACATAACTGTACTCATTTCTGATCGTCACACCCTGCGCTGCCTGCATTTCGTCTTTTTTTGCTTCTTCTTCGTCTTTAATCTGCGTTACAACAATGCCGCCAAGTACCACACCGTCATATTCTTCCTTTGGCATTGTGACTGATATCACCGTATGCGCCGTTTTCTCCGCAGGAACTATAACGATCTCTTCCTGCACCTTTGCAATCTCAGAAAACGGAATTTTTAATGTCTTATCTTTGATTCCCGGAGTTTTATAATCTATGATACCATTGCCATTTGTGGATGCACTGACCACAGAAACCTTTACTTTGATTTCCTTTGCTTCTTTATTATAAATCTCCACTGTAAGATCCTGTTTTCGTTCAGGAGCCATATGCAGGTCAAAATAAGAAACCTGCGAATTGACCTGATTTTCCGGGAGAACTGCACGAACTGAAAATCCGACTCCTTCCGTCGCATCCACTGCATAGCCTGTAGCCATGGGGATCAGCATACATAAAATCAGCATGACAGCAAAAAAAGTTTTTTTGCCCTTTGTTTTCATTTTGTCTTTCTCTGCCTGCGCATCCGGATATATGCCGGATACGCGCTGCCTTTCTTTACCTGATTACGGGCTATCTTCCAGCGTCCATGTTAATGTCGCCGTGTGCTCGCCGATTTGCTGGGAAGCTACCGGTATATTGATCGACGCATTCGCCTTCTGCCATACCATATTCCAGGTTCCACGTCCGCTGTTAAGCGCAGCGGATACTACTTGCGTTGAAGCGCCGTTTGCCGCAAGCGTGATCGGTGTTGAGACAACCGGTGCTGTATCTGTGGTTCCTACGCCTGCAGGAGCACCGTTTGTAAGCGTGATCGTCGCGCTTCCAATAGGCGTTGTTCCATTTGCAACTGAAAATGCACCAAGTTGTGCCATTACCTTCCACCCAGCCCCGCTCCCACGCGCATCGGCAACCTGAAGCGTAGCCGTATCTGTGGTCATTCCAAAATCAACCGTTGCATTATCGATTGCATGTTGTCCAAAGTCCAACGCCGGAACAGCCTTCAATTCAAGATTGCCTGCCGTAAACTGAATGGACGCATTCGACGTATCTGTATCGGCTGTCCCCGCTGCCATCGCAACCGAGGCAAATGCCAAGACCATGATAACCGTCAATATTGTGGTCAAAACAATCTTTCTTCTCTGTTTCATATTATCATTTCCTTTCGTGGCAGATCGTTTACAGCCGAATCCCTTTCCAGTATTTCAGGAGGCATATCGTCTGACTGCTTAATTATTTATAACCTTTCCTTCCCCAGTAATATATATATTTATTGCATTTACAATATTTTAATATTGGTCGATGTGCAATAAAACCAAAAAAATGTATTTCCGTCGCCGGATATTTTGGGCAAGTCATGACCACCCGTAAAACGGGTGGCATGAAAAGCCCTAAAAGGGCATGATACAAGCCAGCGTCTAAAGACGCTGGCTTTCTCTTCGTTCAAGCCACATGGCATTTGTTCTTATCTACCCCTAAAGGGGTCTTCTATTTCCTGCACGCTTACTTTATCTATCACCTGATCTTGTAAATATTGTTCCCTTACATATTTTGCTATCGTTGCTTCATTCAGCCCTACTGTGCTTGCATAATATCCTATTGACCAAAAGTGCCTGTTCCCAAATTTATATTTTAGATTTGCGTGCCTGTCAAACAGCATCATTGCACTTTTTCCTTTTAGGTATCCTATAAAGCTCGCTACACTATATTTTGGTGGTAT
>NZ_LAYJ01000035.1 GCF_000981035.1 Christensenella hongkongensis
GAATGATATTAATATAACATATTGATTGTAGATTGAACAGTTGTGAATTATATTTATTTGCAGGTTGTATAAGCAACATGATTTTGATATAATATTAACTTAGTAAATTATACCTTTTCGTTCGTACCTTTTTCATCACGAATATACCAATTTTGCACCTGAAAGGGTGTTTTTTTGTGCCCTTTTAAGGACGAATGAAAAGGTATACTTTTTAGACTTTGCAAAGGTGTTAAAATATGAAGCTGATAATCCAAATCCCTTGTTATAATGAAGAAAAAACATTAAAACA
>NZ_LAYJ01000021.1 GCF_000981035.1 Christensenella hongkongensis
CAACATTCCGCAGGAAGCGGTTGTAATTCCTGAGAATATGGATGCAATCCGCGCGGCGCTCAACATGAACGGCTCGCAGGAGAAGGCGCTTGAGCTGACCAACAAATACCTTGGGATGAAGGCGAGATAGGAAATCTGCCTGTGGCGGCGGGCATAAAGAACGCGGTACGTTTCAGGGGTATACACCGTATTGCTTCATTTCGCGCCGGATCAGGTGATTGGCTTTTTCCCGGGCAGGCGCAGGACAGCTTGCGACTCAGGGACGCGCGTACATTGTAAATGCAGGACAAAAACGCGCTCTGCCTCCGCCTATTCGAATCTATGAAAGAATCCGGTCAAAGTGTCACGGCTCCTGAAGC
>NZ_LAYJ01000079.1 GCF_000981035.1 Christensenella hongkongensis
CGGAAAGAATGACATTGTGGTATCTGCCATAGGCGGCGGGGGCGGGGTGTCCCGTTTCTAACTCTCTCTCTTTTTCTATTTCTATATCTATCTCTTTCTCTATCTCTATCTCTGGTGGACAAATGTCCGCTCGATATGGTGGACATTTGTCCGCCCCTGTCTGCGGCAGGGCTTTTTGTTCCTGCAAAGCCAGCCGCGCCCTGCGCTTGCGCTCCCCCTCGGTAGAGGACTGGCCGATTAAAAGCTCAATGTTGCTCATGTAGAGTGCGCCGCTTGGCAAAGGCTCCACAAGCCCCAGCTTCATAAAGATTTTCAAAGCTCTCTCTACGGTACCTACCTGCTGGCG
>NZ_LAYJ01000081.1 GCF_000981035.1 Christensenella hongkongensis
ATATTGTTTGGTGGAAGGAGGTGGAATATCCACGGTTTACGCACTATCGCACATTGAAAACAGAATAAGGAGGAACGCATGAAGCAGACGCAAACATCATACGAGGAACTACCCGTAACATTGACTGCCGATATGGTGGCGCAGGCGTTAGGCATTTCCAGAACGGGAGCATATGAACTGATGCACTCGTACGGTTTCCCAACCCTGCACATCGGAAAGCGGCTGATCGTAGGAAAGGAGCAGTTTATAAAGTGGATCGACGCAAACAGCGGCAAGGCCGGATAAGCGCCCACTTCCCCGAACGATACAGCAGACAGGAATACCGCCTTGTGGCGGTATTCCTGCTCCGTATCGTACAGAGGAAGGCAAGCTCCCCAAGTGGCACGCCACTTGGACGCTTGCAAAGGGGGGAACCCCCTTTGAACCCCCATGAGCGAAACCAAAGGAAGGTGGAACATGGCAAACCGCAGCAGGAAACATTGCGTCAGTATCAGGG
>NZ_LAYJ01000023.1 GCF_000981035.1 Christensenella hongkongensis
TGTCTTTGCAACCTGGTTGATGATCTGGTCCATTGCCACAAGCGTGAAGTCCATATACATCAGCTCCACCACCGGGCGCATTCCCGCGCACGCTGCGCCTACCCCCGCTCCGATCATTTCCGCCTCTGAGATCGGCGTATTGAAGCACCTGTCTGCCCCCAGCTCGTCCGCAAGCCCACGCGTACATCCAAATACTCCGCCCAGCACCTGGACGTCCTCTCCCATTACAAATACTTTATCGTCACGTTTCATCTCTGACAGCAATGTGTCCCTCACTGCCATTGCATACGTTTTATTGCTCATCTTCTCTTCCTCCAATCTACGCTTCGTAGTATACGTCGTCCATGACGTGCGCCGGATCAGGCTCTGGGCTGTTTAATGCAAACTCCGCCGCCGCATCCATTTCCGCATACGCTGCTGCCTTGATTTTTTCAAGCTGCTTTGCCGTCGCCATTTTCTCTTTTACCATATATTTCTCGAACCGCGCAATCGGATCTTTCTTCTTCCATTCATCCACTTCCTTGCGGCTGCGGTATGGTTCCGGATCTCCCGTCCAGTGCCCTCTCCAGCGGTACGTCTTCGCCTCGATCAGCGTCGGCCCCTCTCCTTTGAGCGCCCTTTCCTTTGCCGCACGGAACGCTTCGTCCACTGCCAGCACGTCATTGCCGTCCACTACCACTCCCGGAATTCCATAGCCTGCAGCCCGGTCCGCTATGTTTTCCACGCTCGTCGACTGCTTCACCGGCACCGATATCCCAAAACCATTGTTCTCACACACAAATATCACCGGCAGCTTCATCACTGCCGCCATATTCAGCGCCTCGTGGAACGTTCCTTCGTTCGACGCCCCGTCTCCGAAAAACGCTACTGAAACATGCTTTTTCTTCTGCAGCTTCTGCGCCAGCGCCGCTCCCGACGCGATTGGAATCCCTCCGCCTAC
>NZ_LAYJ01000132.1 GCF_000981035.1 Christensenella hongkongensis
ACATTAGGGACAATGGCGGTAGACCATGAGCAGAGGATCGATTACGACAAGCTGAGGAAGGACCGCCTGGAGAAAACGCGGGAGCAGATGAAAAAGGACGGGCTTGGAGCGGTGCTGTTGTTCGATCCGGATAACGTGAGGTATGTGACGAGCACCAAGCTTGGAGAGTGGGTGAACAACAAGCTGAACCGTTATACGCTTCTTGCCGAAGGGCACGATCCAATCCTGTTTGAGATCGGCAGCGCAATCGGGACGAAGAAGATGCTGTGCCCGTGGATCAAGGACATCCGTCCGAGCAAAAACGATATGCGCGGGAGCATGACGCCGCTGTTAAAGTCGAATGAGAAGGTGATCGGAGAGGTGTACGAAATCCTCAAAGAGTGGAACCTTCACGAAGCGCCGATCGGGATCGACCTTCTGACAGTGTCGATGATGCAGGCGCTGGTGAAGTTTGGAATGGACGTGCGTGACGGGCAGGCAACGATGCAGGAGGCGCAGAAGATCAAGACGCACGAGGAAATCCAGCTGTTGGAGATCTCGGCGGCGATGGTGGACGGAGCATATTACGACGTTGTGGAAGCGATCAAGCCGGGAGTGCGTGAGAACGAGGTATGCGCGGTGATGCGCGGACGGCTGGTGGAAATGGGAGCGGAGAACGTGCACAACGTGAATGTGATCTCAGGG
>NZ_LAYJ01000064.1 GCF_000981035.1 Christensenella hongkongensis
CATAGCCGTGGAAGCAGATCATATCCGAAATTGTGCATATGGTAGGTTGCCTGGTTTAAGGGTGACATCCACCCAACTGCTACATTAGCCTTATACATCAATTCTTGAGGCAGGTTGAACATTTGTCCAAATATCTGAGGATTTAAAAGTAGCCCATATAGACTGAACAAAAAAACGCTGATAACGCCCCAAAACTGTCCTTTGCGGATGTTGACCGCCAACATGATCGATACCATCAGAAGTGTATACAGCAACATTAACAGAAAAATCGTTCCCATGCACGCATATGGCGTGCTCATTTCAAGTGTTTTCACAAAAGCGGGTAGGGCAATAGCTTCTCCCGTACCTGAATATCCGAGCATCGCCGCCGTTTCGCTCCATTGGTCGCCAATGAACGAATTGTGCGCACACAGTGCGGAGGTTGCAAACAGGATAA
>NZ_LAYJ01000004.1 GCF_000981035.1 Christensenella hongkongensis
GAGTAAAACAGCGTGTGCAGCACCTAACTTGGAGCTGGCATGGGAGTCCATTGACTGGACAAAATGCGAAGCTGAGGTTAAAAAGCTACAGGAACGTATTGTAAAGGCTAGAAAGGAAGGCAGACACGGTAAGGTGAAAGCCTTGCAGTGGACGCTGACACACTCTTTTTCGGCAAAAGCAATCGCCATAAAAAGGGTGACAACTAACGAAGGGAAAAAGACAGCAGGGGTAGACGGTATCATATGGTCTACCGACAAAGAAAAAGTGGAGGCCATTCTGGAGCTAAAGAGGAAGGGCTACAAACCACAGCCATTACGCAGAGTATTCATCAAGAAAAGCAACGGAAAGTTGCGCCCGCTTGGGATACCTACAATGAAAGATCGGGCGATGCAAGCGTTGTATTTGCTTGCGTTGGAACCGATAGCAGAGATGACAGCCGATCCGCATTCCTACGGATTTCGCAAAGGGCGGTGCTGTCAGGATGCGATTCAGCAGTGCCACACGATCTTGTCGCATGGTTACTCTCCCCAATGGGTTTTAGAGGGAGACATCAAAGGTTGTTTTGACCATATTAGCCACGAGTGGCTGCTCGGAAATATTCCGACAGACACAAAGATATTGGAACAATGGTTAAAATGCGGGGTGATCTTCAACGGGGAACTATAC
>NZ_LAYJ01000056.1 GCF_000981035.1 Christensenella hongkongensis
ACGATCCGATCCTGTTTGAGATCGGCAGCGCAATCGGGACGAAGAAGATGCTGTGCCCGTGGATCAAGGACATCCGTCCGAGCAAAAACGATATGCGCGGGAGCATGACGCCGCTGTTAAAGTCGAATGAGAAGGTGATCGGGGAGGTGTACGAAATCCTCAAAGAGTGGAACCTTCACGAAGCGCCGATTGGGATCGACCTCCTGACAGTGTCGATGATGCAGGCGCTGGTGAAGTTTGGAATGGACGTGCGTGACGGGCAGGCAACGATGCAGGAGGCGCAGAAGATCAAGACACACGAGGAAATCCAGCTGTTGGAGATCTCGGCGGCAATGGTGGACGGAGCATATTACGACGTTGTGGAAGCGATCAAGCCGGGAGTGCGTGAGAACGAGGTATGCGCGGTGATGCGCGGACGGCTGGTGGAAATGGGAGCGGAGAACGTGCACAACGTGAATGTGATCTCAGGGGACCGTGCATTCCCGCACCCGCATGACTTCTCAGACCGGATCATCCGCCCTGGGGACATGGTGTTCCTCGACGTGGTAAACGACTTCAACGGATACAAGACATGCTATTACCGGACGTTCTGCTGCGGTTATCCGACGGAGAAGCAGAAGAGGATCTACAAGAAGACATACGACTGGATGTACGATGCGATCCGTGCGATCAAACCGGGAGTGACGACGGACGAGATTTGTAAGCTGTGGCCGACATACAGGGAGCTTGGAGCAAAGGACGAGTACGAGACGATGGCGCTGGAGCTGGGGCACGGAGTAGGGATTGCGCACTGGTCAAAGCCGGTGATCGGGCACCAGTGCTCGATGGAATATCCGGAGGTAATCGAGGAGAACATGCACTTTGCAGTGGAGACATATTATGGAGAAGACGGGGAAGCAGCGCGCCTCGAGGAGCAGATCGTGG
>NZ_LAYJ01000111.1 GCF_000981035.1 Christensenella hongkongensis
CCACGGTGGTAGTCGCCCGGATCCGCCACCCTCCTGATGATTGTGATCGCTACTTTTTCCACGCCCACCAGCTTATCGATGCAGTCTACCGCACGGATCAACCCTGTCGTATTGCACGACGTCAGCTTCAGGTAATCCTTACCCACTCCATTGTCAAAGTTTGCATAGCCATGGAAGAATGCGTCTGCGATCTCGTTCTTCTCCCCGCCCTGGAAGATGGCCTTCACCCCGTGCTTTTCATACAGCGGCTTGTTCTTTGCGCCGATTCCGTTAGGCGCTGCGTCCAGCATGATATCAACCGACTTTACCAGATCCTCGAGCGTACCTGACACAGGGATGCCCAGCTCGCCGAATTTCGCACGGTTTTCATCCGATGCAAGATATAGGTTATATGGCATTCCCTTTTCGTGCAGCGCACGCACCGCAAGCGTTGGCGCTACGTCCGCCACTCCTACAAGCTCCATATCCTCCTGCTTTGCAACTCCGTCAGCTAGCCGCTGGCCGATTACTCCATATCCCGATACTCCTACTCTTACTTTTCCCATTTCTTTTCCCTCCTGATAATTGTTAATACGTACAAACCGGAGCGTCTTTTGCGCGCCGGAGTTTTTACAATAAATTTGTGCTGTTAAGGCAATAGAATCACCTTTACAAGCCCCGCGGGCTCGTCGTGCAGCTTGTGGAACCATTCGTTTCCTTCCTCGAGCGGGGCTGCTTTGCTTACAACGTCGTCTACCTCGATTTTGCCGGATGCGATCAGGTCAAGGCTTGTCGCGTATTCTGTTGTACACGCATACGAACCAATGATCCTGAGTTCCTTGAATACTGCCTTGCTGATCGCAAGATTGAATTCCGGTGTTACGTTCCCAACCAGGACGGCAGTTCCGTTTTTACGCAGGCAGTCAAGGCACATATTGGTGGTGGAAGGAATACCGACTGCTTCAAAGCACAGGTCGGCGCCTCTTCCATTTGTATATGCGAGGATTTCCTCCAGTACATTACAGTTTTTGGAGTTGAGTACAAGGTCAGCGCCCAGCTTTTTTGCATTATCAAGCTTGGAGTCGTCGATGTCTACGGCAATAATACGGTTTGCAGAAGATATCTTAAGAAGCTTGAGCATCATAATGCCGATCGTACCCACGCCAAACACCACGGCCGTGTCGTTGATTTTGATAGCCGCGCGTCCAACCGCATGAAGTGCGATGGAAAGCGGCTCTGCGAGCGCAGCCTGTTCAAAGGTTACATTATCCGGAACCGGATAAAGGACGTGCTCCGGAATTTTGACATATTCCGCCATTGCGCCGTCCAGCTTATAATCCGCGCAGGCAACGCCGAACACCTTGCCGCTTTCGCACATGTTCTGCTCGCCGCGGCGGCAGTAAAAGCAATCGCCGCAGTAAAGCGATGAATTAAATGTAACGCGGTCGCCTTTTTTGAATTTCATAACTGCGCTGCCGGTTTCTTCAATAATGCCCGCCGCTTCGTGTCCCATAATAACGGGAGGAATACGCCTGCCGGAGCTGCCGTCATAGCCGTGCACGTCGCTTCCGCAGATTGAGCACGCCTTGACGCGTATCAGCACTTCGTTGTCGCTGATTTGGGGTGTTGGAACGTCTTTCATTTCCAAATGATTATATTCTGTCAATACCAATGCTTTCATAGTAAAGTTTTCTCCTTTATTTTTTGCCGAACCGGCAGAGGGGCATACCCGGAACCTCCGTCCTGATTTTGAATACAGAGCCTGCGAGCGGATACTGATCCATAGGCGTATCGATGTTCCCGGTGGTAACGTACAAATCCTTCAGGTCGTCGCCGCCAAACGCCGCGCAAGTGACGTTTAAAACGGGGAAAAGTACCTCTTCCAACACCTCGCCGGACTGCGGATCACAATAACGAAGCATGCTTTCACCAAAAAACGCAATCCAAAGACGGTCTTCACTATCGATGCACATACCGTCCGGCTGGCCGCTATATTTTGAAAAATCGATTGCCGTACGCCGCCCGGTGATGGCGCCTGTCGTGAGGTCAAAATCAAATGCAGTCAGTTTTTTGGTGGGGGTATCGATGTAATACATCGTCCGGTTGTCTTTTGACCAGGCAAGCCCGTTTGAAATCGTTACGTAGGAAAGCCGCTTGCTTACACTCATATCCGTATCGATGCAATACAACGATCCGCGGGGGATGTAGTCGCCATAGCCGGTGTCCAGCGTTTTGGACATGGTTCCGGCCCATAACCTGCCCGCAGCGTCGCACTTCCCGTCGTTAAAGCGGTTCCCTGAAATTCCACGTTCTGGCTGCACAAGGAGTTCCATTTTCTTTTGATGGGGATCAATATAATAAACTCCGTTTTGCAGGCCTGCAATGAGGCCTCCCTTTTCACAGGGGACGGCGCATCCGGTATTTTGCCCTACGTCCATAAAATCCAGCGTGTCTTTGGCAATATCATAATAATAGATGCGGTTACCGATAAGGTCGAGGAAATAAAGCGTGTTTGTGCGGTCGTCCCACGACGGGCCTTCGCCAAGCTGGCATTCTGTTTTTACGACCAGTTCCACAGATTTTTTCATTGCGTTATCCTCCTTTTGGGATCAGGTTACAAATCCACCGGTGATTTGAAGCTCTGTGCCTGTGACCACAGAAGAAGCGTCGGACAGCAGGTACAAAACGCCGGGCACATGGTCTTCAACTGTGAGCAATCTGCCTACCGGAGTGGCTGCTGCGGCTTCCTTTTCGAGCCATGCAAGATCATGCCCCTGCGACGCACGAAGCGCAAGCTCGCCCGGAGTAGCAACCCAGCCCATGGTAATCCAGTTGGAACGGATTTTGTATTTCATGAAATGCTTGGACACATGCTTCATGAGCGTCAAAAGGGCGCCCTTGGAAACAGAATAAACGCCCCTGTCTTCCTCGCCGCCGTACGCGTGCGCAGAGCCCGTATAAATGATCGATCCGCCGCCTGTTTTTTTCATCGAGTTGAGCACTGCCTGCGTTGCGAAAAATGCGCCTTTGACATTGATATCAAAAACATTATCAAACAGGTCTTCGCTGGTTTCGCAGATGTAGGAAGAGGGAAGAATGCCTGAATAATATACAAATCCATCTATTCTTCCGTTTTTTTCCTCGGTCTGTTTGACGACGTTTTCAAGGTCGGCAAGGTCGGTAACGTCGGTTTTGATAAAAACAGGTTCGTATGCGGCCTCTCCCTTTACAGCGTCGATGATTTCTACCGCGGCAGCTTCATCCCGCCCGCCGATTACAAGCTTTGCGCCTTCGCGTGCGCAGGACTCGCAAATACCACGGCCAACGCCCTTGGTTCCGCCGATCACGAGGATCGACTTATCCTGCAATAATCCACTCATCTTTTCTATCCCTCCCTTTTTCAGGTTAAGCGTTTTTGTAGGTTTCCCTTGCATAATCAACCGCCTTTTTGACGCCTTCCAGCCCCTGGAAGCCAGCTTCCTCTATGCAGTACCAGCCCTGGAAGCCCCGGCCCTTCAGGTAGGAGAATACCTCTCCTATCGGCACGATGCCCGTGCCAAGAAGTGTCGGCGAGAATTTTTCCGCGGTCTTGACGTCTGAAATATGTATGGTATCCACGTAATCGTATACTTTTTCCAGAATGGCTACAGGATTCTGACCGCAGGAAACGATGTTTCCGATATCAAAATTGAGGCGAATACCCATATCCTTGATGCTTTCAAAAATATCAAAGAAGATATCCAGAGGGTAGCTGAAATCACAGTAATCCCATGCGCCCGGCTTGGAATGGTTTTCGTATAAAAGGGTTATACCGTATTTCTGCGCCGCTTTTGCACAATCGCGGAAATTCTCGACCACCCAGCGGATGCCGTCCGCGCGCGAGGTCTGCGGATGTGCCTGGCCTGCGAGGATACGCAGGTATTTCACACCAAGCTCGGAGCACAGGGCGATATCGCGGATAAAGTAGTCCTTCTCTCGGTCGCGCTGCACGGCGTCCGGGTGCGTGAAATCAGGGTAAGAGGTCGCCATGATGATATTCATGCCGCTTTTAGCAAGCGACTCCTTGATTTCCCTCAGATAGGTATAGGAGTTATTTTTGATAAAATTGATACTGATATCAATTCCATCAAGCCCCATTTTTTTGGCTTCTTCGGCCCAGTCTCCAACGGACATTGCGCCCGATGCCACATCGGCGAAGAGTGAGACCGGCAAACAGCTTAGTTTCATATTGTGTTCTCCTTTCAAAGATGGTAAAGATTGTATTTAAATATACTTGTTGCTATAATGATTGTCATAAACTAAAACCAGGCGGACTTATTATGGCAGTGATCAAAGACGTAGCGCGGCTGGCGGGCGTTTCCCCCAGCACCGTATCGAAATACCTGAATCGCCCGGAGGCCCTGCGCCCCGGCTACAGGGAGCGTATCGCAAAGGCGATTGAGGAGCTCAATTATATTCCGAGCAATACCGCGCGTATCATGCGGACCGGCGGGAGGACGAACCTCATTGCCGTTGTGGTTCCTGATATCATCAATCCGTTTTACACGGAGGTTTACAACGCCATTCGCATTGCATGCGCCGCACGTGGATTTATGCCGATTCTCTATACCACGCAGGAGGACCGCAACATCATGCTGTCCTGCCTTGAAAAGCTCAACACCCGCCAGGTGGACGGAGTCATTATCTGTTTCCTGGATGAAGAGAATATTGTGAAAGAGCTTGAGGAAACGCAGCGTAATGTTCCGATTACGATCCTGAGCTGGAAAAACTACAACGAACAGTTTAACTCTGTATTGATAGACGCTTTCAACGGTTTTTACACCGTTACTTCTTATCTCGTTAAGCTGGGATACCGCAGGATCGCTTTTTTGAGCGGGCTTTTAAACCGAGCGATTTCCCAGGAAAAGCTGAGGGGCTATAAGCGGGCGATGAACGACAACGGCCTTGAAATCCCTGCGGACTATATTGAAACCGGGAGATTTCGCTATCAGACAGGGTATTCCTGTGCGGGAGAGCTGATGCACCTCGAAACTCCGCCGGACGCCATCGTGGCAGGCAATGACGTGCTTGCGCTTGGCGCAATCAAATACCTGATCAATTCCGGATACCGCATTCCGGAGGATGTTGCGGTGACCGGGTATGACGGCACACAGCTTGGCGCGCTGTTTGAACCCTCCCTTACAACGGTTGCATTGCCGCTTGCACAAATGGCAGATATGGCGATGCAGCTTTTGGTGGAAAAACTGGAGCATCCGGAATCGAGGCCGCAGCAGGCGATCTTTTTTGGGAAGCTCGTCGAGCGCAGGTCTACCAAAAAGGATGCGCCGATGATTCTCGATTTCTGACCGGCAAGCACAGCCGGTTGATCAGCGTGACCATACTATCGCGAATCGATTCGCGATAGGCTTTTAAAAAAACCATTTGACAATTACAATAGGGTACCATCTAATTTTTTTTATTTTGCCTGAACCATCATAATTAAAAAATAGTGGGAAAATACAACCTTTATACTGTATGCTTCAACTAAAATGCACATGGTTTTCCTTGGTATTCAGTATAGCATAAATAATAAATTTGTAAACACCTTTTAGAAAAATCGATTCGTTTTTTAAGAAACCATTCACAATGCAGGTTGAATTGCAGAGGGAAGGGAGCGTTTAAACGCTCATTCCTACGATCATACCAAGGACATACGGCACGAGCCAAACAGCCCAAACGACGATGCTGAACTTATGGAAGGAGGCGCGTTGACGCTCGTTTCCCCTGACCAGGACGCATGTGGCCCAGATTGCGTGGAACAGCATGAGGGCGATTGCCGCGACTCCGGTGACACCATGCAGCAGGCTGGCAGTTGTGGAGAGCTGCACCGTTTTGGCGGATGCGATAAAGCTCATGATCGTTGTGCCGGTGGTGTCAAAGGCAAGGCCGCACCAAAAAGTGACGAGATGCTTTTTTTGGAGCGTTCCGGCCTTGCGTTCGCCAAACACGCCAATCGTGTAAAAAACCAATGCAAGCGTGATTGTAATGATTGCAAAAACTAATTTGATATCCATAGTATTCTCCAATATGCTTTTGTATGTTATTGATCTTAGCACGAAAGGATACAAAATACAAAAGGATGTGCAAAACAGCAAAACAAAATGTAAATTCATGAAAAAATAATTTCTTTCGTTTGGAACGAAGTATGTGTGTTTATTAAAATCTACACAGAGCCGAAACAAAATCGGCGGGAGTATGGAAGGACATACGCTGGCTGCGGCGCGGCCTGCCATTACAAACAAGGGCCGGGAATAAGGCCGGAAAAGAATAAAAGGAGTTGATCTTATGCCAAGTTTTGCAAACCCGTTTGCGGGGAACGTACAGAGGAAACTATCAAAAGGGGAACTGATCCAGGCAGTACGGCTCGATATCGCCGGAGAGCTGGAAGCAATTTATCTATATGACGCACATGTCATGGCGACGGACGACGAGGTGGCAAAAACAGTCCTTGCCGACATTCGCGACGAGGAAAAGGCGCACATTGGTGAATTGATGACGCTGTTGCAGCACCTCGATCCTGATGAAGCCGAGCATTTTGCCTCGGGCGTGCAGGAAGTAAAAGAAATGATGGAAAATTTAGGCGTCCCGGATGAAGCGGCTGTGAAAGCCACCATTGGAAGCCTGTTAAAGTAAGGAGGAAGACGGAAATGGATTATCTATCAAGAGACAGCGCTCCGTTTTCAGAAGAATTCTGGGGCAGGATCGACGACACAATCGTTGACTCGGCGAGCAGGATTTTGATCGGACGCAGATTTTTAACATTATATGGACCGCTTGGCGCCGGCGCCCAGAGCATCAATATTGACAGTGCAAAGAAAGCGGAAAACTTTGCGGACGGCATTGTGACGACAGGCGGAAGGCAATATACTGAAATACCGCAGGTATACGACGACTTTTTCCTGCTTTGGAGGGATATAGAAGCGGGAGACAAGGACGGATACCCGGTGGATCTTTCCTCGGCAATGGCTGCAGCGGAAGAGGTTGCGCGCCGGGAGGATAAGCTTGTATTTTTTGGAAATAAATCAGTGGGCGTAGCCGGGCTGCTGAATGCGCCGGGTGCGAACAAAATTAAACGCAGCGACTGGTCAACGGGCGAAAACGCATTTACCGATGTCGCAAAGGGTATTGCCACGCTGGACGAAAAAGGATATATCGGACGATATGCTTTGGTATTGAGCCCGGACCTCTATTTAGACCTGCAACGTATCCAGCCGGGAACGGGGCTTATGGAAATAGACCGCGTTTCGCGTATGGTGGACGGAAGGGTATTCCGCGCTCCTGTGCTTGGTATGAACAAGGCGGTGCTCGTGTGCTGCGAACCGCAGTATATGGATCTTGTGCTTGGCCAGGATATGACGACGGCTTATCTGGAGCTGGTGGACCTCAACCATCATCTGCGTGTATTGGAAACGGTGCTTCCGCGTATCAAACGGCAGGATGCGATCGTTGTATATGATTAAAAAAGGGTGCAAAAAATCCCGTGGCTTGATTGCTACGGGATTTTTTGATACAGGCAGGCCGGATGACGGGAAGAATGACGCACTATGGTTTTGCATTGATTTCTTTTCATGAAAAGCTTATGATGAAAGAGGAAAAAATAAAGGAGGGTTTTACAATTATGGCTGAGAGTTTAACAGATACGTTTACGCTGAAAAACGGCGTTGAGATTCCGTGTATCGGATTTGGTACGTGGCAGACGCCCGACGGAGAAACGGCAGTGAAATCGGTAGAGGCTGCGCTTGCCTGCGGATACCGCCATATCGACACGGCGGCGGCGTACGGAAATGAGCAGAGCGTGGGAAAGGCGATCCGCGAAAGCGGTGTGAAGCGCGAGGAGCTTTTTGTAACGAGTAAGCTTTGGAACGATTCGCACGGGTATGAGAAGACCATGAAGGCGTTTGAGCGCACCATGGAGGATTTGGGGCTCGAATATCTGGATTTATACCTGATTCACTGGCCGCGGCCCGCACAGTTCCACGACGACTGGGAGGAAGCGAACAACGGAACATGGCAGGCGTTTGAAGAGCTTTACAGGGCAAATAAAATCCGCGCGATCGGCGTTAGCAATTTTATGCCGCACCATGTGGATGCGTTGCTGAAAAAGGCGAAGGTGGCGCCAATGGTAAACCAGATCAATTATCATCCGGGCCTCATGCAAAAGGATGTGGTGGATTACTGCGCGAAGCATGGGATTTTTATCGAGGCATATAGCCCGCTTGGCACAGGAAAAATGCTGGGCAATCCAATGCTTCTGGAAATTGCGGAACAGTATGGGAAATCCGTCGCGCAGGTCTGCATCCGCTGGGTGCTGCAAAACGGAGCGCTGCCGCTGCCAAAATCGGTTACGCCTGCAAGGATCGAGGAAAATACAAAGGTATTTGATTTTGAGATTTCCGCAGGGGACATGGCGCGCATCGATGCAATGATCGATCCTGACGGGCTGGCCAACGATCCTGACACAATCGATTTTTGAGGGACAGTCTATGAAGCTTGTGGTGATCGAGCCGCTTGGCGTGGAGCGTGAAAGGATAGAACAGCTTGCGGCAAAGATGTTGCCGGAGGCTGCGCTTACGATTTACGATACGCGGACAACGGACGAAGAGGAGCTGGTGGCAAGGGGAAGGGACGCTGACGTGATCATACTGGCAAACCTTCCGCTGAACGCAAACGTTCTCAACGGATGTAAAAATTTAAAGCTGCTTTCCGTGGCTTTTACCGGAGTCGACCATATCGATATGGGAACGTGCAGGAAAAATGGAATCACTGTGTGCAACAGCGCAGGATATTCCACGGCGGCGGTGGCTGACCTTGTGTTTGGGCTGCTGATTGCGCTGAAACGGAACCTGATCGCCTGTGACAGCGCGGTGCGCAATGGAAAAACAAAGGACGGCCTTGTGGGGCATGAACTGGAAGGTAAAAAATTTGGCATAATCGGCACGGGCGGGATCGGCTTACGCGTGGCGAAGATTGCGGATGCGTTTGGATGCGAGGTATACGCTTACAGCCGCACAAAAAAAGAGGTTCCGAATGTAACCTATCTTGGGCTTTCAGACCTTCTTAAAACATGTGATGTGATATCGCTGCATGTGCCTTTCAATGAACACACGCGCGGCATGATTGGCAAAAAGGAATTGTCAATGATGAAAAAAGACGCGGTGCTGATTAATACGGCGCGAGGCCCGATTGTGCAGGAGCGCGCTCTGGCGCAGGCGCTTGAGGACGGCGCGATTGGAGGGGCGGCAATCGATGTGTTTGATACAGAGCCGCCGATTGGCCAGGGAAATCCTCTTTTACACGCGCCAAATACGATACTTGCGCCACATGTGGGGTTCGCCACAAAAGAGGCGCTTGAAAAGCGCGCTGTAATCGTGCTGGAAAACGTTCGGGCATGGCTTGGCGGCACGCCGCGTAATGTCGTTAAATAAGGCGATGGTTGTGATAGAAAAAGGCGGGCGAGAGCCCGTCTTTTTGGTATGGATGCGTATGAAGCGAACGGTTCGTGCAGAAATGGTTATTTTTTGATCCACACGGATACAGAGCCTCCGTTTACGGAAAAGTCGCCGTTGCCATCCTCGCCAATCGTTACCTCTTCCGTACGGTTGCCTGTACAATCATAGAATTGCGCGCCCGCGAAGTTTTGCCCGACATACATATGCTTTGTGCCGCCGTCTTTATTGGTTACGACCACTGCAAGGCCGGAGTCCGGATGATCTTCATCACCCTCGCGCGTCCAGCCTATGATATCGGGGTGGTCGAAATAATCGTTTTGTTTTCCGTAGGCACGGTCTTTTCTGGCTGCAAGCATACAGTCCAGCATATCTTTTTTGGGCTGCACATTGTCGTGTTCGATTCCATAATAATCACCGTAGAAAATGCAGGGATAGCCATCCGCGCGAAGCAGGATCAGTGCGTAGGCAATCGGCTTGAACCAATCCGGAATCCACGACTGGAGCGCCTGGCTGGGCTGGGTGTCGTGGTTATCCACAAACGTGACGGAGCGGGTTGGATTATCCTGCGTAAGCGTTCCATCAAAAATTGTCCGCATATCAAAGCCACCGTTGGAGGTTGCCGCGTCATAGAAACGAAAATGCAGCGGAACATCAAACAAGGACAAAGCACCCTTTGTGGTATCAATATAATTTTTCAATGCGTTTAAATCTGCATTCCAGTATTCCCCGACGGAAAAAAGCTCTTCCTTTGCGTCGCGCCGCATCGCGTCCAGCCAGTTTTGGTAAAAAGAGAATTTCATATGCTTGACTGCGTCAAAACGGAATCCATCGATATCCGTCGTTTCGATAAACCATTTACCCCACTGTGTAAGCTCTGTGATCACATCAAAATGTCCAAGGTCGAGGTCTGCGCCCATCAGGTAGTCAAAGTTGCCTTTCTCTTCGTCTACCTCGTCGTCCCATTCCTTACCCTCAAACTTAAAAACGCCGGATTCCTTATCTCGCTGATCCCAGTCGATTCCTGTAAAATGATACCAGTGCCATTCAAAATCAGAATAGGTTCCATTCCTTCCCGGAAACGTAAAATGCGTCCATGCCTGTATTTGCTGCGGACCACCCTCTTCTTCGTTCCGGTTTTCAGGATCCACTTCAAGGGCCGTGACCGTCTCTACTTCGTCTGCGCCCATCATATGGTCAAGAACCACATCCGCATAGACCTGTATTCCCTCGTCATGAAGCGCTTTGATTGCACAAAGAAGCTCATCCTTTGTACCATACTTGGTAGCGGCAGTACCCTTCTGGTCAAATTCGCCGAGGTCGTATAAGTCATAGACACCATAGCCTACGTCGTTTATACCGCTGTTTCCCTTATAAGCCGGAGGAATCCACAGCGCTGTAATTCCGCACGCCGCAAGATTCGGCGCTTCCTCTTTCATTTTGTTCCATAACATTCCGGATGGGAGATACCATTCGAAATACTGCATCATCGTACCGTTTTGATCCATAGACAGACCGCCTCCAGAAAGAATCATTTGTTCCATTATATAAACCTGCCCGGGACAATTATATCACGGAAATCGAAAAGCGGGGACGCGGATGCAGGACGGAGGCGTACCTCTGAAACAGAAATAAATAATTTGTAAAAGTCACTAGAAAATGTTTGACAGTCATATGACTGCGTAGTATAATAAAGCCATAAAAAGAAAGGAACGAATTGTGATGTGATTCGCAATGCTGTCTGTTAAGGAAGGATAAGCTGCTATGATAAGGTTTTTACCGGGAACAACGGTTGAACTGAATATAGACAATGGAGCGGCGGATTTTTTGAATTCGTTGTTTGCGGCAAACGGGCTTGTGCTCTCGCAGGTGCTTCAGCTTACGGGGCTTAGCGCGCACACCGTGCAAAATTGGGTGAAACGGAAATTTGTTGATCCTCCGGTCAATAAAAAATATGACTGTGATCAATTCTGTACGATTGTGATGATTAATATGCTTAATGACATTTTCCAGATCGACCAGATCAAAAAGATGATCGATTATGTCGGGATTATTTACGGGAAGAACGCGCCTACACTCATTTATATGTGCTTTGTGGATCTTCTGAGAAAACTTCCGGAGGATGCGATCCGTGAGGCGACGGGCGTGGATGAAATTATAAACAACGTGATAGAGGAAAATGGAATTACAGGCCCTGAGGCAGCAAACCGCATCAGGAAAGTTCTTGATATTATGATTTTGACACATATTTCCGCCCGGATTAAAGCGGAGGCAAGCGTACTTTTAAACGCGCTTGACGAGTAAAGGAGGAAAACAGAAATGATTGCTTGGTGGGAGGCCATGACGCTGATCGAGCAGATTTTTGCCATGGTGGGTATTGCCGCTACCGTTTTATTGGTAATTGAGGTAATCCTTCTGGCAATAGGGGCGGGGCATGGTTCAGATGTGGACGTACACACAGATGCTCCTTCGGATGTGGATTTTGACGCAGGCGGGCACGCGGGCATGGATGTGGACATATCCGATATGGATATACACATTGGGCACGTTGGGCCGGACGGAATATCGGACGTGGATATTTCAGACGGAACAGCACCGCCCGGCGATTCGCCTGACGTAGCCGCGGGGCATGACGCGCATACGCATTTTGGCGGAAGCGGGCTTCACCTGTTTACCCTGCAGGGGCTTGTGGCATTTTTTGCAGTATTTGGCTGGGCCGGACTGCTGATGCTCAAATCAGATGTGCAGCCGGTTGCGAGCGTGGTGCTTGCGATTGCATTTGGTTTTGTGGCGATGGTGCTGATTGCGTACCTGATGCGGGCAATGCTGAAGCTGCAGTCGGATGGAACGCTTGACATCCGTAACGCCCTTGGAAAATCGGGCACGGTATACCTGCCGATCCACGAAAAGCGCAGCTATGCCGGCAAGGTGTCGCTGATGGTGCAGGACAGGCTTGTAGAAATGGATGCCGTAACGGATGAGGAGGAGTCGATCCCGACGGGAGCGGAGGTGACTGTGGTCGGCATATCGAATGGGAATACGCTGGTGGTAAAGAGAAAATAGTGTTTTTTAGGAGAAAGAAGAGGTAGCGTTATTATGATGGGTAGTATGAGTATTGAATCGTTGATCCTGATTGTGGTCATCGTGGTTTTGGTGTTCATGTGTCTGCTGATTTTCCTGACCAGGTATAAAAAATGTCCTTCGGACAAGATCATGGTCATTTATGGTAAGGTGGGGCAGAATACGGACGGGACAAACCGCACGTCAAAGTGTATTCACGGCGGCGCGGCGTTTATCTGGCCGGTGATTCAGGCTTACCAATACCTGGACCTGACACCGCTTTCCATACAGGTGGACCTGAAGAGCGCGCTTTCACGCCAGAACATCCGTATTGACGTACCGTCTATTTTTACAGTCGGTATTTCGACGGAGCAGGGCGTGATGCAAAACGCGGCGGAAAGGCTGCTTGGGCTGCAGATGGGGGAGGTACAGGAACTCGCAAAGGATATCATTTTCGGACAGCTTCGTCTTGTGATTGCAACGATGGATATCGAGGAGATCAACACAGACAGGGATAAATTTTTGGAGGCGGTTTCGCGCAATGTGGAATCTGAGCTCAAAAAGATCGGCCTGCGGCTTATTAACGTAAACGTAACGGACATCAGCGATGAATCCGGATATATCACAGCGCTTGGTAAGGAAGCCGCTGCAAAAGCAATCAACGACGCGAAGAAGTCCGTTGCCGAAAAGGTACGCGACGGATCGATCGGTGAGGCAAACGCACAGCGCGACCAGCGCGTAGAGGTGGCTACGGCAAACTCCAAGGCAATCACCGGTGAGAACACCGCAAAGATCGAGGTGGCGCAGTCCGACGCGGCAAGAAGGGAAAAGGAAGCAGAAGCGATGAGGCTGGCAACCGCAGCGGAAAAGGTACAGTCGGCAAAGGCCCTCGAGGAAGCGTATGCGGCGGAAAAGGAAGCAGAAATTGTAAGGTTTGCACGTGAGAAAGCAACGCTGGAGGCGGATGTTATCGTAAAAACCGAGATCAAAAAGCGGCAGATAGAGCTGGAGGCGGAGGCCGAGGCAGAACGCCTGCGCCGTCAGGCGGCAGGTGAAGCGGACGCGATCTATGCAAAAATGGAAGCGGAAGCGCGTGGTATGCAGGAAATCCTGAAAAAGCAGGCGTCCGGTTTTGCGGATATCGTAAACGCGGCGGGCGGAAGCGCAAAAGATGCGCTGATGCTGATGCTTGCGGATAAGATGGAGAACCTGATGAAGGTTCAGGTAGAAGCGATCCGTGACCTTAAGATCGACAAGGTAACGGTTTGGGACAGCGGCGAAGGCAGGGACGGTAAATCGTCCACGGCTAACTTCGTATCCGGGCTGATGAAGAGTATTCCGCCGATGAATGAGATATTTGAAATGGCGGGAATGCAGCTTCCGGAATTCCTTGGTAAGAAAATAGGGCCGGAAACAAAGGGCGAGAAAGCCATATTGGTGGAAAAAGAGCCGGGAACGGCGGCTGTCAGGAAGCCGGCGGAAGCTGTAGATGCAGTTGAGGTAAAGCCTGCGGACGCCAAACCAAAGCCGGAGCAAAAGAAATAAGCGGCGCCCGGGCGTCGGGGAAACGTCGGCGAATGGCACCTGTTTTGTGGTAGTATGATAGTATGAAAAAATAATACATACAGAAAAAGAAGCTTTGAAAAAGGCTTCTTTTTTGTGTTCAAAAAGAAAGGAAAAGGCAATGGCATACACAGATAAGGGGAAAATAAAGGCCCGGCAAAACAGATTGGCGGAGCAGCGTTTACGCAGGCAACAGGAAGAAAAACAAAGGCGTAAGGAAGAAGAGGAAAGAAAACGCCGGCAGGAAGAAGCGCGCAGGCGGCAGGAAGAGGCAGCAAGAAGAAAAGAGCGGCAAGAACGCCAAAGGCAGGAACATGAACGAAAGCAGAAAGAAGCTGCAAAAAAGGTAAGCGGGGAATCGATCAAAGCGACACAGTTTTTGATGAACCGGTTTGGATTCACAGATAAGCAAGGAAATCCATTAAAAGAGGACGGCATATTTGGAGATAAAACAAAGCAGGCGGCGGAAAAATTCCAACGGTATCAAAAGGAGCTTGACCAGCCCAGTCAAAAGACGAAAACGTTGCAGGAGGGACTGAATCAAAGCGGGAGGACCTATCTGGATGGGAACCCCCTTAAGGTAGACGGAGTTTATGGGCCCAAAACCGACCATATGAAAAATGTGGTGGATAACGATTTTACAGGATGGCTGGATAGCGACAGGTATAAGGAAAAAACGATTGGGACAAAGATATTCCCACGTATGCCAAAGCTTGAAAACAAAGCGGTAAACGACATTGCTGAGGGAAGATGGAGCAAACTTTGGGACAGTCAGGAAGATGCGGCCCGTACAATGGAATACCGTATTCCAATCGATGAAAAAGAGAAAAAAGAAATCAATTTGCCGGGCTCTTACATTGGAACGGAACGGGAGGAAAAGGACGTCAGGGAGCTGCAGGATTTATTTAAAAATGCGATAAACGAACAGAAACAATCCTGGAATGGTAAGGATATGGTGTATAATAAGGAAACAAACAGAAAAAATGCAAATATAGAGTTGCTCGGCAGTCAGGTGGAGGCGCGGCCAACGCAGCCGCCAAAAGAGGAAACAGACAAAAGCGGAAACCTGTGGAGTGAAAACTGGAATGCTGCGCCGCAGTATGGGAATGGGGAGGCAAGCTTACTTAAAAACTCGCAGCCAGAGAAAGGGGCAGATTTATCCGATCAGGAGAAATTGGAGCTGGGCAAAAAAATGCGCGAGTATTTGCAGCAGCATCCGGACGAGGCGTTGCCAAACGGCTGGAATATTGATAAGATCAGGGAAAGGGAAAAACAATTCAAAGCGGATAGTCCTTTGGGAATGACCGCGACGCCGCCCGGATTTGTAAAAAACGAGGAAGACATCAAAAAGTTACAGCAAAATATTGGAGTGGAGCCGACTGGGAAGTGGGATTCGACGACGGAGATTGCTTATCACCAAAAATTTGAAGGATTGCCGGAACAAATTGCACAAAGTAATCCACAAATAGCGGGGTTGGACTTCAACGATGCGACGGTTAAAGACAGGGCGTGTATTTCGACCGCTACCAACAATATGCTTCAAATGGCGGGGGTAGACGTACCTTATAAGGATATCTATGAATGGTATATGGAGAAAGGTGTTCCAATAGGGTCTGCTGAAATGCCGGTCGGCATCGTAAATTATATCAGGGAAAATAATCCGGATATAAAAATTGCGGGGACGACAATGCTCGACTTGGGGGCTACAAAAAAAGCAGAGCAGCAAATCAAAGATGCCGGACAAGGGATCGTTTGTTTTGGCTATAAGGCTCCGGATGGATCGATTGGCGCGCACTATGTTGCGGTGGAAGCTCTGGACGATGGGAAAATCAGCGTAAAAGATTATGGAAAGCGTTATAATGATGGAGATACTACCCAAAGCGGAGAAAAAACTTATGATAGCATAGAAGCTTACCTGAAATACAAAGATAAAGATAAAGATGATCTGATGAATAATAAATTTTTCATCGTATCCTATGGTATTGGAAAAGGAGCAGGGAAATGAAGCCGGGAAACAAAAAGCACTTGAAATGGATGCTGAAGGTGGGGGGCATCACGACGGGAGCTGTATTGGGGGGCTTGGCAGCTGTTTTTTTCGGCATATTTTGGACCCTGTTTTTTCCACCCGATCATACCGCGCCACCCGTTGTTGGAAGCCCGTTGACGGTTGAAGCAGAGGAAAAGGGGCAGAGCGATATCCTCTACGCAGAGGGAAATAAGATCAAGTCGCTGCGGACGGGAGAGACGGTCGTTGAGGCCGAACAACCAATACAGTGCATCGCGGCAGGTGAAGACGGGCTTATTTACGCGCAGGCGGCTACAGACCAACGTGTTCCAGAGCTGATACTGGTGCGGGAAGGGCGTAGCGAACGGTACGGCGAATCAACAGAATTATTGCATAAGGACTATTACGACAGCGTCCGGTTTCAGGAAATGGAGATCAGGCCTCCGTTCCTGTACGCATGGACGGACAGCGTTTCCATTACAGGAAACGCCAGGGATTACCTATTGACGGATTTGAATATTGCAAGACCGGAAGATTCCCGTCTATTCAGTTGGAGAGCAGAAGAACTGCTTTCAGAGTATCCGCACTACAGGCTCTATTTGCCGGATGAAACAGACGGATATACGCTTTGTGATACGGGAACAGAGCTCATTCTTACCTATTTTTATACGTATTTTAATTCGAATGAGGAAGAAATTGATAGAACGGAATCCCTGGGGATTATAATCGATAAGAAAACCGGTGAGGAGCTGATGTCGAGGTACTCCAGAAAGGATATGTTTTACAGTGCGCGGACAGGTGAAGTCTATATAATTGACGGTGATACAGGGCGCGTGAGCACGGTTTCGCTGAAAGGCGAAGAGGAATGGCGAGAACCAAAGACGATCCTTGATTTTGCAAGCGAGGACAGTTTTCACGAGGCATTTGTTGATAATGAGACGATATATGTTTGGGCAACGATCAATTCGCAAAACGAGGTGCTTGCGATCGATATGGGGACTGGGACAGTGGCTGCGGAATATCCTTTGTATTGGGCGGATGAGGTCTTTCATTTAAACAGCAAGGGAGCGCTATTTCGGCGGGGAGATGCGCTTGTTTGGAGGAATTGGAATACGACTGCGGAAAAAGAGATTGCAAAAGTCAGCCTTGATAGCGACAAGAACCATATTGAAGTGCAGGATGATACAATCTTTGTATATCTGGTAAATTATGGGGGAAGAGCGGATCAGCCTGTTTTTGAGTTGAAAGAAATTCTGGAAGATTGTTGGGAACAGGAATAACATGAAAAATCCGATTCTGGAAAAGCGATGCTCATCGTGAAAACGGGAGCAGTGGTCTTATATTTCATTTTGATTGTAGTCGTTATTTGTATTAGCGTAGTTGTTTCTTCGATTCATCCTGTTTCAAGGCTTAGGATGGATAATCCTGACGGATTAGATTTGCTTAATATGTTTATGTATGGTTTGAATCTAAGATTTTACATAGATAATCTGCACAAAGTAGAAATTGTAATGGGAGTTGCACTCTATTTTCTGCTGTGGATTAATACAAAACCGCGGGATGAAAAAAATTTGGAGAAAAAACAGTTAGAAACATAAAATATGCCAAGAGAAAGGCCGTCCCTATGAGCCAATGGGGACGGCCTTTTTTGTTTTTTTCTTTATACAATCTTAATACAAAGCGCATAACCCTAACACCGTCTTTATTTCCGGCGACCTATAATACTAAGTGACCTAGATATGCAGCAAAAGAAAGGAGAAAGGTTATGTCTGTGGTAATCACAATAATTGGGATTGTGGCGGCGGCACTCTTTGTGTACCTGTTTGTGGTCCTGCTGAGAGGTGACAGGCAATGAGCAATCAGATTTTGCAGTATGCGCTTTACATCGTGATACTCGTGGCGCTTGCCATACCGCTTGGAAAGTACATCGGTAAGGTAATGAACGGTGAAAAGACGTTTCTTTCAAAGGCCTTTGTGCCGGTGGAAAATTTCACGTACAAGGTTTTGCACGTTGATAAGAACGAGGATATGGGCTGGAAGAAATATGCGGCCTGCTGCATTATGTTCAGCGTTTTTAGTTTTGCAATCCTCTTTTTTCTCAATATGGCGCAAGGAGTCCTGCCGTTGAATCCGGAAAACATCGACGGAACATCGTGGCATCTGGCGTTCAATACGACGTCAAGCTTTGTGACGAATACGAACTGGCAGTCTTATTCCGGTGAGAGCGCGCTTTCCTATTTTACACAGATGCTTGGCCTGACCGTACAAAACTTTGTATCTGCGGGCGTAGGCATCGTGGTGTTGTTCGCGTTGATTCGTGGATTCACGAGGGAAAAGGGAACGGGGATTGGAAACTTCTGGGTAGACCTGACGAGGGTGGTTTGGTATGTGCTGATTCCGCTTTCGCTGGTGGTGGCGATTTTACTTGTTTCCCAGGGAGTCGTGCAGAACCTTTCCTCCTATACGGAGGTACAGCTTTTGCATCCGGTTACGCTTGACGACGGAACGGTAATCACAAGCCAGGTAATACCGCAGGGGCCTGCCGCAAGCCAGATTGCGATCAAGCAGTTGGGGACGAATGGTGGCGGTTTCTTTGGTGTGAACTCGGCCTTCCCGCTGGAGAATCCAACCATATTCTCCAATATGATAGAGATGATATCGCTCCTGCTGATTCCTGTTGCGCTGTGCTTCACATTTGGCAGGAATGTAAAGAACAAAAAACAGGGTGTTGCATTGTTTCTGGCAATGCTCATTATGCTCGTAGGTTTTCTTGCGGTGATTGGAGCGAACGAAGCAAACGGTACGCCGCAGCTTGCCCAGGACGGCGCGGTCAATATGACAACGCAGGGGCAACCGGGCGGTAACATGGAAGGCAAGGAAGCGCGGTTTGGAATCGCGACGTCAAGCACCTGGGCTTCATTTACAACGGCTGCCTCAAACGGCTCTGTTAACTCCATGCACGACAGCTATACACCGCTTGGCGGAATGATTACAATGCTGCAGATGCAGCTTGGCGAGGTCATATTCGGTGGCGTTGGCTGCGGGCTTTACGGAATGCTGGCGTTTGCGATTGTAGCGGTATTCATTGCGGGGCTTATGGTGGGCAGAACACCGGAATTTCTTGGAAAGAAGATAGAACCGTATGAAATGAAGATGGCGACGCTCGTATGCCTTGCGACGCCTCTCGCGGCGCTTATTGGCACGGCGATTGCCTGCTATGTGCCTACCGTGATGGATAGCCTCAACAATAGTGGGCCGCATGGGTTTTCGGAGGTATTGTACGCCTTTTCATCCGGCGCGGGCAACAATGGTTCTGCATTTGCGGGCCTGAACGCCAACGTGCCTTTCCTGAATGTGGCGATTGGGATTGTGATGCTGTTTGTACGTTTTATGCCGATGATTGCAACGCTTGCGATCGCCGGATCGCTGGTCCGCAAACAAAAAGTCGCGGTCAGCGCGGGAACGTTGCCCACAACGGGCGCGCTGTTTATCGCCGTATTGATACTGGTTGTACTGCTTGTCGGAGCGCTGAGCTTTCTTCCGGCGCTTGCGGTTGGGCCGATTGCAGAGTTCTTCCAGATGATAGGTTAGGAGTGAAAAGATCATGAAGGATAAAAAGACAAAGTTTGTAAATAAGCAAATGATCGGACGCGCTCTGAAAGACTCGTTTTTGAAGCTGAATCCGAAGATACAGGTGCAAAATCCGGTTATGTTTGTCGTATATGTTGCGGCGATATTGACAACTGTGCTTTATGTGATCGCGCTTGCGGGTATCAGGGACAATACGCCGGAGTTTATACTGGGTATCGCGGTACTGTTATGGCTGACCGTACTGTTTGCCAATTTTGCAGAGGCGATCGCCGAGGGCAGGGGAAAAGCGCAGGCGGATGCCCTGCGCGCGACGAAGCGTGATATTACGGCTTATAAGATACCCTCGCCTGAAGAAAGGGACAGAGTGGAAGAAGTTCCATCCGCTTCCCTTAGGAAAGGCGATATTGTACTCGTGAAAGCCGGGGAGCAGATACCCGCGGACGGCGACGTGATCGATGGGGCGGCGTCTGTAGACGAAAGCGCAATCACCGGGGAATCTGCCCCGGTGATTCGTGAGAGCGGCGGCGACCGCTGCGCAGTAACAGGAGGAACCACGGTGATATCCGACTGGCTGGTGATCCATGTGACGAGCAATCCGGGCGAGAGCTTCCTTGACAAGATGATTGCCATGGTGGAAGGCGCAGCGCGCAAAAAGACGCCAAACGAGGTCGCGTTGCAGATACTGTTGGTATCGCTGACGATCATATTCCTCGTTGTGACTGTATCGCTTTACGCGTTTGCACATTTTTCCGCACAGATGCAGGGTATGAGCGCAAATCCAACGTCCGTTACCTCCCTGCTGGCGTTGCTTGTATGCCTTGCGCCCACGACGATTGGCGCGCTGCTTTCCGCAATCGGTATTGCAGGCATGAGCAGGCTCAATCAGGCTAACGTACTTGCAATGAGCGGCAGGGCAATCGAAGCCGCGGGCGACGTAGATATCCTGATGCTCGATAAAACAGGGACGATCACGCTTGGCAACCGTCAGGCAAGTGAATTTATACCTGTGGATGGAACGGATATCAGGGAGCTTGCGGATGCGGCCCAACTGTCTTCGCTCTCTGATGAAACGCCTGAAGGCAGGAGCATCGTAGTGCTGGCAAAAGAGAAGTTCGGAATCCGGGGCCGCAATATAGGCGAGATGAATGTCCAGTTTATCCCGTTTTCCGCCAAAACAAGAATGAGCGGTGTGGACTACGAAGGAAATGAAGTACGCAAGGGGGCTGCGGATGCGGTAAAAGAATATGTGCAGTCAAAAGGCGGAAACTACTCGCCGGAATGCGACGAAACTGTAAAACGCGTTGCAAACAGCGGGGGGACACCGTTGCTGGTTGCGAAGAATGGGAAAATACTTGGAGTCGTCCATTTAAAGGATATTATCAAGCAGGGTGTACAGGAAAAATTTGCCGACCTGCGGAAAATGGGCATCAGGACGATCATGATTACAGGAGACAACCCGCTTACCGCTGCGGCAATCGCCGCCGAAGCAGGTGTGGATGATTTTCTGGCGGAGGCGACTCCGGAGGGCAAGCTGGAGCTGATACGCGATTACCAGAAGCACGGACATATGGTGGCAATGACAGGCGACGGCACAAACGACGCGCCCGCGCTTGCACAGGCTGATGTTGCGGTCGCCATGAACACGGGCACGCAGGCAGCCAAAGAGGCGGGCAACATGGTGGATCTTGATTCGTCGCCGACGAAGCTGATCGACATTGTGAGGATCGGCAAGCAGCTTTTGATGACGCGCGGTGCGCTTACAACATTCAGCATTGCCAACGATATCGCAAAATATTTTGCGATCATCCCGCCGCTTTTCTTCCTGCTGTTCCCGCAGTTGCAGGCGCTTAACATCATGAGGCTGCACAGCCCGGAAAGCGCGATATTTTCTGCGGTCATCTATAATGCGGTGATCATTGTAGCACTGATCCCGCTGGCGCTGAAGGGCGTAAAATACAGGGAAGTGCCGGCAAAAAAGCTGTTGTCGCGTAACCTGTTGGTGTTTGGCGTTGGCGGCGTAATCCTGCCGTTCATTGCAATCAAGCTGATCGATATGCTGCTTGTAGCGGTAGGATTATTTTAGGAGGAACGGACAATGTTAAAAAATATAAAAAAAGTTGCTCTGCCGGCTTTGATCATGATTTTAATTTTTACGCTGGTTTGCGGCGTGATTTATCCGCTGGTGGTAACCGGGATTTCGCAGCTTGCCTTTCCAAAACAGGCAAACGGCAGTATGATTGAGATAGACGGGAAAAAGTATGGCAGCACGTTACTGGCACAGGAATTCACTACGGAAGAATATATGTGGGGACGCGTGATGAACCTTAATACGGAAACATTTTACGACGATCAGGGAAATCCGTTGCTGTTTGCAGGGCCTTCGAACCTCTCTCCTGCCAGCGACGAATATGCCGCCCTTATTGAAGAACGCGTACAAAAGCTGCGTGATGCGCATCCTGAAAAAGGCGACGAACCGATTCCGTCAGATCTTGTGACGTGCTCCGGCAGCGGACTCGATCCGCATATTTCGCCTGCTGCCGCCGAATACCAGGTGGAGCGGATTGCAAGGGCTCGTAATATTCCTGCTGGTCAGGTGCGCGAGATTGTGGCAAAATATACGGAGGGAAGGTTTCTCGGAATTTTTGGAGAACCGACGGTAAATGTTTTGGAAGTGAATCTGGCGCTGGACGGCCTATTGAAATAACCTGGCGCCAGGGAGGAGAAATGAATGCTTGATGATGCGCGGCCCGATCCAAACGAGCTGCTTCGGCAGATGCAACCGGAGAAAGAGCGGCGGGGAAAACTTAAAATATTCTTTGGATACGCGGCGGGTGTTGGAAAAACCTATGCCATGCTTGAGGCCGCGCACGCTGCAAAAGAGCAGGGTGTTGACGTTGTAGTCGGATATGTGGAGCCGCACACCCGGCCTGAAACGCTTGCGCTTTTGGACGGGCTTGAGGTGTTGCCGCCGCTTGAGGTGCCGTACAAAGGAATCAAGCTGCGGGAATTTGACCTTGACGGCGCACTTGAAAGAAAGCCGCAGCTGATTCTGGTGGACGAACTCGCGCATACGAATGCGCAGGGATTGCGCCATACCAAGCGCTGGGGAGATATCGAAGAGCTGATGGGCGCAGGCATTGACGTTTATACAACCGTAAATGTGCAGCACATTGAAAGCCTTAATGATATCGTTGCGTCGATCACGCAGGTGATCGTAAAGGAACGCGTTCCAGACCGGATTTTCGATATGGCGGACGAGGTGGAGATCATCGACGTGGAGCCGTCGGTACTACTCGCGCGCCTGGAAGCCGGTAAAATCTATAAAGAACAACAGGCGCATCAGGCGTTGGCCCATTTTTTTGTGAAGGGCAATCTCGCGGCGCTGCGCGAGATCGCGTTGAGGCGGGTGGCCGACAGGGTAAATAAGGATACGCCGGAACGGACGGCGCCGGCGAGGGAGCATATTCTGGTATGTCTCTCAACATCGCCTTCCAACGCAAAGGTAATTCGTACGGCGGCGCGTATGGCAGAAGCGTTCCACGCCTCTTTTACCGCGCTTTTCGTGGATACGCCGACAAGCCCGGTTTTAAACCGGGAAAATGCAAAGCTGCTGCGTGACAACATCCGGCTTGCCAAGGAGCTGGGTGCAAAAATCGCTACGACATACGGCGACAACGTACCGATGCAGATTGCCCGTTTTTCCAAGGTGAGCGGCGTTACAAAGATTGTCGTTGGGAGGACGCGCCAGAAACCGAAGATATGGAAGCGCGGCCAGAACATGATCGATGAATTGATATCCTATGCCGCGGAGCTTGAGGTTTTTGTCATCCCGGACAACGACGCGCAGGATTACAAACCGGCGCGGCACCGGATCAGGTGGGGAACATTCCGGTTCCACTGGAAGGATTTCCTCAAAATGCTGCTCATAATGGCAGCGTGTATCGCAGTGGGAGCGTTTTTTGACTGGGTTGGTTTTAACCAGGCGAATATCATCGTCATCCTGATTTTGGGCGTATTGATTACGGCAAACCAGACGCATGGACGGTTTTATGGAGTTGTGGCATCTGTAATCGGCGTGCTGATGTATAATTTTTTCTTTACCGATCCGCGGTTTACCTTCAACGCATACGGAGCGGAATATCCGGTGACATTTGCAATTATGCTGATTGCCGCGCTGATTACAAGCGCGCTTACGAGCAAAGTAAAAAAACAGGCGGCAATCGCCACAATAAATGCTTTTCGCACGAACGTGCTGCTGGAGACAAATCGAAGCCTGCAGGACGCAAAGACGCTGGATGAGATAGCAACGCACGCGATTGGCAAAGTAGCGAAGCTGGCGCATAAACCGGTGGTGTTTTACCTCGCGGACGGAAATGAGATCGGCAGGGTTTATGCGTGCGACGAAGAGGGAATACTGGAAAAAAACAGCGCATATATCACGCCCGACGAGCAGGCTGTAGCGGCGTGGTGTATCCGGAACGGACATTCCGCTGGAAAGGGCACCAATACGCTGCCCGGCGCTGCGGCGCGCTATACTCCGCTTACGACAAAGGAAAGGGTGCTGGCAGCAATCGGCGTAGTGACAGATGCCGACGACCAGATAGACAGCATACAGGATTCGCTGCTGTATACGTTGTTTGCACAGATTGGATCGGCGATTGAAAAGTATTACCTGAACGAGGCGCAAAGAAAGGCGGAAACACAGGCGGAAAGCGAACGCTTCCGTTCTAACCTGCTGCGCGCGGTATCGCATGATCTGCGTACGCCGCTCACGAGTATTTCCGGAAGCGCAAGTTCGTTGCTTACGAACTGCTTTGACGAGGAGACAAAAAAACGCCTTGTGACAGGAATTTACGACGATTCATTGTGGTTGATCAATCTGGTGGAAAACCTGCTTTCCGTATCAAGGATAGACAATGGGAACGTAAAGCTTAAAACGGAGCCTCAATTCATATCGGAGATCGTAGAGGAAGCGCTGCGTCATTTGAGCCGTAAGGCGGAAGAGCATCATATCAGGATTGATTTGGCGGACGATATGTTGATGGCGGACGTCGACGTACAGCTGATTGTGCAGGTAATGATCAATCTGGTGGATAATGCCGTCAAATACACGCAGCCAGGCTCGGATATTTTGATCAGCGCCGCACGCAGGGGAAAAGAAGCGGTGGTACGCGTTGCGGACAATGGAAAAGGAATCAGCGACGCGGATAAGAAAAATATTTTTGATATGTTTTATACGGCGGGAGGCAAGCAGACGGACAGCCGCAGGGGGCTGGGACTGGGGCTGGCGCTGTGCAGGACGATTGTGGAAGCGCACGGCGGCAGGATCAGGGTAAAGGATAACGAGCCGTGCGGAACTGTATTCGAATTTACGCTGCCCATAGCGGAGGTGAAGGAAAATGAAAACTTCAATCATGGTGGTTGAGGACGACCAGGCGATCAAAAATTTTATGTCGGCGACGCTGGATATGAACGCTTACCAGTGCTATACGGCGCAAACGGGGGAGGAGGCTTTGATGCTGGCTGTTTCAAAACAGCCGGATATGATTATCCTTGACCTTGGATTGCCAGATATGGACGGTGTGGATATCATCAGGAAGATCAGGACATGGTCGAATTGCCCGATTATTGTGGTGAGCGCGCGTATGGAGGACAGGGACAAAATCAGCGCGCTTGACGCTGGCGCGGACGATTATCTTACCAAACCGTTTAGTATGGAGGAGCTTTTGGCGCGTATCCGCGTGGCCGCAAGGAGGATTGGCAGCGTACCGAATATGGAAAATTCGGTGTTTGAAAACGGCGGACTGAAAATCGATTACGCAGCCGGCTGCGTATATGTGGATGGTGTGGAGTGCCACCTGACGCCCATGGAATATAAGCTCGTTTGCCTGCTCGCAAAGAATGTGGGGAGGGTACTGACACACCAGTATATCCTCAAAGAAGTATGGGGAAGCGGCTTTGAAAGCGACGTACCGTCACTTCGCGTATTTATGGCGACTCTGCGTAAAAAGATAGACAAGGGGCAGAAATATATCCAGACACATGTTGGCGTGGGGTACAGGATGCTGAGAATCGAGGGGAAAGAAGATGCTCAGGCGTAATTATGTTCAAAACAGGGATATTGAAATTCCAACGCCGCATCAGCAGGTCCATCCGCTGCGCGTACTTGCCTGCATGGTGGATGCGCTGCGCGTCCAGACCGGCGTTATGCCGCAATATTATATGCTGGAGGGGAGCAGCGTACTGCATATTTTGTTTTATGGTTCCTATTTTGAAACGGATATGCTGGTAGAGGAATATGGACCGATGCTCGCCCTTGCGGCGCAAAAAACACCGCTTGTGGTAAGCGGACTTACGAGCGGGTATGAAAATGGGGAAATCACAGTTGAAACGGAGAACGGCAATGTGATTTTTCAAAAATATGATGCGACAGGCGAGGATTTTAGGGCGCTTCGAAACCTGTGTTTTTGTCTGCGTTTTGCAGGAGAAAAGGATTGCGCGCTTGCGCGCGAAGTGCTTTTGCAGGTAGAAAAGCCGTGCGCGGTATTGGGCAGCGAATGGGATGAAGCTCCACTGGCAAGAGGGCTGTTTGCGGATTTGGAGCTGTTTTATTACAGGTATGCGATGTTAAAACCCATCGGAGAAGGCTACAGGGAGTGCATCAGCGCGCTTGGGATTGAACAGATTGCCGGGCTTTGGCGGGCTTTTTTGGAGAACGGCGTTTCTTATGAAGAGTTTGAGCGGTTTTTGGAGCTTTTGCAGGATGGAGAAGAAACAGACGTTTATTCATGGGAATTTGCTCTTGGGCTTGCGCTGGAAGCCTGTGGATTTGAGACCGTTCTGGATGAAACGGGTTTTATGATTGTGGATGCGCAGGGAAAACGCAGGATATTTGATTTTGAAAACGGCCCCGCCGCTGAACGGCTGCTTATGAAATTCTTATTTCCGGCGTGACAGAAGGACATGCGATTTAAAACAACGGATTTATCTCGTATTTTTTCATTTTAATGTTTTAATGATTCGGCGCGGTGTATTGTAATAGCACAAAGCAGGAACGCGTGAAAGCGTACCGAAAAAATGAAAGATAATAAGAGGTAATGAAAATGAAAGCAATGGAAAAAGCAGGAAAAAAAGTTGATGATGCAATGACAAAGGCAAAAGATAAAACAAAGGAAGCCGTGAGCAAAGCGTCTTCCAAAGTAAATCAGGCTTCGACAAAGGCAAACAACAAGGTACAGCAAAAAACATCGAAATAATGAAACGACCAGAACCGTCCGGACAAAACACCGGACGGTTTTCTGTTGGAAAAAAAGAGGTTTTCCGGTATAATAAATACGGAGGGTTTTATGGCGAATGCAAAGACAAACGCAATGCGTATTTTAGACAGGGCGAACATAAAATACACTGCGCATTCCTATGAAACGGACGGGCTTGCCGTCCCGGGAACCGAGGTTGCGCAAAAGCTTGGAATCCCTGTGCGGAAGGTTTTTAAAACGTTGGTAACGCAGGGGGCGGACAGGCGCTACATCGTATTTGTGATTCCGGTGGCGTGTGAGCTTGACGTGAAAAAAGCGGCGCGCGCGGCAGGTGAAAAAAATGTGGAAATGATCCATGTGAAAGACATCAGTAAGGTGACGGGATACATCCGCGGAGGATGCTCGCCGATGGGCATGAAAAAGCAATTCCATACGGTGATTGACGAATCGTGCCGTGCGCTTGATACGATGCTGGTAAGCGCCGGGAAGATCGGGCAGCAGGTGGAGCTTATGCCACAGGATTTGATTACCCTCATCGGCGCGGATGTGGCGGACATTGTAAAACAGGGGCAGAATTAGCATGATGAATTTGGAACAACTCAGAGAATATTTGACGGAAAGCAAGGCGGATTGCGAGATTATCGAGCATGAAAAACCAATTTTAAAGACAAAAGATGCGGCGGAGTATTTTGATCTGGAGCTATGCGCGCCTGTGTTTGTGATTGCAACGCAGCAGGGGCTTGTAGCGATGGTAATGAGCGCGCAGCGTACGGATATGGATGTAAGCAGCATCAAAACCGTGCTGGGTTATGATGTAAAAGGGCTTGCGGATCCAAAGGTGGTGAAGCAGGCGACAGGATACGAAGCGGGCAGAATTCCGCTGGTGGGGCATAACCTGCCCATTCTGTTTGACAAACAGCTGACCATACACGACTTTATTTATGGCGGGACGGGCGACGAATTCCATACGCTGAAAATAAGGCCGGAGGATGTGATCCGGCTAAACAATATGATTGATTTTATTGAATAGGAAACATTGGATAAAGCCGGCTTTGGTAAAATCAGCAATGGATGTAAAGGAAAAAGCCTTTGGCGGAAAGACTGCCGCCAAAGGCTTTTTTATTATTTCAGTTTTTGTTCCCATTCCGCAGGGCGAAAGCCTGTAAGCACAAAGTCATCGCTTATGAGGATGGGGCGCTTTACCAGCATGCCGTCCGTTGCAAGAAGCGAGAATTGCTCGTCTTCGCTCATGGCAGGGAGCTTATCCTTCAGGTTAAGGCTTTTATATAAAAGTCCGCTTGTATTAAAGAATTTTTTCAGTGGAAGCCCGCTTTTTTCCTGCCAAAGCATGAGCTCCTCTTTTGTCGGATTTTGCAGTTTTATGTCGCGGTATTCATAGGAAATACCGTTTTCATCCAGCCATTTTTCAGCCTTTTTACAGGTCGTGCATTTTGGATAACATAATAGTAACATAAACTTGCTTCTCCTTTTTTCTATTCTTCGTGCCAGCCTTTGCAAACGTCGATCCAGTCCTGCGCGTTTGCATAACGAAACAGCTCGCCGCATGAAAGCTCGATTGCCGAATTACTGCTGCCACAGGCGGGAAACACCGTGTCAAAGCGTTGGAGCGAAACATCAAGAAACGTCCTTACATCCTGCGGGTTGGCAAAAGGGCATACGCCGCCGATTTCGTGGCCTGTCATCGGTTCAACCTCTTCTGCGGAAAGCATTTTTGCTTTGCAGGAAAACTGCGCGCGGTATTTGGGATTATCGATCTTTGCGTCGCCAGCTGTGACGATCAGGATACATTCGTCATTCACACGGAAGGAAAGCGTTTTTGCGATACGGGCGGGAATTACATTGAGCGCCTGCGCCGCAAGCTCTACGGTTGCGCTGGAGGTGCTGAATTCCATAATATCCTGTTGCCTGCCAAACTGTTTCAAATATTCCCTGACGGTGTCGATTGCCATACTGAACTCCTTCACGTTGTAGTCACGAGCATACTTTACAACAATTCAACGGAAAAGTCAAAACAGTAAAAGGAAGGAAATATATGGACTAAATAACAAAGAACAGCCATAATGGGGGCTATCCATAAGACAGGGGATAGCTGCCAAACAGGATAAATGAGAAAAGACCAATGTGCAGAATTTTGCTCATTGGTCTTTTTTGTTGCGTCGACACTCAGATCCCGTTTTGGAGGATTTAGGTACAAACACCTTGCCTCCTTAAAACTGCGCGCTGAAACCCGCATGGTTAAGGACTTTTTCAGGCTCTAAATGGTAACATTTTATCATAAAATTTGTACTATTCAAATTTTATTATCTTGAAGAATTCATGGAATTATTTCTTTTTTTACAAAATATTTTCTCGGCATATTTTCATTGTCGGGCAAACGCAAAACTGGATTATCATCGTCGTGCATATGTTCATCTTTACTAGAAAAATAATCGTATAGACGATGTAGAACTTGATTCACTAAATATATTTTTTTACTATTGAGTGATATTTTGCTAACGTCATCAAACTGTACGCTATCAATGGGAACACAATATTCAAAACAGTAATATTTGCTGCTCCTAAAATAAGCTTCAACCAAATCCGGTCGTTTTAAAAACATTGCCAACATATTAACAAATTCGGGAGCATTACGAAATTGTTGTATAGAGCCATTTCCGCTATATAATAAATCTTTAAATGCAAATCCATTAAAACAAAAATCCTTTTCTGTTTCAATATAACCGAGACGCCATCTTAAATATGGAACAGGATCATCCTTCAATAATTCTAAAGGAATCAAATTTCCTTTGTGATACAGATTTAAATGGCCTTCACAAGGTGAAAAATATACTCCGTGTTGATTTAAAAATTCTGACAACGCGTTTTTTGTAGAAAGCAATTCAAATAAATTATAACCAACGAAAGAATCTTGTGCTGAATCTAACCTGCGGCTCAGATGAAAAAATAAAATTTGGTCAATCTTCTTTTTCGGTAAATAAGCCCAAACTAATTTACGGAAAACACGTTCGCTAGGTGCCTTATGGAAGAAATCATGAAGAATTTTTTTTGTAATATTAAAATAACTACATATCGAGGATTCCATTGATTCTTTCGAGTGAGTATCAATATACATTACTTTGCACCTAAAATATGAATGTTCATTCGTGCGGCTTAATTCCTTTAAAAAATTCCGCAAAATCCACATTATAAACTTGCTGGAGCGCAACCAAATCCGTCACCTTTATATTGCGTTTCCCAAGTTCTATTTTTGCATAGGCTGGACGATCAAGAGGACTCCCTAATAAATTCATTTGTGCTACTACTTTGCTTTGTGACAAACCAGAATCAGCCCGCAGCCGTTTTAAATTTGTAGATAAACTCACATTTTGAAGAATCATATTTCTCATAACAGTACCCCTTTAAAAAATTGTGCCTAATTAGACACATCTTTTTCTTGATTATATAATTATCTCTATGATATAATGGTGTCCAACGGGACTCTGATTTTATCTAAGGAGAAATAATCATGTCAAATAAAAAAGTATTGGAATGTTTAGAGCAAAATGTTGAGGGATTAGAAAGAATCCAAAACCTAATGCGGTTTGAAGACCATCTCATATACAGCGATCTTATGTTGGAAATCAACTTAGATCATTTTAATGGATATGAAGCTTTATTACCTGTCATGCTTATATCGACAGATGACCCTGTCATTGAGCGAACAGGTAAGCGTCTTTTGCTCCAACTATATAGTGAGAAATTACAGGAAATCGGCGGTCGGCAGATCGTTGATCGCGTGACAGATATTTTGACCGAAGAAAAAAATCAATGGGACAAGAGAATCAAGCGTCTGCGTAAATTGAAAAAGCAAAATAAATTGTAAACATTTCTGAAAAAGGTTCCTTTTTGGGTGTTTCGGATTGTGTTAGTAGTGAGGGGACATATACGGGATATTCGGTCTACCAGCAAGCATAGGAAGTGTATTAACACTTCCACCTTTTGAATCATGTGCGCTTGCGCGTCCATGATTCAAAATTGCTTGTTGGGGATTCTCCCCAAACCCCTCTAGTCTATCACGAAATGGAGAGGAACCCATGAGCAAAATACGAATCGTAAATAATAGTATCGTTGTAAAGAACCCGACCGCATTTATCCTGCCCGCAATCAATCTATCAATCACAAAAGGCACGACAATTTATTCGGTCACAGGGATTTACAGGGGTACAAAACCATTGACGCAAAAGCTGTATCGTGTCATGGAAAACGAATTTGAATCCTGTATTGGCAGCCTGCACGAAAAGGAGGATTTGTAATGAAGCAGACTGACCATATCACGGCTTTGTATTGCCGCCTGTCGCGGGACGATGAACTCGACGGCGAGAGCAACAGCATACAAAACCAAAAGAATATATTGGAAAAATACGCCAAAGAAAACCATTTCCAAAATCTGGTATTTTATGTAGACGACGGAGTGAGCGGCACAACCTTTGACCGCCCCGGCTTCAATGCCATGTTGGAACAGGTCAAGGCGGAAAATGTGTCCACTGTTATCATCAAGGATATGTCGCGGTTTGGACGGAACTATCTGCAAGTGGGGCTGTATACAGAGGTGCTTTTCCCCGAAAAAAATGTGCGGTTCATTGCGATCAACGACGGCGTAGACAGCGAGAAAGGCGACAATGATTTTACACCGTTCCGCAACATCATCAATGAATGGTACGCCAAAGATACAAGCAAGAAAATCCGCGCGGTGATGAAGTCCAAAGGACAGGCGGGAGAATATCTTTGTACCAATCCGCCTTATGGCTATTGCAAAGACCCGAACGATAAAAAGAAGTGGATTGTGGACGAAGAAGCGGCAAATGTGGTTAAAGAAATCTACCGCCTTTGCATGAACGGAAACGGCCCGACACAGATTGCGCGAATACTCACAGAACGCAAAATTTTAACCCCCGCTGCATACTTCCAAAGTCAAGGGAGAAGTTATCCGGTTATAGTAGAAAACGGACGCTGCGCGTGGGTGGCCGATACAGTAGCATACATTCTCGAACGCAAAGAGTATACAGGCTGTATGGTGAACTTTAAGACTTACAAAAAGTCATACAAGAGTAAAAAGACTTTACTCAATCCAGAGGAAAAGCAGCTTGTATTCGAGGGTACACACGAAGCGATCATTGACCGCGAAACATGGGAAAGGGTACAGGAGTTACGCCGCCACAAACGCCGCCCAACTAAGACGGGAAAAAGTAATATGTTTTCGGGGATAGCGGTATGCGCGGATTGCGGTTCCAAGATGTATTACTGCACAACGAACCAGTTTGAAAAGCGGCAAGATTTCTTTGTCTGTTCCGCTTCCCGTAAAGCAATGGACAAATGCGAGGCACATTATATCCGTGCGGTTGTTCTGGAAGAAATGGTTTTGCTTCACCTGCAATATGTATTGGATTATGTTGCGCGTTACGAGCAACAGTTTGTACGGTGTATGGGCATTTCACAGGCAAAAGAGTACAAAAAAGCGACGGCATTGAAACAAAAGGAACTCGCAAAATCTCAAAGGCGTACCCATGAACTGGACGTGTTATTCAAGAGAATGTATGAGGATAACGTAACAGGCAAACTCGCAGATGAACGGTTCTTCACTCTTTCGCAGGATTATGAGAAAGAGCAAAAAGAGTTGCGGGAAAAGACTGTTGCCTTGCAAGCAGAACTGAACGAACAGGAACAACAGGTGACGGACATTCAACGTTTTGTGACGAAGTGCAGGAAGTATGTTCGATTGAAAGAACTCACCCCAACAATCCTCAATGAACTGGTGGACAAGGTATTTGTCCATGCACCTGTTAAAAATGGCGGAAAACGAACGCAGGACATTGAGATCGCGTATAACTTTGTGGGGATTTTGCCGCCGACTACATTCACCCAAAACGAAGAAACGGCATAGCGGAAAACCGCTATACCGTTTCAAATACTCATACTGTCTTATGCAGCCGCCACTAAGTGGCCGTTCTTTGTTTTCAGTATTTTGTTTTAGATTTTTCAGGATTGGGACTGCAATGCAGCTGCCGGAGCAGCAAACTGGCTGTTATAGAGCTCGGCGTAGAAGCCGCCCCGCTCAAGAAGCTCATTATGCGTGCCCTGCTCGATGATATCCCCGTCCTTCATAACGAGGATGAGATCCGCGTCCTTGATGGTGGACAGGCGGTGCGCGATCACAAAGCTGGTACGATCTTTCATAAGGGCGTCCATAGCCTTTTGAATGAGGCTTTCCGTACGCGTATCGACTGAGCTTGTGGCTTCGTCAAGAATCAGCATATCCGGATCCGCCAGAATCGCCCGCGCGATTGTAAGCAGCTGCTTCTGGCCCTGCGAGATATTGGTAGCGTCTTCGTTGAGCACCATTTCATAGCCGTGGGGCAGCGCTTTGATGAAGTGGTCGGCATAGGCCGCCTTCGCCGCGGCGATGACCTCCTCGTCCGTTGCGTCCATACGCCCGTAGCGGATGTTTTCCATGATCGTATCGTTATACAGCCAGGTATCCTGCAGCACCATACCAAAGTGCCTGCGCAGGTCTGCCCGCGTGAAATCCGTAGTAGCGTGGCCGTCGATCAGGATTTTGCCGCTGTTGAGGTCGTAAAAACGCATCAGCAGTTTGATCATAGTGGTTTTGCCCGCGCCGGTTGGGCCGACGATAGCAATTTTTTGACCAGGCTTGATCTTTGCGGAAAAATCGTTGATGATAATTTTATCCGGGTTATAGCCAAAGTGGACGTCTTCAAATTCCACGTTGCCGTCAACCTTGTCAAGCTTCACCGGGTTGGGAGTATCCGGGGATTCCTCTTCTTCATTGAGGAATTCAAACACGCGCTCGGAAGCCGCCGCCGTTTGCTGCAGCACATTGGAGATATTTGCAAGCTGAGAGAGCGGCATCGTAAAGCTGCGGACATACTGTACAAACGACTGGATGTTACCAACCGTAATAGAGCCCGTCGCCGCCAGATAACCGCCGAGCACGCATACTGCGACATAACCGAGGTTGCCGATGAAGGACATGATGGGCTGCATCATGCCTGACATAAAGTTTGCCTTCCACGCGGCGCTATACAGCTTTTCGTTTTCGCCGTTAAATACCTCGATGCTTTCCTCTTCGCCGTTATAGGCGGAGATGACGTTGTGGCCGGCAAACATTTCCTCAACATGCCCGTTTACAGTTCCAAGATAGCGTTGCTGCTGCTTGAAGAATTTCTGTGATTTTTTAACCACCAGCATGATCAGCACCAAAGAGACAGGTATGATGATCAGCACGACGAGCGTCATCAACCAGTTGATGGTAAACATCATGACGAGCACGCCGATGACCATCGTTACGGAGGTAATGATTTGCGACAGGCTCTGGTTAAGCGTCTGGCTGATGGTGTCTACATCGTTTGTAACGCGCGACAGGATATCCCCGTGGCTTGTTTTGTCAAAATACGAAAGGGGCAGTGTGTTGACCTTTTCGCTGATGTCCTTACGCAGACGGTAGGTGACCTTCATGGATACGCCGGTCATGATATATCCCTGAATGTATCCAAACAGGGCCGAAATACCGTACAGGATCACAAGGGTGATCAGGATCTGGCTGATTTTCAGGAAATCCACGCCCTGTCCGGTGCCGCCGATTTGGCCCATAACCCCTTCAAAGAGAACGGTGGTCGCGTTACCCATGAGTTTTGGCCCGATGATCGAGAAGATCGTTGAAGCGACCGCAAAGATGACAACGATGATAACCGCGATCTTGTATTTTCCAATGTATTTGAGCAGGCGGCCTATCGAGCCTTTAAAATCTTTGGCTTTTGCGCCTGCCATTGCGATCTGCGGCCCGCCGGGGCCTCCTCCTTGCCTTACGGGAGGTCTTTTTGTTTCATTGCTCATTGTAATTCCTCCTCTGAAAGCTGGGAGAGTGCAATCTCGCGATATGCTTCGCAGGTTTGCATGAGTTCCCTGTGCGTGCCCTTGCCGACGATCTTTCCTTCATCGAGAACGATGATCTGCTGCGCGTCCATAATGGTACCGACGCGCTGGGCAATAATCAGCACGGTTTTATCCTTCGTTTGTTCCTTGATTGCCTCGCGCAGCGTCGCGTCCGTCTTGAAATCGAGCGCTGAGAAGCTGTCGTCAAATACGTAGATGTTTGGATCCTTGACAAGCGCGCGTGCAATGGACAAGCGCTGTTTTTGACCGCCTGACACGTTTGCGCCGCCCTGCGAAATACTTGCGTCAAGACCTTTGGGATTCTTACTGATGAATTCCATTGCCTGCGCTTCTTCCGCCGCTTTTTCCATTTGCGCGTCCGTAGCCTCCTCGTCGCCGAGACGGAGGTTGGACGCGATGGTACCGGAAAACAGCACTGATTTTTGCGGAACGTAGCCGACCTGCTCGCGCAGATCGTGCCTTGTGACGTCGCGTACGTCGATTCCGTCGATGGTGACGCTTCCGCAGGAAACGTCATAAAAACGCGGAATGAGGTTTGCGACCGTAGATTTGCCTGAGCCGGTGGAGCCGATAAAGGCAGTGGTCTCACCGGGTTTTGCGGTGAAGTTGATATCCGTCAGGACATTATCCTCCGCGCCGGGATAGGCAAAACATACGTCCTTGAATTCAAGCAGGCCCTTGGGATCCGTAAAGTGCTTTGGATCTTTGGGATCGTGAATCTGCGGCTCCGTATCGATTACATCTGCAATACGGTGTGCCGAAACAGAAGCACGGGGGAGCATGATGAACATCATGGACATCATGAGGAAGGCCATAACAATCTGCATTGCGTATTGCATGAACGCCATCATATCACCGACCTGCATGGACGAGGCTGCGATCTGGTTCGCGCCCACCCAAATGATGAGGATGGAAACCCCGTTCATAATAAGCGTCATAATCGGGTACAACCAGATCATGACACGACCGACGAACAGCGAAGTTTTTGTAAGGTCTTCATTTGCCTTGTCAAAACGGTCGAGCTCAAAATTTTGCGTATTGAACGCCCGGATGACCATGAGGCCTGAAAGGTTTTCGCGCATGACCAGGTTCAGGCGGTCAACAAGGGACTGCATCTTTTTGAACTTGGGCATGACGACTGCAAAGATCGTACCGATGAAACCAAGCAAAACAACCACTGCAAGCGCAATAATCCACGACATGGATACGCTTTTGTTGAGTGCCATAATGACGCCGCCTACACCCATGATAGGCGCATAGATAACCATACGGATCATCATGATGACGACCATTTGTATTTGGGTGATATCGTTGGTACTCCGCGTGATCAGCGACGCGGTCGAAAATTTATCGAACTCTACATTGGAGAAGTTCTCCACCTTGGTGAAGGTCTTTTGACGCAGGTCGCGGGCAAGCCCCGCACCGATCCTCGCTGCAAAAAAACCGACCACGACCGTGCAGGCCGCAGAGCCAAGCGCCAGCATCAACATAGAAAAGCCGTTGTTCCAGATGTAATCCTGCTGGACCTTGGTGGTGTCCACCCCAAGCGCCTGATATTCCTGTGTGACCGCGGGAATGGCCATCTGCGTGAGCATACTGGCATCCATTCCTCCGATTTTTTCTTTAAGCAATTCGTTCAGGCTTTCATATACCGCCGCGGAATCCGGATAGGAGCTGAGTGCCGTAAAGAAGTCCTCTCCCTGTGCCTGCTGCGTGTAATAACCCAGAAACTGCAGCAATGCAGACGGAATCTCGGCGGTTTTCTCGCTGCCGTCTTCGTTGACCTGTTTATCGAGGGCAATGCTGGACGAGCCGCTTTGCTCCGCGCTCATTACCTGCTCGATTGCGCTGACGGATGCGAATGCTTTTGAAAAAGCAGAGTTAAGCGCCTCCGTTCCTCCTTCATTCATATCTGTCCTGACATAGACAGCTTCGTTTGCAAGGGCCGGATAGGATTTCAAATAAGTATCATAGTCGGCGCTTGATTGGTTTATGAGCGTGTAGCTTTCCTGCACCGTTTTTTGCTGCTGCTCATCCATAAAGGGAAGCAGCGAGTTCATTGTATTTTCACTGACTGCCGATGGAATGGCGTTTTCGATACCGCCTTGCTGAATGCCGGTGTCTACGATCTTGGACATATAATTTGGCAATGACAGATCGCAGAACGCCTGCCCGAAAAGCAGCACGATAGCAGCGAGTATGAGCGCGGCGTAGGGCTTTAAGTATTTCATTATGCGCATCATAAAGCGTTTTTCTTCCTTTCTTACAGAGTGGCTTTTGCCTTGATTGAAACTTCCGTGGACTTATGATACCGCGGTTGCATAATAATGTCAATAAGATTATTAAAAATATTGACGCAGTTGCATTTATATGTTAATCTCGTTTTAGATCATTAAGAAAGAAGTAATAAAAATGGCGGGCAGGGACACTAAAACAAGAATCAAGGAAATCGGGCTGAATCTATTTCAGGAACGCGGCTTTGAAAATGTAACCATCAATGAGATCTGTGAGCAAAGCGGCATAAACAAGCATACCTTTTACTACTATTTTAAATCCAAGGACGAGCTCCTGAAAGACTTCTATGAGTTGCCATACGATATTGGGACGGAATACTTTGTTCAAATACTGAACGCTGAAAATTATGTAGAGCAGCTCCTGCTTTCTTATAACCCGTTTTTGGAGCATATAAGCGAGTCCGGGACAGAAATTGCCCGGCAGCTCTTTATCAAAAACCTTAACTGCGATGTGGGAACATTCCGCATCAATGAAAAACGCGGGGCAATGATGCAAATGCAGTGCGATATTATCGGCAAGGGGCAGAAGGCGGGCGAGATCAGGAACAGCTCCGACGCGCAGATGCTGTGTGCGCTTGTGCACCAGACGTTTATGAGTACGTCGTTTGCGTGGGTGATGTCGGACGGAAGCTTTGATTTCGCAAAGGTGATTCGCACGGAGGTCGAGGTTTTGCTGGATGTGAAACCGGAGCTGAGAAAAGGCGATAAGATTGACATTGGCGCGATATGGAAGAATATAAAGGGTTCGGACCGCAGGAAGCGGCATATGGAAGCGAGGGAAAAGCACGCGCGGCACAGGCGGGAACGTGAAACCGATCAATAGACAATAAGATGGAGGAGATGGTGGGAATGACCGCAAAAAAAGTAACTGCAATTTATTTCAGTCCAACGAAGGGAACACGCGAATATGTGTGCGCGATTGCCAAAGAGCTGGATGCGGAATATACAGAGATCAACCTTACTGACAGGGAAGAACGAGCGCAGGAACATTTTTTTGGACCGGATGAGCTTGTTGTGATCGGCGCACCCGTATATTATGGAAGGATACCGCAGGTGCGGGGCGGATTATTTGGAAAGCTGCATGGCGAGAATACGCCCGCTATATTTGTGGTGAGTTATGGGAACCGCGCGTTTGAAGACGCTCTTTTGGAGCTATCCGACTACTGCGCGAGACAGGGCTTTTTTGGCATGGGAGCCGGAGCATTTATTGCGCCGCATACTTTTTCCGCAAGAATTGGCGAAGGACGGCCTGACGAAAAGGACAGGAAGGCTGTGGCGTGTCTTGCAGAGAAAACGAAGGAATGCCTTGAAAGTGGAAAAACAGCCGCACTGGGGGTTCCGGGGAACAGGCCGTACAGGGAGTTCCAGACGGTTCCTTTCGCGCCGAAGGGCGCAAAAGCCTGCAATCAATGCGGGGTGTGCGTACGGATATGTCCGGCGGGAGCGATTTCAAAGGACAATCCGAGAAATACGGACAAGGCGAGCTGCATCCGCTGTCTGGCGTGTGTGAAGGAATGCCCGCAAAAGGCGAGAAGCGTGGGAGGACCGGTTTTTGCCGTTGCGGTGAAGCAACTGGAGGGAAAGCTGATGAAAACACGCCGGGAGCCGGAGCTGTTTTTTGCAGAGAAAGATTAAAATTAATTAAATTTTTTTGGGAAAAAACCAGTTGACAGGCAGGAAACCGCTTTACGGGGCGGTTTCTTTTATTTAAGGGAAAAACATGCGGTATTGACATTTGTATGGAATGGCAATACAATATCTATGTATTAATGAAATGAAAAAGCACAGTATATTGTGTTACAGGTACTCCGAATCGGGGTATAAAAGGGAAGACGGGTGCAAATCCCGCGCGGTCCCGCCGCTGTAAGGGCGAAGCAGGGTACAAAGCCACTGAATGATATTCGGGAAGGCGTACACTGCGTCTGACGCCCAAGCCAGAAGACCTGCCTGTAAACTTCAGTACGCTGCCACGGAGTATGGCAAAAGCGGAATAGGCGCGTCCTTTCCGGGCGCTTTTCTTTTCGGTTTTCCAGATTATGATATGAATAAACGAAACGGACAGGAGAAAGAAAGATGATTACGCAGATCAGGAAGAGAAACGGAAGTACGGAACAGTTCCAGCAGGAAAAAATCACATGGGCTATTTTTAAGGCGGTCACTGCGGTGGGCGGCGACGATTTTGACACGGCACAGAAAATTTCGAACGAGGTAGTGGACATCGCGAATCTCCAGCTCAAGGCGGATGAGGCGGATGTAGAACAGATACAGGATATTGTGGAAAAGGTGCTGATCGAGCGGGGACATGCAAAGACGGCAAAGGCATATATCCTTTACAGGGAAAAGAGGCGTGCTGCGAGAGAATCCAACGCTTTGATCGGCGCGACAATCGATATGTTCTCAGACTATCTGGACGACAAAGACTGGCAGATCAAGGAAAACGCAAACACACAAAAATCGATTAATGGAATGAACAACTATGTGCGCGAGACGTTTACAAAGCAGTACTGGCTGCACGAGGTATATCCGCAGGAGGTGCGTGAGGCGCACGTAGGAGGGGATTTCCACATTCATGACCTTGGATTTTTTGGGCCGTATTGTGCGGGCTGGGACCTGCGCCAGCTGCTTATGGACGGGTTTGGCGGCGTTCCGGGAAAGGTGGAGTCCTCCCCGGCGAAGCATTTGCGTTCCTTTTTGGGACAGGTTGTGAATTCGACCTTCACAACGCAGGGAGAAACGGCCGGCGCGCAGGCATGGTCTTCCATCGACACCTATTGCGCTCCGTTTATCCGCTATGATAATATGACGTTTGACGCTGTAAAACAGGCGTTGCAGGAATTTATTTTTAATATCAACGTACCCACGCGCGTGGGGTTCCAGTGTCCGTTCTCCAACCTGACGTTTGACATCGTTTGCCCGCGTACCCTCAAGGACGAGGCTGTAATTTGCGGCGGCAAGGTTATGAACGAAAGCTATGGCGAATTCCAGAAGGAAATGGATATTTTCAACCAGGCGTTTTGCGAAGTGATGCTGGAGGGCGACGCGCATGGACGCGTATTTACCTTCCCGATTCCCACGATCAACGTGACAAACGATTTTGACTGGGACAGCCCTGTGGTGAACCGTTTTATGGAGATTACGTGTAAATATGGTATTCCGTATTTTTCAAACTATATTAATTCAGACCTGAATCCGGAAGATGCGCTCTCAATGTGCTGCCGTCTGCGTCTGGACACAAAAGAGCTGAGGAAACGCGGCGGCGGGCTTTTTGGAAGTAATCCGATGACAGGATCGATTGGCGTGGTGACGATTAACCTTCCAAGAATCGGCTACCTGTCCAAATCGGAAGGGGAATTCCGCGCGCGTTTGTGGAAGCTTGTAATGATGGCGAAAAACAGCCTCGAAATAAAGCGTAAAATTATCGAGGACCAGACGGAGAAGGGACTATACCCATTCTCGGCGCATTACCTGCGTAATATCAAGATGCGGACAAACCAATACTGGTTTAATCATTTTAATACGATCGGCGTGCTGGGCATGAACGAGGCGCTGAAAAATTTCTTTGGCGACGGAACAGACCTGACGACGGAAAAGGGGCAGGAATTTGCCGTTTCTATTATGAATTATATGCGCGATTTGATGACGGGAATCCAGGAGGAGACAGGACACTTCTACAATCTGGAGGCGACGCCTGCCGAGGGAACAAGCTACAGGCTTGCAGAGCTTGACAGGAAAAAATATCCTGAGATTATTTGTGCGGGCGACGACAAGGTGCCGTATTACACAAATTCGACACAGCTCCCGGTTGGTTTTACAGACGATATTTTTGAGACGATGGATTTGCAGGATGAATTGCAAAGCCTTTACACGGGCGGCACTGTTTTGCATCTGTACCTTGGGGAGAGGATATCTGACGTGGAGGTGGCCAAGCGGCTGATTCGCAAGGTGTTTACCAACTATAAGCTGCCGTATATCTCACTGACGCCTACCTTTTCGATTTGCCAGGAGCACGGTTATCTGGACGGCGAGCAATTTACCTGCCCGCAGTGTGGGAGCGACACAGAGGTGTGGAGCCGCGTAGTGGGATATTTACGCCCGGTACAGAACTTCCACAAGGGCAAGAAGACAGAGTATGACGAGCGCGTGAAATATACGATCAAGGAGAATTCTATTTGAACATTGCAGGGCTTTTGAAAACGGCAACGATCGATTTTCCGCACAGGCTGGCGGCAGTCGTTTTTACTGCCGGATGCAACTATGACTGCGGGTTTTGCCATAATCGCGAGCTCCTTACGACAAAAGAACTGATGGATGAAAAAGAGGTGTGGCGCTTTTTGGAAAAGAGGGCCGGGCTGCTGGACGGAATCGTGATATCCGGCGGCGAACCCACATTGCAGGAAGATTTGCCGGAATTCGCGCAGCGCCTGAAGGAGCTGGGATACGACGTGAAGCTGGACACGAACGGCAGCGCGCCACAGGTAGTGGAGGAAATGCTCCGGCGTGGATGCGTCGACTATGTGGCGATGGATTACAAAGCGCCGTTTGAACTGTATACGCAGGTATGCGGGCATGACGCGTCCGGAGTGGAGCAGACACTGGAGCTTCTGCGGGGCGCGACGGTAGAATGGGAGCTTCGCACAACGGTGATTCCAGAGCTATCGGAAAAAGACCTTTTGCGTATGGCGCAGGGGGTGGAAGAGCTTCCCGCTTATGCGTTGCAGCTATACCGCCCGGTGCGCGTGGAACGTAAAAAGGTATACTCTGCGCAGGATATTGTGAATTTTACAGAAAAACTCAGGCAATACCAGAAAAACATCTTCCCCAGATGTTAAAAAAAGCCGTTTCCGCAAAGACTGGAAACGGCTTTTTTGATGTGGGAAATTATTGCAGTTTGTCAAAAGGCTGGTTACAGGCTTATGTGATAATCGTGCAGGCAAACCCATACGTTATTGCATTATTTCACGTCAGGTCAGACATTGCCTTCAAAGCCTGCTTACTGTGTGTGCAAAGGCGTTTTCATGCAACGGCCTGACCTGACGCCGGCATGGAACAGCCGTTACGCTTGGTGTGTAAAGCACGGAGCAGACTCCGGAAACAGCAACAGTGATAAATCACATCTATACTGCATCTGAACAGCCTGCATGCACGATATGGCATGGTATGATTTGCATAACCTGTTTTATGTTAAGTCGCTTTAAAAGATATCTATATTCAGAGGATCAAAACGGATCAGGCAACCGTCCTTGATGCAATAATTGCCGTAGATATTGGAAAAAACGGATAAACCGCGCAGGAAAAAGGGTTGGTCTATTTCAAGGAAATCACAAAATTCCTCATAAGTGCGAAGGCCCATCCGATAGCCCTGGAGAAGCTTTTCTACCGGCATGACTTTGAGCGTGGCCCAACGGTCAGCAACATATTCATATTTATTCTGGATATGCTTTTCGGCATGCAAAAGATTGATCACACATGTATTTTGGTGACCGAGCTCGTGGGCTTTGACCGCGTTTTTCTGCGCGGTATTATCGAGACTACTATTGAGCAAAATAGTCTTTCCGACCGTGAGTGCGTTGATGTCCGCGCGGAAGGGATAGGTTTCGAGCTTGATGCCGTTTTTGCGAATTTCTTCATCTAAAATATCGTCTAACATTTTCGTCCTCACCTCTTTGCTTTTATTATAGCAGGCAGGTGTGTCGAATTATGTCGAACGATGAAGCTTTGGAAAAAATTTTTAATTCGTTTTCCGGCGCTTATTATAGATCGCAATAATTTGCTCGATTTCAATGCGTTCTTCCTCGGTGAGCTGATCGTAACCCTTTGGAGCGGAAAGCGCGACAAGGGTTTCCTCGCCTGAAGGAGAAGGTTCGTCCGTCAGGCACAGGATGTAATCTACAGATACGCCGAAGATTTCCGACATCTTTTTGAGCGCTTTGATATCAGGCTCGTAATTTTCATTTTCCCAGCCGGAAAGCGCGCCCTGCGTAACGCCGAGCTGCTTGCACAGGTCGGTTTGCTTCAAGCCTTTTTGGTTTCTTAATTCTTTGATTCGATTCATAGGGGAAATAACCTCGAAATATTAACTTTATTAATATTCTAACGAAAAATGTCGGTTTTTTCAATGAAATAAATATTAGAAAAACTAATATAATCTATTGACATAATCAACACCGCGTGCTAATATTAGCTTAACTAATATTGAGTTTGCTAATATATTGGCTCGTAAAACAAATAAGGATACCGGTAATGGCAAATGCAGAGCATTGCCGAATGAGAAATGTAAAGAAATTTTGGAAAAGGAGTGGAAAAGGAAGATGAGAGGACGGATTACAGACCCGCCGTATATCAGTAATTGTATGGCGACAGGAGAAGAATACCCCGGGCGGTATCGGCCGCGGCTTGAAGAAATAGAGGAGCGCATGTATCTTTTGGAGGACGAGCGGCGCGACGTGGAGGACCTCGAGTGCCTGAGCGTGGACCTGAAAGAGGATGTGCTCGATTACTACGATGTTGAAATAAGAGCGTGCGAGCGGGAAATTGCATATCATGAAAACGGGTTTTGCAGGTAAAAGGAGAGAAAAATGGAAAAGGTGGAGCGCCTGTTATACAGGTTTGGAAATTTGAAAAAACAGATCAAAGAATGTAAGGATGAAATAAAAGAGCTGTTTGCTGAAAAATATTCCTGCATGGAGGGGCTGCTGCGCGTATCTGTGCCGGACAGCGAACGCGTAAAAGTAGAAAAAAAGGATGATCCTGTTTATTGTGTTGTACAGAAGATGGTGGACGTTTTCGACGACAGGATAACGCGGAAATCGGAACAGTTGAGGGATTTATGCTTTGATTTTGACGAGATCAAGCGGAAGGTGGACGAAGCGGGGCTTTCGGAGGTTGAATGCGAATATTTGAGACTGCGGTATATCGACAGGCTGAGCGTGGCCTGGATTGCCGATAAACAGGGGTATTCGGAACGGCAGACGCAGCGTATCCGTAAAAATTTGCTGAAGAAGCTTGCCGGGGGCGTGGCGTGAACGTGTCGCAGCTACGGCGCGCAAAGTCGGCTGATGCGTGATAGACTGGTATTATGAAGAAAATGCGGGGATATAACTGGGAAGAGCCCGGAAAACAGGGCTCTTTTTTATTGAAAAAAAGGAGGTAGCAATATGGAAGTATTCATTGTAGTGGGGATGATTGCAGCATTTTTTGCAGGGGCTTATGTGAGGCAGCCGTTTTGCATCGAAAAAAGAACGCGGGATACGATTCTGGAAAAGCCTGCACAGATTGATAAAAAGGACAGGCAGGCAGAGCAGCTGAATAACCTGATGAATTACAACGGAAGGAAACAATATCCGGAAGAGGAAGAATAAGAAAGCGGATAGCAAACAGGGATTTGGGCCGTTAGGCGGAAAAGCATGGGGAAATATGGTTTGGCGGCAAGGAACAGGGCAAGAAGAAGGAACCGAGAGTTTAAAAAAAGAGACAGGGAGGATGGGCCTGAAAAATGAGAATCAAAAAAGAAGCAAGTGAAATTTGGAAGGAATACGAAAGAGGAATCTCTTATAATACAGGGATCAACTTATATGACAACGTAGAGCGGAACAACAATTTTTTCAATGATAAACAGTGGGAGGGCGTGAACGCACCGGATCTTGATAAGCCGGTATTCAATTTTTTGAAGCCGGTGGTAAACTATTATACGGCAATGCTGATTTCGGATGATATCGCGACCAATGTGGAGTTGGCGAACCGGCCAGGCAATGGGGACGGGCAGAAAAAAAGGGGAAAAAAAGGAGCGCAGGCAGATGGGAAAAACGACCAGAAGGCATTGCGGGAGCAGCCTGTCGGCGGTTCGACTGATTTGCAGGCGGGAACGATTGGGGAACCCAGCCTGGATGAAAAAATTCCTAAAATTATCGCGCAGGAAGTGGATAACATCATCGAACGCTCTAATATGAAGTTTAAAAACAGGAAAATGATACGCAACTGCGCAGTGGACGGCGACGGGTGCTTTTATATCTGGTTTGACCCGGACGCTGAAACAGGCTTTGACTATAAGGGCGAAATTAAGGTAGACCTTGTGGACAACACAAACGTATTGTTTGGCAACCCATCTGAGGGTGAAGTGCAGGAGCAGCCGTATGTACTGATTGCTTACCGCAGGCTGACGGAAGAAGTGAAGGACGAGGCCCGCATGAACGGGATGAACCCGGACGAGGTGGTAGCGGATAATGAGAGCTACTATGTGAACACAGAAAAAGACAGGGACAACGACTATACGACGGTAGTCCTGAAAATGTGGAAAGAAAAAGGAACCGTACATATTATCAAGTGCACGAGGAATGCGGTGATCAAAAGAGAAGCTGATACGGAATATAAGCTGTATCCGTTGGCATGGCTGAGCTGGGAGACCATGAAAAATTGCTATCATGGGATTTCACCGCTGACAGGAAAGATACAAAACCAGATATTTGTCAACAAGCTTTATGCCATGGCGATGATGTATACGACGAAGATGGCGTTTCCCAAGATGCTTTATGACCGTACCAAGATAGCGGCGTGGGACAACCGGATCGGGAAGGCGATCGGCGTGGCGGGGAATCCGAACGAGGCGCTGTTTGCGAATTTCCAGTCTGCCGATATGAGCAACAATGTGATGAACATGGTGCAGTCTACCATCACGCAGACCAAAGAAATGATGGGAGCGTCGGACGCGGCTCTTGGAAATGTGAAGCCGGACAACACATCGGCAATTATTGCCGTGCAAAAGGCGGCGGGTATGCCGCTCGATATCCAAAGGATGGATTTTTACAATTTTGTGGAAAGCTGCGTTCGCATCTTTATCGAGATGATGCGCGTCGATTACGGGACGCGTTGCGTTACGCTGACGGACAATGAGGGAAATGTGACAAAGGAGGAATTTGATTTCGGCCTGCTGAAAAATTATGCGCTGAATTTAAAAATCGATATTGGGCAGGGCTCCTATTGGTCTGAGTTGATGCAGGTTCAGACGCTTGACAGTATGATGAAAAACAAGATTATACCGGATGCGTTAACGTATCTGGAGGCTGTGCCGGAGGGGTATATCAAGAATAAGAATAAGATCGTTGAAAGTATACGGCAGGCGCAGGGCGCAGCAGGGGGAATGATGGGCGCCGGGATAGATGGAATGCCGGAAATGCCTAGAGGACAGGCGATGGGATCGCCGCCCTCCGCATCCGGCGTGCAGGGAGAAGGCGCAATGCCAAATCCCGCAGACATGAGCGACGAAGAGTTGCAGGCATTCATTGCCGACATGAAGGGGCAGATGGGAGATACAGAAGAAGGAACTGGAGAAAGCCCGGATGTAAAAGGCATGAGCGATGAGGAATTACAGGAATTTATCCGGGAGAACAAAGCACGGATGGATATGGGGACTGACGGGGCGACGGAGGCTGAGGAAGCGGACGGCCCACCGGACGGTAGTTTTTCTGCGGAAGAGCTGATGAAAATTCTGGAGGAACTGAAAACGCTTAAACCGCAGGCGGCAATCGAGGCAGTAGAAAAGCTGGAGACGACCGAGGAACAGAAAATGTGGCTGGTCAGCGAGCTGGAACGGCAAAGCGGAAAAATGAAATAACGAAACGGGCATACAAAGGATACGCATGGCGATGGAAGGCAATGCGTATTTTTTGTGCGGAAAAAGAGGAGAGAAAATGGCAAATACGAACAAGAAACCGGATTGGTGGTATGACAAAAAGCGCTGGCAGGGAATGCCGGGCGGCGGGCCCGCGACAGGCGGGAACCAGAAACAGGAAAAAAAGACAAGCAATACAAAAACCAAGCCGTCAGGCGTGGACGGATACAACACAAGCAAGCGAAGCGAGCCGTCGCGCCCGGCGAAAAGCCAGGCTAAGAAAAGCAGCGGGAATACATCGCGTCAAAGCGAAACACAAAATAAAACAAACAGTACGAATGAGCCTGAGCAATCGCAATGGAAGCCGGGCTGGAAGAGCAGGCCGTCCGGCGTTATGGGACTTAATATGGAGCCGGAGATCAAACCGGCGGGACAGCTGAAAGAACAGACACAGCCGATATGGGGCGCAAAGCAGGCGGAAAACGGTTTTGACAATCAATTTGGAATGGTAAAAAAGCAGGATGGGAATAAAACCGCAAAACCCAATGAGAATCAGGAAAAGCAACGAAAAGACAAGCTTTGGGAAGCCGTATTCACAAAGCCGATGTGGGAATGGCTCAATGAGCTTAAAAAAGAAGATAAGGGCCCGTTTTTATCTGATGAGGAGTTGAACAAAAGAAAAGAAGAAGAGGAGGCGAAAGCACAGGAGGAACGGGCAAAAAAGAAAGAAGAGAAAGACCGATTTGAAGCTGAATATGGAAAGCTGAGCGAGGACATTGGAAACGCGTTGAAGGGCGTGAGCGAGGATGAATACTGGGCAGGCGTGGAAAACGGAAGAAAAAAAGCCGCGGCAGATGATTTTAATAATATGGCGGGAGGCTACCAACAGACTGCCAAGGATGCACAGATAAATGGTATTAGCTTTATGAATACGGGAGGCTACCATCCTGAAAGGATGATGTCACAGATTGCCAAAAATGCAGAGCTTGGGACACAGGAAGAAAATATGCTTGCGTATTTATCCGGAACAGGGCAAACAGAGCTTTATGACAAAACGCTTCAGTTGTTCGAGCAAAAAAAGAAATATACCGACGAGGCGGGCGAAACACTGGAGAAAGAACGTGACGAGTTGCGTGCACACCCGCTGGAGATGAAGCCGGAAAAAACGGCGGAGGAATATGAAACAGAGCAAAAGGCATTGGAGAAGCGGCTTAAAGAGGAGCGTTCGGCAAGGGCTGAAAGCACGAAGGAGCAGACCGCGAAGGCGGGCAGGATACAGGCGCTTCAAGAGCAGATAGACAATACGAAATTCCTGAAGGAGCATGCTGTAAATTACGGACAGGCCATGCAAAAGGCAGAGGAGCTGAGGGATTACGAAGCGATGGCAGGGCAGCCGGGATTTGAGGAAAAAGCGGCAAGGGGCAAGGCGCGGCTGGCCGAAGCGGAATCGAGATCGACAGGCGAATTTGATCCGTTCCACGAGGGGAACGAGGTGGTTTCTCAGATTAACCTCAATGGAAGCTCTTATGCAACGGATGAGCAGAAAGACGTATTTTATGCAATTTACGACGACAAGGGCTTGCCGGAGGCGCTGAATTACCTGGACCTTATCCGTGGCGAAGTGAGCGCGAAAGCCGGAGCGGAGGTGGTAGAGGCGATCAAAGAGAAGGATGATCCATGGATGAAGCGGTATATGCTGGGCACGACGGCAGCGGGGGCGGGACTGGAAAGCTTTTTGGGCTCTATGAGGCAGACCACGGACCTTATACGGGGAAGCACGCTGGCAGTGGAGGACGGGATGTATAACGCGGCGCGGAACGAGTACAGGCCGGAGCTTACGGAGGTGGACGGACTGTGGAACGACGTGGTATATAACGTATCGAACGCGGCGCCGGCGATTGCCGCGGGGGCGGTGAACCCCATATTTGGAACGGCAGTATCGGCGGCGAACGCGTTTGGCGGAGCGGTAAACCAATCGTTGAAGGAAGGAAAGCCTGTGGACAAGGCGGTGGCTTACGGAGCGGCGGTAGGTGTGCTGGAAGGAACGACGCAGTATTTGATCGGTGGTATTTCCAAGTTGGGCGGAATGGAAAAAACAGCGGAGAAATTTTTACTGAACTCAAACAAGGTGATTGAAAACACCTTTAAAAGCAAGGCTGGACAGGAAATTCTGAAGTATTTGCTTCAACAGGGAATTGACAGCGGAGGAGAATTTACACAGGAAAGCATGCAGTCGTTTTTGGAGCCAGTACTGAGGAACCTGATTTTTGGGGAGAACAACGAGATCAAACTATTTACAGAGGAGCAGCTGTATAGCGGGCTGGTTGGCGCGCTGACATCGATTGTGGCAAACGGGGCTGGAAAAGGAATGGACGCAATGGGCCGCGGGCTTGGGATCACCGGAAGGACAGGGACACAAACGGGCGATATGGAAAGCGCGGGAGCAACCAACCTTTTGGAGGGAACGGGAACGCCGATTCTGGATTCCCTCGTGGGAAAGGATGTGATGGAGGGAATTAAGGAGAGAACCGGTCATACAGGCGCAGAAAATACAGAGAACACGGCAACTGTGGCGGTGCAAAACGGAACAGCGGCAGAAGCGGCAGGAGGAATTGACACAGCATTGAACGGAACGCCGATGCTGGATATGCTGTCTGGCAAGGAAGCGGCAGATGGGCTTAGAGGACAGAGCGGGGACGCTGCGGCTGTGCAGGAAGGAACCGCCGGATCGGACATTGACGCGGGACTGACAGGCAAAGGAAACAGGGCGACGCCGGGGCTTTTGAGTGAAGAAACGCTGGCTGAGGCGACGCAGGCACTGGCGGGCAAGGAGACCGGGATTGACGGCGCGAGGACAGCAGACAGCCAACCGAAAAGCGCGGCACAGGAGATCATGGAGTATTTTGATACGCCGGAGGGGAAGAAGTTCACGGATGCAGAGGGGCGCGGGGAAGTAAGCCTTGAGGAAATGATTGGGAAAGCCGCGCGGGAGCAGCAGGGCATGACGCAGGGAGAAGCGGAAGCGGCGGCAAGAGAAATTGTAGGGGAAATGACGGGAGAAAGAAATGGTGAGATTGACGATATATTTGACCATGATATAATGAAGGAAGAAGACTTCACCATTCAAAGCCGCAACAATGCAAATGGTAATCCCAACGCAATCTTACACATGGGAGCGGATTTAAACAACAGACAAAAAAGATTGATAGAGAAATTGCCGGATTATGATAGCAGAATCATAGTTAAGAAAAGCGAAGTCAGTATGATTGACTTAGCCGCAATGACTGCAAAAACCGGAGTGGAATTTGCAATGTTTACCAAAGGCGGACAACGAATGATTGTACGGGGAAATAAAGGGCAAGTAAACATCAACCCGCAAATGGCGCGAGAACTTGCAGAGCAGGGATACAAGTGGAGCGGACATACACATCCGGGGACAAACGATAATTGCTTAATTGCGTCAGACGGGGACAAAGTAATTTTATCGTGCTTTGGACAGGAAATAGGGTATATTTATAATTCTAAAGGACAATGGACATATTTTGAAAGGAGCGAAAAGTATGAAAAATAGATTAGCAATGTATTTTAATGACTATGCGAATGAAATTAAAGATTATTGTATTGAAAATGGCTTGAGTTTTGAGAAAGCAAAGAAACTATCTAGGTGTGGTGGAAAGGATTTTCTAGTACTTCAACACCCGGATGAGGACGGAAAGATTGGTATGTGGGAGCCAATGCCGGTGGTGATTTGGATAAGGAAAGACGGAGATAAATTGAAGTTTGAGCAAACAGAGTATACCAAGCGGTATCTGGCAATGGATGAATAGGCGGCTTGAAAAGAGCGATATGAAAGCGGGATATGAAGAGTTGAATTTTGTAAGATTACGGGAGCGTCGGTACCGTGTCCGTCAGGGGGCAGGTAATGTCCGGAAAAATATCGTATAATGGTAACATGGAAACAGAGGCCGGAAAGAGCGAAGAAAACCGCTCTTTTTTTATGCCTTAAAGTAAAGGAGGACAGCATAATGAACAGGGACGTTTGCGGTGAATGCGGATGCTCGCTGCGTGTGACAGGAAGCAGGAACGTTGTGGAAGGAGACGATTCGAAAGAAACGCCGACACGGCTGTTTGCGGTATTGACACTGGAATGTGTAAACCCGAAGTGCATTGCATACGGCGTGAAATCAGAAATACGAAATGAACAACCGCTTGGATAGCGGGATTGCCGGAACCGGCGAGGAAGGCCGCGTTCTTAAGGTACAGGAAAGGAAACACCATGGAAGATATGATTACACAGGAGATCGAGGACACGCCGGCAGAGGAAATGTCGGCGGAACAGGAAGCTGATTTTGAAAAAGTGTTTGACAGCGATACGCAGGCGGCGGACGCCATGAAAAAAACAGAGAAGGCAGATCGAATGGACAACACAGACATCAGCGAAACAGATATTGAAGACGCTTCGAGCGAAGAAAATAAAAACGCTTCAAGCGACAATATGGGAGTAAAGGTCTTTTTAGACGGACAGGAATATGTGTTTTCCAAAGAAGAAATAGAAAACCAGAAAAATACTCCCAACGAAGAACAAAGAATTTTGGAACGACTTGCAGAGCAAGCGGGGATAAGCAAGGAAGAACTGATATCGAGGGCGGAACAGGCTGAGGACGAAGCAAAATGCGCGATGAGGGCGCAGCAGTTGAGCGGACAGGGCTATGATTATGAAATGGCAGAGCATATTGCCCGGATTGAGCTGGAAAACGCAAGGTATAAAAACAATCCGGGAAACGATCCGCAAATGAAGGAAAAGGCGATTGTTTTTTCCGGAATCGACGAGTTTGAACGGATGTATCCCGATGTTGAGGATTTGCCTGACACTGTGGTAGAAGAAATACGCGCGGGGGCATCTCCGGTGGCGGCGTACCAGAATTATTTGCTCGAGGAGCGTGAGCAGGAGCTTCGCGCTTTGAAACATGAAAAAAAGAATAGAGAGAAATTACCAGGGAGCGTGAAAGGCCTGGGCGTGGAAGCGGAGGATCCGTTTATCACAGAATTAATGAAATAAAAAGGAGAATATAATATGGCAGTTAATTTGGCAGGAAAATACAGCAATAAGATCGCAGAAAAATTTACAAAGGAAAGCTATGTGGCGGGTAATGCCTCGATGGAATATGATTTTGCAGGTGTGAAATCGATCTCAATTTATACGCCCCAGACGGTTGATCTTAACGACTATAAGCGCAGCGGGGAAAACCGTTTTGGAACGCCGGTTGAGATGCAGGACACTGTGCAGGAGGTAGAGCTTTCACAGGACAAGGGATTTTCAATCACAATCGACAAAGGCAACAATGTGGACCAGATGAATACAAAGGGTGCGGCGAAGATGCTGAACGCACAGATCAAGGAGCAGGTGGTTCCCTACATGGACAAATATACGTTGAGACGCTGGGCTGAGCAGGCGGGAACCATCGCGGGGACAGACGCGCCTACGAAGGAAACGATTGTAGAGAAAATTTTTGAAGGCGCAAAGGTGCTGGACAACGAGCTTGTACCTGATCAGGAAAGGGTACTTTATATCCCGACCACGTATTACAATATGCTGAGACTTTCCAAGGAATTTCTGGCGGTAGATACGCTGGCGGAAAAGGCGCTTGCAAAAGGCTATGTAGGTATGATCGCAGATATGCAGGCAATCAAAGTACCGGATGTGTACTTCCCGGAAGGCGTTTATTTCCTGATTACATTTAAGGGCTCGGTGATTAACCCGAACAAGATCAAGACGATGCGCGTGCTGAACGACGTCGCTGGAATCGACGGAAACGTGCTTGAAGGAAGAAATTATTTTGACGCGTTTGTACTGGGCGCAAAGGCGGGCGGCGTATATGCGGCTGTTGACACCGCGAAGGTGCTTGCGGCGCCAAAGATTGCGATTGCGTCGAACGCGGCGACGATCACGGCGGTATCCGGCGTGACATTCAAATACACGGTGGACGGGACAGATCCAAGGTATTCCAAATCCGTAAAAACCTATACGGCGGCGGTTTCTTTGGAATCGGGACAGACAATCAAAGCGTTTGCGGAAAAAGAGGGAAGCTACCGCAGCGCACTGGCACAGGCTGTGAATGCGTAAGAAATAGAAAAAAGGAAAGCAGCCATATATATATGGCTGCTTTCCAAAATTATCAGAAGGAGAAATTCGGTTTACCAGGGTTCGCCAGGGCAATTACAGGTCGCACCGTCACGGTTCAGGTAACCGCCGTGGCCTTCGTCGTCAACAAAGCTGATATATACCTGTTTGGTAGAATCTTTAGCGCGCTCTTCGGCTTCTTTGATGGCCTGTTCTTTTGCCAGATTATCCAAATAGATTTCTGTTCCCTCTGAGGGATCGCGTACGATTATTTTGTATGTCATAATGAGACCTCCTTACAATCTGTTTTTTTTTACATAATACTTATAAACACATTTGGAGGGATAAGCACATTAATTTCATTAAATGTAAAAATTTTTTAGCTATGGGAGAGCGGCAAAATGACAGAAAGGCAACAACGTTTTTGCAGGGAATATATCAAGGATGAGAACGCAACACAAGCGGCGTTGCGAGCGGGGTACAGTGAAAAAAGGGCGCGGCGGACGGCACAGGCGATACTGGCTGACAAACGGGTGAGACGATATATAGATGAATTAAAGAACAATGAGAAGAACAGGAAGCTGGCACAGACATGGGAAATATTACAGTATTTTACTGCGTTGATGCGTGACGAGGTGTTTGAACAGCGCATCGAAGTTGACCAGGAGACAGGGCAGGAAATACTGGTCAGGCAGCCGGTTAAGGTGGCTGACAGGACAAAGGCGGCAGAATTTTTGGCCAAGTATTACAGAATACTCGATGAGAAAGAAGAAGACAAGGGCGAGGATGTGATTCGAGTAGAGCTTGACGACAACATTAAGGAGTGGGCGAAATGAAGGCTGTACTGAAAATGGTAAAGCCATACCCCAAGCAGGCAAAATTTTTTGCGGAGAACGCAAAGTATGTGGCATACGGAGGGGCGCGCGGCGGCGGGAAAAGCTGGGCGGCGCGCATGAAGGTGGTGTTGCTGGCGCTTAATTACGACGGGATACAGATATTGCTATTGCGGCGTACGCTGCCGGAATTGAGGGAAAACCATGTGATCGTGCTATTGGGCCTCCTGAAAGGGATTGCAAAATACAAGGAAAGCACACGCGAGTTTTTGTTTCCGAACGGAAGCAGGTTAAAACTCGGATATTGTGCAGGAGAGCAGGATGTTTTACAATACCAGGGGCAGGCATACGACGTGATTTTTATGGAGGAAGCGACGCAGTTTACGGAATTTCAGTACCAGACGCTCACGGAGTCAAACCGCTCGTCAGGGCTTTGCAGGAAACAATTTTTACCGAGGATGTATTTGACTTGTAATCCGGGCGGCGTAGGGCACGCATGGGTGAAGAGGCTTTTTATAGACAGGGAATACCGTGAAAGCGAGCGGGAGCAGGACTATGCGTTTATACAATCGCTTGTTTATGAAAATGATTTTTTGATGAAGCATTCGCCGGACTATGTGCGAACACTGGAAAATTTGCCGGAGGACCGGAAAAAGGCAATGCTATACGGGGACTGGGATATCTTTGAAGGACAATATTTTGGAGAGTTCAAGCGCGAAATACACGTAGTGCAGCCGTTTGTGATACCGCAACACTGGCGCAGGTATGTGACGCTTGACTATGGGCTCGATATGCTGGCCTGTTACTGGATCGCAATGGACGAAAGGGAGAATGCGTTTGTATATAAAGAGCTGTATGAAAGCGGGCTGAAGGTATCCGACGCGGCGCAAAAAATTATAGAGATGACGGATGAACCGGTTTACGCGTATTATGCCCCGCCGGATTTGTGGAACAGGCACAGCGATACGGGGAAAAGTACGGCGGAAATATTTTCCGAACAGGGAATACTGCTTGCCCGGGCCAGTAACGACAGGGTGCAGGGGTGGTACAATTTGAAGGAATGGTTAAAGCCATATGAGGTATCAAACGAAGCAAATAAACAAATGATACAGGATAATAAGGAGCGGGACGCGCATTTGAAAATTTTTGAAAACTGCGTCAACCTGATCAGGACGCTTCCTGCTTTGCGCTACGATGGTAAGAATCCGAATGATTGCGCACGCGAGCCGCATGAATTGACTCACGCGCCGGACGCGATTCGTTATTTTGTGGCAGGAAGGCCAATACCTGCCGACACGATTGCTCCACAGGGCAGGCATGATTTTGATTATGACGAGCAGCTTGCCGAACTGCTGGAATTTGGACAATAAGCCTGAAATGGATGTCGGATGGACGGCGGGCGGCGTCGGATAAAATATAGTAACATGATAGTATGGAAAAAGTGGAAGGACGAAATAATTCGTCCTTTTTTCATGCGCAGAATCGAGGATATCTGCAAATGCGGAAAGGAAAAGATATGGAAGATAAAATAACAGTGAGGGATCTGTTGCGGCAGGCAATGTCTGTAATGGGTGAGGAAGCCGGATATGAAAGCGGATATGCGACATTTACAGTGAATCTTGTAAACCAGCTGATGATAGATTGCTTTGAGTGCAATAATACGCGCAGAATTTTTACCGGAAAGGAACCTTTGGAAGAAATTCCGGCAGTAAAAAATATGGAGGATATCATCCCTTTTGAGCATGAAGTAATCAGTGGTGTGATGAGTTATGGGCTGGCTTACTGGCTGCTTTTTCAGGACGATGAAAATGACAAAGCCAATATTTGTAACGCAAATTATGAAACGAACAAGATCAAATATGCAAAGGCGGTCACGGAAGAGGTAGAGGACGTTTACGGAGGTGATGGGATATGACAGTTGGAGCAAAGCTTCCGCCTTCCAACGGAACCAAGGCAATAGAGTTCAAGGAGTTTAAAGGAGCGGATTTTGAAAGCGAAATTGGCGCTGTATCTTTATCGCGTTCCCCTGACTGCCTGAACATGATATCGGATCAGAGCGGGAGGCCGGTGAAACGGTTTGGTTATGAAAAGCTGTTACAGCTACAGGGCAGGATAAACGGTATATTCCGGTTATCCCATTTGAACGACAAAAAAGAACGAGAAGAAAAGCGATTAATTCATAGCGGCGACAAGCTGTATTTATGGAAGGACGATAATACGACCACTGAGCTATACACAGGCATGAACGATATGCGAAGCTGTGCATTTCAAATGGAGAGCCAGTTATGGATATTGGATGGAAAAAAGATGATGCGTTATGACGGAAAGGTTGCAGAGCCGGTGGAAAAAACAGCGTACGTGCCGACATCCACGATCGCTGCGCCGCCATCTGGGGGAGGCGAGACCAAGGATCAGTTTAACCTGCTGACGCCGCTGCGGATCAATAAATTTTTGGGCAATACGAGCGCAACGGTATACCAGCTCGATTCGACTGATATTTCTGGAGTGGAAAAATGCGAAAAGCTCGAAGCGAACGGAAACTGGTCTGTAATTCAATCGTGGAGCGTTGAACCCAAGTCCGGGAGAGTGACGTTTGCAGGAGCTATTGGGAACTCTCCGGTAACTGGGGAAGATAATGTACGCATTACCTATAAAAAGGAGAATCAAAAAGAAAATCAGGCGGACAAGATCAACAAGTGTACGACGGGCGTGCTATGGGGACTGGGGGGATATAACAGGTTATTTGTTGCGGGGAATCCGGATTATGTCAACCAGGATTTTGTATCGGATTTTACCGACGGAACGCAGGCGCTGCCTACCTACTTCCCGGAAAATATGTACGCCCAGGTTGGACAGGACAATACGAAAATCATTGGGTACCTGCGGAGCGGAAACGAGCTGGCGATTTTGAAGGAAGATAACGAGCAGGATGCGACCGTGTTCCTGAGATCGGCAACATTAAAAGATGACATTACAGTTCTTTTCCCGCTGAAAACCGGACTTGCAGGCGTAGGTGCGGTTTCTCCGTATTGCATGAAGGATCTGAGGGACGACCATATGTATCTCTCGAAGCAAGGAGTATTTGCAATTACTACGAACGCGGTGACGGCCCAGCAGTATGCACAGGCAAGAAGCGAGCTGATTAATAAAAAGCTGTGCAGGGAACCAAAGCTCGAGGAAGCCGTGGCGGTAGAATATCAGGGATATCTTTATATCGCGGTAAATGGGCACGTTTATGTGGCGGACGCCGCGCAGCGAAACTACAAAGGAAAGAATGCCGAGCAATACCAGTATGAATGGTATTACTGGGAGAATGTGCCTGCGCGATGTTGGTATAAGGAAAACGAAAGATTGCTGTTTGGTACTGATGATGGATGTGTGATGAGGTTTTATAATGCGAAAATTTCATCGTCGTATAATGACGACGGAAAAGCGATCACCGCGTATTGGATGACGCCGGCAATCGCTTTTGACACATATACAAAATACAAAACGGTGCGCAGGATTTACACAAAGCTGAACCCGTACGCAAGGTCGAGTGTCAAGCTCTATCTGAAAGAGGATGGGGGCGAGGTTCTGGTGGATGATAAAAAAGCGGACATCATGAACTGGGATGATGTGGATTTTGAACGGTTTACATTCAACACCAATACGGATGTAAATATTATTTATACAAAGGTAAAGGCGAAAAAGATCATTACAACGCAGTTTAAATTCGAAAATGATGTATTGGATGAAGCGTTTGGAATTTATGGAGCGACGGTCTACTATGACCTGAAGACAAAGGTAAAATAGGTAATGTGAAGGAGAAAAGAATGAATATTGATAAATTGAAATTTACAGATGCGGATTTTAACGGACAGGATGTTTCCAGCCTGCCGGATAATCCTTCTGCTGAAGGCATATCCGCTTCTGAACTGAAGGAGCGATTCGACAATATTGGGAAGATGATGATCGCGCTTGGAAAACACAATGAACTGATCGATGCGCTGATGGATACGGAAGCGGGGAAAAGCGGTGCGGAAAATATTGGCGTTTCAACAATTTTTGGTGCGGAAGGAACGAACGTACAGGATGTTTTGGAAAGTGTCAGGAGACTGGAAGTTGAGGACAAGGCGGAATTATTGCAAAAATTCAACGAATATGTTGCGAAAACCGATATTGTCCAGATGAGGGGACGGTCAACGACAGCGGTGATGAGCCAGAAGGCGGTGACAGACGCGATT
>NZ_LAYJ01000133.1 GCF_000981035.1 Christensenella hongkongensis
TGATTGTCACATACGTAAACCAAGTTGCATTCGCTTCAACTGCTTGTGTGCCAAGGCCAAGGAGAATACCACTCGCCTGAACAAGACCWWGCWGCAATTACAAGATACCTCGGCGTTATCCTTGGTCTTGTTCAGGCGATTGGTATTCTCCTTGGCCTTGGCACACAAGCAGTTGAAGCGAATGCAACTTGGTTTACGTATGTGACAATCATCGCCTGCCTCACAGCGGGTACGGCGCTCATCATGTGGATCGGCGAGCGGATCACAGAGCATGGTATTGGAAACGGTATCTCCCTGCTGATCTTTATCAGCATTATCTCCCGCGTACCGAATATGCTGCAAAATATTGGCGGCGCAGTGGTATCCGGGGAGACGAGCTTCTGGTCGGTGGTGATCGTTGCGGGCCTTGCGTTTGTCATTATCCTTGGTATCACGTTTGTGGACCTTGGGGAACGCAGGATTCCGGTGCAGTACGCAAAGCGTGTTGTCGGCAGGAAGATGTACGGCGGACAGTCCACCCACATCCCGATGAAGGTCAACCAAAGCGGCGTTATGCCTTTGATTTTCGCGGTAACGATCCTGATGCTTCCGGGCATGATCGGTCAGTTCTGGCCGGAAAGCGGATTCTATCAGTGGTATCAGCTGTACGCAGGACCGGGAACGATCGTTTATGGTGTGATTTACGCACTGCTGATTCTGTTCTTCTCGTATTTCTATTCACAGATTGCGTTCAATCCTGTGGATGTGAGTAAGAACCTGCAGCAAAACGGCGGATTTATTCCGGGTATCAGGCCGGGCAAGCCCACGTCTGATTACCTGGCAAAGATACTTTCCAGAATTACTCTGTTTGGCGCAATTTTCCTTGCGGTTGTTGCGGCGGTTCCGTCACTGTTTACATTTACGACGGGCGTTACCAGTATCTTCGGTGCAACCAGTTTGCTGATCATGGTAAATGTTGCGCTTGAGACAACCAAACAGCTGGAATCGCAGATGATGATGAGGCACTACAAAGGCTTCCTGAACTAGGGAGCAGCGTCCGAACCTTGGGTTCGGCTAATGTTGCCCCGGCAAGGGATGTCCGTGATGCCTGACGCTCTGAATGCGGAGCATTCAGCAAGCGGAAGGTATGCAGAGCGCGCGAGCCGCAGGCGAAGCGGAAGCGGGAACATCCTACTGCCTGCATCTCATTTGCTCTATGCAAATACGACATAATGCTCTCAAAAGAGCAGAGAGGGAATTACCATGAACGTGATTTTCTTGGGCCCTCCCGGATCGGGAAAAGGCACAATGGCTGAAATAGTCGGCAAAGAAATGAAGCTCGCCCACATCTCCACCGGCGATATGCTGCGTGCTGAGATGAAAGCGGGAAGCGAGCTTGGAACGCTGGCAAAGTCCTATATCGATAAAGGCGCTCTGGTGCCGGATCAGGTGATCATTGATATGATGGGCCAGCGTATGAAGCAGGATGATGCAAAGGAAGGCGTGCTGCTGGACGGATTTCCAAGAACGGTCGCTCAGGCGGAAGCGCTTGACCAAATCGCTTCGATTGATGCGGTTGTAAACCTTGAGGTTGACGTTCAGGTAATCGTAAACCGTGTGCTTGCACGAAGGGTATGCCCGGACTGCGGCGCGGTATACAGCACAAAAAGCCACGCATCTGAAAAGTGCGATAAATGCAATGGCACGCTCATAACGCGTGCAGACGATAACGAAGAGACGGTTCGTGAGCGTTTCAGAGTTTATGAGGAGCAGACAGCGCCGCTCATTGATTTTTACGCAAAACGCGGAAAAGTCAGCAACGTAGACGGGACAATGCCCATCGACGAAGAAGCGGCTTATATCTGTGAGATACTGAAAAAAATATGATCAATATCAAATCGCCGCAGGAGATCGCGCTGATGCGCGAGTCCGGGCGGCTGTTATACAACTGTATGCAGGAACTGCTTGCGCAGGTTCGCCCGGGCGTATCGACCGGACAGCTTGACAGGATCGTAGCGCAGTATCTGGAGGATGCGGGAGCAATTCCCTCCTTCAAAGGATACCAGGGCTTCCCGGGGAACATCTGTACCTCGGTCAACGATGGCGTGGTGCACGGCATCCCGTCGGACAAGGAGATTCTGAAGGACGGCGATATCCTCAGTGTCGATATGGGCGCAATACTCTCCGGCTGGCAGTCGGATATGGCGCGCACCGTGGCGGTGGGAGATATTACGCCGACCGAGCAAAAGCTGATCGACGTAACGCGCGAAAGCTTCTTTGCAGGAGCAAAGCAGGCGCGCGAAGGAAACCGCCTCAAAGACATCAGCAGGGCGGTTGAAGAAGTAATTCTTGCAAACGATATGGGAATTGTAAGGGAGCTTGTGGGCCATGGGATCGGGCGTGAAATGCACGAATCGCCGGAAATCCCGAATTATACGTTCCGCGGGCCGAATCCACGGCTTGAGGTGGGCATGGTGCTCGCCATAGAGCCAATGGTGACTTTGGGATCGGACCGGATCAAGTGGACGGATGACGGATGGCTGGTGAAGACCGCGGACGGCAGTATGGCCGCCCACTATGAAAACACCGTAGCGATCACAGAAAACGGGCCTGAAATCCTTACAGCGCCGTAAATAAGAAAAGCGTGGGATATATATGTCAAATAACAACCCCGTGGAAATAGGCAGAGTCGTGCTCAGCAGATCAGGCAGGGACAAAGGACGTGCGTTCCTGATCGTGGGAGTGATAGACAGCCCGTATGTGCTCATTGCCGACGGCGGCCTGAGACGGCTTGCAAAGCCAAAGAAAAAGAAGCTTAAGCACCTGGATTTACAGCCAATGGTTCTTGAAAACATTCAGGAAAAGCTCACACAAGGGAAAAAGGTGTTCGACGCGGAGCTGAGAAGCGCGCTTAAGAACGCAATGGAATCACAGAAGGAGGAGTGAATTTGTCTAAAAGCGACGTAATCGAAGTGGAAGGAACCGTAACAGATACCTATCCAAACGCTTCATTTGAAGTAGAGCTTGAAAACGGACACAAAGTACTGGCGCATATCTCCGGGAAACTGCGTATGCACTATATCCGCATATTGCCCGGCGACAAAGTGACAGTGGAACTCTCACCCTACGACCTCACAAGAGGCAGGATCACATGGCGTGGAAAGGCGTAAGCCAAAAGGCCGTGTGCGTTATATAATTGCAAGAAAAAGAGGAGGCTTTTAAGATGAAAGTAAGACCATCGGTAAAACCCATTTGCGAAAAATGCAAAATCATCAAGAGAAAAGGGAAAGTAATGGTAATCTGCCCGAACGTAAAGCATAAGCAGAAACAGGGCTAAGGAAAATAACGTTTATACGAGCGGCTGATTTGCAACGCGAAAAGTGTGTGCGAATATTACGTATAAGCTTTATATAACACAGATAATGTGGTATAATTAACCAGTTATCATCATTTTTGGAAAAACAAAAAAGTAGCAGCGGCGAACCCGCTTATAATTCACGGAGGTGTTTAAAAAAGTATGGCACGTATTGCTGGCGTAGACTTGCCCAGAGACAAACGCGTAGAGATTGGCCTCACATACATTTATGGGATCGGCCTGAGAACCTCTCAGCGGATTTTATCTGAGACAAATGTAAATCCTGACATCAGAGTGAAAGACCTCGATGAGAACGATCTTTCCAAAATCAGGGAATATATCGACAAAAACATTAAAGTAGAAGGCGACCTGAGAAGAGAAGTATCTCTTAACATCAAGCGCCTGATGGAAATCGGTTGCTATCGCGGCATCCGTCATAGAAAAGGCCTGCCTGTTCGCGGTCAGAGCACGAAGCAGAATGCTCGTACCCGCAAGGGACCGAAGAGAACAGTTGCCGGTAAGAAAAAGTAAGGAGGAATTCGTAAATGGCTGCACCTAAGAAAAAAGTGTCCAGAAGACGCAGAGAAAAGAAGAACATTGAAAAAGGCCAGGCGCATATTCGTTCTTCCTTTAACAATACGATTGTTACAATGACAGATATGCAGGGAAATGCTCTTTCGCAGGCGAGCTCCGGGGCAATGGGCTTCCGTGGTTCCAAAAAGAGCACACCTTTTGCTGCACAGGTTGCTTCCGAAACGGCTGCAAGGGCCGCAATGGAACATGGTCTTAAGTTTGTAGAAGTTTTTGTAAAAGGCCCGGGCAGCGGCAGGGAAGCCGCGATCCGCGCACTGCAGACAGCAGGACTTGAAGTAACGCTGATCAAAGACGTGACGCCCATTCCGCACAACGGATGCCGTCCGCCAAAACGCAGAAGGGTATAAGGAGGTAACGAATTATGGCTAGATATACAGGACCGGTTTGCCGCCTATGCCGCAGGGAAGGAGCAAAGCTCTTCCTGAAGGGAGATAAATGCTACTCCCAGAAGTGCGCTTACACACTGCGCCCCAACGCTCCGGGACAGCATGGAGCAGGAAGACATGGAAAGATGTCTGAATATGGTACGCAGCTTCGTGAAAAACAGAAGGTAAAACGCGCATACGGTATTTTGGAAAGCCAGTTTAGAAAATATTTTGATATTGCTGCAAAAATGAAGGGTAAAGCGGGCGAGAACCTGCTGCAATTACTGGAACGCCGTCTTGATAACGTGTGCTTCCGCCTTGGCATCGGTGACAGCCGTGCACAGGCGCGCCAGCTCGTTATGCACGGTCATATCCTGGTAAATGGGCACAAGGTTGATATTCCGTCCTACTTGGTGGAAGCCGGAGATGTGATTACAGTAGCTCAGAAATCCGCTTCGCAGGAGTACTTCAAAACGCTCAAGGAAGAGGGCGGTAAAGGTCTTCCGAAATGGTTGGAATTTGACGTCGCTACGCTTACCGGCAAGGTAGTTGCCCTGCCTGAAAGAGACGACATCGACCTCACGATCGAGGAGCATCTCATCGTCGAGTTGTATTCCAAATAATGAGATCCCGGTATACACCTTGTGTATCCCAGACTGCTTATTACGCAGTATCAGGTTACCTGCACGCGTTATGGGCGCGTGCGCGTAGCTCATTCTTAAGGGAGGTTACAATATGCTTGAGATAGAAAGACCAAACATAGAATGCGTCAGCATGAGTGAAGACAAGAAGTATGCCAAGTTTGTCATGGAGCCGCTCGAAAGAGGCTTTGGAACGACGCTCGGTAATTCTTTGAGACGTATCCTTATGTCTAGTCTGCCCGGCGTTGCAGTAACAAGCGTAAAGATAGACGGCGTATTGCACGAATTCTCCACCATTGAGGGCGTACATGAAGATGTAACGAATATCGTGCTGAATTTAAAGGGCCTGTGTGCGAAAATGTATACGGACGAGCCCAAGAAGCTGATTATCAATGCAAAAGGCCCCAAGGATGTCACTGCCGCAGATATCGAAACGGATTCCGAAGTGGAAATTATCAATCCAGACCTCCACATCGCGACGATCGATAAGTCGGCAAATCTCTATATGGAGATTATGCTGGAAAAAGGCAGAGGCTATGTCCTTGCGGATAAGAATAAAGACGCGAATACGCCGATCGGCGAGGTTCCGATGGATTCGCTGTTCACTCCTGTAACAAAGGTAAATTTTGCAGTAGAGAATACGCGTGTCGGACAGATCACCGATTTTGACAAATTGACACTTGAAGTCTGGACAAACGGCAGCATCAATGCCGATGAAGCAACTTCTTTGGCTGCGAAAATCATGAGCGAATATTTATCGCAGTTCATCAACCTGACAGATCACGTAAGCGACGTGGAAATCATGGTGGAAAAAGAAGAAGACAAAAAAGAAAAAATACTGGAAATCACGATCGAGGAACTGGATCTTTCGGTACGCTCCTACAACTGCTTGAAGCGTGCGGGGATCAACACAGTGGAAGAGCTTATTATGCGCGACGAAGAGGAAATGATGAAAGTGCGTAACTTGGGCAAAAAATCACTGGAAGAAGTTCAGCAGAAGCTGGAGGCCCTGGGGCTTTCGCTGCGCAAGGAAGACTGATTTTCTGTAACAAAATGTACGGAGGTATAAAAACGCTATGAGAAAATTAGGCAGACCTTCCGACCAGAGAAAAGCGATGCTTCGCGGCCTTGTGACTTCGCTGCTTTGGAACGGCAAGATAGAAACGACAATGATGCGTGCGAAAGAAACGCAGAGAATTGCGGAAAAGCTGATTACAAAAGCAATCAGGCAATATGACAATACGGTAGAGGTAGAAAAGACGATCGACGGCACGAAAACAAAGGTTGTCAACGACTCGCCGGAAAAGCTGGCTGTACGCCGTGCGATTATTTCATATTTGTATAACGTTCCTGAGAAAAAGCAGGAAAAGGAAAGCAAATACGATTACAGGAAACGTACAGGCGACGTAAATATGCCGGTTGTGGAGAAATTGTTCCGCGATATCGCTCCCAAGTACGCACAGCGTGCAAAGGACAAAGGACAGGGCGGCGGTTATTCACGCATCATCAAAAAGGGACCGAGACGCGGAGACGCGGCGGAGGTTGTCATTTTGGAGTTGGTGTAACGCACACCGCAAAGTAAGAATTTGGGAGGGGGAACTTAAAGAGGTGTCTTAAGTTCCTTCTTTTGGTTTCCCGGGAGTACAAAAGGATTGGTAGTATGTCGAACATCATCGATGCGAAAAACTTAAAATATTCCTACCCCGTTATGGAAGGCGAAAAGCCAAAAGATGCGCTCAGGGGCGTTTCGGTCACTGTGGAAAAGGGCCAGTTTGTGGCGGTGCTTGGGCATAACGGAAGCGGGAAATCAACGTTTGCAAAACATATCAATGTGCTTTTGAAGGCGCAGGAAGGCACGCTTTTTGTAGTGGGGCTCGACGCGTCCGATGAGAAAAATGTGTGGGACATCCGCAGGAATGCGGGTATGGTGTTCCAGAATCCGGATAACCAGATTGTTTCCACCATTGTGGAGGAGGACGTCGCATTTGGCCCGGAGAACCTCGGCGTGCCGCAGGAAGAAATTCAGGAACGCGTACAGGAGGCGCTCGGGGCGGTTGGCATGACAGGCTTTGAAAAACGTGCGCCACATATGCTTTCCGGCGGACAGAAGCAGCGGGTTGCGATTGCAGGCGTACTTGCAATGCACCCGGACATCGTTGTGTTTGACGAACCTACGGCGATGCTCGATCCACAGGGACGCAAAGAAGTCATGGATACGATCAAGTATCTCAACAAAGAAGAGGGAAAGACGATCATCCTGATCACACATTATATGGAAGAGGCCTCGGAAGCAGACAAGGTATTTGTAATGACCGACGGCATTATTACTGACGAGGGTATACCGCGCGAGGTGTTTTCACACCAGGAAAAACTCGATGAGGCGGGCCTTATGCCGCCGCTGGCAACACAGGTGTATCAGGATCTGAAAAAGAATGGGATTGACCTTGGCGTATGCCCGGTCACGCTGCATGAATTGGTGGATGAATTATGCCGCTTGTAATCAAAGATTTAAACTATTATTATATGACAGGAACGCCCTTTGAGGTTCATGCGCTGAAGGGTATCAACCTGCGTGTGGAAGATGGGGAGTTTGTGGGGATAATCGGACACACAGGCTGCGGAAAGTCCACGCTTACCCAGCAGATCGCCGGGCTGTTGAAACCGACGAGCGGGACAGTCGAGATCAATGGTGAGGATATCAACGCCTCCGGCTATGACCGCAAAAAGCTGCGCCGGACGGTAGGAGTGGTATTCCAGTATCCGGAATACCAGCTTTTCGAAGAAAACGTCGGCAAAGACGTTGCGTTTGGGCCGACAAAGGTAGGCATGAGCGAGGATGAAGTAAACCAGTCGGTAGACGATGCGTTGCGCCTTGTTGGCTTTGAGCCGGAGCAAATCAAAGAGTCGTCTCCCTTCGATCTCTCCGGGGGACAAAAGCGCAAGGTTGCAATCGCTGGCGTATTGGCCATGAAACCGGGCATACTGATCCTCGATGAGCCGATTGCAGGGCTTGATCCTGTGGGGCGTGAGCAGTTTATGGAGCTGATCAAAAGGCTCAACAACGAGGGAACCACGATTCTGATGATATCGCATAATATGGACGGACTGTGCGATTACGCTTCGCGTATCATCGCTATGGAGCATGGCGAGATTTATGCGGACGGCACGCCAAAGGAGGTCTTCTCAGACCTTGATAGGCTCCGTGAAATAGGGTTGGGGGCAAGCGAGGCGCGTACGGCGGCGTACCTGCTAAAACAGCGCGGATGGAATGCGCCGGATGACATTATCAAAAAAGACGAATTGGTTTCGTATATCATGAACCATTATAAAGAGGGCGGCAAATGCTGAAAAACATTACATTGGGCCAGTACTTTCCGGGCGATACGGTCGTCCACAGACTGGACCCGCGCACAAAAATTTTAATTGCCATTCTATTCCTGGTAGCCGTATTTGTGGTACGTACCTACTATGGATTCCTGGCGCTGGCGATCCTGTTTGGAATCATCATTGCACTTTCCAGGGTTGGCGTCCGAACGATCCTGCGAAGCATCAAACCGCTATTATTTATTATTATATTTACGTTTTTACTCAATATTTTCTTTTACACAGGCGAAACAATTCTTTGGGAATGGGGAATCCTGCATATTTCCGTGCAGGGGATCGAGAAAGCCATCTTTATTGCAATCAGGCTGCTGCTGCTTATTATCGCAACCAGCCTTTTAACGCTTACAACGTCGCCAATGCAGCTGACAGACGGGATGGAGAGCCTGCTGAAGCCACTGAAAAAGATTAAATTCCCAGTCCATGAAATGGCGATGATGATGAGCATCGCCATGCGCTTTATCCCTACGCTCGTAGAGGAAACAGACCGTATTATGAAAGCGCAGACAGCGCGTGGAGCTGAGTTTGACAGCGGTAATCTCCTGAAAAAAGCCAAAAACATGATCCCGCTTCTTGTGCCGCTTTTTGTGGGAGCATTCAAGCGTGCGGATGAGCTTGCGCTTGCCATGGAAAGCCGTTGTTACCGCGGCGATATTGGCAGGACAAAAATGAAAACCCTCAGGCTTGGACGTATCGACCTGTGGTCGCTCGTTATCTGCACGGCGTCGTGCGTATTGATGATGGTTTTTTTATAGGAGAGAAAAGCTTGAGAGTCGTTCTGTACATTGAATATGACGGGACAAATTACTGCGGCTGGCAGATACAAAAGAACGGCGTCAGCATTCAGCAGAAAATAGAGGAGGCGCTGGAAAAAACGCTTGGAACCCAAACAGCCGTCCACGCTTCAGGAAGGACGGACGCGGGCGTACATGCGCTTTGCCAGGTTGCGCATTTCGATGCGGAGACGGATATTCCCGCAGATAAGTTTTCTTATGTGTTAAATGTGCTGTTGCCGGAAGATATCCGCATCAAAAGGTCTTTTGAGGCGGATGGGGATTTTCATGCGCGTTTTTGCGCCAAGGGCAAGCATTACCGTTATATCATCCATAATGTCAGGCAGAAGAGCGCCTTAAGCAGGCTTTATTGCATGAATGTGCCGGTGCCGCTTGAGCTCCGGAGCATGCAGGAGGCTGCAAAATATATCGAAGGCACGCATGATTTTTCGGCCTTCTGCGCGGCGGGTACGGACATCAAGGGAACGGTGCGTACTGTGGAGCGTGTGCAGGTGGAAAAGCATGGCGAGTATATCCATATCGATGTTTATGGAAGCGGATTTTTGTATAATATGGTGCGGATCATTGCAGGGACGCTTATTGCCGTTGGCAAGGGAAAGATGGAACCACAGCAGGTAGGGGCGGCAATCGAGCGAAAGGACAGGACGCTCGCGGGAGCGACAGCGCAGGCACAGGGCCTGTTTTTGGTAGAAGTTTTTTATTGAGCGCTATGTTGGGGGAAGAAAATGGAAGTTACAGTTCGTAAATACAGGCGGCAGGACCTGACAGAAATGACAGAAATATGGAATCGTGTGGTTGAGGCAGCAAACGCATTCCCCCAGATGGAGCCCATGGGCGAAGCGGAAGCGGAGCAGTTTTTTGCCGCACAGTCTTACACCGGTGTGGCGGAGCGTTTTGGAGAGATCGTGGGGCTGTACATCCTCCATCCCAATAACGTCGGACGCTGTGGGCACATCGCCAATGCTTCCTACGCTGTAAAGGATGGCTGCCGCGGCCTGCACATCGGTGAACAGCTGGTCAGGGACTGTCTGCTTCAAGGCAGGGAACTGGGCTTTCGGATCCTGCAGTTTAATGCTGTGGTCGCATCCAATACGGCTGCAATCAGGCTGTATAAAAAGCTTGGCTTCGATGTGATCGGCACAGTAAAAGGCGGCTTTCTGATGAAGGACGGAAGCTATGAGGATATCGTTCTGTTTTATATTGAGCTGTAATATAAAACAGGACCTTATTCAAGGCCCTTTACGTATTCGACCAACGGCTGAATATTGCCGATATCAGTGAAATCATTTTTTTCATAAAAATGCGCAAGCAGCCCGTTTTCCCAATCGGCCTTTTCGGTAGCTTTGCGCTTTTCAAGCATTTTTTTCAGCATATTCATGAGCAATTTATCCCTGGCAGTCATGGAATCATAATCAAGCGCGCCGCGCAGGTAAAAAAGAGGGATGTTTTGCATGGTTGTTGTCAGGTTATGCTTTTTGACTTCGTTTACCACTTCGTCCGACGCGGGAGAAGAACCGACGGCAAACAAAACCAGGTTTTTTCCGGTGAAGCCCGGAAAATGCTTTTTTATCTTTGGGAAACCGGCGATACCGCCTGCGTAAAGGCCGCCGCCATAAATGATTACATCATATTGCAGAAGGCTTTTTAAAGACGCTTCCTTCTGGGTACAAAGCGTTGCACCCAGCTCCCGGGCGATCCATTCCGCATATTTTTTCGTACTGCCGTATTTCGAGCGATATACAACGACGATTTGTTTCATTTGTTTTCTCCTTGCATTTGCAGTAAATTTTCATAAAGTGAAGCCAATCCGTCCTGCAATTTTTTTAGTTCGGTACTCGAAAAGCCTTCAAACAGGGTTTTCAGGAAGATTTCGTTTTTTGCGTGATGTAGCTTTTCATATTCCTGCGCTTTTTCCAGAGGCACGATGCGCAGGACGCGGCGGTCGGACGTATCCTTCCTGATATCGATAAAGCCTTTTTCCTCTAGGCGCAACGCGAGCTGTTTAACATTTTGATGTGAATTACCCATTTGCGCTGCGAGCTGGCCTACAGTCGGCGGCTCTTTGAAGAACGTTGTCAATACAGCAAGAAAAAACCATTGCTTTACTGTCAGCTCATCCAGAAAATCATTCCCGATTGCCTCAAGTTTAGTGGAAAGTAAAAACAGGCTGCCAAAAACTGCATGCCTGCTGTCTATGGTGGAAGGGATTGTCATTGCGGCGGTTTTCCAATCTCCAAGTAGGTAATATATTACCTTTATAAGGTAGTATATTACCTGAATATGTTTTTGTCAACGGCAGGGAAAATAAATGCCTGCATGGGAAGAAATTCATGAAAAAGCTTGACATTATGCGGAATTTTGCGTAAAATATTTCATGCGCCTATATGCACAATTAGCCCTGTGCTGGCGCAAAGCAATGTTTTTTGTTTTGAAAATTGGGACCTTTCAAAAGAGGAAGCAATGCGCCAATTACATTACAATACCATGGGAGGAAAGCCTAATGAACACATATATGGCGAAACCCGGTGAAGTTGAGCAAAAGTGGTATGTTGTCGATGCTGAGGGACAGGTATTCGGCAGACTTGCAAGTAAGGTTGCAGACATTCTCCACGGCAAAAACAAACCGGAATATACCCCGCACGTTGATACAGGCGATTTTGTAATCGTGATCAATGCGGAAAAGCTCGTATTTACGGGCAAAAAACTGGACCAGAAAATTTATTACAAGCACTCAGGATATGTGGGTGGCCTGAAAGAAACAAAATACAGGGACCTGATGCAGGAAAAGCCTGAATTTGCTTTCTATGAAGCGGTAAGAAGAATGCTTCCTAAAAATAAGCTGGGTAGCAAAATGCTTAAGAAGCTGCGCGTATACAGAGGCGCAGAGCACGACCACGCGGCCCAGAAGCCCGAAGCAATAGAGCTATAAAAGGGAGGGAAGTAGTAAATGGCAAAGAAAGAACAGTTCCTGGGAACAGGCAGAAGAAAAAAATCGATTGCCAGAGTCCGCATCATGCCGGGCAAAGGCGAGATCACGATCAACAAAAGAGATATCGAAGAATTTTTTGGATATGAGACTCTGAAGATGCTGGTTCGTTCACCGTTTGTCGTAACAGACACAATGGGCAAATACGACGTATTTGTATCGGTGAAGGGCGGCGGTTATACCGGTCAGGCCGGCGCTGTCCGTCACGGCATTGCAAGGGCGCTGATCAAAGCAGAGCCGGAACTTCGCGGCGCGCTTAAGTCGGCAGGGTTCCTGACGCGCGATCCGAGAATGAAGGAGAGAAAGAAATACGGCCTGAAGGCTGCAAGAAGAGCTCCACAGTTCTCCAAGCGTTAATCAGGCGAACAAACATTATTGTATCAAAAAAACCCGCCGTCCAGTTGGACGGCGGTTTTTTTGTAAGGAAATACGCCGGGATAAGACTACGATATCCATAGCTCAGGCGGAAAAGATGATGCCGGCTTGCCTGCGCATCTGTGCGGTTACTTCAGATACTGCAATGCACAATTCGCGGATATAGGTATATTCATGGTACGTTTCCTCCGGCTTTTCAATATATCGTATCAGGTCGCGGATTTCATTTGCCATAAGCGTAAGTCTTGGAACATCGTCCGCAATCCGCTCTGTCGTCCCATTGTTATAATGAATCGTAATATCCGTAAAATTGGAAACGAGGCCGAAGGTCATGGTGCCCAGAGTTCCCATGATTTCAGAGCCAAGATAGCTTTGGCCGGCTTTGCTGCTTGTAAGCGTTACGAGTTTGTCCGGATAACGGTAGATGCTGCAGAAGCTGATATCCGCGCCGCTGTCCAGGAGCTGCGCCTGGGTAAAAAGTTCATCCGGCCGCCCGAAAAGGCCGAGTGCAGTATAAATGATATAAACTCCCAGATTCATCATGCAACCTGATGCAAATTTTGGGTTGAAAACATTTGGATTTTCTCCTTCCAGATACTTCTGGTATTTTGCTGAATACTGGGAATAATCCAGCCGCGCACTCAGGATGGGGCCTATTTTTTTTAAGGACGTTTTAACAGTATGAAATTGCGGCTGATGTAACATAATGATCGCTTCCAAAAAAATAACGTGATTTTTGTCCGCGATATGATAAAGCTCGCGCGCCTCATCAGGGTAAACAACTGCCGGCTTTTCGCATATGACATGCTTGCCGTTTTCAAGAAAAAGCCTGCATTGTTTATAATGCAGCGAATTCGGGCTCGCGATGTAGACGAGGTCGATGTCGCTCGTTGCAAGCCTTTCAAGGTCGTCATAAGCGACGGCGCAGTTGTTTTTCGCGGCGAATTTGCGCGCGCGTAAAATATCGCGCGAATATACGCCCGCAAGTTCAAAGTTATTCATCGTATTTGCGCTGTCGATGAAGGCCTGTGTGATCCATCCGGTTCCTATGGTTCCATATTTCATATTGATACCTCCTTTTCCACTACAAAAGATTATATAACAAGAGTAAACGTTTAACAATGCTATATAAAAGAAAAAATAAGACATTTTACATGGGATTTTAAAGAATAAATAAATGAATTGACAATCAATGGAGATGATTATATAATGAGAACAAAAGAAACAAGCTCATTTAAAAAACAAAAAAACAAATTTTCAGGTGAAAAGTATGAAATATAGGATTGGAATCGATATTGGCGGCACAAAAATCGCCTACGGAATTTTTGATAACAACAGAGTAATCGTTTACCGTAATCAAACAAAAACAAACGCACTCGCGACGCCAAAGGAATTTGAAGAACAAATTGTCGGGGACGTGATCCATATTTTGGACGGTCAACGGCTTAAAATAAGCGATCTCAGTGGAATCGCAATGGGATTTCCGTCGTATGTAAACTTTGACAAAGGCGAAGTGGTATTTACCAGCAATATGCCAAACTTGCATCATTTTCGGGCAAGGAAAGCGTTTGAAAAGCGTTTCCCGGGAGTCAGGATCGTTGTGGATAACGATACCAATATCGCGGCTATCGCAGAACACAGATACGGTGCGGGACGCGGCTACGACCATATGCTGTATACAGCGGTCAGCACGGGAATCGGCAGCGGTTTTATACTGAATGGAAAGATCTACAGGGGCGCTTATGGGGGCGCGGGCGAATCAGGGCATATGCTGATCACACCGGATGCGGGAGTGATGTGCGGTTGTGAAAACAGGGGTTGCTTTATGAGTAACGCCTCTGGATCGATGATCGTGAAGCACGCAAAGGCCGCGATTTTAAACGGACGGGAATCGGTACTTCCCGGCATGGTGGACGGGGACCTCGATCAGTTGACTGCTGTTCATATCAATGAAGCGTTTGCCATGGGCGACGCGCTGGCAACAGAAATGATAGATCAAATCGGATACTATATGGGAGTGTATACCTACAATTTTTTTATCGGGCTCAACCTGAACTGCTATGTTTACGGAGGAGGCATGATGAATATTGGCCAGCCGCTCATTGAACGGATACACCGTACCTTTGAACGGTATAACCACCAGAAGGACCAGAAAGTATTTTTGAAGATAGCGGAACTGAAACAGGACGTTGGAATTATTGGAGCGGCAGAGCTCCTGTACTGATCGGTTGCTTGATACGATAAATGGAGGTGCAGAATGGAATATTTTGGAAAACCAAACGGAAGAATCACACGGATGCGCGAGGATATCATGGATACACAGCCAACCGTATGCGCAGAGCGAGCGGTGCTTACGACACAGGCTTACCAGGCAAACAAGGAAAAAAGGCCGGTCCTGAAACGTGCGCTTGCGCTCGACCATGTGCTCAGGAATATGACGATCTATATTGAGAAGGAGGGGCTTATTGTCGGGAATCAGGCAAGTGCGAATCGGGCGGCGCCGATCTTCCCGGAATACGCAATGGACTGGGTCGTGGAAGAACTGGACCTATGGGAAAAACGGAACGGGGACCGGTTCACTATTACGGAAGCAAACAAGAAAAAAATACGGGAGATCGCTCCTTTTTGGGAAGGAATTACAGTAAAAGATAAAGGGCTTGCCCTGATGCCCCCGCTCGCAAGGAAATATTATGACATTGGTATTATCAAGGTGGAGGGAAACCTCACTGCGGGGGACGCGCATCTGGCGGTGGATTATGAAAAGCTCCTGCGGTGCGGACTGCAGGGAATCCGGGAAGAGGCGTTTGCCGCGAAGAAAAAAGTGGACATGAGCGATTTTTCCCAAATGAAAAAAGAATATTTTTATGAAGCGGTCATTATCATGATCGATGCGTGCATTGCTTTTGCAAACAGGTATGCGCAGCTTGCCGAAGAAATGGCGGGACAGGAACGGGATACGGTGCGCAAACAGGAATTGCTGGAAATTGCGGAGGTCTGCAGGCGGGTGCCGCAATATCCTGCGCGGACATTCCGCGAAGCAGTACAGTCCCTGTGGTTCGCGCACTTGATCCTGCAGATCGAGTCGAGCGGGCATTCCCTTTCTTTCGGCAGGTTTGACCAGTTCATGTATCCTTATTTTCAACGGGAAATGGAAGAAGGAACGTTGACGGAGGAGGGAGCGCTGGAGCTGCTGGAAAATCTTTGGCTGAAAACTTTTACGATCAATAAGATCAGGAGCGACGCGCATACCAAGTTTTCGGCAGGAAGCCCGCTTTACCAGAATGTGTGTATCGGCGGACAGACGCAGGATGGAAAGGACGCGGTTAACCAGTTATCTTTCCTTGTTTTAAAGAGCGTCGCGCAGCTGCACCTGACGCAGCCCAATTTATCCGTCAGGTATCACAAAGGGATATCCGACAAATTCATGTACGATTGTGTGCAGATGATCAAAATGGGTTTTGGCATGCCCTCTTTCAATAATGATGAAATCATTATCGATTCGTATATCAAACGGGGCGTGGCAAAAGAGGACGCATATAATTACTGCTCGATCGGCTGTATCGAGGTATCCATTCCCGGAAAATTCGGGTACCGGACGTCTGGGATGAACTTTATGAACTTCCCTAAAATATTGATGATCACCCTTAACAATGGCGTGGATGTCACTACGGGGGAAAAGGTGTATGACGGCGGCGGATATTTCCCGGACATGAAAAGCTTTGACGAGGTCTGGGAGGCATGGAGAAAAGCGGTAAAGTATTATACCAGGTATAGCGTGATCCTTGATAACTGTGCAGATCTTGCGCTGGAAGAAGAGGTGCCGGACCTGCTTTGCTCTTCGCTGGTACAGGATTGCATCAAAAGGGGACTGACGCTCAAAGAGGGCGGCGCGGTTTACGATTTCATCGGGCCGTTGCAGGTTGGGATCGCAAATATTGGCGATTCGCTGGCGGCAATCAAAAAACTGGTATTTGAAGAGAAAAAGATAACGCCTCAGGAGCTTTGGATGGCCCTGCTCAGCGATTTTGCCGGGGAAGAAGGAGAACGGATCCGGAAGATGCTCCTTTATGACGCGCCAAAATTTGGAAATGACGACGATTATGTTGACCAGCTGACGGCGGATGCTTATGAGGTATATATTGACGAGATAGCAAAGTATAAAAATACCCGCTATGGAAGGGGGCCGATCGGCGGCGGATACTACGCGGGGACGTCTTCCATTTCCGCCAATGTTCCGCAAGGCAAAATCGTGTGCGCTACGCCGGATGGAAGGAAAGCGGGGGAACCCCTTGCGGAAGGATGCTCTCCTACGCATTCGACGGATGTAAACGGCCCGACGGCGGTGTTTAAATCCATCTCCAAGCTTCCGACGATTAAGCTTACGGGCGGAGTACTGCTGAATCAAAAGTTAAATCCGAAATCCCTGGAAGAGGAGCGCGATATCAAAAAGCTGATCCTGATGCTCCGCACCTTTTTTGATACGCTGAAAGGATTCCATGTACAATATAATGTCGTATCGAAGGATACCCTGCTCGATGCGCAGGAGCATCCGGAGAAACACAGGGACCTTATTGTACGCGTGGCCGGGTACAGCGCGTTTTTCAACGTGCTCTCAAGGGAGACGCAGGATGATATTATTGAAAGAACGGAGCATACGCTTTAGGTGGAACAGGAAAAAAAGGGGCTGGTTTACAATATTCAACGATACAGCATTCATGACGGCCCCGGAATCAGGACTACCGTTTTCCTGAAGGGATGCCCGCTGCGCTGCAAATGGTGCGCAAATCCAGAGTCGCAGGAGCGGGCGGTGGAGCTTGCATACGATGGGACTAAATGTATTTTGTGCGGCAGGTGTATTGCGGCCTGCGGAAGCGGCGCGTTATCAATAGGAACTGAGAAAGTGCGGATCGACCGGCAATTATGCACGCGGTGTATGGACTGCGTGCAGGTATGCCCTGCGCACGCGCTGTTCGTGGAGGGCCGGGAATATACGGTGGAAGAAGTGATGCGGGAAGTCCGCAAGGATAAGCCGTTTTACGACAAATCAGGCGGAGGTGTGACGCTATCGGGCGGGGAACCACTGATGCAGCGGGAGTTTGTAATGGCACTGCTCGGGGAGCTCAAAAAGGAAGGAATCCACGTTGTGGTGGAAACCTCTGGGTATAGCGCGTTTTTCAGGGAAGCGCTGCCGTATATCGACCTGCTGTATTTTGATGTAAAGCATCCCGACACTCAAAAGCATCTCACCATGACAGGGAAGGATAACATCCTGATTTTGGAGAACCTGCAGTATGCGCTCCGGCAGGGGAAGGATGTGGTAGCGCGCATCCCTGTGATCCCCGGGCTTAACGATACAAAAGAGGATTGGGCTGCATATGGAAGGCTTTTCCGGGAGCTTGGCGTCAAAAAGGCGCACTTGCTGCCTTTCCACCAGTTCGGTTTGGGAAAATACCGGGATATGGGCAGGGAATATGCGTATGAAGGGTATCCTTCCATGGATAAAAACGAGCTTTGGGAGATGAAAAAATTTTTTGACGACATGGGCCTCAGTACGCAGCTGGGGGGGGTGAAAACGCCTTGTGTCGTTGACAAAGGAAGTAAAAAAAATTAAAATGTCATTATGGCTGAAAATTCAGAAAGCGGGAAAAAAATGGGCGAGAATGGCGAGAAAATCTCCATAAAAAAACTGTCCGAAATCACAGGTTATTCTGTTGCGACCGTTTCACGCGTCATCAACAATGTGGGACGATACTCCAAGGAAACCGAAAATAAGATCAAGCGGGCGATCCGGCAGTATAATTATGTGCCGAATATGATTGCCAAGGGGCTGCGTACAAACCAGATACCGACGATCGGTATTATCGTGCCGGATATTACCAACGAGTTTTTTTCGCGTATTACGCTGGCGGCGCAGACAGCATTGTTTAAGCAGTCTTATTCCGCTTTTATCTGTAATACAAATGAAAAAAAGGCGTTGGAGGAGCGGCATTTGGAACTGATGCGTGCAAACCACATCAGCGGGGTCATTTTTGTCTGCTCTGAGCACGTGTACGAAGGTGATTTATACAGGCAGATTCCGAGGGTTTATGTGGACAGGATGCCGGCGGCGCTCGAGGAAGACACAAGCGACCAGTTTTACCTGATACAGTCGGATAACTATGAAGGCGGCAGGATGGCAATCAGGGAGCTTGTGAACAGCGGATGTAAACGGATCATCTCTATTTTCGAGAAGCGGGAAATTTCGCCTAAAAAAGAGCGCCTGCGCGGGGTAAAAGACGAGCTTTCCGCTCATGGAATGCAGAGCGATGAAAACATTTACTATGCTCAAAACCTTACGTTCAAGGATTCTTACGATATCGTTAACCAGATACTCGACGAGGGGAAAAGCTTTGACGGGATTTTTTGTTATACTGATATCAGTGCGCTTGGTGCGATACGGGCGCTTTCCAACAGGGGGATCAGCGCGCCGCGCGGCGTAAGGGTAGTCGGATTTGACGATGTAACGGCCGCCGGGCATAATACCCCTTCCATTACCACGATCCACCAGCCTATGGAAGAAATGGGCGAAATGGCGGCAAATGTGATGCTGCGCCTTTTGCAGGCAGACGATAAGGTGGAGAAACGTTACAGGCTTCCCGTAAAGCTTGTTCGCAGGGAAACTACGAAATGTTAAAATAAAATTGTTGACAAGCAAAATGAAAAGTAGTATATTTATAGCATCGATGAGTAATCGTTTACCTAATAAATTTAAAGTTTAATCATTTCAATCATCAATAAGCAATACCAAAAGTAAACAGGCCAGTTTCAAAATGTAAAAAGCAGTTGAATTTTACAGAAAAAAAACAGAAACCAATAAATTTAAAAAAAAATAATGTGACAGTTCAAAAATAGTAAAACAATTTTTAAAAATGAGTAATCGTTTACCTAACGCATCGATATATAGTTAGGAGGGAGAAAGTTTTGATGATAGGAATTGGAAGCGACCATACGGCCTTGGAATTAAAAGGAATCATAAAGGAACATTTGGAAAAGTGTGGATTTTTGGTGAAGGATTATGGGACGCATACCCCCGAACGTACTGATTATCCAATCTACGCAGAAAAGGTTGCCCTGGCAGTAAAAAACGGGGAATGTGAACGTGGGATCTTGATCTGCGGTTCCGGCGTCGGGATGGGAATCGCGGCAAACAAAATAAGAGGAATACGTTGCGTTATATGCAGCGAAGCATATTCCGCGAGGATGAGCAGGAAGCACAATGATACCAATATGCTGGCGTTGGGCGCGCGCGTGGTAGGGCCTGACGCGGCAAAAATGATTGTGGATGAATGGCTCGGTACGGAATATGAAGGAGGTCGGCACCAGCGGCGGGTGGATATGATCTGTTCGTTGGAGCAGGAAATATGAATTTGGTTTTCCCAAGGGAAAAAATATATTAGTTATTAGGAGGAAACAAATGAAAAAAGTAAAAACGATGGTTGCATTGACGGTGGTGATCATACTGTGCGCTACGATGCTTATGGCTTGTGGGCAGCCGGCGCAGCAGGAGACAAACACGGAACCAACGCAGACGATTGAAGCATCAGCTGGCGCAAGTGAATCTGCGGCGCAGAGCACAGGAACGGCGGACGGCAACGCAGAGGACGTCAGTCTCTATTTTATACTGAAAACCTTTTCGAATCCCTTCCATGTAGCGATTGCGGATGCGATTAAGGCGGAAGCGGAAGCGCAGGGTGTAACCGTTTTTGTTGACGCGATGAATTCTGAGGATGAAGCCACGCCGCAGCTTGATAAGCTGATGACGGCTGTTAACAGCGATTACGACGGCGTAGGCGTAGGACCGATTTCCGCGACGAACCTGGTGGAAGGGATTGCGGCAGCATCGGAAAAGGGAATCCCGGTTGTAGACCTTGACGAGCCGATCGACGAAGCAGGCCTTGAAGCGTCTGGCGGTTATCTGGCGGCTTTTATTACAACGGATAATAAGGATGTAGGGAAGAAAGGCGCACAATACATCATTGACCAAATCGGCGCGGACGGTGGAAAGGTTGCGATTATTGAAGGAAAAGCAGGTTCGGCAGCTGGTGAAGACCGCAAAGCGGGAGCGACGGAGGCATTTGAATCGGCGGAAGGAATCGAGCTTGTGGACAGCCAGCCGGCGGATTGGGACAGGAACAGGGCGCTTGACGTCGCGACCAATATCCTCAGCCAGAATCCGGACCTGAAAGGCTTCTACTGCTGTAACGATACCATGGCGCTTGGCGTACAGGAAGCGGTTGAAAATTCCGGCCTGGAAGGAAAATGTATCGTAGTCGGCACGGACGGCCTGGATGAGGCGTACGATTCGATCAGGGCGGGCAAAATGGCCGCCACGGTAGCGCAGGACCCGGCGATGATCGGAAAGACGGCTTTTGAAAAATTGCTGCAGTCAGTCAGGGACGGAAATGCGGGAACAAAAGGACAGGCTCCGGAACCGACCTATATTGATTCCATTTTATACACGAAAGACAATCTGAAATAAAGTAACCGGAGAATGATGCGCCCCCTTTTACAGGACTCTGGAAGGGGGCCAATTCTCAGGACAGACGGGAGGCAAAAATGGAAAAACTGGTAGAAATGGAACATATTACCAAGAAATTTCCGGGAGTCGTCGCCCTGGACAATATGAGCCTTGATCTTTATCCGGGCGAGGTACACGTCCTGATGGGGGAAAACGGCGCGGGCAAATCGACGCTGATGAAAATACTCAGCGGGATCTATACGCCCACAAGCGGACAAATTAGGCTGCATGGCAAAACATACCAGCATCTTACGCCCGGAATTTCACAGGAAAGCGGGATCAGCATCATTTATCAGGAGCTGAGCGTGATCGATGAATTGTCTATCGCGGAAAACCTGTTTGTAGGAAGACTGCCGCAGCGCAGGCTTCTGGGGGTGCCGGTGGTCGATTTTAAGTATATCAACAAAAAAGCAAAAGAAATGATGGAGCTCGTTGGGCTTAGGCGTTCTCCGGGAACGATGGTGGAAGACCTGCCGATTTCTGAGAAACAGCTGGTAGAGATCGCAAAAGCGCTGGTACTCAACACAAAAATACTGATTATGGACGAACCGACCTCATCGCTGACGATCGACGAAACACAAAACCTGTTCAAGATCATACGTTCCCTTCAGGAGAAGGGAGTCGGAATTATTTACATTTCACATAAAATTGATGAAGTAAAACAAATCGGCAACCGAATCACGGTTCTCAAAGACGGAAAATATGTGGGAACGAAGAATGTTGCGGATATCACCAGCAAAGAAGAAATCGTTACGATGATGGTGGGGCGCGAACTCAAGGACAAGTATTTAAGCGGACAAAAAAAGACGGACGCGCACGGACAGGTCATCTTCCAGGCGGAACACATCTCGCGGCAGGATAAAAAAGTAAACGATGTGAGTTTTCATCTGCGCAAATATGAAATACTTGGATTTGCGGGGCTGGTGGGATCTGGCCGCACGGAGCTTATGAATGTGCTGTTTGGCGTTGAAAAAAAGGAAACGGGAGACGTTTCCCTCAATGGGAAAAAGCTTGAGATCAGGCGCACGTACGACGCGGTGAAGGAAGGAATTGCGTATCTAACCGAAAACAGGCGTGAAACGGGATTTTTTGATAATTTTGAAATATGGAAAAACATTGCGATGGAGCAGTCGCTCAAAAGTTCGAAATGGGGCGGGATTTATGGCCTTTCGAATGCAAGGCGGGAGCAGGAGGAGGCGCGCTCGGCGGCGGAAAAGCTCAATGTAAAGTGCACGTCGGTCTATCAGAATATTACCGAGCTGTCTGGCGGCAACCAGCAAAAGGTTATCGTTGCAAAGTGGCTTGCGGCGAATGCGGAGTTGTTGATTTTTGACGAACCGACCCGCGGGATCGACGTAGGGGCAAAGAGCGAAATTTACAAGATCATGCGCCAGCTTGCCGACGAAGGAAAAGGAGTACTTATGGTGTCTTCCGAGCTTCCTGAGCTTTTGGCTGTGTGCGACAGGATCCTCGTTTTTAACGAGGGGGAGATCAAGGCGGAATTCAGCAGCGAAGAGGCGACCGAAGAAAAAATAATACTTGCTGCTACCTAAGGAGGAGATTACAATGAATAGTTTCAGTCGAAAAGCGGAGAGCCTTACGGCAAAAAAGGATTTTGCATATTATTGGGCGCGCTTTGGGACGTTGATCATATTTTTTATGCTTATGGTGGTAATTGCCATCATCGCGCCAAAGGGAAGCAACTTCCTGTCGCCGGCGAACCTGATCAACATTGTCTATCAAAGCACGGATAAAATACTAATTGGCCTGGGCGTGTTTTTTGCGATATTGATCGCGGGGATCGATCTTTCGATCGGTTCGGTAATGGCATTGTGCGGGATATGGATGGGCCTTATGATGAAGGCTGGTATGCCGGTGTGGTCGGCGATCCTGATTGGCGCGGTGCTCGGCGGAGCGTTGCTTGGCGCGATCAATGGAAGCCTTGTAAACCTTACGGGCGTACATCCGTTTATTATTACGCTTGGCACACAATGGATTTTCCGTGGGATTATTATGGTTATATCCGGCGCGCGGTCTGTGTCCGGGTTCCCGGAAAGCTTTAAAGAAGTAGTAAATTACCGCGTGGGAGGACAGATTCCCATGGCAATTTTTATTGCTATAGGAGTAGCCGCGATCCTGTGGTTTATTGCGGCGCATACGAAGATGGGCAGGAACATCTATGCCTTTGGCGGAAATAAAGAGGCGGCATGGTATTCGGGGATCAATATCAAGTTGCACACGCTGATCGTGTTTATGATTTCCGGCATCTGCGCGGGGCTCGCGGGCCTGATTATAACGGCGAAGACGGGAGCGGCAGAACCGCTTGCGGGCAGCGGATACGAAACTTTTGCCATTGCTGCGGCTGTAATCGGCGGCACAAGCTTTTTCGGCGGGAAAGGAAATGTCTGGAGCGTCGTGGTTGGCGGCTTGATTATAGGCCTGATTAACAACGGCCTGAATATGATGCGCGTGGATTCGTTCTACCAGCAGGTGGTAATGGGAATCCTGATCATTGCAGCCGTAACGCTTGATACCCTGTTGCTCAGAAAGAGGAAATAAACATGAAAGTAAAAATCTCTCCTTCATTGATGTGTATGGATATGATGAATGTGCAGGAGCAAATGAAGGTTTTAAACCGGGCGGATTACCTGCACATCGATATTCTGGACTGGCATTACGTGAAGAACCTATGTCTGGCTCCCTGCTTTATGGAGCAGTTGAAAGAGATCACGGATGTCCCGATGGACGCGCACCTGATGGTGGATAATACGGACGTAGACCTCGTGGATCTCTGCATTGATTCGGGCGCGGGGATAGTCACGCTCGCCCCGGACGTCGTGGAACGCAAGGCATTTCGCCTGATCGACCATATCAAATCAAAGGGCGCGCGGGCGGGCGCTTATATCAATCCGGGCATGGCGCTCGAAGTGGTATTCCCTTACATCCATTTGCTGGACGTGATTACGTTTATGACAGTAGACCCCGGCTTTGCAGGGCAGCGGTTTATAGGGGAATCACTTGAAAAAATGAGGCAGGCAAAACGCCTGAAGCAGGAAAAAGGCTATGCTTATGAAATTCAGGTGGACGGATCGTGCAATAAAACGACATACAAAAAAATGTATGACGCGGGCGCCGAGATATTCGTAGTGGGTTCGTCCGGACTGTTTGGAAACGACCCTGACCTTGTAAAAGCATGGGAGATTATGGAACGCGATATTGCGAAAGCGATCGGATAGCGTATGGAAGAGGAAAGATGGATTGTCGGGATCGACATCGGCGGGACAAATTTCAGGATAGGCTGCGTTTCTACAAGCGGAAGAGTGGCAAACGTAAAAATTACGCCAAGCAGCTTTTTGACAAGGGGTGAATGCGTCCAGAAAACGCTTGCCGGGTACATCACGAAGTATAGAAAGGAAACCGGCGTTACGCCGGCGTGCATATCGGTGGGGATTCCGGGTTCGGTCAGCAAGGGCAGGCGCAGTATAATTTCTGTACCAAACCTGCAGGATGCGAAAGGGACCCATTTGCTGGACGGACTGAATCTTGCGGACGATTTGGAAAAGCTTATGGGAACACGGGTGATCCTGAATAAGGATGTGGATAACCTTTTGGCGTTTGACATCCTGATGAACGGGCTCGTAGATGAGGAAATCGTGGTCGGTTGCTATATTGGCACCGGCTTTGGCGGGGCGATCCGCATTATGGGCCGATATCTCTCAGGAAAAAACGGCGCCGCAAATGAGATCGGACATATCCCATTCTATAAGAAAGACCTTATTTGCGGTTGCGGAAAAAGAGGTTGTGCGGAGTGCTATGCTTCGGGAACCGCGCTTAAAAGGATACAGGAAAAATACTACCCGGAAACCTTTATTGGCGATATTTTTGTAGAGCATGGGACGCAGCAGCGACTCATAGAATTTGTAGAGGCATGCGCGCTTCCCATTGCCACGGAAATAAATATTTTTGATCCGGACTGCGTGGTCATTGGCGGCGGCGTTGTGGATATGCCGGGGTTTCCAAAAGATATGCTGAAGCAGTTTATATGGGACAACACCAGGAAGCCGCTTCCGGCAGGGAATCTGAAATTGATTTTTTCCAATCAGGACAAGGACATGGGCGTTATCGGCGCAGCGTTGCTGGCGGCAGAAGGGTTGAAGCTCGATCGCGAGAAAATGACGCGCGGCCTGTTGGAGCATTTTGGCAAACACTGATCCTCGTGGGAGGATAGGAGGTGACCTTATGAAAATAGGCGCGTATTTTGCATATTGGGAACAGGAATGGGATGTAGCATTCCTGCCTTATGTGGAGAAATATAAAAGGTTGGGATTGGATGTGCTCGAAATTTCCGGCGGGGGACTCATGAATATGGAAGACGACGAGATTACCGCGCTCAGGGAAAAGGCGGAAGAAAACGATATCGTCATTACCTGCGGGATCGGCCTTCCGCAGGAATTCAGTACTTCTTCACCGGATAAAAGGGTTCGCACAGCTGGAATGGATTATATGAAGCGGTTATTTGACGCGATGGGAAAACTGGACGCAAAATTAATCGGAGGAACGGTTCATTCCTATTGGCCGGCGGACTATTCAAAACCTGTGGAAAAGCGGAAGGAGTGGGAAATATCCATCCAAAGCGTGAAGGAACTCGCAGATTATGCTGTGCAATACGGTATTGTAATCGCCGTGGAAGCTTTGAACCGCTTTGAACAATATCTGGTAAACGATACAAACGAGGCGGTACGGTACGTGGAAGAGGTAAATAGGCACAACGTAAAGCTTTTGCTGGATACGTTCCATATGAATGTCGAGGAAGATAATCTTCCGGACGCGATCCGGAAGGCGGGAAATCATTTGGCGCATTTCCATGCTGGTGAAGCGAACCGGAGGGTGCCGGGGAAGGGCAGTATGCCGTGGAAGGAAATTGGCCGCGCGTTACATGATATCGGCTACCAGGGCTATATCGTTATGGAACCTTTTGTGAGGCCGGGAGGCACGGTCGGCTCGGATATTAAGCTGTGGAGGGATCTTTCCGGTCATGCCGATAACGATAAGCTGGACCGGGATATTAAAGAAGCAGCCTGTTTTTTAAAAGGCGTATTATAAAGTTGGATCGGACATGAAAGGAATATAGGATATGAAAATATTATTTGTTGGGGAATCATGGACCGTCCAGGAGACGCATATCAAAGGCTTTGACAGCGTTGACCTGGGAAGGCTGGAGCAAACCACTGCCGGGCCGGTACTGGACGCGCTTGACGAAGCTGGAATTGAAGTGGAATATATGCCCAGCCACATTGCACAGTACAGTTTTCCGGAAACGGCAGAACAGTTAGGCGAATATGATGCGATCGCCCTGAGCGACATTGGAAGCAACACCCTGATGCTCGATCCGGTTATGCAGCTTCAGGGAAAACGGAAAGGGAACCGTCTGCTGGCCTGCAAAGAATACGTAATGAATGGCGGGGGACTCGTTATGATAGGCGGTTACCTGAGCTTTGCGGGAATCGGGAACAAAGCCCGCTATGCGATGACGCCGTTGGCGGAAGTATTACCGGTGGAAATACTTCATTATGACGACAGAATGGAACACCCGGAGGGCATAAGGCCGGAAATTACCTTGCCCGGCCATCCGGTGCTGGAAGGGATAGACGATAAAAAATGGCCTTATTTTTTGGGGTATAATAAGGTAAGGGCAAAAGAAACTGCGGATGAAATTGCGACGATCAACGGGGATACGTTTATGGCGGCAATGGAATTTGGAAAAGGCAGGAGCTTTGTATTTACGTCAGACTGTACGTTCCATTGGGGGTCGGAGGAGTTTTTAAGCTGGCCTTACTACAGGAAATTATTTGGGAATATCTTTTTATGGCTGGATAAAGAATTGTGAAAATAAAACTGATTTGAGAGACAACAAGACACACATGATATAACAAAAACACCTTGCCCCGGGGCAAGGTGTTTTTTTAGCGCAATTTTTTATTCACCAATAATCTGAACGTCCACGGTTCTCTTACGGGCGCGTACCTGATCCCAGTCAATGAAATAGACATAACCGAAATCGCCCAAATCAAGCTCGCCGTCGCAGGCGACGATCGTTTCTGAGCGTCCAAAGAAAACGGAACGAAGATGCGCCTCCGTATTGAGGCTAGTCCATTCTCCTTCCTCTGTTCCAAGGCCCATTGCAAATTCGATGTGCTTGGGGCCCGGGTGCATATATTGTCCTTCATAGCGGCAGGTAGGAATCAGTTTTTCCATAATGTTGCACAAATCCTGCTGCAGGAATTCATGTCCAAAATAGGTTTTGTCGTGCGAGCATTCCTGCGTCATGACAGAACAGGTTGTGTGGTGGGAATAGACAACGCAAATCCCGTTTTGAATGCCGGAGTTTTCGAATATCTTTTTCACCTCGGCCGTAATGTCGTGGAATGTTGGGTTCAGGCCGTTCGATTGTACGTCGATTGTTTCGCGATAAGTTTTCATTTTGTTACTCTCCTTTGTTCTTGTTATTTGTGGGCTGCGCGTCGCGCAGCTGAATATCTGGCTGTTTTCAGAATGCTTTGTGCCGCGCATCCCATGCGTCGCGCAGGGCATGGATCATTTCATCCACCATACCGATTGGATCGTCCGCCTTCACAATGCCGCTTGTGCAGCCGGTGGCCTCTGCCCCTGCGTAAATTACATCATATACATCCTGCGGCGTACTGATGCCTGCGCCCTGCAGGACGTGGATATCAGGGTTAACGTCTTTGATTGCTTTCGTGGTAGAAAGGACGTAGTCCAGTCCGCTTGTTTTGCCTGTACCAATCAGCTCCGTCGGCTCTGCGACAATGATATTTGGCGCAAAATGAGCGATTGCGCTCGCGTCTTCAAGGGAATCGGCGCATACGATAGTGGCAAGTCCAATCTCATCGGCACGTTTGATGGTCTGGTTCAACACAGAAAGGCCAAGGGGATGTTCTGCATGGTTTAACATAACGCCTTTTGCACCGGCTGCTTTTACAGCTTCCGGAAGTACGGAGCCAAGGCCGCGTCCAACGCATAACGCATCCATATGCTGGGCAAAAACCAGTAGTCTTTTGGTTTCATTCGAAAGTAAAGGGATATCGGTGTATTGCGGTGTGAATATGATTTGGACGTCATATTTTTCGCAGGCTCGCTCGGCTGCGAGCGCAAGCTCCAAAACATCCCTGCCATATAGATACGCTTTCGGGCCAATTTCAAAAAACGGCGGTTTAATAGAGAAATCCTTATACATACTGAGACCTCCATTTTGTTTTAGTGAGATAATTTACAAAAGTGTATTCAATGCATCGAATGTTTTCCTGTATAGTTGCAGCATAACATACACTTTCGAAAACGTCAATAAAAATATTTCGAATAACTTATGATTGATTTTATAAAAACAATATATTAAACTGAAAAGAAAGAAAAACAAAAGGAGTAAAATTGAAATGAAGGACAAAGGTTTGGAATTTGCACTGAAATCTGTAGAGATCGAAGCCGCAGAAGTGGCGCGTGTTGCTGAAATCGTAAAAACGGCGGAGTTTGCGCAGGCGGTGGATATCCTCAGCAAGGCAAATAAAATCGTAACGTCAGGCAGCGGCGGTACGGGCGTTGCCGCGAAGAAGTTCGCGCATTCGCTTTCGTGTATCGAGCGCAACGGCGTGTTCCTCTCGCCCGCGGAGGGAATGCACGGCGGCATGGGAGTGGTGCAGAAGGGAGACGCAATGGTGGTGGTCTCCAAGGGAGGAAAAACGGCAGAGCTGCTGCCGCTGATCGACGTGTGCAAAAAGAAGGGAGCAAAGCTCATTGGAGTGACGCAAAACCCGGATTCGCCGCTTGCAAAGCAGGCGGATGTGTTTTTAAAGATGGACGTGCATCACGAAAGCGACCGTTACGACATCATGGCAACGTCGAGCGTAATCGCACTGGTGGCACTGTTCGACGCGCTGCAGGTGGCGATCATGGAGGAGACGGACTACAAACTGGAACAGTTTGCGCTCATCCATCCGGGCGGCGCCGTGGGGCAGAAGCTGAATGCGTAAAAAACACGAAGAAAAAGGGCTCTGGAATCATTTCCAAAGCCCTTGATATTCATATGAAGCCTGTTTAATTGGAAGGTGCACGGCTTACACGGTGACCACGTTCACACCCTTTTTGACAATTTTCTCCAGATGAGCGGGCAGCGCATTCGTATCCGTGATCAGGTAATCGATACTGTCAATGTCCGCAACCTGGGAAAAGGCCTCCTGACCTATTTTTGAGAAATCCGTAACGGCGATCGAATACTTGGAGCGTTCGATCATCAGCCTGCTTACTTCCGTCTCTTCAAAATCGCGGATAGAGATTCCGGCCGTTGCGCTTACGCCGTCTATGGAAAGGATGGCGACGTCAGCCTTATATTTCCGCAGCGCGACGAGCGTGTCGTCTCCGTAGGTGAAGGAATGCGGAAACTTGATATTACCGCCAAGCAATATAATTTGGTTGTAGGGCGAGTCGCTCATTTCAGTCGCGATATTGACGGAGTTTGTAACTACCTTCAGGTGCTTTTTTGACTTTAACTCACGTGCGATAAAAAAAGAAGTGGTGCCGGAGCTGAGCATTACGGTATCCCGGTCGTGTATCATATCAGCGGCAGCCGCAGCAATGCGGTGCTTTTCTTCGGCATGCTTTGTTTTCCGTTCGTAAAAATTCATGCTGTAATAGGTACGCATAGAAGGAATCGCGCCTCCGTGCACACGCTCCAGCGCATTTTCCCTCTCCAGGTCTGCAAGGTCATTGCGGATCGTTACTTCCGAAATCGAAAATATCCGGCTTAATTCGCTGACCTTCACCTTGCCTTCCTCATTCAGGATATCCAATATTTTTTTTCGCCGCTTGTCGGCATTCAAGTTGCTGAAATCAGACATCATTGTCTACTCCTTCACCATTTTATTATGGAAAAATAAACTTCTACTTAAAATATAGCATAGAATGAACAAGAATACCACGGAATAGAATGAAAGCAGAGCGAAAACAGATCGCTTTGATATAGAAAGCCATTATATCTTTTTTCGAAACTCAGAAGGAGAACAGCCCGTATATTTCTTAAAGATAAGGCTGAAGTAGTAAGGATCGCTGATCCCGACCTTTTCACTGATCTCAAAAATTTTCAGGCTCGGATCCTTCAGCAAATTTTGAGCCTCCGAAACCCGTACCTTATTGACAAATTCGGAAAAAGAAATTCCTTCATTCTTTTTAAAGAGCTGTCCAAGGTAGTTTCGGCTTACGCCCAGCCGCTCTGCTACGCCCGCAATGGATATATTGTCGGAATATTCGGCAAATGCTATTCTTTTTGCCTGTTCGAGCAATTTTTTACCCGAGCCGGACGACGTGTTTTTGGTATACTCAAGCACCTGGTCGATCATATGGAATATCTGGACACGGCATTCCTCCTTATCGGTCACCTTTAAATCATAATTGAGCATTTCCTCATAATCGTTGATGTATTTGTTGTTGACTTCAACATTAATTTCTCCAAATACGCTGATACAGGCGAAAGCAACTCCCATGATGAGCGCCTGCAGGCTTTCCGGTTTACAGCTTTGCGGATCGTCTCCCACCGCAAGAAGCTGCTCTTCGAGAAGCGCATGGACGCGCTTTTTGTTGCCAAGCTTTAAATTCACGTGCAGATCGATGATCTGGTTCAAATTCAGGTTTGCGCTGGCATACCTGCGTACGTCGGATATCTTCTTCATGGACGGCTGGCTGCCACGGTCAAACGAGCTGTAGCGCAAGGCAAAGCATGCCTCCAGATAGGAAGTCCGCAGCTCTGTGATGCAGTCTGTTTCCATTCCGAGCCCTGATATCAGAAGCAGGTCGTGTTCCGTCCTGCAATACGAAGTCAGTTTGCCAAGAAGCTCGGTTGCAATGCTGTCGGGGGCAAAAAACGCGAACGCCATCTTTTTGTCCTGGACAGGGAAAGCAAAGTAATCCGTCTGCCCGGGGAAAAGAAAGGCCAGCGCGTCCTTTACCCTTTGGACGGGCATATGCTTTAAAAGCTCTTTACGGGAAAGGCGCGCTGAAAGATTTGTCGTTGGAGATATTTTTGATATGGTAAGCACTGCCGCCTGGAATATACGCCTGTCAAAGGGGAGGGAAAGCTCTTTGCACTTGGTACGAATCTCCTGGGTACTGAGCCGCCCGGAAAAAACGTCCTGAAAAAATACGCTCAGGATATCGGGCAGGTGCAGGTCCAGCGTGCGCTGCATATTCGAGATCGTCTCGATGTTTTTTTTGTGCCGGGAGGCCTTTGTAAAAAGATCGGAGGCTATTTCCGGTATCTGCGCTGGGGCGAGCGGTTTCAGGATAAATTCCGCAACGCCATACTTTATCGTTTCCTGAGCGAATGAAAAATCGTCGTATCCGGATAAAACAATTTTGACAGACTGCGAAAAATTTCCATTGGGATTCTCATCCTGTAAGGTCTTCAAAAACTCCATGCCATTCATTTTAGGCATCATCAGGTCAATTATCATGGCCGAAAAGGAATGCTCCCGGCACAGCTCCATGGCTTCAAGTCCATTTTTGGCGCACAGGATCGAATCAAACAGGCCAAGCTCTCCAATGCTTTCCGCCAAACCATTGCGAATAATCGTTTCATCGTCAATAATCAGTAAACTAAGCATTATTAATTCCCCCTCACGATTGGTATCCTGATCCTGATAACGGTCCAGGATTCCTCGATTTCATAATGAAGGCCATATTCATCACCGTACGCGCATTTAATACGGTCGTTTACATTCACGATGCCCAGGCCAAGCCGCGCATCCTGTACGGAAGGATGCGAGAGGCGGTGATTGATTTCCTTCATTTTTTCCGGCGCCAGATTACCGCCGTTGTCAGACACCTCCAGCAGAATATGGTCACCCATAAGCCGTCCGCGGATTGCGATGACGCCGTTGTCGTTTCCGCGCACGCCATGGTAAATCGCATTTTCCACAAGCGGCTGCAGTATCATTTTGATTACAAGGCAAGCGTTAATCTGCTCTTCGACGTCAAATTGATAGACAAAGTCGCCCTCATAGCGTATCATCTGAATATCGAGGTAATATTTGATATGCTCCATTTCCTTTGAAATAGGGATCACTTCATTTCCGCGGCTGGTGCTAATTCGGAACATCTGCGAAAGCGCATGCGTCATAACGGCGGCTTTTTCGTTTTGCCCGCGGTCAATCAGCCAGATGATTGTGGATAGGGTATTATACAAAAAGTGCGGCTTTATCTGCGCCTCAAATGCCTTTAGCTCCAGCTCGCGCTGCTTTTTCCTGCCCTCGTCAAGCAGATAGTTCTGGTGGTTGAGCTCTTCCGCCATATTGTTATAGCAACGCATGATGTAACCCATTTCGTCATAATATTTGGGCGTAAGCGTCTGTATTTTACCCAGCTTTGCTTTTTGCATCAGCTGCGCGAGCTTTTGGATTGGGTTCACAAAGGAATTTGACAAAATGATTGCCAGCAGGAAGACAATAAAAATAATGGTGAGCACAAGCATAAAGGTGAGGCTGATAATGCCGCTGTTTGTCTGCGTCGCTTCAGAGACAGGTAAAATACTCAGATAGCGTCCATAATTGGAATTTGTATCCGGGTTGGAATTAACGAGATATTTGACCCCTGAAAAATCTATGATCCTGCCGGAAACAGGACGATCTGCGGGAATCGAAGAAATCAGCGAGCCAAGGGCAAGCGTGGAGCCCGGCTGCGTGCTGGAAAAGACGGAATTATCCTGATCGATCAGTACAATCGTTCCAATCGCAGAGGAATCATTTTCATTGACCAAACGCTTTACCGATTTTTCATTGACGCCTGAGAAAACATAGCCGGTCACTTTTTGGTTTGTATTGTCAAATACCTTCTGTGCAAAGGTCTTGTAGCGCGCCTGGCCAATCTGTATGACAGGGCCGTAATAGGTGAGCGCCGGGCTTTGCTCAAATTCAGAAAAAGAGGGGCTGGCGGCGATATCGGATATCGCAGAATCGATGCCCTCCGTACGGGAAAAATGCAGGCCGTTCTTTCCATAAAGGTATAAAAAATTTGTATATGGATTCGACGTGCCCGTAATGAGCAGCTTTTGTATCTGCGGATAGGAATGCGAGTCTGCCGGAACGCTGCGTTCCATGAAGCTTACAATATTTTCATCCCGCGCAATTTCAATCGACTGGTAGATCAGGTCGTCGTAAATCTGGCTCCGGACTATGCTGTGTATGTTTTTAAGCAAGTTTTGCGATTCTGCGCTCTTTGCCTTCAAAACGCTGTCCTGCGAGAGGGAATAGGAATAGATACCGATAATTGTGATGGGAATTACGGAAACGCAGATCATCATAATAAACAGCTTTTTTTTAAGGCTAAGATTGCCAAAAAAGTGAATAGCTGCTTTTTTGCCCCTTTTTAACCAATGCTTCATTGATTCACCATAAATAAAAATACGACTGTAAAAATACACTGTTGCGGTCCGGTAAGACCGGTACAAAAATAGTAATAGTGCCATAAAAAGCTGCGTTGGTACAAATATTGATAAATTAATAATAACAATAACTGTCGGTTTTGTAAATAAAATATTATGAAATATTATATAATTGATTTTGTTTTAGCTTCGTTTAATGAAAAATCGTTGTTTTTTAATATTAATATTACATTATTCAATTCTAATCCCTTTCCACGCCCACTATAATTAAAGTAACAATTCAAAGGTGTGGAAAAGAGGTGAGAACTGTTTGGCAAAAGAAGTAATGACCAGAAGGAGTGCGGACAACGAATATTTCCACAAGGACTTCCATATCTCCTGCGACCTTGGAATATCCTATGTAGGCGAACATTATGGCGACGACGGCGCGAGGGAATATATCAGGAATTATACGGCAAACTACCTTGCGCCCCTTTCAAATCAAATCCGCGAGGAAGGCTTTCAGGCGCTGGAGCAGTATTTAAAAAAACTGTACGAAACGGAAAAAGCGCCCGGGGTGCTGAAAATACGGCGCAGCGACGATGAAATCGAAGTTACGATCACTGCCTGCCCCGCCATTGCCTTTATGAAAGAAAGCGGGCATACTCCATCAAAATGGTATATCGATACGACTACGGTGTTGTATGAAACGATTGCGCAGAACGCAGGCGCCCAATTTGAACTGATCCAATATGACGAGCAAAGCGGCGCTGCACAATTCAGAATGTTTTCAGGAACAAAATAATCCATATCGCGTAAAATGCGACAGTAAATTCTTAATAAAAATGAATAAAATGCCGGAGGGCAAAACGGAAAGGAAGTGATTTCCTGTGATTTCATGTACGCAATTTATCCCTGCCTACAGCGAATTGTTCCGCTTTCTTGAGGAACGTGAGGGATACGCGGGCGTTCAAAAATATTGGGAATATGTATCAGACAATTATGTGGAGCCGCGGCTTGGCAAGGCGATCCAAAAGAGCGGTTTAAGAGGATGCTTTGAATATTGGTCTCATTCGCTCAATGAAGAATCCGCAGATTTTACAATGACGCTGGATGAGGACGAAGGCGTTTTTCAGATCGATATGCACGACTGCCCGTCCAAGGGCAGGCTCAATCAGATCAGCCACATAAAGCCGTACGAAAATTATTGCAGGCACTGCGATATCCTGTATCGTCGGGTGGTGGAACGCTACGGCTTTCAATACGAATTTCAATGCCCTGAAGGCAGCGAAACACATTGCGTTCTGAGGGTGCTGCAGACCAAAAGCCTGTAACCACCCTTTTAACAAATTGCTATCAAAGCAAAAGACCAATCAACAGATTAAGGACGGGAGAGAAGAAGGATGAATAAAACAGTAGGAACGATGGAGGGGGGCCTGGGTTCCCGGGTACTGGGTAAGATCAAAGGATTTTTCAGAGAGTATGCTATTATCTATGCGGTGTTGGCGCTGATTGTCATTTTGTCATTTGCATCTCCGAATTTCTTTCAGGTTTCAAATTTTGTAAACGTACTGAGGCAGATTTCGATGATCGCGATTTTGGCGGTTGGAATTTTCTTCGTCATGGTGGGCGCAGGAATTGATATCTCAATCGGCGCTATCGTAGGATTGACTGGCGTACTGTTTGCGATGTTCATGGTAAATTACGGCATACCGCCGGTTCTGGCGTTTGTTTTCACAGCGCTTGTCGGCCTTGGGATTGGAATCGTCAACGGGCTGATGGTGGCAAAGCTGAGTATACCGGCGATGATTGCGACGCTGGCGACCCAATCCGTGTGCCGCGGCATGACCTACGTTATCACAGGGGCCTATCCGATTTCCGGATTACCGGAGGAAGTTTCCTTCCTTGGCAGAGGCTATGTCGGCGGACTTGAATGGCTTCCTTGGCCTGTATTTATTATGGTAATCGTAGCCATTTTGGCTCATATCGTATCAGAGCGCACGAAGTTTGGACGGTCGGTTTATGCAATCGGCGGAAACCCGGAGGCGGCGCACCTTTCCGGAATCAAGCACAAAAAAGTAGAGATTACAACGTATGTTATCTGCGGTGGGCTTGCGGCGTTAGCCGGCATGATCCTGACGTCCAGGATGGATTCCGGCCAGCCAAACGGCGGCCTTACCTGGGAATTCGAGGCGATCACCGCGGCGGTTATCGGCGGCGTATCGATCACCGGCGGACGGGGAAAGGTTTTGGGAGCGTTATTGGGGGCGATTTTGGTAGGCTTGCTCACAAACGGTATGACATTGCTCAACGTAAACTCATACTATCAGCAGGTGGTAAAGGGAGTCGTAATGGTTGTGGCAATCGCCTTTGACGTATATTCCGTCAAGAGAAAGCAGAAGAGATAAGGAGGTCGCACCATGAACGAAAATGATTATGTATTGCGCGTGCAGAACATATCAAAGGCATTTCCGGGCGTAAAGGCACTGGACGACGTAAGCTTTGACATCAGGCGCGGGAGCTTCCATGCGCTGGTCGGTGAAAACGGCGCGGGAAAGTCGACGCTGATCAAAATACTCTCAGGAGTTTATATCGCCGATTCCGGCTCTGTCACCTTCAATGGGAAACCGATGGAGGTCAAAAGCCCGCTGGAGGCGCAGCAGCTTGGCATCAGTGTTGTGCATCAGGAGCTAAAGCTCGTTGAATCGCTCACTGTAAAGGAAAATATTTTCCTCGGGCGGCCGATTATGGGGAAGTTTGGCGTGAGCATGCAAAAAATGCGCGAGGAGGCCCGAAAGTTCCTCGACCGGCTCAAAATGCCGCTCGATCCGGATGAGTTGGTGTCCAACCTTTCCGTGGCGCAGAAGCAAATCGTCGAAATCTGCAAGGCGCTGTCGTTTAACTCAGACCTGATCATTATGGACGAACCGTCGGCGACGTTGACTGAAAAGGAATTGGAGCTGTTGTTCGATATCCTGAGGGACCTGAAAAAAGCGGGCATCACCATCATCTATATTTCCCATCGCCTGGAAGAAATATTTGAACTGGCGGACGAGGTGTCCGTAATCCGCGATGGCAAACATATCAAAACCATGCCGGTTGAAGGCGTGACGCGCGAAGAGCTGATACGGCTGATGGTGGGCCGGACGCTGGGAATGGAATATCCCAAGAAAAAGGTAAATATCGGCGAAACCATCATGAAGGTGGAGCACCTCTCCAGCAAGGACGTATTGCACGATATCAATTTTGAATTGCGCAGCGGTGAGATATTAGGCTTTGCAGGACTTGTAGGCGCAGGCCGTACAGAGGTGGCGAGGGCGCTGTTCGGAGCGGATAAAAACGCAACAGGCAATGTGACGGTCAAAGGGAAAGCATACCACATTAAAAATGTACCCAACGCCATTGAACACAAAATAGGCCTTGTACCGGAGGATCGTAAGCTTCAGGGGCTGATCCTCGAGATGAAAATCAGGGAAAACGTATCGATGGCGAATATGGACGCAATCACACGTTCACGGATGCTCTCGTTCCATAAGGAAGAAAAGCTGGCATGGGATTATGTGGATAAGCTTCATATCGCAACGCCGGACGTAGTCCGCAAGGTGGCGGATTTATCAGGGGGGAACCAGCAAAAGGTGGTCATTGCAAAATGGCTCAACGCAGACAGCGACATCCTGATCATCGACGAACCGACACGGGGAATCGACGTTGGCGCGAAGGCTGAAATTTATAACCTGATTTGCGATATGGCGGCGCAGGGCAAAGCGATCATCATGATATCGTCGGATATGCCGGAGCTCCTTGGCGTGTGCGACCGGATCATCGTGATGCACGACGGACGTATTACAGGGGAACTCAACATCGAAGAAGCCACACAGGAAAGGATACTGGAATACGCGATTCAATAAAGATCAATTTTTGGGAAGCATTCCCAAACAAATACAAGGAGGAAGAAAAATGAGAATGAAAAAACAAATTGCGGTAATCCTTGGGATTTTACTGCTGGCAACCTGCCTTCTGGCGGGATGCTCGTCCCAGGAAGCGCCCGCGCCGTCCGCGGACGGCACGACAGAAGCAAAGGCGAGCGAAAGCGCCGCGGCAGTGCAAAGCGCGGATGGTGAGAAGAGCGGAAAGCCGGTTCTGGGCGTATCGCTGTTCTATCGCAGGGATGAATACTACAAGGATCTTGACGCTTCATTCGTAAAAGAAGCGGCGGATGCGGGCCTTGACATTATCATCCAGGATGCAGACAGCGATGCTTCCAAGCAGACGCAGCAGCTTGAGGACTTTGTACAGCAGGGTGTGGACGCAATCGCGCTCGCTCCATGCGATCCGGCAGGGCTGGTGCCGGCCATCGAAGCGGCTGTGGACGCAGGTATCCCGGTTGTTGTGTTTGATAACCAGGCAGAGACGGATAAGGTTTCAACGTCGGTAAACTTCGATTACGAAGAAGACGGCGGCATGGTGGGCGATTGGACGGCAAACTACATCAATGAAAAGCTGGACGGCAAAGCCAAGGTAGCTGTCATCGATTTTCCGCAGTCCCCCATCGTATGCGGCGGACGCGTGAACGGCTTTGTCAATAAAGTAAAAGAGCTGCCCGGCGTAGAAATCGTTTCCCAGCAGGACGGCAAGGCGAGCAGGTCGGATTCCATGAACGTAATGGAAAACATCCTGACCTCAAACCCTGACGTACAGATCGTATTTGGCGTAAACTTTGACACCTGCGCGGGCGCAAAAGCGGCTATCGAAGCGGCAGGACGCGACGATATCATCGTGGTTGGCTCTGCGTACGGCGAAGAGGAATTCCAAGCGCTTGCGAATGACGACGCGATACTCAAGGCATTTTCAACAAGCTCGCCGCAGCAGCAGGCAAAAGACACGGTAGCAGCGGTTGTAAAAATACTGAACGGCGAATCCGTTGAAAAGGACACGCTTTCGCACTCTCAGCTTTTGGATGCACAAACCATCAAGGACTATGACTGGGAGTCGATTATTGCAGCAAGGGAAAGCTAACCGCTTATACTCTTTGGAAACCGGGAAAGGAACGGATTGTCCGTTCCTCCGGGTTCCAGCATAAGAATCCTAATTGGGGCAGGTACCATGAAAAATACGATGGGAAAAATCGGAATCGTCAATTTATGCCATAAGGATTATCTGGACGAAACGGTTGAAATTTTATTTCAAAATGCGGTGGATACCGTAAGGCAAACGGGCGTGGAGCTTGTCCTTGCGCCGGAGTATGTCTGGGATTTTAAAGACGGGATCAAAGCGGGAGTCGCCCTTTGCGGGCAGGATCTTGACGGAGTGATCCTGTTTCTGGGTTCGTGGATCGAATGCAGCGCCGCGATGGCGGTTTTGCGGGAGGTAGAGCATCTGCCGCTGCTTTTGTGGGGCGTGCCCATGTTTGAAGCAAAGGGGCAGATGTGCAGCACAGGCTCGTATGTGTCGTTTGCGATGTTTAAAGGTTCTATGACAAGGGCCGGATATGTATCTGAGGACGTTTTGGGGCTTCCGGAAGACAGTCAGGCGCAGGAAAAAATAACTGATTTTTGTTGCGCGGCGCGGGCAAAAAAATTACTGAAAAGACAAAAAATAGGGCTGATTGGTTACAGCTCTATGAATATATATCCCGGTACCTTCGACCACCTCTTCCTGAGGACAAAAATTGGCCCTGAGGTAGAGCAGATGGACGCGTATACCGTCATTGGCAGGGCACAGGACTATGGCAGGGAAGCGCTTTTGGATGGCGCGGCGAAGATAGGTAAAGCGGGGGAAATTTGCACCGGTGTAAGTGAGAAGGCGCTTTTGAAAACAGCGGGAATCTATCTTGCGCTCAGGGAGCTTTGTTATGAGCGGCAATGGGATGCGTTCAATATCAAATGCCAATACGAATTTTCAAAGGAATACCGGGCGGTTCCATGCGTGCCGGTTGGAATGCTTGCGGATGAAGGCGTCGTTGCGTCCTGCGAGGGAGATATGCTGTGCACGGTTTCCATGATGATGCTTTCGCTGCTGTCCGGGCAGGTGGTAACATATGGGGACGCCATCAACCACACAGGAAATGTGCTGAAAATTTCCTCCTGTGGAATGCTGCCTTTTTCCATGGGCTTTGGGCAGCGTCATATCAGGAAATTTATGCCGCACGACGGCTTTCATGGAATCCAGGCAAGCTTTGTAATGAGGCCGGAAAAAGTTACGTTGCTGCGGCTCGTGGAAGACTGCGGCAGTTACCATCTGTTGTATGGAACCGGAATGGGGCAGTTAACGCAGCTTCGACAGGGATATATGCCGGCCCTCGATATCCTTCTTGACGGAAGTATGGAAAACCTGATCCGGCATTATGCCGGGCAGCATTTCGCGGTGTGCTATGGAGATTATGCAGGCAAGCTGGAAACACTCGCGGCCATGATGGGAATTGGCACGGTCAAAATATGATAAGAAGAAAGAGGAAAAAAGATGGAAAAAAATTTTTTGTTTGAACCGGCGGCGTTTGTACCGTTTCGCGACAGGGAAGTATTGGAGCGGGTACGCAACCTGACAAGGGAAGAAATCACGCAGCATTCCAACCCGGATTTTAAAATCAAAATCGTTCCGGACGCTACGAGCATTTGGGTAGGGGATATGGTAATGCGTATGAAGGAATCCGACGAGCAGGATAAAAAATGCGTCATGATTGTTCCGAATCCGTGTCCCGCAGTCTATATCCAGGTTGCGGAGCTTGTGAACCGCTTCAGGATCGATTGCCGCAACGTACATTTGTTCGCCATGGACGAGTGGGCGGATCAGGATGGCAATATTGCGCCGCTCTCTTACCAGGCGGGTTTTGGGCATTCCATGATGAAGTATTTCGTGGGAAATATCGACGAAGAGCTGCGTATGCCCGCTCAAAATGTACATTACCACAGTAACGAAACCATCAAGGATTATACGAAAATCCTTGAGGATGTCGGCGAAGGCGGAGCGGATGTTTGTTACAGCGGGCCCGGATGGGCGGGGCATATTGCCTTTGTCGATCCTGACGTGCCTGAGCTTGCGGCAGATTCGCTGGAAGAATATCTGGATTATGGCGCGCGCGTTGTGACGCTGCATCCCCTCACGGTAGCACAGAATTCGCTCCACGGGTGCTTTGGATGGTCCGGAGACCTTGCAAATGTTCCGCCAAAGGCTGCGACAATCGGGCCACGCGATGTCAAAAATGCGAGAAACCGTCTTGAAATCCACTCGCTTACCACGATGGGAACCTTTTCTTCCTGGCAGCGAATGGTTTCGCGGCTGATACTCCACGGGCCTGTTACGCCAAAGGTGCCGAGCTCTATTCTACAATTATGGCCGACGACCGTTTATGTCAGCGAACAGATTGCCGCGCCGATTGTGTGCGACGAATTGGGCGGCTACTGATCAGGAGATGCAAATGCAGGAATATAAAGCGATTGTAAACGCAAAGGTCGTTACCGAACAGGAAATCATAAACGATGGGTTTATTTTGTACGGAGATGGAAAAATTGTCGAAGCGGGGAAAAACTGCGGGAGGCTTCCGCAGGGCAATACGGAAATCATCGATGCGCGCGGGTGCTATGTTGGCCCGGGATTCGTAGATATCCACTGCCATGCAGGCGGGGAACACTGGTGCCATGAAGAGCCGGAAAAAATGGCGCTCCATCACCTTCACGGCGGTACGACCTCGCTTGTATGCACGCTGTACCACAATATTGGGATTGACGGTATTCTGTCCGGAGGCAAAAAGATCAAACGGGCGATGCTGGAAGGCCGTCCGGGAAATATCGCCGGAATCCATATAGAAGGCCCCTACCTTTCAAAGAAATACGGCGCAACGGCAAGCAATGCGCGAACGCCTGAAACAAAGGAACACGAGCTGTACCTGAAAGAGTTTGGCGACGCGATCCGCCAGTGGACGGTGTCGCCCGAGGTGGAGGGAATCGAGCCGTTTGTCAAATCGGCGCTCGATGCGGGTATTGTGATATCGCTTGGACATTCAGAAGCGTCGCCGGAGCGGGTTTATGAAATGGCAGAAATGGGCGCTGGAATCTGCACCCATATTACGAATGCGACGGGCTGCGCTATCTCGCCCACAAGGTATGGCGGAACGCTCGAGGTATCCTTTGATCATGCGGCAATGCTGTGCGACAGCCTGCTTTGTGAAATGATCAACGACGAAAAGGGCGTGCATATGCGGCCGGATATGACAAGGCTTGTACTCAAAACGATTGGCATAAGCCGTGCAGTGGGCGTTACGGACGCTTGCGCGGGCAGGGATGACGGCGAGCAGGTGAACATCGTGGACGGTGAGATTTTTGGATCAAAGCTCAAAATGAATCAGGTCGCTAAAAATTTCAGGAACAATACCGGCCTTGGCGTATCTGATATTTTCCGCGTTTGTTCTTCAAACCCTGCGCGCGCGGTAAAGCTTACGCAGGTGGGAAGCATTTCGCCGGGCAAGGATGCGGATTTTGTTTTTCTGGATGAAAATCTGGAGCTTTTGAAGGTGATTCTCAAAGGAAAAGAGGTGCCATATGATTGATCATAAAGAATGCAGGCTGGGAGTTTGCCCGATTGGTAAATTTGCATTCTCGCATGAAGATGCAAAGGTACAAAAAAATGCGGTTATGGATAAGCTGCGCGAACTGGGCGTGGATTATGCAGATATTGAGGAAGCCGTGCCGGATGGACTCGTACGCTCCAAAGACCAGGCTGCGGCAGTCGTGGCGTATTTAAAGGAAAAACAGGTTGACGCGCTTTTTATGCCGCACTGTAATTTTGGAACGGAGGATGCGACAGGGATTATCGCAAGGGAGCTGGATGTGCCGGTACTTTTGTGGGCGCCGCGGGACGGGGCTCCGCTTGCGGATGGTTCGCGCCTGCGGGATTCGTTATGCGGGAGCTTTGCGGCAAGCAAGGTTTTGCATACAATGGGCGTGAAATTCGACTATATCGAAAATTGCCGTGTGGAAGACGGGGCGTTCCGGCGTGGAATGGAATTGTTTTTGGGCGCGGTGCGCGTGGTAAAGGCTGTAAAAACAGCGCGGATCGGGCAGATTGGGATCCGGATTCCGTTTTTCTGGTGTACGGTCATTGACGAAGCAAGGCTGCTAAACCAGCTTGGCGTACAGGTATATCCGTTTGATATGGTGGAATTTATCGAACGTTACCGCACACGACTTAAAAAAGACGGGAAGAAATACGAGGAAGAGCTGCGGGAAATACGCAAATGGCTTGATCCGGGAAATATTGCGGAGCAGGGAATGCTTACAAGCCTCGCCATGAAGGACGAGCTTTTTGAGATGGCGGAGCAAAATGGGATTGACGCTTATGCAATCCAGAATTTTGATTCGCTTACGGTAGATATGGGCGAGGGCTCCGGCCTTGGCGGCGCGCTTGCGGAGGAGCGTATCCCGGTTGCGGCCGAAACAGATATTCATGGAGCATTGAGCTCAATTATCATCGAAGCCGCGGCGAATGGCAGGGAACCGTCGTTTTTTCCGGAGTTCACAATCCGTCATCCACAAAACGATAATGCCGTTTTGATGTGGCATGCGTCGGCGCCGCCGTCCCTGCGCGATCCGCAAAAGGGAAAGGTAAGCATCAGGGAGCCATGGATTTTAAAATCGCTTCCGGCTACAAGCCTTCAATTTCCGCTTAAAAACGGGGAATTAACGGTATGCCGCTTTGACGGGAATAACGGCGAATACCGGATCGGCACGGGAGAAGGCAAGGCAATCGACGGGCCGCAGACGCGGGAGGTATACACCTGGTATGAGGTGGACGACTGGCCCAAATGGGAACGCAGGCTGATCGAAGGGCCTTACGTACACCACGTATCGTGCCTGTATGGGAATTATTCCGATATCCTCGAAAAGGCGTGCAGGTTTTTGCCGGGCGTTGTATGCGAAAGGTTTGACAGGTAATAAAATGGCATGGATAGCGATTGATCTTGGAACAACAGGGTGCAGGAGCCTGATATTTGACGAACGGCTTCAAATCGTTGGGGAATCGTACTATGAGTACCCGCTCATCACACTCTCAGACCTCGCCATCGAGCAGGACGCAAATCTGTGGTGGGAGCTTACAAAGAAAACGATTCTCGAGGCGCTGCGGCGTTCAGGGATTCCAGCGGAAACGATAAAAGGGATTGGCATCAGCACGCAGGGTATTTCCGTTGTGCCGGTGGATCAAAACGGAAATGCGCTCCGCAATGCGTTTAGCTGGCTGGACCGGCGCGCGCAGGAGGAAGCGGAAAAAATCGAGGCGGATTTTGGCGCGGAAGGGATTTTTGACCTTGCAGGCAAGCCTGCGGCGGCGGCCTATACGCTCCCCAAGCTTATGTGGATGAAAAAGCACGAGAGAAAGCTTTACGACAGTACCTACCGCTTTTTACTTCCGCACGATTACCTGGTGATGAAGCTGACCGGCGAATTTTTGACCGACCATACAATGGCGGGCGGAACGCTCCTGTATGATATCAAAAAACAGGGCTGGTCGGACGAAATCCTCGAAAAGGAAGGGATAGACAGGTCAAAGCTTCCGAATATCCGCTGGAGCGGCGAGGGTGCGGGCACGCTTCGAAGCGAGGTCGCACGGGAGCTGGGGCTTGCGGAATCGGTGGTTGTGGCAATCGGCGGACAGGATCAGAAATGCGCCGCGTTTGGGGCCGGGATTGCCGGCGATGTGATCACATTGTCGCTTGGTACGGCAGGAGCCATCGAAAAAATTTACGATTATCCCTTTGTTGATCCGGCGCGGAAAACGCCTTCATTTTCTTTCCTTTCGCCTCGAATGTGGATTGCGGAAGGCGTAGTCGATACGGCGGCGGGCGCAATGCGCTGGCTCAAGGACACCCTGTTTCCGGATTGCGGTTACGGGCAGATGAGCGCTTTAGCGCAGCAGGCACTTTGCAGCCCGTTGTTTTTCCATCCGCATTTGTGCGGGGACAGCTCAGTGGGAAGTAAGAAAAATGCCTGCGGGAATTATTATAATATCAGCCTGCATACAAAGCGCGGTGAGTTTGTCAGCGCGCTGATGGAAGGGGTTGCATTCGAAATAAAACGAATCGTTTCGCAGATGGAGGCGCAGGAAAAACCAACGGCGGAGATCAGGATTTTCGGCGGCGGGGCCAAGAGTGATGTTTGGTGCCATATCATTGCGGATATTACGAAAAAAACGGTGCGAAAGGTTTCTACAGAAGAAGCGGCAAGCGCGGGCGCGGCAATGCTCGCAGGGATCGCGCAGGGTAGCTACGGCAGGGATTCGGCCGGGGAACTCATCGGCGTCTCGCACGCCTTTGAACCGGAGGAGATTCTTATGAGGCGCTACGAAAAAAAATATGACGATTATATGGAGCTTTACGACAGGCTGTGGGAGTAAGCCGCAAACCGAAAAACAGTTTTTTATCATATAACTAAAATTACAGGAGGAAAAAAGATGTCGTTTTACTTTGGAGAAAAAACATGGGAAGAAATTGATGAATACCGCAAAAAAAATGCACTTGTGATCCTTCCGGTGGGTACGACCGAGGAGCATGGAAGCCACCTGCCCGTAGAAACGGATGCGATCATCGCAACGGAATTTGGAAGGGTGCTTGGCGAGGTTTGCGAAGAAAAAGGAATACCCGCGCTTGTGATGCGTACAATTTATTATGGATTTTCCATGGGGATCGTACGCAAATGGCCGGGATGTCCGAATGTGGAGCCGGACACCTTTACAGATTATATTTACAATATCGTAAAATCGACGGTGGAAATGGGATTCAAAAAAATTGTATTGCTCGATTGCCACGGAAACCACGATTGCCTGCTACGTACGGTAATGCGGAAAATTGCGGACGAATACAATATTTTTATTATGGTGCTCAACCCGTTTGCGCTTGCAGGCAAAAAGTACAACGAAATCAAAAAGGATCCGGCCGGGGACATTCACGGCGGGGAATATGAGACGTCCTGTGTGCTGCACGTGCGTCCCGAGCTCGTAAAGACTGATAAATACACCAACGTAGACGCGATTCGCTGCAACAGCAAGCTTCGCGGCCCGGTATCCACATGGGGGCTGCAGGAAACGAAAACCGGGCTGTTCGGCGATCCGACCTATTCCGAGGCGGAAACCGGGAAGGCCATTTTTGACGCATTGCGCGAGGAAGGCTATTCTTATCTTGAAGCCTTTTATCAGCATCAGGAACAAAGCGAATAATCTCTGAAAACATGTGGCAAATAAATCAAACGCAAGAAAAAACCCGCCGGAAGTTCTTCCGGCGGGTTTGGTTTTTTCCGCGTCAGTGATGGCTTCAGCAAATGACAGATTTTACCAAAAATATCCATGGAACATAAAATAATGAAAAACCTCTTGACTTGGAGCGGACTCCAGGGTGTAGAGTAACTGTAGGAAAAGCAATCGATCAAAAAATAATGGAGACAATATGGATGGTATATCAGATGCACTTGTCGACAGGGGAATTGGTTGAGGTTGGTCTGTTTGGAAGAAGGCCTCGTTAAATTGATGATAACAGGAAAGGAAAAATTGAAATGTCAAAAAAAAGTCTGGTTGTTTATTATACCCACTCCGGAAACACGAAAAAAATCGCAGAGCTGATCGCAGAAAAAACGGGAAGCACATTATTTGCGATAGAGCCTGAAAAGGCTTATCCAACGGCCTATCAAGCGGTGGTAGAGCAGGCAAAACAGGAAATACGGGCAGGCTACAGGCCCGCGTTAAACAGCACGATTGATGTGGGGGATTACAACATGGTATTTGTGGGTTCGCCTAATTGGTGGAGCACGATCGCCCCGCCGGTTGCGTCTTTCCTGGATGAAGCGGACTTTGCGGGAAAGACGGTTGTTCCTTTTTGTACGCATGGCGGCGGAGGGATGGCAAATGTCGCCCGGGATATCGCGCAGCTATGTCCTGATTCCGAGGTTTTAAACGGGTTCGAAATTTATGGAAACGGAAGCGCACGGGCACGCGGGGAAGTGGGCGCGTGGCTGGAAAGAATTGGAATAAAGCTGTAAAAAATTGGAGGTAGTGCTATGCCACATATTGCGATTACGATGTTCCCCGGACGCAGCCGGGAGGTAAAGGCGGAGCTGGCCGTTAAGGTACAGGATTTTGTTGCGGCGGAGCTGCAGCTCAAAAAGGAATTTGTCTCAGTCTCGGTTGAAGATATTCCAAAAGAGCAATGGGAGGAATCGATCAAAAAATACCCGGAAGACGTTATGTATGTAAAACCGGGCGTATAAGGAAAAAGAAGCGCTATTCATGCGAGCCTGCGTGGCAAAGACGATTCTGAGCGGAAGACGTATCCCTTTTGTTTAAAAGCCTTTGCACCGGCCTGTGGCGTAGCTTTTGGTAGACATGATGCAGCAGGATCAATAAAAGCACAATGCCGATTCCAGACAACAGGCAAAGGAAACGATTCTCGATTGCGTCAGGGGTGTTGAGCAGGAGAAGGGAGGCATTGAGCGCGCAAATCGCGTTTGCGATTTGTTTGTATTTGTACTCGGGCGTGTAAAAACTCAGGTAGCAAAACAACATGATCAGCAGCATGGAGAATTCCGCGGGGACAAGGATCTGGAACAATATCACGAATACGGCGGAACCGATCAAAGTGGCGACCACGCGGTATTTGATACGCAGGAAGGTCTCGCTGAATTCAAGCTGTGTGAGGGACATGACGACGATGCTGATCCACAAAGGCTTTTTCAAATGGAAGGCCATGCCGATCAGCATTGCAAGCGCAAGGCCGACAGACATCCGCAGGATCAGGCTTTTTCGTTTGCTGCTGAGCAAAACCTGTTCTTTCAGGCTGCGTGCATTTTTGCCGTAGCCTTTTTTGCGCCACCAGATGACAGTTGCGGCACAAACAATAACAGAGCCGATCAGCAGGCTTTCCATACGGAGTGGGAATTCGCTCCAGGGTACGGGCGTTGCCTGCGAAAAGATAAAGCAAAGCAGAAAACAGATAAAGGGCTTTAATTGATAAGGCTCGCTTGTCAGCAGCATGATCAGCATAACAAAGACGAAGTTGATTGGAAGCGCAATTAAGGGTGAAGCAAGCGCGAGCTGTGCCGTAAGCCCGGAACCAAGGAACAATAAAAACGTAATAAAAACCATGGTCAGCGGCCTGATACCAAAATCTGTGATTGGGAACATCGTAGCCGCAACGCATACGGCAACGCCGGGCAGGATGTTAGCCGGCCCAAAAATCATCTGGTATACCCAGACAAAGGCGATATTGAATAAAAAAAGAAGCGTGTTTTTACAAATCAGCTTCGCAGTGGAATGCTTTTTAAGCAGCTTTTTGGTTTCCGACATCGTTCATTCCCCCTGTCCGCATAGACGCCGGTATGATCATTTCTTTTTATGATAGCAATTTGTAAAACCGGCTACAAGAACGTCGGTTTGTGAATTTTTTATGAACAAATTTATTTTCGTGAGCGGTTTATCCAATCTGCTGTAAAATCGCGCTGCAAAAATAAGTGGGAAAACATCGCAGCGCGATAGATTTTCATACGTTTTTGATGTAAAATGAAAAAAGAATCGGAGGGTGCAAATGGAAGAGATCAAATTTACAACAAAAACGGATTTTCAGGTGTTCAGGGATTATTGGATGTTTACACTGTTTGAAAAGAAGGGCGTAAACGGAAAAATGAACGCTTTTTCCAAATATATGCTGGTGCTTTGCATTGTACTTGGAGCAGCGGTGGTTCTTGCGGTGTGTAACTATGCGCTGCTCGATAATATGATGGGTATTGTACCGTTGATTTTGCTTTTGGCGGTGATCGCGGCGTTTGCGTCCTGTTTTATCACTGTGACACAGACGCAGCCCAAAAGGCAGTATAAGCTTGTGCAGGCCGCGGTAGAAAGCCCGCAGAAATATACGTTTACCCCGCTTCAGATGGAAGTGCGCGAGGACGACGAGGAAGAGGGGCGCGAAACGCTCGCTGAGTTCCCCTATGACAGGTTGTCGGAAGTCTACGAGACAGGAAAAGCCTTTTATCTGTTTATCAGCGATACGGAAGCGTTCCTGATTCCAAGGGAGCAGATTACAGGGATATCGCCGGAGGCGTTCGCCGCATTTTTGCAGGAGAAAGCACCGGGAAAATATCACAAAAGCAAAAAGAAAAACAAAGGGTGACACGTCCTGTTTTTTTGTGTTTATATATGAATTATGATATGATATGGAAAGGTTATTTCGAGGAGGTTTTTCGATGACATATGATGTGATTATTGCAGGCGCGGGGCCGGCGGGGCTTACTGCTGCCATATATGCGTGCAGGGGCGGGCTCAAAACGCTTGTTTTGGAACGCGCGTTTGCGGGCGGGCAGATGGCGATCAGCCATGTAATCGATAATTATCCGGGATTTGAAATGGAAGTAACCGGAGCAAAGCTCGCGCACAGCATGAAACTGCAGGCACAAAATCTGGGCGCGGAGATCATCACGGAAGAGATCACAAAATTTGAGCTGAAGCAGCCGGTCAAAAAGATTACGACGCTCAAAAACACCTATGAAGCAAAAGCGGTCATCCTCGCAATGGGCGCGACTCCCAAAAAGCTTGGGATGAAGGGCGAGGACGAATTTATCGGCGCGGGGGTTTCTTATTGTGCGACATGCGACGGGGCGTTTTTCCGGGAACGCGACGTAGCGGTAATCGGCGGCGGAAATACTGCGGTTGAGGATGCTTTGTATCTCGCAAAATTTTGTAAAAAGGTTTATATCGTACACCGGCGCGATGAGTTCCGTGCGCTCAAAGGAATGGTAGACGCTGCTGCGGAAATCGACAACATAGAATTTGTATTGAGCCACGTGCCGGAATCGATTAATGGAGAGAATACGGTGCAGAGCCTTACGGTAAAGGACGTGAATACCGGACAGGAAAAGGACCTTTTTGTGTCGGGTATTTTTATTGCGGTGGGCCAAACGCCAAAAACCGATCTTGTGAAGGATCAGGTCGAGCTTGGCGAAGGCGGATTTATCAAGGCGGATGAATCTTGTAAAACAAACCTGCCGGGCGTCTCCTGCGCGGGCGATATCCGCACCAAGCGGATGCGCCAGATCGTAACGGCAGTTGCCGACGGAGCTGTCGCGGCGGATAACAGCCTCGGTATTGATTGCGTGCTGCAGGCAAGCAGGGCAAACCAGTAAAATAAAAGTATTGTTTTGGATAAGGAGAATTGAATGGCAAGGCTATTTGGGACGGACGGCGTTCGAGGAATCGCCAATGAAAAATTGACCTCTAAGCTCGCTTATGATTTGGGGCGGGCGGGCGCGTATTGCCTTACGAATGAAATACACAGCGCAAAAATACTGATTGGCAAGGATACCCGCGGTTCGGGAGATATGCTTGAATCCGCATTGGTGGCAGGAATTTGTTCGGCAGGCGCGGAAGCGGTGGTCGCGTGTACGCTGCCAACCTCGGCGATTGCTTATTTGACGCGGCATTCCGGCTATGACGCGGGAGTTGTGATTTCCGCCTCCCACAACACGGTGGAATATAATGGAATCAAATTTTTCAATTCGAACGGCTATAAACTGGCCGATGAAATTGAAGACCGTATCGAGAACATTATCATGAACCACTCGGAAGAGGTGCCCCAGCCAACCGGCAAAAAGATCGGGCGAAGGGTGCGACTCAAAAAAGCCGCGCAGGATTACATTGATTTCGTGGTAGAGAGTACGGATGTGAGCCTTGACGGGCTCAAGGTTGTGCTCGACTGCGCAAATGGCGCGTCCAGCGAAGTCGCTCCATGGATTTTCAAGCTGCTTGGCGCTGAGGTGATTCCCTATTACAATATGCCGGATGGCAATAATATCAATGAAAATTGCGGTTCAACGCATCCGGAGCAGCTTTCACGCCTGGTTTCCGAGCTTGGCGCGGATGTGGGGCTTGCGTTTGACGGGGACGCCGACCGCCTCATAGCGGTGGATGAGCATGGCGGCATCGTGGACGGGGATAAGGTTATGGCGATTTGTGCGATGGACCTTAAGAAGCGCGGGATGCTGAAAAAGGATACGCTCGTCGCAACGGTGATGAGCAATATGGGCGTAGAGTCTACGCTCAAAGAAAACGGGATCCATCTGAAGCGCACAGGCGTGGGAGACCGCTATGTGCTGGAGGAGATGCTTGCAAACGGCTATAATTTCGGCGGCGAGCAGTCGGGGCATATCATATTTCTTGACCACAATACGACAGGCGACGGAATCCTGTCGGGTGTGCAGCTGATGTCGGTCATGAAGCGGGAGGATAAGCCGCTTGCGCGCCTTGCGCGCCCGGTAAGCATTTATCCCCAGGTACTGGTAAACGCGCTGGTAAACGAAGAAAAGAAGCATGATTACGACAAGGACGAAGAAATCCTGTCCGCAATCGCAAAGCTTGAAAAGGAATTCAATGGCGAGGGACGCGTGCTCATAAGGACGTCGGGTACGGAGCCGCTTGTGCGGGTGATGATCGAAGGCAAGGATAAGGATGCGATTACAAAGCAGGCGGTTGCCGTGGCAAGGCTGATCGAGCAAAGGCTGAAATAATAACAGAAATAAAGGGAGACGCAGAAATGCGTTTCTTTTTCTATTTTCTTTTTGTATGAAATCAGATATAATAGAAAATGATTTTATTTTTTACAAAAACAGGACAGGAGAAAATTCATGTGCGGAATTGTTGGTTATATTGGTGACAGAAATGTAATCCCCGTTTTAATTGGCGGGTTGCAGAAGCTGGAATACCGTGGTTATGACAGCGCGGGAATTGCATATCTGGATCAGGGGAAACTGACGGTATATAAAGAAAAAGGAAAACTTGCGGAGCTTGAAAAGCTGGTAAACGGAAAGGTGTCCGAGCATACGCTCGGTATTGGGCATACGCGCTGGGCGACGCATGGCGAGCCGAGCAGGATCAATGCGCATCCGCATACAAACAGCGCGGGAGACCTCGCAATCGTGCACAATGGGATCATTGAAAACTATATGCACCTGCGCGAGTGGCTTTCCAAAAAAGGGGTGCAGTTTGTTTCGGATACGGATACTGAGGTAATCGTCCACCTGATCGATTACTATTTAAAGGATGATTTGAAGGAAGCTGTGGCGCAGGCGATTTCCAAGCTGAAGGGAAGCTATGCGCTGGGCGTTGTAAGCGAACGCTTTCCGCAGGAAATTGTCGCGGTTCGCAAAGACAGCCCGCTTGTCGTGGGCGTGGGAGAAAACGAAAACCTGATCGCATCGGATATCCCGGCGCTTCTTGAATACACACGCGATGTGTATTTCCTGAATAATGGAGAGATTGCCGTCGTGAAAAAGGACGGTGTGCAGCTTTACGACGAAGTACTCAATCCCATTGAACGCGAGTTGTTTACGGTGGAGTGGGACGTATCCCAGGCGGAAAAAGCAGGCTATCCGCATTTCATGCTCAAGGAGATTGAAGAACAGCCGCGCGTGCTTGCTGAGACAATCAATCCGCGTGTGAAAGACGGGGAAATTTGTTTTGATGAAATAAACCTGACGGATGAAACGCTCAGGGATATCGATAAAATCACGATCATTGCCTGCGGAACGGCTTACCATGCGTCCTGCGTTGGGAAATATGTGATGGAGCGCTTTGCGCGCGTGCCGGTCGAGGTGGAGATCGCGTCGGAGTTCCGTTACAAAGAGCCGATTATGGACGAAAACAGTTTTGTGATTATCGTGAGCCAGTCCGGCGAGACGGCGGATACGATTGCCGCAATGCGCGAGGCGAAAAAACGCGGTGCGTATGTTCTTGCGATTGCAAACGTGGTGGGTTCCACCATTGCGCGCGAGGCGGACAGCGTACTCTATACGCGCGCAGGGCTGGAGATTGCGGTTGCGTCCACCAAGGCGTACACAACCCAGCTGATGTCCATGTATATGTTCTCTTTGAAGCTTGCGTATGCAAAAGGCCGGATTTCAAAAGAGGATTACCTGAAATATGTAAAGGAGCTGCAGGCCGTGCCGGATAAGGCCGCGCAGGTGATTGCAAACAAAGAGCTCTTACAGAAGTTTGCTTATGAACATTTTACGGAGCACAGCGTTTTTTATATCGGCAGGGGGCTTGATTACGCGCTTGCCATGGAAGGCTCGCTCAAACTCAAGGAGATCAGCTATATCCATTCCGAAGCATATGCGGCGGGAGAGTTGAAGCATGGAACCATTGCGCTCATCGAACAGGGAACGTTGGTTGTCGCGGCGCTCACACAGGGAGACCTGCTTGAGAAATGCGTCAGCAACGTCAAAGAGGTGAAATCCCGCGGCGCGGTGGTTATGGTGATCACGCAGGAGCGTTATCAGGATCTTGTGAAGGATATTGCGGATAAATTGGTGATCATACCGGATACTGTAGATTTTGAAGCGACGATCACATCCATTATTCCAATGCAGATTTTTGCGTATTATATGTCTGTGCAAAAGGGCTGCGATGTGGATAAGCCTAGGAACCTTGCAAAAAGCGTTACGGTGGAATAAACGGAATCAATCAGCATCGGATGATCAAAACGCCGCAATTTGCGGCGTTTTTCATCATTTGTTTACATTCATGACAAAATTGTGTGATATAATCATATAGTATCACGAAATAAAAGATAAGCAGGCATAAGTGAATGGGGAGAATGAAGAGCAGGACTCAAAGGACAAAAGCGCGGACGGAAAAGAAGAAAGCGGTTTGGGGCTGGGTGATCGCAATCGGTGTGGCAGTGGCCGTCGCATTTCTGGTCAGGGCGTTTTTATTTGAAATTATAATGGTGGATGGGCCGTCTATGCAGCCGACGCTGCACACGGACGAACGCCTCGCGGTGGAAAAGGTGTCGCGTTATGCGGGGATGCCCCAGCGCGGGGACATTATCATCGTCCATTATTCGGATGGAACAAACAACAATTATGTTAAGCGCGCAATCGGACTTCCGGGCGATACGGTGGAGATCAAAGACAGCGTTGTTTACATCAATGGGGAAGCGCTCAGCGAGGATTATGTGAGCCCTGCGCCATATGCGGACATGGAGGCGGTGGTCGTGCCGGAGGATGAGGTGTTTGTCATGGGAGATAACCGCGCCAATTCTATGGACAGCCGTATGGTGGGGCCGATTAAGCATGAACAAATCGTCGGGCACGCAATGGCGGTTATTTTTCCTTTCAATGAAATACGTGGATTGAATTAAGTAAGTCAAAGCATAAAAAAGCCGCGGCACTGCCGCGGCTTTTGTTTTGTTTCCGGTTTACCGGACGTCGATTTTGTGGGACTTTTTTTCTTCCTCTGTACTTTTGGGAAGATTGATTTTTAAAACGCCATCCTTATATTCCGCGGTGATTTCATCATCCTTCACATCGGGGACGGAGAAAGAACGCGATACGCGCCCCGTCCTGCGTTCGTTGATGACATAATCATCCTTTTCCGTTTTGGATTCTTCATCCATATCAGCGCTGATTGTGAGCATTCCGTCGTTGATTGTGACGTCAATCATTTCACGGTGCAGACCGGGAAGGTCTGCGTCGATTTGATAATGATCGCCTTTGTCCCTTACATCCACGCGAAAGTTGCTGAAGCCTTCCGAGCCGTTAAAAAAGTTTCGCAGAAAGCTTTTGTCCCAAAAATCCAGGTCGTCAAAAGTATTCATTCTCGAGAGTCCGTGACGACGCGAACCAAATGGTGTCAGTTCTGCCATATGAAACATCTCCTTTATTGGTATTCTTATTTCTATCATACCAACAAATCAGGACTTTAAACAAAACCCGGCGAATTTTAATCAATCAAAAAGAATCGCGGGACATCAGGCTTGCTTTACACAAAAATTCGTAAATTGGCTTCAAAAGAGCAAAATCAGAAGTAAGCTTATCGGCAAGGCCGTCGGAGAATAAAACGTCCGCGTCCGTACTATTGCACATAAAATCGATGTTGCGGCGGTCCAGCCAGTTGCGAAGCGCCTTTGATGCCTCGGGGGCCTTGCTGCGTTTGTAGAAATCGCCTTCCATCTGAAAGACGTCCTGTCTGGATGCGGCCCTTTTGGCTCTGCGGAAAGAGGGATCGTCCTGCAAAATCAGTTGGCGCATGACTTCCATCGTTTTTGTAGGAGCGTCGTAATATCCGCAGCCGTAACGAAAACCCTGCGGTGAAAATTCAAATACAAAACCAGGCAGGTCTCCGTGCTCTTTCTTGCTTCGTACAAAACATACCCACATCACCTCGCGATACAACGATTTATCATGCGAAAACCGCGTATCCCTGTAAATACGGGAAATGGTTCGATCCACCTTTGGCTCCGTCACAAACTGAGGATCGATTTCCAGCATTTTAGGAGCCATACGAATAGAAAGCTCCTTTAACGGTTCAAGCACATAACGCTGATATTCCGGTTTGTGTTCCAAATACCATTGCCTGCTGTTGTGGAATCTGTTTTCTGCCAGAAAGCGTAGCGTCTCATTTGTGATTGGCATAATATTCCTCCCGATCGTATCATTTTTCTATTTGTATTGTAGCATGAAGGGCGGAAAAAGTCGATTACAGCAACGTCTGTAAATAAATTTCAAAAAATGAAAAAAGGTGCGAATTTTATTCCTGATATTGAAATAAATTTCCTGATTGACAATATCTTTCAAAACAGATTGACTTTAAAGGCTATTTGAATTATTGTAAATGGCAGATGCAAATAAAATAGAGACCATCAAATAACGACTCAGCACCTGCTGAATGAATCTGATTGAAATCATGTAAAAAAGTGAATGTTGCAAACTGGTATGCGTTTTGGGCGATTACTTTTGTTTCGTATTGCCTGAAATGGAATGATGAGGAATATTTGGACATTTTTGTATGTACAAAAATGTACGACAACCAAAAAACATGAAGCAAGGGGCTATGATATGAAAAAGAAAAAAATTGTTATGTTTGGAAGCTATGTTGCTGACCTGACCGGTATTGCGGAGCATTTGCCAAAAGCGGCGGAAACCGTGTTTGGCGACGAGTTTAAAATTGGACCGGGCGGAAAGGGAAGTAACCAGGCGGTTGCGGCGCATCGCGCAGGTGCGGATATTACGATTGTAACAAAAATAGGCCGCGACGTATTTGGCCAGCTCGCTACGGATTTTTACAGGAAGGAAAACATCAATACGGAATATGTTTTGGTGGATGAGGAAAAGGGAACCGGGGTTGCTCTCATCTGCGTGGACCAGCAGACAGGACAGAACCAGATATTGGTCATTCCGGGAGCCTGCACCAATTTTACACAGTCTGATATCGATAAGATACGCGTGGTTTTGCAGGATGCGGATATCCTGCTCGCACAATTCGAGGTCAATATGGAGGCGCTTGCACAGGTGATTGGGATTGCAGAAAGCGCAGGCGTGATGGTAGTCTTAAATCCGGCTCCCGCACGGGAAATATCGCTGGAAACGCTTCAGAAGGTAGATATTATAACGCCAAACGAGGTAGAGGCGGAGGCGCTCACGGGCGTAGCAGTACCGGATGAAGCGGGAGCGAAAGCTGCTGCGGATGTATTCCATTCCTGGGGAATTCCCTCTGTTATTATTACAATGGGAAAGCAGGGCGTATTTGTAAGCACGGTGGAAGGAACGCGTATGGTTCCGGCACGGCTTGTGGAGGCGGTAGATACGACGGGCGCAGGCGATGCCTTTAACGGCGGTTTCGTGACGGGGATTTCGGAGGGCATGGATTTATTTGCCGCGGCGGAATTTGGAAACATGGTTGCGTCGCTGTCTGTCCAGAAATTTGGAACCGCGCCATCCATGCCTCTGCGTGAGGAGATCGATAAGCTCGTATAGGAAAAGCTTTTTACAGCGAACGGATGAAACGTTGCAAAGAGTGCAGGTATAATAACCTGCGCTGCATAGCGGTTTTGGTAAATGTGAGTGAAACCATTTGATAAGCTGCAATAGGAAATGAGGGGACATATGAAACGATTTGCATTGATTCTGGTAACAATGATTTTTGCGTGCGCGTTATTTGCGGGATGCGGGGCGTCCTGGGACGGCGTGGCGGACGACGCGGTGGTTGCGCAGGTTGGAGATATATCAATCACTTACCGCCTCTTGAAGTATTACAGCGCGCAACAGGAGATCGGATCTGAGATTGCGAACGAACTGCTCAAAGAGCAGGGCCAGCAGGTCAAAGCAGAAAAGCTGTCCGAACAGGATTACCTTGATGAGCTGATAGAAAACGCAGCGCTTGCCCAGGTTGCGCTATCCCGTGATGACGCGCTTTCACGCGACGATGCCCTTTCGCGGGCAAAGGAAGAGTTTACGCAGGTAAACTATGACTACCTGGAGGACTACAACAACAAGTTGAAAGAAAAGATGGGATTCAATGACGATGAGCTGCTTGCGGTTGCCGCGGAAGACCGGTATATTTCCCTTAACGCGGATCTCGTACTGGCCGACGTAGCCGAGAGCCTTGGGGACAGCGTGGCGCAGGATAAGCTTGGAGACGAGATTGCAAAAAAGCTTGCAGAGCTTACAAATGGCCTGGAAATAAAACAGCTTATCCCAACCGAGAAAACAGTGAAGCCTGATTTCAAAAAACTCGGGGGACAGGCGGCGATCCTGTATTAGCCCTTGAACCGATATTCCGCACAACCATGCGGAATACCGGGTGAATACATGATTTTTTGTAACCGGTTACTTTTTTTCTGAAATCTATTGACAGGCCAAAAGAATAGTGATACTATAATTACTGTAACCGGTTACATTATTACAAATGCAAATTCAATTTTTACATGATTTCAAACAAGTATTGATGATTTCAATCAACAGGATATCGACTGCCCGTGAAAAGCTGCAGGCAATGCGGACAAAGATATAAAGAAGATTTCCACAAGGAGATAATTTTATTATGGCACAGGGGAGACTCATTAATTCCAAAAATGTAAAGCCTTTTATATGTGATGAAACCTATTCGTCAAAGCTTTTGATTGGCGACGAGGTTGCCGGTTGCGAAGTAATCAACGTCAACGAAGGAACGCTGGAAGCCAGGCAGAGAACTGCCGGCGGCGTGCATGAGCAGACGGAAATTTATTATATTGTAAGCGGGACGGGAGATGTGTGGCTCGACGAAACCTGCTATCATGTAGTGCCGGGCGATTTTATTATCATCCCGCCGGGAACGTTCCATTATATAGACAACACAATGAACGATGAGAAATTTGTGCTGATGACCTTCTGGTCGCGGCAGGAATATAACGAAGTATATTTTGCAAGGAAAGAAGCTTGGGGGAAATCCTTCAAGACAATCGACGAAGAATAACAGTCTCGCTTTTACAAAACAAAATTTATGATATCCATAAAAAGTACGGGAAGCTTAGAAGGCGGCAACATATTATGGATATTTGCAGCAGTGTATTCATCAGGTCTGGCAAACTCCAATAAAAATTAAGGTTTAAACAGGTAATGCGAAAAAAGAGAAAATCGCATTGTCATGTTTAATGCACCAAAAAATACTAGGAGGGAATTGAAATGAAAAAAAAGACCAAACTGCTCTGCATGGTAATGGCAATTTTACTGTGCGCATCTGTATTCGTTGCCTGCGCGGCTGAGCCCGCAGCATCCGAATCGCCTTCACAGGCTGCTTCCGAGTCTGCATCGGCTGAGGCGTCCGCGCCCGCGGAATCGGCTGAGGCTTCGCAGGCGTCAAGCGGCGGAGATGACATCAATCCGGCTGAATATCCGGTTGCTGTTGCAATGATGCTGAAAAACCATCCTGTTCACAGAATGGTACAGCTCGGCTTCCTGAAAGCTGCAAAAGAGCTCGGCTACACAGACGCGCAGGTTATCGGAACAGAGAGCGCGGATGTAAACGAACAATATACGGCATGCGACACCTTCGCGGCACAGGGCGGAAAAGGCCTGCTGCTGTGGTCAGGCGACGACACCTGCTTCCCGACGCTTAAGAAAATGAAAGCAGCGGGCGTAAGGGTTGGTATCCCGCACTTTAAACTGATCGAGGAAGATGGCGAAATGCCGGAAGGACTCGATTTCAACATGGCGTGCGATCCGGTTGCATACGGCAAGCTGGTAGCAGACTTTATGGCGGAAAAACTGGAAGGCAAGACCGGTAAAGTAGCCGTCACACAGAACACGAAAAACAACACGGAAAATGCAGCTGCCGAATCGTTTGCGGCACGCATGGCGGAACTGAACCTGGACGGCATTACGGTTCTTGAACCGGAGCTGGAAGGTGGAGAAGCGACACAGGCTGCAAATGTAAACGCGGCGATCATCCAGAAGAATCCTGACCTCGTAGGCGCGTTCTCTACAACGGGCGGCGGCAGCGCTTCCTGGTCTACGGCAGCTCAGAAGGCTGGAAAAGAGAATGGCGAAATCGTAATCGTTGCGATGGATATCACGGAAGAAAACCTGAAGTATCTGGAAGACGGACAGGTTGCGGCTCTCGTATATCAGCCGCTTTATGAGGAAGCTTTCAAAACAATGGAATATCTTGACACACTGTTCCGCGGCGGCGAAGTGCCGGCATGGACAGACCTCGACGCACCTCTCGTATATGTTGGTGGCAGCGGAGCATCCGATCCGGCTACTTACAAGAGCTACATCGACGAAGTAAAGACATGGTTCGAGCAATAAATGGCAGGGAACCACAACACTATCTGTAGAATGATTGAGGGGAAACGGCCAACCGTTTCCCCTCAAAAAAAGATATGGGGAAAAGACATCAAAGTGAAGAGGCGCGCCGGTAAGATCGCATGGGATAACCGGGGCCTCAATCAGCAATGATGAGCGTCAAACAGGCGGTGCAAAAAAAATTCAGTTGCATTGTCATGTTATATATAACAACTTAGGAGGGAATTTGTAAATGAAGAAAATGACCAAAATGCTCTGCGTAGTAATCGCAATTATGCTGTGTGTATCCGTATTCGCAGCGTGCTCCGCCCAGCCGGCGGCATCAGAATCGCCTTCACAGGCAGCTTCTGAATCTCCGTCAGCGGAAGCATCAGCATCGGCTGAAGCATCCCAGGCATCGAGCGGCGGCAACGACATCAATCCGGCTGAATATCCGGTAGCGATTGCGATGGATTCCAAGAACCATCCTGTTCACAGAATGGTACAGCTTGGATTTTTGAAAGCTGCAAAAGAGCTGGGCTACACTGACGCACAGGTTATCGGTACGGAGGGCGCGGATGCGAACGAAGTATATACGGCCTGCGATACCTTCGCTGCCCAGGGCGGCAAGGGCCTGATGCTGTGGCGTGGTGACGACACCTGTTTCCCTACGCTCAAAAAGATGAAGGCTGCTGGCGTTAAGGTTGGCATAGCTCACTTCAAGTTTGTGCAGGATGACGGAACATTACCAGATGGCCTTGATTTTAACATGGCTTGCGATCCCGCGAAATACGGCGCTGATGTGGCGGATTTCATGGCGGAAAGACTGGAAGGAAAGACGGGAAAAATTGCTGTAACACAGAACACAAAGAACGCGACGGAAAATGCTGCTGCAGAAGCATTCACAGCACGCATGAAGGAACTGAACCTGGATGGGATCACGGTTCTCGACGCTGAGCTCGAGGGCTCTGACGCAACGCAGGCTGCAAATGTAAACGCGGCGATCATCCAGAAGAATCCCGACCTCGTAGGCGCGTTCTCCACAACGGGCGGCGGTGCTGCTTCCTGGTCCACAGCGGCCCAGAAAGCTGGAAAATCCGACGACGACCTGGTGTTGGTTGCAATGGACATCACAGAAGAGAACCTTGGCTACCTCAACGACGGCAAAATCGACGGAATCGTATATCAGCCGCTCTATGAAGAAGCTTTCCAGACGATGGAAAACCTCGACAAGCTGTTCCGCGGTGAAGAAGTACCTGTATGGACAGACCTTGAAGCTCCAATCGTGTATGTTGGCGGTAGTGGTGCATCCGATCCGGCAACCTATCAGAGCTATATCGACGAAGTAAAAACATGGTTTGAACAGTAATACGGCCGCGAACGGGAAAAAGAGGAAAATAAACGCTTATGGCAATTTGTCAAAAGACCAGTTACAAACTTTTGATATAAATTGCAGATGCAAGCGATTTATCGTAAGTATTGCATAAACTGCATTCAGTAAAATCGCTGCAGGATCAAAAAAGAGGGGGGACGGCATGTCCCCCCAAAAATAAAAGATATACCAGGGGATACCGCTTCCCGCCGCAGGGAGGGTGCGGCAGGAAGCAAAATCAGAAATCATTATACATAGTAACCCTGCATTGTCGAGCAAGTTTTTGTGGCTTTATGAGTAACTATAAGGAAGTGAGAATGATCATGGGAGAATACATACTCGAAGCGATTAATATAACCAAAAAATTTCCGGGCGTAATCGCAAACGATAATGTGTGTTTAAATACAAAAAAAGGTGAAATTCTTGGACTGATCGGTGAGAACGGTGCGGGAAAATCAACCATTTTAAAAATATTAAACGGCATTTACCCAAGCGGTAGCTACACGGGCACGCTTAAGATAAACGGCGAAGTGGTGGAGCCGAAAAGCCCGCAGGACGCGATTGACTTGGGAATCGGTTTTGTACCGCAGGAAATCAATGTGCTCAATAATTTCAGCGTTGCTGAAAATATCTATATGAGTGATCTTGGGCTTGGGAACAAGAACGCGAAAACGGTTAATTTCAAGGAACTCTTCAACAGGGCAAGCGAATTACTCAGCAGCAATAAAATTAACCTTGATCCCCGGGCAGATGTAAGAAAACTTTCTATCGGCCAGCAGCAGATGCTGATGATCGCAAGAGCGCTTTCCAGCCAGCCCAAAATACTGATTCTGGACGAGCCGACCACCTCTCTTTCCGCAGCGGACGTGGAAAGCCTGTTTGAAGTGGTAAGGCACCTGAAAGAAAAGGGAACGAGCGTTATTTTCGTAACGCACAAGCTTGCGGAAATTCTGGAGCTTACAGACCGCGTCACAATCCTGCGCGACGGCAAGAATATCAGCAGCTTTGAAAAGGCGGAATACCAGACCGAAAAAATTATCGCGGATATGATCGGACGTAAAATGGACAACATGTATCCGGCAAGAAACGCAAAGATAGGGGATGTCGTGCTGGAGGTAAACGGCCTTACAGTGCCACATCCGCATATTTTGGGCAGGAACCTCATTGAAGACATATCCTTTAAAGTCCGTGCGGGCCAGGTTGTCGGCCTTGCAGGACTTGTCGGCGCCGGGCGCACAGAAGTTGTTTCCGCAATTTACGGCATGTTCCAGCCGAGCGCCGGTACGATTACGATGAACGGCAAGCCCGTCAAAATACGCAATACAACGGACGCAGTAAATCAGGGAATTGCCCTTGCAAGCGAGGACCGCAAAAAATACGGCCTCAATTTTGTGTGGGATATCAAAAAGAATATCGCAGTTTCCAACCTGGACGCAATTTCTACCGCAGGGATATTTATATCCGGGCAAAAGGAAGATAAGCGTTCGCGGCGCTACTTTGACGAAATGCACATCAAAGCACCGTCGCTGAAAACAAAGGTCGGTACGCTTTCCGGCGGTAACCAGCAGAAGGTCGTAATTGCCCGCTGCCTCAACGCAGAGCCAAAGCTGATCATTCTGGACGAGCCTACAAAAGGAATCGACGTTGGTTCTAAAAATGAAATCTACCAGCTCATCAACCAGCTTGCCGAAGAGGGCAACGCGGTGTTGATGATTTCGTCGGAGCTGCCCGAGCTGATGGCTATGAGCGACCACTTCATTGTTATGGCGGAAGGAAGGGTTGTCGGAGAGCTTAAGAAGGGTGAAGCCACAGACTCCAGGATTATGGAAATGGCTGTATCGACGTTTAAGGAATTTTAGCTCAGGTAAGGAGTCATACTATGGAAAAAGGATTAAATACCCGCAAATCGGGAAAAGCGTCAAAAATATTTTTAAGCCCGGCGTTTAGCATTGCGATACCGATTATCATTATTTGTATTGTAACCGGTATTTCTAAACCAAGCTTTGCATCGCTGGGAAATGTTCAGGCAATACTCACCACCTGTATCTTCATCGGTACGGCGGCCCTTGGGCAAAGCGTCGTCATGATGAGCGGTGAAATCGACCTTTCCGTCGGTTGCGCCGCGGGCTTCAATGGCATTATGTTTGGTGCTGCGGCAGTCTGGTGGGGCTTGAATCCGTTCTTATGCGTTCTGATCGGCCTTGCAGCCGGCGCGTTCGTCGGGTTCATCAATGGACTTTTGGTTGCAAAGCTTGGCATGGTGAACTTTATCGCAACGCTCGCAACCATGTTTATTACGCAGGGCGTCGGACTGACGATCTCGCAGGGAACGCCTATCGGTCCGCTGCCGGATTTCTGGATCGACGTTGCGATTGCAAAACCGCTTGGGCTTTCCATTATGTTCTTCATCTTTATCGCAATCTATATTGGCTTGTTCATATTGATGCGTTGCACGAAAACAGGAACAAAAATACTCGCCGTGGGCGGTAATAAAAACGCGGCCCTGATGGCGGGCATCAACGTCACAAAAGTAAAATGGGGCGTGTATATCCTTTCAGGCGTACTTGCAGCGGTATCCGGTATTTTCTCGGCGATCACAATGAGCGCGGCTTCGGCTGAGACCGGCATCGGAATGGAATTCAGGACGATTACGGCATGCGCGATCGGCGGAATCAGCTTTGCAGGCGGCAAAGGATCGATGGTCGGCCTTCTGATCGGTATTTTATTTATCAATGTGCTCAACAATGCGCTTCAGGCTCTTGCCGTTGAGTCGAATGTCCAGATGGTTATTATCGGTATCATTCTGATCGCAGCGGTGCTTGTTGAAATCGTACGCGACAAAATGGAAGCAAAAAGTGTTGCGGAATAAGCGCTACTGGGGATAGGAGTGAATGATATGGAAAAACAATTAACAATCAAGAAAGAATCACTGTGGTCAAGAATCGTTCACACGGACGAGTTCGGCGTTGTAATTCCGCTGGTGGCCCTGATTATTATAACAGGAATTATCAATCCGGATTTTATGACGGTGAGCAATTTCACCACAATACTGAAAAACGCACCGTTCCAGGGGATTTGCGCGCTGGGTATTATGTTCGTGCTGATCACCGGAAAGGTGGATATCTCGGTTGGACGTGTCGCGGGCTTTGCGGGAATGATTTTCCCCTTCTGCATGATGCGCCTTGGGATGCACTGGGCTCCGGCTCTGATTATCGCTCTTGCGGTAGGCGCGGGCTTCGGGCTTCTGAACGGACTTTTGATCGTAAAGGTCGGCATGCCGGACTTCGTTGCGACGATCGGTACGCTCTACATTGCCGGGGGGCTTCGTTTCCTGCTTACGGCGGGGTATCCGCTGACAGACCTGCCTTATGACCTTGGCGCGTGGGGAGACCAGGTGGTGCTTGGCGTCTCATGGCCATTCTGGATTATGATAGGACTCTTTATAGTAGCGGCCTTTGTGTTGAAAAAGACGCTTTGGGGCCGGCACCTGCTGGCAACGGGCGACAGCCAGGAGGTTGCGGCGCTGGCAGGTATCAAGACGGTAAAGGTACGCATGACGGCGCATGTTATTTGTAGCGTGCTCGCAGCGGTTGCAGGCGTTTTGCTTACGATCGACGCGAACAACGGGCTACCGCAAAGTGGCGATGGCTGGGAATTCCGTGCGATTGCGGCATGTGCGGTTGGCGGCGTCAGCCTTGCCGGCGGCAAGGGCTCCGCGATCGGCGCGCTCATCGGCGTGGTGCTGTTGTACGTCCTGGAAAATGCGCTCGTAATGATCGGCATTCCGTCTACCATGCAAAAGGCGGTAAACGGCGCGGTTCTGGCAGGCGCGGTATTATTCGATATGTATAAACAAAACAGGAAAATCAAAGCTTAACGTTGAAAAATCAATCGCTATGATTTGTTAACAGCATATTAACAAATCATAGCGCACGATGTGCGTATAAAAAATGTTTGCTGCATGGCAGTTTCCTGCAAAGATTGCTTGCACAATCATTTGAGAAACAGCAATAAGAGATCGAAAAATCCTGTTGAGTATATTGAAAGGGCATGGATTTATGGTATGATGAATAATATCACCATACCTACATTTTGGAAGAAATGAAAGCGGGTGGTGAAAGACGTAAGAAGCAAATGCGAAGGGCGGGGACGATTCATGATGTTGCAGACAAAGGTTACGATTTACGATGTGGCCAAGGAATTGGGTATATCCACGGCAACGGTAAACAGGGCGCTTGGTGGAAAAGCAAATGTGAGCGACAAGACAAGAAAGCTCGTGGTTGAAACTGCTGAGAAGATGGGATATCGGCCCAGCAAAACAGCGTCGTCCCTGAAGAGGAATCCGAAAAAAATAGCGGTATTGCTGCCTGTAACGGTACACGGCTTTGTAGCCGAGGTGGCGCGGGGCGCGAGGAAAGCCTTTGAAGACCTGTTCGACTACGGAGTTTATGGCGAAATTATTGAAATGGTAGGCGAAGAAACAGATGCCTTTCTCGAACGCCTTTACGAAATAGGGCAGAGCGATTACGATGGAGTCGTGATCCTGCCGAACTCTGACGAGGCGGCGGTGACACGGGTTGTGAAGGAGCTTTCGGTAAATCCAAAGCAAATTTACGCGACCGTAACGTCGGATCTTACAGGCTCAGGCAGGATATTGTCGGTGCAGAACAACGGTAAAGTCGCCGGTAAGATGGCGGCGGAGCTGATTGGGTATATGATGCCGGATAAAACGCGTCCGGTAGCCCTCGTGACAGGGCAGGTAAGCTCGCTCGTCCACAGGAAAACGGTGGAGGGCTTCGTATCGGACATCGATAAGTACGGCCTGGGGTTTGCCGGGGTATACGAGCATCACGACGTGTTGCAGAATGCGTACGATTTGGTGGAAGTAATCCTGAAAGCCCATCCGGACTTGGGAGCGATTTATTTCAGCTCGGCGAACTCGGTAACGTTCTGTAACCGTCTTAAGGAGCTGGGACACGGACACGACATGACAATCGTGGCTTCCGACGTCTTTCCGGATATCGTAAACCTGATGGACGAAGGCGTTATCAATGCCACCATCTTCCAGAACCCGTTTTTACAGGGGAGGCTGGCTGTGCGCTATTTGTACGAATATATGGTAGAAGGCAGACGGTTTGAAGAAGACATCGTGCTGCTCGATCCGCAAATCGTACTCAGAAGCAACCTGTCGCTGTTTTCCGAAATTCTGGAACAGATGAAAGACGACATTATCCTCTAGTACTTCCTTAAAAGCATTTGCAGCATTACAATTATCATTCAAACAAATCATTCGATTTCAATGGAAAAACTGAACAGGCCCTGTTGCACGTACTGCTTGTGTAAAAGGGCCTTATCTGCAAAAGGGCTGTGTCCGTCCGCCGTACAGGTGTGAACAGGAATCATGGCTTAATAAACGCAGGCGTCTTTCGCGATGCCTGGAAGGAGTATGTATGAATATTGATTTAACAGGAAAGACTGCGGTCGTAACGGGTGGTTCCGGAGCGATCGGCGGCGCAATGTGCGAATATTATATAAAGTCCGGCGCCCAGGTGGCGGTTGTGGATGTAAATGCCGAACGCGGCGAAGAATTTGTACAAACGCTCAGGGATATGGGCGGCGACGCAAAATTTTTCCAGGGAGATGTTTCTGGTAAGGAGAGCATGGAAAAAATGTGCGCGGACGTGCTTGGCACATTTGGCAAAATAGATATCCTGGTAAATAACGCAGGCGTGAACGTCGGACCGGAGGGACGCGTGCCGATTCAGGAGTTTGCCGAAAAGGACTGGAACCGGATCATTAATATCGATCTTTCAGGCGTGTATTATTGCTCCGGGCCAATTATCCGGCATATGGCGGAACGTAAATACGGAAGGATTATCAATGTTGCATCTATTGTTGGATTGGTGCCGCTCCGCTACCAGTGCGCATTTGCTGCGGCAAAGGCGGGCGTTGTAAACCTGACGAAGGCAATGGCAATCGAGCTTGCGCCCGATGGGATCCTTGTGAATGGGATATGCCCGGGTTCCGTTATGTTTGAAGGGACAAGGGCGCTCTTCTATGCCGATAAGGAAAAGGCGGACCGCATGATGTCGCATATTCCTCTTGGAAGGCCGGGCGAACCGCACGAGATCGCAGGTTCCACGATTTTCCTTTCTTCAGATGAAATGACATATATGACGGGAAATATTCTCACGGTTGACGGTGGTTGGACTTGCGGCTTCGCAAGAGATTTTTAAGAAAGACATTTGCATACAACAGATTGAGAGGTAACTTGAATGAAGGCATTTATAGCAAAAGAACCTGGTGTAACGGAATTTGTGGAAGTTGACAAGCCGAAACTGGGACCAAAAGACATCTTGGCAAAGGTCGCTTATGCGGGAATATGCGCCACGGACATAGCCCTGATCACAGGAGATACAACATTTGTGAGAGAGGGTATGGCAAAATATCCTATCAGGATAGGGCATGAATGGTCAGGAGAAATCGTGGAGGTGGGCAGCGAGGTAAAAACGCTTAAGCCCGGCGACCATGTGATCGCAGAGAACGGGGTTCCATGTTTTGACTGCCCTACCTGCTGGAGCGGCGATTTTGCGCATTGCCCGAATGGAAAGAGCGTTGGAACGATTAACACCTACGACGGATGCTTTGCGGAATACATGAAAATGCCTGAACGAAGCACCTATAAGCTTGACGATTCCATAGATCTTGAGGAGGCGGCGCTCATAGAGCCCGCATCCATCGCAATGGCGGGAATCATCAAAAGCGGCGTAGGCTTTGGCGATATCGTTATGATGATTGGAACAGGGCCGATTGGGCTTACGGGCGTAGGGCTTTTAAAAGCAATCGGATGCACGGTAATCCTGGTTGGCAGACGGGATTCCAAGCTTGAGATCGGCAGGCAGATGGGTGCGGATTACCTTTTGAATTCCGCAACGCAGGACATCGCCGAAGAGCTTAAGAAAATCACGCCGACAGGACGTGTGTGCGCGGTGTTTGAATCCTCCGGAAATATCCAGATGTTCAAAGACACAGCCAATTTTGTCAAAAGCGGCGGAAACGTGATCATCCTGGGATTTTTCGAGCAGAATTTGAATGATTTCAACATCGATAAATTTGTCGTAAACGACGTAAACCTGTTGGGTGTTGCGGGAACCGGCGGAAGTATGCAGGGCATCATACAGCTGTTGAGAAACAAGCAGGTTTCATTCAGGCCTCTTATTTCGGCGGTTTATGATTTTGACGATGCGCAGGAAGCGGTTGAACGCGTCATTAAAAATGATGGCGACAGGATTAAAGTTCTGCTGAAATTTTAACCGAACGACAAGGGAAATTCCTCCAGGCAGGGCGTAACCGTCCTGCTTTTTCCCTGCATAAAGGGAAGCCTTTTGCAGGGGGTAACGATAAGGCGGGTGTGACAATGAGATTTTCAGAGAAAATAAAAAATTTGAAGGTAGAACCGGGCAGCGTGTGCGTCGTATGGATCGGACAGGCGGGGTTCCTCCTCAAAACGGCAGGCGGAAAAACGATAGTGATCGATCCGTACCTTACGGATTATGTGTATAAGCTGTTCCGTGAAGAGGAAGGGCTTGCGTTTAAGAGGTTGTCCGTGCCGCTTTTTGAACCGGATGAAATTGAGCCGGATTACCTGCTGATTTCCCATGAGCATGGAGACCACCTCGATATGGAAGCGCTGCCGTTTTTTCTTGGAAACGGAAAAACGCAATGCTATGCAAACCGCGTATGTATTGAAGAAGCGGAAAAAGCGGGGATCAAAACGGACGGTATCCATTGCATTGAAAAAAACAAGAGCTACGACCTGGGTGAATTTAAACTGAAAACGCTGGACTGCGATCATGGCGAGCTATCGCCGGAGGCGCTCGGTCTTTTGCTGGATTTTGGTTTTACGAAGGTATATTATTCGGGCGACACTTCCTACAGCCTTGCACGGCTACAGGGTGCGGTTGCCCTGCGCCCGGAGGTAGCGCTTTTGCCAATCAACGGTGCGTTTGGGAACCTTGACGCGAAAGAGGCGGCTCAGTTTGCAGCCGACCTTCATGCGCGCGTATGTATTCCCCACCATTTCTGGACGTTTCCCAAGCACCTTGGAAATCCGATTGAAGCGCTCGATACCTTCCCGGAATATGCGCCGGATTGCAGGCTTGATATGGTTACGCCCGGGGATATCTGCATTTACTGAGGAACGTGACCGGAAAGGATGAAACGCTATGCCCTGTTATGAAGGAAGCTATAAAGACCAGCGTGCGGTTGTTTTAAAAAATGGAATGCTGGAAGTGCGTTTTTTGCCGGACACAGGGGCAAACCTCGCTTACCTTTCGGACGGACGGCGCCAGTTTATGGTTCAGCGCCCGGAGGGAAGCTACCGCCGGGTGCCTTTCGACGGCAGCTATGTAGACGGCGAATGCTGCGGGATGGACGATATGTTTCCAACCATCGACGTTTGCTACTGCGAAAATTTTCCGTGGCAGGGAACGAAGCTCGCGGATCACGGCGAGGTGTGGAACCTTGCCTGCGATACAAAAATAGAAGGAGAAAGCGCTACGTTCAAAATGAACGGCGTACGCTTGCCGTACCTGTTTGAAAAACGCGTAAGCCTGGTTCGCGAAAACTGCCTGCGGATCGATTACAAGGCGACGAACCTGAGCGCGTTTGATATGGATTTTTTGTGGGCGGGCCACACAATGCTTGTCAGCGAGCCGGGGCTGAGGCTTTTTGTTCCTGGTGACTGCAGGACTGGAATCGCCGTGTTTTCGAGCAAAGGGGAAATCGGCGCGTACGGAGATGCGTTTTCTTATCCTGTTTTCACTACAAAGGATGGCAAACAAAGGGATATGAGCGTCATGGGCGAACCGGAAAACGAGTCGGAGAAGTTTTATTTTAAAAACAAACTAAAGGATGGCTGGTGTGCAATTAAGTATCCTGACGGGACAAAGCTCACGATGAGATTCCCGGCAGACCGGATTCCTTATCTGGGAATTTTGCAGAACAGGGGAGGGTTCCGTGACATTTACAACATATTTCTGGAGCCGTGCAGCGCGCCCTTTGACAGGCCGGATGTTGCGCGGATACGGGGACAGCAAAGCGTGCTATATGCAAATACGTCCCTTACATGGTATGTAGAAATGGAAATCGAATCATAATAAGGAGGACAGACAAATGAAGGAAATGCTGCCGGTAGGCGTTAGACGCGACGGCTCTTATTATACGAAGGTGGTGTGGGCGAGCCATACGGAAAAGGATCCGACCTTTTGGGTGTGCAACGCCATCAGCGACGACAACGAAAGGAATGGAGGTACGTGGGCCACAAATACCATGGGCCCCGCGAACCTGGTGATTGATTTCTGGGGGGAAACGCAGAAAATATCAACGATCAAGCTGTTCCGCAATGTTGGGGTTACAATCAGCATTCTAAAGGAGCTGGCAAAGGATATCAATATCTATGTTTCAAACGACGACGCGGATAAAAAGCTGCGCCGCGAAGGGGATGATATCGAATCTGTAAACTGGAAGCTGATTGCACAGGTGGAAACGGAAGAGGCGGAAGGCTGGCAGGCGGTGGAGCTCGCAGAGCCCGTGGAAGCAAGGTTTGTACGCGTGGAGCTTGTGCGAAACCATGGAACCACGCCGGACATTCCGTGGACGGAAATCAACCAAATCAAACTCTATCCATGACAGGCGGAACCGGAATGAAGAAAAATATTGGAATCGACATCGGCGGGACAAAGGTACTGATGGGTGTGGTAGACGAGCAGGGAACCGTCCACGCGGAAAAAAAGATAGCGATGGAACCGGCAAAACCACCCAAAGAAATGATTGGTGAAATCGCCCGGGCGCTAAAAAAGATGCTTGAGGACGCTGGAATCAGGCTCGGGGAAATCGGCTTTATCGGCGCGGGAGTTCCGGGCACGACTAACACAAAAACAGGGATTGTGGAATACTGCCCCAATATCAGCTGGGTGGACGTACCCGCGGGAGAATATTTCAGGCAGGCGCTGGGGCGCGAGGTGCTTTTGTCACAGGATTCATGGCTGGCTGCCCTGGGGGAATCGCTGTTCGGAGCGGGAAAAAATTATGACAGCATTGCCTGCATTACGCTTGGAACGGGTATTGGCTGCGGTCTCATCTATGACCGCAAGATTTTTGGCGGAGGACTTGGAACGGCGGGAGAGCTTGGACATACTGTTTTTGTGCCGGGCGGAAGGGACTGCCCGTGCGGACGGCAGGGGTGTCTGGAGCGCTACAGCTCCGGAACGGGAATCCTGCTTGAAGCAAAGGAGCGTTATCCGGATGCGTTTTCCGGTGTGAAGCGTACAGAAGATGTGTTTGAGCTTGCCTACGGGGGAAACGAACCGGCAAAGGAAGTGATAGCGGACTGCGTGGATAAGCTGGCATTTGGTATCGCCGCACTTGTGAATCTCGTTGCGCCGCAGGCAGTCGTTATCAGCGGGGGATTGTGCGTTCACGAAGAGCTTGTGGTAGCGCCGCTCGAGCGCGAGGTATACCGGCAGGGATATGTGGCCTGGACGCGGAAAAAACAATTCAGGATACTGCCGGCAGAGCTTGGAAGCAGGGCACCGATGATCGGCGCATCGGCATTATACCGCGGAATCTGAAACCACTGGAGTTTGGGGGCGTCGGGTTTGAAAGAAACGAATACGGCAAAAAACGAGGATATTCTGGCAGGGTGTGGAGAAGTTTTCACCGCTTTTGCAGGATATCCTTTTTTTACAAAAATGAAATAAGTTTGTTAGAATTTTCGCAAGCTGTGAAATAAATTTCATGGGGAAAAGAGAAATAAAATGTCGTTTTGAAATAAATTTCATAATTTGAATTTTTGTGCAAAATCGGTTGACTTTCAACCTCCAATGACTTATTTTGGTAGTAGACAACAAAGGGTTTGACAGAAAAAATCAAGGAAGTAAACATTCAAACTCTTATGCAAAGATAACGATCCTGAAAAGCAAACAGATATGAAAAGAGGAGCGCCGGAAGATAGAATTGACGTGCAGGCTTGTTTCGTATTGCCTTTTTCAGGAAAAGGGGCGGGGGAAATCACTTGAACCAGCAGGAATTGGGGCAAAAGATACGTGCAGAGGTACTGGAAGCGGTAAAGGAAAAAACGGGAAAACGCTATGTCCCGGCTGCCGCGTCAAACAGGCATGTGCATCTTTGCCAAAAAGATATCGATACCCTTTTTGGGGAAGGCTACCAGCTTACGCCGGTAAAGCCGCTTTCCCAGCCAAACCAGTTTGCGGGCAAAGAGACGCTCACGCTTGTGGGCCCAAAGGGAAAAATTGAAAAAATACGTGTTTTGGGGCCGGCAAGGAAGGAAACACAGGTGGAAATCTCCATCACGGATTCCTTCAAGCTTGGCATAAAGCCGGAGATCCGCATGTCAGGAGACACCGCGGGAACGCCGGGAGGCACGCTCGTAAGCGAGCGCGCGAGCGTAGAGCTCGCGCAGGGCGTAATGGTGTCCGCAAGGCACCTGCATTTGTCCGGACAGCAGGCGGCTGCGTTTGGCCTTCGCGACGGGCAAACCGTTTCGCTGCGGTCTCAGGGGCAGCGTGCGGTTGTTTTTGAAAACGTACTGGTACGCAGCGGCGACGCGCATGAAATGGAGGTTCACCTCGATGTGGACGAAGCAAATGCCGCAGGGCTGAAAAATGGAGACATTCTGGAAATTATAGAATGAGCAGAGAAGAGCTAAACGCACTGATCAATCGAATAACACAAGAGGTATTATACCGGTTAAAGGAATTGGAACCGGCTGACGAGAACGTATCGGGGACGGTTGTGATTGTTTCCTCCTTTATCCCGTCCCCGAAAACAGCGCTTGAAACCATCCATACCCGTTATGGAAAGGACGCGCAGTTTATCACGTTCGGAACGTCGTTCACACCCATTGGGAGCCGTGTACTGAACGCGGAAGAACAGGAGAAGGACAGCATCCTTGAAAGGGTTGCCGGCAGTGCGAATATAGTGCTGATGACGCCGAAGGTGGGGCTGCTATCCAATATCGCGCTGGGCAATGACGACGGGTTTATCGAGCATCTTGTTATGAGGTCGCTGCTGTGGGGCAGGAAGGTCAGCGTGCTTCTGGATTTCAAGCCGCCGCGTTTCAAACGAAACACCTTCTTTGAAAAGATCGTTACGGTGATTGAAACGCTTGGCGATATGGGCGTGGAGGTGCTGAGCTATCAATGCGCAGTGGCAAAGGATGGCGAGCGCCTGACGCTGGTAACGGAAAACGAAGTGGTAGCGGCATACAAAACAAAGGAAAAGCAGGTGCTGTGCGCTGCTGATGCGATCATCACGCCATCGGCAAAGGACAAGGCAAAGGAACTGGGCGTAGACTTAAATTATTAGGAGCTAAACAATGCAGATTGCAAGAGTAAAAGGAACGGTGGTCAGCACCAATAAATCAGATAAGCTTACGGGGCTGAAGCTGCTGATCGTAAAACCGATCGATATTGAAACCTTTGAGGAAAAGGGCAGCCTGATGGTGGCAATTGACGCCGTAGGCGCAGGCGAAGGGGAAATCGTGATGTGCGTGGGCGGCAGCTCGTCGCGGCAGACGGCGATTACTGACGGCAAGCCGGTAGACCAGTCCATCGTGGCGATCATCGATTCTGTGGATGTGGACGGTAAAAGGGTGTTTGAGAAGTTTGCAGCCTTTGAATGAAGGATCGGGACAGCAATGCAGGCTGCATGCTGCGTCAGCAAAAGAATTTCAACAAATATTTTGTCTCATTCTTTTGTAACTACGCTATAACGAAAAAAATAAACAGTTTGAACAAAGAAACCGAGGGATGAAAAATGGGGCTCAGTGAACAGCAAATCAAACAAATCGTAGAAGAAACAGTAAGGAATATCGGCACGGGAACAGCCGGGGCCGCCTGCAGCGGAAGCTGGATGTGCGACGATGCGAACGATGCTGTGGAAAACGCAAAACGCGCGCAAAAGCAGCTTATGACCATGACGCTCGAGCAGCGTGGAAGGCTTGTTTCGGCAATGCGCGAGGCGGCGCTTGCAAATTCTGTAAAGCTTGCGGAAATGGCGCATGAAGAAACCGGGTACGGCAGCGTAGAGCATAAAATTATGAAAAACGAGCTTGCGGCGAAAAAAACGCCGGGCATCGAAGACCTGCACACGCAGGCGTTCAGCGGAGACGACGGGCTTACAATCGTGGAACAGGCGCCGTTTGGGGTAATCGGCTCCATCACGCCCTCCACCAATCCGACCTCAACGGTCATCAATAATTCAATCAGCATGGTAGCGGCGGGAAACGCCGTTGTATATAACCCGCATCCGGCGGCAAAACGGGCATCGCAGGAAGCGATGCGGATTCTGAACGAGGCGATCGTATCGGCTGGCGGCCCTGCGACGCTCATTACGACGGTGAAGGAGCCTACCCTCGAAAGCGGGCAGGTGATCATGAACCACAGGGATATCAAAATGCTTTCGATCACAGGCGGCGAGGCTGTTGTGGCAGTGGCGATGAAGACCGGTAAAAAGGTCGTTGCCGCAGGCCCGGGGAATCCTCCGGTCATCGTGGACGATACGGCGGTGATTCCCAAGGCGGCTAAGGATATCGTAGACGGCGCGAGCTTTGACAATAACGTGCTGTGCGTCGCCGAAAAAGAGGTGTTCGCGTTTGATAACATCACGGACCAGCTGATGAGCGAAATGGAGAAAAACGGCGCATACCGCGTAAGCGGCGAGGACATTAACAAGATTGTGAACACAGTGCTTGTTTTGAAGGACGGGCATTATGTAATCAACCGGAAATTTGTAGGAAGGGACGCAACCTACATCATGCAGGAGTCCGGCGTATCCTATACCGGCAATCCGCGGCTCGTGATTGCCGAGGTGAGCGCAAACCATCCGTTTGTCACGGTGGAGATGCTGATGCCGGTGCTGGGCGTGGTACGGGTAAGGAATATTGACGAGGCTGTGGACGAGGCGTTCCGTGCGGAGCGCGGATGCCAGCATTCGGCGCTCATCCATTCAACCAATATCCGCAATATGTCCAAGGCCGCATCAACAATGAATACGACAATCTTTGTAAAAAATGCGCCCTCCTATTCGGGACTTGGATTCGGCGGAGAGGGTTATGCGACGCTTACGATTGCGACGCCGACGGGCGAAGGGCTGACAAGCGCAAAGACCTTTACCCGCGCAAGAAGATGTGTGTTAAAAGGCGATCTGCGGATCATTTGAGGATAACAGGAAATGGATATTGCAGGTAAAATCCGCGAAGCCGGCATCGTAGGTGCGGGTGGGGCGGGATTTCCGACTCATGTAAAAGTAAATTGTAAGGCGGAATATGTGATCGCAAACGGCGCGGAGTGCGAGCCGCTTTTGCGGGTAGACCAGCAGGTGATGCAGTATTATGCGGACGGCGTGGTCGAAGGGTTGCTTGCCGTCATGGAGCAGACCGGCGCAAAGAAGGGCGTGATCGCTCTCAAGGATCACTATAAGGATGCAATCGCGGCGCTTGAAAAAGCGATACAGGGCGCGGACGACGTGGAGCTGCACATCATGAACAGCTATTATCCCGCAGGAGACGAACAGCAGATCGTCTACGAAGTGACGGGGCGCGTGGTTCCGACCGGCGGATTGCCGCTGGATGTGGGAGCTGTGGTGTGCAATGTGAGCACATTGACAGAGATCGCGCGGGCGCTGGAAGGCAAAACCGTCACAGATAAGTTTGTAACCGTGGGCGGAGCGGTAAAAAATCCGCGCACGCTGAAGGTTCCAATCGGTATTTCAGGACTGGAGCTGATTGAAGCGGCAGGCGGCACGACAGATGACTGCGTATACGTTATTGGCGGGCCGTGTATGGGCAGGATGAGCGATACAGCGGATGTTCCGGTCACAAAGACGACCGGCGGGCTGCTCGCAATTCCCAAAAACCATCCGCTGGTACAGAAAAAGGACGACTGCATGAATGTGCAGGTGATACAGGCAGTTTGCTGCCAGTGCTCCATGTGCACGCAGATGTGTCCGAGGAATGCGTTGGGGCTCAACGTAGCGCCGCATAAGGCGATGCGTGCGGTGGCCAACGGGGTAGACCTCATCGGGAACAGCATGAATGGAATCTTTTCCTGCTGCGACTGCGGGATATGCACCTATTACGCGTGCAACTTCGGCCTGAAGCCCTCCAAAATAATGCAGCGCTTCAAGGCGCAGCTGATGAATGCGGGGGTAAAACCCAAAAAAGAAGTATTCACCACGGTTGATACGTGCTTTGATACCAAAAAGCTTCCGGTGTCGCGCATTATATCGCGGCTGGGCATCGAGGAGTTCGACGTGCCGGCGCCGATGCAGCAATCGAGGCTTAGGACGGATGTGGTGAGGATTCCGCTCAAAATGCACGTAGGCGCGCCGGCAGTTCCGGTGGTAAGCGAAGGGCAGCAGGTAAAGCGGGGAATGATGATCGCGGACATCAGGGAAAAGGCCCTGGGGGCAAAAATACATGCGAGCATCACAGGAACGGTTACGAAGGTCACGGACGACTGGATCGAGATAAGGGGAACCAAAGCATGAACTCACTGGGAATGGTAGAAATCGTAAGCGTACCGGCAGGAATCGAGGCCGGGGATACCATGCTCAAAGCGGCTTCCGTAGAGCTGGTAACGGCACAGCCGGTCTGTGCGGGAAAATATATTGTGATCGTGACGGGAGACGTTGCGGCGGTGAAGGCAAGCGTGAAGGCGGGCGCAAAGTCCGCAGGGGCAATGCTTATCGACAGCGTCATCATCTCCGGCATACACGAGCAGGTACCGCGGGCAATCAACGCCTGCAGCGAAATCGGCAAAGTAAGCGCGGTGGGTGTGATGGAAACATTTTCATTGTGCGCGGCGGTCATCACGGCAGACGCGGCGGTGAAGGCAGCGGACATCGACCTCATCGAAATAAGGCTTGGGCGCGGGCTTGGCGGGAAATCGTTTATTACGATGACAGGCGAAGTGGCGGCGGTGAAAGCCGCTGTAGACGCGGCGAAAGCCATTAAACAGGCTCAGGGACTGATGTCGGGGAGCGTAGTAATACCCTCGCCGCATCCTGATATAATCAAATCGCTAATATAAAATCTGGGAGGATAAATAGCAATGTCAAAAGAAGCACTCGGAATGGTAGAAACAAAAGGACTCATCGGTGCAATCGAGGCGGCTGACGCAATGGTAAAGGCTGCAAACGTAACGCTCATCGGGAAACAGCAGATCGGATCGGGACTCGTAACGGTTATGGTTCGCGGCGACGTAGGAGCGGTGAAGGCATCCGTAGACGCGGGGGCTGCAGCTGCAAAGCGCGTAGGCGACCTCTATGGAGTACATGTCATTCCAAGCCCGCACGGCGATGTGGAATCGATCCTGCCTACAGTTGCAAAAACAACGGTTACACCGGGAAAGTAAGCAGAACGAATGTATACGGGCGAAGTGGTTGGCTGCGTCGTAGCGACGGTCAAGGAAGAAAATCTGAATAATATCCCGCTTTTGGTCGTAAGGCTCATAGAGAACGGGAAAAAGACGAAGATGATCGTGGCGGCGGATGCAACCAGGCAGGCCGGCCGGGGAGACTTTGTATATCTGATCGGATCCAAGGAGGCCGCGCGTATGTTCCGCAAGCAATATACGCCTGCGGACGCGGCAATCGTGGGATTCATTGATCAATATAGGGAACAACTATAAATCACTAAAAAATGCGAGGTTAAACAAAATGGAAAAACAGGCTTTAGGAATGGTAGAAACAAAGGGATTGATCGGCTCTATCGAAGCGGCTGACGCAATGGTAAAAGCGGCTGACGTAATGCTGATCGGCAAGGAGCAGATCGGATCCGGACTCGTTACGGTCATGGTTCGCGGCGACGTTGGCGCAGTGAAGGCTGCTGTGGATGCAGGCGCTGCGGCTGCAAAGCGCGTGGGCGACCTGTATGGCGTACACGTAATTCCGAGCCCGCATAACGACGTGGAAATGATCCTGCCGAAAAAATAAGGGGACCCGCATGAGAATTGCAAGGGTTGTAGGGAATGTTGTTTCCACCATCAAGGATGAGTCGTATTACGGCTACAAATTGATGATTATCGAATATCTGGATGAAAACGGGGAGCCGGACGGCAACCGCCTGATTGCGTTTGACGCGGGGCAGGCGGGCGTTGGGGACACCGTTCTGGTTAATGTTGACGGCGGGGCTGCAAATATGCTGCTCGACAAAGACATTATCGCGGATGTTACGATATGCGGGGTTCTGGACAGCTTCACCTACGACGGCAAGACGACAAGGCTCAACTGATAAGGGTAAAGGGCATGGATATAGACAAAATTATAAAAGAGGTCATGGAACAGGTTCATGCGCAAAGCACGGCGAGCGCCGTGATTACGGATATGTGCTGCGATGCGTTTGAGGTTCCCTCAAGGCTCGAGCATTCCCTGCTGAACCCCGACGTGTGCGTGGACAAGATACGCGAGGAATGCTTAAGTGCGCGCAGATACTGCGTGGCGGCGGTTTGCGTCGCGCCGTATTATGTATCGGAGGCGGCGGACTCTTTGCGGGGTTCGAGCGTAAAGGTATGCGCGGCGATTGGTTTTCCGCATGGGGCGATGTCTGCTGCCGCAAAGGCGGCTGAAGCGCGCGAGTGCATCAAAAACGGCGCGCAGGAGCTTGACGTTGCGATGAATATCCTCGCGGTAAAGTCCGGCAGGATGTCGGATGCGCGCAGGGATTTGGAGGAGATCGTTTCGGTCGCGCAGGGCAAGGCGCAGGTAAAGGCTGTTTTTGAACACTGCGTGTATACGGACGACGAAAAGGTTTCGGTGCTTAACATGGCGCGGTCGTGCGGCGTGGATTTTGTGAAAATACAAAATGTGCTGAGCGGCAAGGGCGCGGACGTGGAAGACATCCGGTTCGCGAAGGAAATACTTGGGAACAACGTAAAAATCAAAATAGACGGCGGTGTAAAAACGCTGGAAAAGGCACAGGAACTGATCTGTGCCGGAGCAGACAGAATCGGTCTCACAGCTACGGTCAAAATAGCACAGGAAGCATTGGGCGCAAAATAGGAGCGAAAGCAGTGGCAAAAGATATCGAGAACAACGAGCTGAACCTGATGATCAGCGTGGTCAAAAAGTATTACGAGCTGGGAATGAACCAGGAGCAGATCGCCAAAGAGGAATTTATTTCAAAATCGTCCGTATGCCGCCTGATCAAAAAAGCGGTGGACAACGGTTATGTGAAATTCCAGATCAATTATCCGGTCGAATCCGTCAAAACGCTGGAAAATGAATTCCACAGGATGTTCGACCTGGATAAGGTATTCATTACGCCTACCTATACGGAAGACGCGGATATCAGGCTTAAGGATACCTGTAAATCCGTAGCGGGCGATATCTGTAAAATCGTAAAGCCTGACGATATTATCGGCGTTACATGGGGAACCACGATGGAGCAGCTCGCAAATACGATCATGACCATACCGAACACCAAAAAATGTTCCAAGGTTGTTCTGATAAACGGTTCTGTGGCGGGCGATATCAGCTCCACAAAATCAAGCCAGATCGTAGAGCAGTTCTCGCAGTTTTTTTCGGCGCAGGGGTTTTTGCTCCCGGTTCCGCTGGTAGTGGACAACAAACGTATCGCTCAGGCAATCCAGATGGATTCCCATGTGAAGTACGTAATGGATTTGGCGCATGAATCGCAGCTGGCGATTGTAAGCGTGGGCGCGGTTTCCTATGAATCGGTGCTGCGGACGAGAAGCGCATATTCCAAAGAGGATTTTGACGAAATTATGGCGCTTGGCGCGGTGGGCGATATTGCCGGAAGATGTTTTGATATCAATGGCAAACAGGTCAGCAAACCGGTGATAGACCGAACGATTGGCCTGAAAACAGAGGACATCAAAAGTAAAAAAGTCCGCATTGGCGTAGCGGTGGGCGAAAAAAAGGTAAAGGCCATCATCGGCGCGCTGCGCGGAGGTATTATCAACAGATTTTATACGGATGAGATTACAGCGCAGGAAGTCATCAAGGTCTTTAAAAACATACAAAGAGAGGAAAAGCAATGAAAGCGGTTAGAATGTATAAACCCGGCGACCTGAGGGTGGAAGACGTACCAAAGCCGGTACCTACGGACGACGAGGTTTTATTAAAAGTTATGGCGTGCGGCGTGTGCGGTTCGGATATCCCGCGCGTACTGACCTATGGGGCACATATCGCGCCTCTCACGATCGGACATGAATTTTCCGCGGAAGTGGAAGAAGTAGGAAAAAATATCAAAAATTTCAAGGTGGGCGACAGAGTAACGGTTCCGCCGCTGATGCCCTGCCATAAGTGCGAATGGTGCGAAAAGGGAATTTATTCCCTGTGTGAAGATTACGATTATTTCGGTTCCAGAAGGGACGGCGCAATGGCTGAATACGTGTGCTCTCCTGAAGAGAACCTGATGAAGCTGCCGGATAACGTGGATTATCTGGACGCAGCGACGACAGATCCGTGCGCAAATGCGATTCATGGACTGACGCGCGGCAATATCCAGGAAGGCGATACCGTATGTATTTACGGTGCGGGGCCGATCGGATTGTTTGCCATCCAGTGCGCGAAGGTGTTTGGCGCTGATAAGGTGATCGCCGTAGACCTCGGTGCGGAAAAGCTTGCGGTTGCAAAAGAATGCGGCGCGGATTATATCATCGACTCCAAAGAGCAGGATGCGGTGGAAGAGATCAAAAAGATTACGGACGGCGAGATGGCTGACGTGGTTGTAGATTTTACAGGCGCTCCGCCGGCACAGCTTAACGCGATCAATTCAGCTGGAAAAATGGGCCGGGTTGTATTCGTGGGAATTTCCCATAAGGGCCTCAACCTTGGGGATAAGGAAGTGGACAACATCATGAGGGGGCAGATTTCCCTGATTGGTTCGTGGAACTCCTTTACAGATCCGTTCCCGGGCTACGACTGGACGGAATCCTTAAAGCTGTTTGAAGAAGGCAAAATTACGGCAAAACCGATGCTCAGCCATAAGCTTCCGCTTGACGACGCACCGGCGATTTTCCAGAAAATCAAAGAAGGCGGGTTCTTCTTCAATAAGATTTTGTTCCTGCCGCACGGCGAAAATTTTGACAAATAAATAATAAAACCGGATCAGATAAAGAAAGAACGAAGCGCCGGCGCGCCGCGCCGGCCCAAGGAGGTAGGTTCCACAATGGATATCAATGAAATCATAAAACAGGTTACCGAACAGGTTTGTGCAAAATACTATAGCCAGCCTTCCGGCGCAGAGCAGGGCGATTACTCCCCGGCATCGCTGGCAAAATATATCGATCATACACTTTTGAAGCAGCAGGCTTCTTTGGACGACATCCGTAAGGTGTGCGACGAAGCGAAGAAATACCACTTTGCAAGCGTGTGCGTCAATCCGTCCTATATTAAGTTCGTAGCGGATTATCTTGAAGGCAGCGGCGTAACGCCGTGCTGTGTTATTGCCTTCCCACTGGGGGCAAGCACGCCGGAGGCCAAGGCAAACGAGGCGCTTGACGCGGCAAACAACGGCGCGAAGGAAGTAGATATGGTGATCAACGTCGGCGCAATCAAATCCGGCGACTGGATGCTCGTAAAACGCGACATCGAGGGCGTTGTTATGGCGACGCGGGGCCGTGCAATCGTAAAGGTAATCATTGAGACATGCCTGCTTACAGATGAAGAAAAGGTAAAGGCGTGTGCGGTGAGCAAGCTTGCGGGGGCGCATTTTGTAAAAACGTCCACGGGCTTCTCTACAGGCGGCGCGACAGCTGAGGATGTGAAGCTGATGAGGGAAACGGTTGGCCCGGAAATCGGCGTAAAGGCCTCTGGCGGCGTGAAAACGTACGACGACGCAGTGAAGATGATCAAAGCGGGAGCAAGCAGGCTTGGAACGAGCTCGGGCGCGGCGATTGTGAGCGGCGGCGGTACGGGACACGAATGCGTAAACTGCGGCGCATGCAAAAAGACCTGCCCGACAGGAAATGCAACGATTGTAAAGAACTGCTATTGAGCCATTTGTTGAACAAAGAAGAATTATAATTGTTCCAGATAATATGAAACGGTAAATGGCTTTTGGGGAAAAGCCATTTACCGGACAGCAAGGTGGGGAAAATGTCAAAGTCATATTTTATGGGCCTTGATTTTGGTACGCAGGGAGTCAGATGCGGCGTTACCGACGAGCAGGGCAACATTCTGAATTACAGTGAAAAAAAGTATCAAACAACATATCCGAAACCTGGCTGGGCAGAGCAATCTCCGGCTGATTGGGTGGAGAAGATGGAGCAAAGCATCGGCGAATGCTACGACAAGCTTGGAGCGGAAATTTTTTCCGGCATCAAGGCAATGGCGGTTTGCACAACCTCTTCCACAGTCATTCCAATGAGCGATGGGGACGAATACCTTTCAGACGCGATTTTGTGGATGGATAACCGTTCCGTAGAGCAGGCAAGGCGGATCAACGCCTCAGGGCACGCGCTTTTGAAGCACTGCGGCAAGGAAGTGTCTGTGGAATGGATCGTTCCCAAGATGATGTGGCTCAAGGAAAACAGGCCTGACGTCTACGAAAAAGCCGAGAGGATTGTAGAGCAGCAGGATTATATCAACCATCATTTTACCGGGCGGTGGTGCGCGTCGGTCAGCCAGGCTACCTGCAAATCGAATTTTGTGGAGGAAGCGGGCGGCTACGATAAAAGCTTCTTTGAGGCGATCGGTTTTCCGGATTTTTTTGAAAAAGCGGATACGGACGTTTTGAGGCAGGCGCAGCCGGTCGGTGCGATAAAGGATGAGATCGCGGACAAATACCACCTGAGCCGCGGAATAATTGTCTATCAGGGCGGCGTGGACGCACATGTCAACATGATTGGCCTTGGGGTTGTGAATCCCGGCGAAACGGGTGTGGTGATGGGCAGCAGTTTTGTACATCTTTCGCTGACAGACCAGGAAATTTTTAAGGACGGTATCTGGGGGCCTTATAAGGATGCGATTATACCGGACATGTATTGCATGGAGGGTGGGCAGGTGTCCGCAGGTTCGATCACAAAGTGGTTTTTGAACGAATTTGGCGTCGGCGGGGAAAATCCCTACGGAACCATGGCGGAAGAAGCCGCGAAGATTCCGGCGGGAAGCGAAGGCGTGGTCGCGCTGGACTTTTTCCAGGGGAACCGCACGCCGTACAAGGATCCGGTGGCAAAAGGTATTTTCTATGGGATTACGCTGAGCCACACGCGCGCGCACCTCTATCGCGCGATTCTTGAAAGCGTTGCCTATGGCACGCGTAACATTGTGGAATCGATGGAATCAGAGGAAAACAAAATCAATCGTTTGCGCGGATGCGGCGGCGTGGTGTTCAATCCGCTGTGGCTGCAAATCATTGCAGACGTAACAGGAAAGCCGATTGTACTCACCGAGCAATCGGGAAACGCGGGCGTACTGGGATGCGCTGTGATCGCGGCAGTTGGAAGCGGAGAATATGAAAGCTTCCCGCAGGCGTGCGAGCATATGGTTCACGTGACAAAGGTTGTAGAACCGGATGAGCAGGCTCACGAGGCTTACAGCGGGAATTACCGGAAATATCTTGATTTATACAAATGCACAAAACATTTAAACGAAATTTGAGGGCAGGCATGATAGCAATTTGTCAAAAGGCTGGCAACAGGCTTTTGGTATAAATTGCATATGCAAGCGATTTATCGTAAGTTTTGCATAACCTGCATTCAGTTAAATTGCTGCAGAGGGAGAAATTTTACAATGAGAAGACCGATTATAGCGGGAAACTGGAAAATGAATAAAACGCCGTCGGAGACGATCAAACTGATCAGCGAGCTGAAGCCGCTCGTGGCCGGTGCGAATGCCCAGGTAGTGGTTTGCCCGACGTCCGTATGCCTGTTTGCCGCAAAGGGCGCGGCGGAAGGCTCTAATATAGCGATTGGCGCGCAAAATGTGTTTTTTGAGGATGCAGGGGCCTATACGGGTGAAATCAGCTGCGATTCTCTGCTCGAGCTGGGCGTGGAATTTGTGATTATCGGGCACTCCGAACGCCGCCAGTATTTTGCGGAGACAGATGAAACGGTCAATAAGAAGGTGCTCAAAGCGTTACAAAAAGGCCTGAAACCCATCATATGTGTGGGAGAGCACCTGAAAGAGAAGGAGCATGGGATCACAAACGAGATCGTTCGGATGCAGACGAAGCTCGCGCTTGAGGGCGTACTTGCAAACGATATCGAAAACATTGTGATCGCGTACGAGCCTGTTTGGGCAATCGGCACGGGGCTGACGGCTACAAGCCAGGAAGCAAACAACACGATTCGTGAAATACGCAAAGCAGTGGGTGAGCTGTATGGAGAGAGGGCTGAAGATATCCGTATTCAGTATGGCGGCAGCATGAACGCGGGCAACGCGTCCGAGCTGATGGGAATGAGCGATATAGATGGCGGCCTCATTGGCGGCGCAAGCCTGAAAGCCGCAGATTTTGCAAAAGTAGTCAATTATTGAAAAAAGACCGAAATCGTAGACTTTTTTGGTCGAGTTGATTTTTAACCTGAAACGCCTGAAAAGGCGTTTTTATTATGCCTTTTTTGCCGACCAAAAAAGTCTACATTATCCTGTCAGCAAGCCATGCCGTGTTATGGTATGGCAGGCAAAAACAAATTTGTATTGTGGAACGATTGCAGTTTATCAGTTGTATTTTATTAATTAGCTGTAAGACAAGTAGAAATTAGGAGGTGGCACGAATGTCTGAACCAATCCTTGAGATGAAACAGATCAATAAAGGATTTCCGGGTGTGCAGGCTTTGAGCGATGTCGACTTTACGGTAAACAGGGGTGAAGTGCATTGCCTGATTGGGGCAAACGGCGCAGGAAAATCGACGTTGATGAAAATCCTTGCCGGAGCATATCCAAAAGACAGCGGAACCGTTACGTTTGACGGAGTCGAGCTCAAAAACGGAAACACGCTGGATGCGAAGAAAAACGGTATATCGGTTATTTACCAGGAGCTTTCTCTGGTAAACGAACTGTCAGTAACGGAAAACATACTGATTAACAATATGCCGCGTAAATTTGGAAAAATAGACTGGAAGGAATCCAACCGGATTGCGCAACGGCTGGTGGATCAGTTAAACCTCAATATTGACGTCCACGCAAAAGCGGGAGAATTGAGCATCGGTTCACGCCAGCTGGTGGAATTGATGAAGTGCCTTGCGTGCGATTCCAAGTTGATCGTAATGGACGAGCCGTCGGCGACGCTTTCCCAAAGCGAATTTGATACGCTCATGAAGACCATTGCGGACCTCAAAGAAAAAGGAATGACGATTGTTTATATTTCCCACAGGCTGGAGGAGCTGTTTATCGTGGGAGACCGCGTGACGATCCTCAAGGACGGAAAAAATGTCGCGGTATGCGAGCTTGCGGGTATCAACCAGGACCAGCTCGTGGAATATATGATCGGGCATAAAATAGAAGCGCGCAGGTATGAAAGCACGACGGAAAACGATAACGAAGTCGTTCTGGAAACAAAGAATTTCAATAACAAGAATCTGGATAACGTATCCCTGAAGCTCCACAAAGGCGAAATTATCGGAATGTACGGATTGGTTGGCGCCGGACGGACTGAATTTCTGCGGGCGATTTACGGCGCGGACAAAATTGATTCCGGCGAGCTGTTTATCCATGGCAAATCCCACAAACCAAAGGATCCGCGTACTTCGATCAAAAACGGAATCGGGATGCTGCCGGAAAACCGGAAAATGCAGGGCCTGGTGCTCGATCTTCCCGTGTGGGAAAACATGATCATGGTTGCGGTCAAAGATTTCGTAGGCAAAGGCATACTCAATTATAAGAAGGTCACAAAGGAATGCCAGGCCTATATCGACAGCCTTTCGATCAAAACACCCAGCGAAAAGACGCCTACGGTATCCCTTTCAGGCGGAAACCAGCAGAAGGTGATCCTCGCAAAGTGGTTGTTACAGAATTCGGACATCCTGCTGGTGGACGAGCCGACGCAGGGTATCGACGTAGGGGTAAAGGACGAGATCTACAAGATATTGAGACAAGCAGCGGAAGACGGACATTCCATTATCATCGCATCGAGCGAGCTTGAGGAGTTGGTCGGCGTGTGCGACCGCATCATAGCGATGCACCATGGGAAAATAGTTGCCGACTTTGGAAAAGACGATTTAGATGAAGTAGCTATTCTGCAGTATGCAGTGGCGGGGAGGTAGTTTTATGGAATCAGTACAGAAACAAGGTATGACGTTTAAACAATTTTTGAAAAGGTACAGCACGCTGCTGCTGCTGATCGTTTTCATTATTCTGGCTACGTGCCTTTCACAGAACTTCTTTACGCTGGGCAACCTTTCGAACATCCTGCTGTCCTATGCGGCTCCGGGCATCATAGCAATCGGTATGACGTTCGTCATATTGACGGGAGGCGTAGACCTTTCAGTCGGCTCGGTTGCAGCCCTTTCCGCTATGGTTTCGGCAATGTGCCTCGTGCAGGGCGTTCCTGTATTTGTGGCAGTGCTGGTCGGCGTGTTTGTGGGTGCGGTGCTTGGTACGGTAACGGGACTCATCGTAACCTTTGCACGGCTCGAGCCGTTTATCTGCTCCCTTGCCACAATGGTTTCGGCCCGCGGACTGGCGATGCTGGCAACGGATGGTAAGGTTATCTCAGGCTTGAAAAGCCTTGCGGGCGGCGAAGCGTTTTGCTACCTTGGAGGCGGCTCGATCGATCTTGGATTTATGAGGCTTCCGATTGCAGGGCTCACATGGATCGCGATCACAATCATTGCGGCGCTGATCCTCAAATACACAATTTTTGGAAGAGGCGTATACGCAATCGGCGGCAATCGTGAAGCGGCAATCCTTTCAGGCGTTCGCGTAAAATTATTCGGAACGCTCGTGTGGACGATCTCCGGGGCGCTTGCCGGTTATGCGGGCATCATGACGATCTCGTGGCTCACAACGGCCCAGCCGACAATCATGGACGGCGCAGAGCTTGACGCAATCGCAGCGGCGGTTATCGGCGGAACGTCGATGACAGGCGGTAAAGGAGGGATGATCGGCACCTTTGCCGGCGTAATCCTGCTGGCAATTATCACGAATATTTTCAATCTGCTGGGGCTGCAGTCTTACTGGCAACAGATATTCAAAGGTATCATCATCGTGGCGGCTCTGCTGCTGAACCTGTTCGTATCAAAGCAGGAAGATTAACGACGAATCAAAGCTTGCCGTGCGAAGTGTACGGCGCGATATAAAAAAGACATAGGAGGAATTAAAAATGTCGAAAAAAATTTTGGTAGTGTTTGCTGTTATCCTGACAGTCGCTATGCTGGCAGTCGGATGTAGCGGCCAGCCCGCGGCATCCACATCCCCGTCCGCTGAGGCGTCCGCTTCTGTAGAGGCATCTGCGGCGGCATCGGAAAGCGCAGAGGCGAGCAAACCCGCTTCCGGCGACAAAATCAAGATCGGTTTCTCTCAGGCTACAATGGCAGGGCCGTTCTATGTATCGGAAGTAGACGCTGCAAAAGCGGCTGCTGAAGCTGCAGGCGTAGAACTCGTTGTTGCCGATGCAAACGAAGACGTTGCAAAGCAGAACCAGGACGTGCTCGACATGATCCAGTCCGGCATCCAGGTACTGATCCTCAACGCGGTTGATCCGGATGGCGTGGCTCCGTCCCTCGAAGCGTGCAAGAATGCAGGAATCCCGATCGTAACGGAAGACCGTTTCGTAAATGGCGATGTTGACTGCGTCGTAGGACGTGACAACCAGGAAATGGGTAAACTCGTCGGCGAGCAGATCGTTGAAGCACTGGGCGGAAAAGGCCAGGCAAAAGGTAAAGTCCTTGAAGTAATGGGCAGCGGCGGAGACCGCGTGCAGGAAGCACGCAGCGCTGGTTTCCACGAAGCTGTAGACGCTGAACCCGGTATCACGGTTGTTCAGACTCCTTACTGCGACTATGACCGTTCCAAAGCTGCAACGGCTACACAGGACATGATCCAGTCCAATCCTGACATCGACGTAGTTTATGGCCATAACGACGACATGGGCCTGGGCGCGCTGGGCGTATGCCTCGACAACGGTATGGATAACGTTCTTGGCAGCGGCGTTGACGGACTGATGGAAGCAGTACAGTCTATCATCGATGGAAAATACATTGCAACAGCTGCAAACGATCCGCAGAAAATGGGCCAGGTTGCTCTCGAGCAGGCTCTGAAAATCGCTAAGGGCGAAACAGTAGAAGCAAACGTTGACTGCGGTACGGTTCTCGTAAACAAAGACAATGCAAACGATTACTATGACGACAGCATTATGTTCGTTCATCAGGCAGACTAATCAAACTTTGGAAGTTGGCAACCGCCTACTTTGGTAGGTTACAATACCAATAAGGAAAAAGGCCCGGCGCATATGCGCGGGTGTCATAAAGAAGTATGGAAGCGGTGTAGCCCTACTGGGCTATACCGCTTTAACGCTGCAGGGAAAATCCTTTGAGGGAATTTCACCAATGAAGTTGTAGTAAATATCGATCTGCTGGGTGCGCTTGCCGGAGGACTTGTCCGGGGCGTGAATAACAATCTTGTGAATAAACTCGTTTAGGATTGTCGCGTCCAGCTTTTCAATGCGTGTATACTTGTGTACTATCGCAAGGAAGTTGCCAATGCCGGACACTTTTCGCTCCGTTTCGTCAAGCCGCGCCTGCAACTCCCGCATACTGGATTTCAGCGCAGCCTGTTCGTCCTCGTAGCCTTTGGACAGAATACCGAAGCGTTCGTCAGATATCCTGCCGGAAACATTATCCTCATAGAGCCTTTGGAACAGTGCGTCGAGCTGCGCGATTCGTTTTTGCGCGGCAGTGAGGGCGCTGTGCGCGTCCCGGCGCTCTTTTTCCCAGCTCCGTGCGGATTGGTCGCTGACCGCCTGAATAAAGTCATCCTCGAAGCCCCTGGCAAACGCAAGCGTCTGCCGCAGGTGTTCGTGAACCAACTTTTCGAGGACAAGCTGGCGGATGTAATGCGCGGAACACGTTCCGGTGTTGCTCTTGTAGTTCGCGCAAACGAAGAAGTCCTGATTCGGTGTAAAGTTATTCGTTGTGCAGTAGTAGAGCTTTTCACCGCAATCGGCGCAGTACACCAGCCCTGAGAATATGCTGGACTTTCCGGTTTTGCAGGGTCTGCGCTTGTGTTTGCGCAGTTCCTGCACCCTGTCCCACACATCTTGCTGGATGACCGGTTTGTGCGTGCCCTCAAACACCCGTTGGTTTTCCACCGGATTCACCTTTGACCTTTTATCCTTGTAGGATTTGGTGAAGGTCTTGAAATTGACCGTGTGGCCAAGGTAATCCTTACGCGCAAGGATTTTCGCGACAGTTTCCGCCTTCCATTTGCAGGGATCGGCGGGAATGGGATTGCGCTGCTTGTGTCCCTGATGCACGACATAGGCCGCGGGACATAACACACGGTCAGCGCGGAGGATTCTTGCGATCTGCATCGGGCCATAGCCATCCATGCACAGCGAGAAGATACGTTGTACCACGCCAGCGGCTTCTTCATCAACGACCCATCGTTTGGGATTCTCCTTATCCTTTACATACCCGTAGGGTGGGTGCGAAGCGATATGTTCGCCCGCTTCGCCTTTTGCCTTGAACACCGCCCGAATTTTCTTAGAGCTGTCCTTTAAGTACCATTCGTTGATGATGTTGAGGAAAGGGGTAAAATCGCTGTCCTGCTGATTGATGCTGTCGATCCCGTTGCCAATGGCGATGAAGCGCACATCCATGTCGGGAAACATAACCTCGGTGTAAAAGCCTACCTTGAGGTAGTCCCGGCCGAAACGGGACATATCCCTGACAATGATTGTCCCGATCTTTCCGTCCCGCACCAGTGAAATCATACGGTTGAAGTCCGGACGGTCAAAATCCCCGCCGGAATACCCGTCGTCCACGAAAAATTCGGGATTGTGGAATTTGTGTTCTTTGGCGAATTTATCCAGCATTTTTTTCTGATTTGCAATACTGTAGGAATCACCTTCGTTTTCGTCGTCACGCGAAAGCCTGCAATACAACGCGGTGATCCGTTCTGGCTGCTTTGTCATATGTTTCTATGCCTCCTTTATACAAAGGCAGCCGGACAAACGGTAATGCAGCGTAGCAACATTATACCGTACCCGGCTGCCCAAGTCTATCCTAAGCGGGGAATTTGCGTGAAAGAATAACCCGCCGCAGTTTGGAGGCCATATCCTCCCTTGCGTCTTTCCTGAAGTATCCTTTCACAATATATGCCGTCCCGCCAATTTTCCCGCAAAGCCTGAGTTCCGGTATTTTTTTCGTGCTGCCCGTGTCACTCATACTGCTCCTCCATATTCTGTTTTCAAAGTGTGTGTGTTTCGTATAAAGTACCTCCTCCTGTAGTTATTTGAACAAATGGATCAAGGTGTCGAATAAGACAATCGTGGGCACAACGGCGAGATAAATGGATATCCAGACATTGCGCCTGCGCTGGGAGGCCCAATACCGCTCGTGCTGCCTGTGGGCTTCGGAAATATCATTTTGAACAACAGTAATATATTGCCGCACTGCTTTGTTCACATTGCCGAGAGTTTCATCTAAGCCCTGCCGTGTATCCTTACAGAGAGCGTCCATCGTCCCTGCGAATCCCGCGATGCTGCCGTCTATTGCCTCTTTGAGCGCCAGGTTGCTGTCTTTTAGTTTCCGCAGCCTTATCCCTACGTTCTCCCAATGCTCCTGTTCCTTCCGATTCATTGCGTCCAATTCCTGATTCAGAGTATCTGTCTGGGATTGCTTGAATATCCTCCAATCTTGAGCGAAGCTTGTCCACAGCTCCTTGAGCTGCGCGTTTTCCAGAGTGAGCAGATCGCGGTTCACCCGCTCTTCCAGTATATCCTTGTTCCTTTGTATTTCCGTATTCCTGTCTTTGCGCATTTGATTCAAATCCATGCAGCAGTTCCTCCTTTGAAAGATTGACCTTAAAGGTTGCGGAGAGTGTCTTATTCCGGACTTTTTTCCCGTCCGGCGTGATGAAGGTGATATATTTCCTGCCGCCTTTCCAATTCACAGTATATCCTTTATCTTCCAGTACCTGTATGAAAGCATCCCTGCTTCGGGACATTTGCATTGCATCCTGCACCGCAATGACAGTATCCAGCAGCCGGCTATGGTATGTGCCCTGCGCGGCTTTTTCCAAAGCCTTGTATGCTTTGGTACGGAAGGAGGTAACGGAGCGCCCCTTTTCGCAGACGCTCTTGCCGCGCTCTTTGAGGATTTTGTCGGAAAAGTCCTTGAGTTCCTGTAACATCCGTTTGGAATACCGGAACTTATATCCATGCTCAAAACTGACTGAATTGACAATCCAATGCGTGTGGATGTGTCCCTTGTCTATATGGGTGGCGTAACAGACCTCATAGCCCTTGAATAAAGGGGAACGGCGGATCAGTTCCCCTGCGATGTCAAAAGCTTCCTCCGGGGTAATATCTTCATCGTAGGGGAAGCTTTGGATGAAGTGTTTGTACTGCCTGCCACCCGTCTTGCGCCATGCGTCTTTGGTGTCCCGCATTTCCTCAATGGCGCACATGGGATTGCAGTTGTATCCGCCGACCAGCGTGCGCTCCGTTTTCTCACCGCCTGTGATGTAGTTGACAGCCCGCGCAAGGCTTGCCCGTGAATTTACCGCCTTGATTACTGCCATGCCCTGCGCACCTCCCGCACCTCAGCATAGATATGCTGCAGCTCCTGTGCACAGTCATAAATGCGCCCGGCGTTGGCAAGGTAAGTAAGCTGGTTGAGATTGTTTCCCAAACGCTTAAGTTCCACGACTACCTCGCGCCCGCCGGGTTTGACAATAATGTCTTTGCCGCAAACACACCGCAGGAAAAACTCCCGCAGCGTCAGCCCGGACAACCGTACTTTCCTTTGAATCAGCTTCCACTCCCTGTCGTTTACCCGTAGCCCTATATTATGTTTTCTGCTGCGTTCTGCTATACGCATCTCTCCTTCCTGTGCAATGCCCTTTTTCCTTACCCGCAAAACCCGATTGCGGGTTTGCGGGGCAACGGGACGGCGGCTTCTACTGCGGCAGCCGTTCCGCGCCTACGGGGGTTCAAAGGGGGGGCGCCCCCCTTGCAAGCTTCCGGGGTCCCCGACCGACATGGTCGGTTGGGGTGGTCTCCAAGTGGCGTGCCACTTGGGGAGCTTGCCATACCCGCCGCAAGGGCGGGTATGTGATGTGATCCATTTACCTCGATGTTTTCCCGGAATTTTTTTCACCCCCTGCGGACTGGTTGTGGATAACTTCTCCTCCTTCCGTTTCATAGAAAAGACCGTTTCGAACCTTCCTCCCCGCATTCCTGTGCCGGGCCGTCCCCATTGCGTGCGGCGCGTATGTTCGTGCTGCGCCCAGGCTGTGGCTGGACGGAAGTATCATTGTGCAGTTGGCAGGATACAAGCTGTCGTTCAGGGCTTGACAAAATCCCGTAAAAATATTATCCTCAAAATATGAAGAGTTAAAAAGAGCTAATATTTATATAATAAGGGGGATTGAACGTGCACAAAGATAATATAGGAGCTATATTAAAGAAGATCATTAAGGACAGGGGGTTCACACAGGAAGAGTTTGCCGAAGCGGCGGGAGTGGGCCTGTCCAGCTTAAAGAAATATATGTCGGGAAAAGTGAGCTATTCGGTGGAAACGCTGGAGATCATGGCAGATATATTGCAATGCTCGTATGATTACCTGCTGGGGAAAAGCCACACGCCGGAGCGGGAGCTTCAGGATGTGAAGGAGGCCACGCAGCTGTCCGACGGAGCGTTGGAGCGGATCACGGAACACGCGAAGCAGTATGATAGCGACGGTTACAGCAGGAAATATTTGAATACGTTAAGTACATTGGTGCAGACGAATTTCCTGATTGACCGGATCATGGATTTCCTGTATATCGATGTGGAGGAACCTTACCTGACGACAGAACGGGATACTCTGCCGCAGCCGGGTTTGTGGATTGGAACCGAACACCTGACCGTACCGGATGTGGAGGATGCGTACCTGCTGGGGATCGTACGGGCGCTTGCGCAGGCGCGGGAAGTTGTCAATGAGAATATTCCTATAAGACGACGGAATTACAGGACAAAATTAGTAGAAAAAGAAAAATCTAAAAATAGCGTTGAATAAAATCTTCATATAATATATCATGTTATATGAATAAGTACTGTGTTAAGGAGAAATGCGCATGGTGGCAGTAGGCGATAGGCTTCGCATATTGCGTGATAGGATTGATTTTTCACAAAAAACCTTGCGGAAGAATTCGGAACAGTGCAATCGGCAATAAACCGTTATGAAAAAAACATTCAGACGCACCATATAAAATACTACTGAAATATGCGGAATATTTTGATGTTTCTTTGGACTGTTTTTTGCCGCATGGATACCGTAGGGCAAATTATATAATTATGAGGCGCAGGCATTGAAAGGCCGTGCCGCTAAAGATGATACGTGGAAAGAATTTGTGGATATGTGTTTCGATCCCACTTCCCCTATGAATACTAAACTCAAAAAAATGATGTTGGATATGGCAGGGAAAAAAAGAAAAATGAAAATTTAGTTGTCGATTCCACAGAAATCACAATTCTAAAAATTGAAGATAAAGACTGTATCTCCCTTACAGATATGATTAAGGCAAAGGATGGAGACTTTTCATTTCAGATTGGTTACGTAACCGGAATACAGTTGAATTTTCAGGAATTTGGGAACAGATACATAGCCCGGTTTTTAATTATGGCAAATTCGCCATAATTAGGAGTCAAGCAGGGCTGAATCATTACAAAATAAGCGTGAAGGAATGGGCGCGAAAAATTATTGATGGTACCAATAAAATTTATGATATAAATTGCGGATTTATTTTTCCCTATGATATGATATATAATTATTTTCCCATTCGATGGACGGTTGGAGAGACATTCTATGATTTACAATGTAACCTTTGATATTTGCGCCGGAGTGATTTCCGTTCTTTCCCTATATGTGATTATTTCCAAAAAAGGGGTGCAAAAAGAATCCAATCAATTACTGTTATTTGTTATTATTGCAGCACTGATCTCCGCTGTTTTTGATATCTGGAGTTCTGTTGGTAATTCTTATATAGATCAATATACGTATTTTTCACGGGATATCCTCAACTATATTTTCTTATTTGTTCATACCAGCACAGCATGCTTGTTTGCATGGTATATGATCGTATTGCTTGGATTGAAGCATCGCATTAAAAAGCCGCTTTTTATTCTGTTTCTGTTGCCGGAAGTTCTTTTCATTTTTCTGCCGCTGGCGCTGAATCCGGTTTTGGGCTGGGTATTTTATTACGATGCAAATGGTATCTATTCCCACGGCGTTATGATCTACGCTCTATATGGTGCAGGGTATTTATACATGCTATTGGCGGTATATTTAGCAATTCGGTTTCAGAACCTATTACTTAAATCGCAGCGGCATGCGGCGATCATGCTGCTTATTTTCAGCATTATTCCTATTTTTGTGCAGCAGGTTTTCATGTCGCATCAGCTTCTGGAGCTTTTCTTCCAGTCTATCGGTATTTTTGGATTTTTGACTACAGTAGAAAATCTGGACGTAACCTATAATCCGGTTACAAAAGTATACAACCGCGCAGCTTTTTTGCGAAGTATTGATTTGGCAGTCCAAAATCAAGCCAGCCTTTATGTGACGATAGTCAAGCTCTCGCGTTCCCATTATTTTGATATTGCCGCGCTTGGCGCAGGATATGTTAATGGATTTATGGCTGGTGCGGCAGAATGGCTCAATAGCCTATCTAAAAAAATAGACGTGTATGACTGTGAAAGAGGACATTTTGTTCTGACGGTATTCCGTGATAGTTATGATATGCAACTATTAACAGAGAAAATAGCCCGAAAATTTTCTGGTGAATGGCAGTACAAAAATCAAATGGTGCGGCTTCCCATACAAATTTGCGCAGTAGATTTAACGGGAACAGACTGGACGGTGGAAGACTTGATGCGTCTTGTGGATCTATCATATATCGGGCATAATAAGCAAACGGTGACCGTCAAGACAGAAGAATTAAAAGCTGCGGAGCAGGAACGAACGGCTGAAGAATCCGGGGAAGGCCAATTTGCTTCTGAAGTTTTAAGTATGCTGGATTCTTTTGTGGAGCGGACTGCGGCATTGACTCCGGCTGAACGGAATATTCTGAAATATTATATAAACGGACGTGAAATTGCTGAAATACCGGGGTTGGCATTTATCAGCATTCATACGGTACGAAAACACAATAAAAATATCTATCGAAAGCTTGCGGTCAGTACGAAAGAAGAACTGTTGCTCTATATTGACCTGCTCCGCCGCAGCAACCGATTGGTTGAAATTGAAAACTTGACCGATTAAAACAATTATAAAGCCTGAAAAACCGAATTTTTTCAAGAATGGTACCCGCGTGGTACCGTTTTTTATTATGGCATAAAAAGGGAAGCAAACCAAAGAGTACCCGTTGGGTACTATACTATTCCGTATAGATTTTGATATTATCTTGGATAGAAAAAGGCCTTTTGCAGATCAATTCTATGTTGGTGAAATCACAACTAAAATTTAAAAATAATACGGGAGAGAAGAAATGAAAAAAGTTTATATTGTTATTTTAGTTTTGTTTGTCTTTTGCCTATTCGCGGGCTGCGGCGCAGGGGGATTGCAAGAAGAAGCTTCACCTCTGGTGGGGAAATGGCAAAGCGCGGATCTTATGGAAGAAGTTTACGAATTCAAGGCGGACGGTACAGGTCATAATGAAAATGCGTTGTTGGCCTATGATTTCAAATATGATACGGATGAAGATCAACTCAACATTTATGCTGAACTATTCGGAATGGAAAGTGACGAAGCGATGGTGTTTTCCTACTCGGTCAACGGCGACACTTTAATCTTGACAGATATGTCGACAGGCGAAGAAGGCATCAGTTACGAGTATACGCGGGAATAATTTGCATGGACACGATTTAAGATTAAGAGAGGTACACTTATGAAAACTTCAAAATTTTTAAAAGTAATGGGAATTATTATGCTGATTTTCGGGATCATCGCAATCATCGGCGGATTGCTTTCGCTGGCAGGGATCGGGATGGTCGTATCATTGGCAGGATTGGCCGGGGTTGCAGTACCGGTGGAACTATTGACGGCGTCTCTTATTATAGCATTGGCCAGCGCAGTTTTTGAGTTGATTGCAGGGATTCTGGGAATCAAAAATTGGAATGTTCCGGAGAAAGTAAACGGCTGCATGATTTGTGGAATTTTAACTGTCACGTTGTGCGTTATATCTATTATAATGACACTGGTGGGCTATCCTGACAGTTTCAGTATATTGTCCATTGTGACAGGACTGGTTGTTCCCGTTCTTTATTTGGCCGCGACGTTTCAATATAAAGCAAAACAATAAAAAGCAAGCCAACAATTTTTGGGGGAGTCTGTTTCTATCATTTACAGATTACCGAAAACATTAAAAAACAAGGAAGATAAATTTCTTCCTTGTTTTTCAGTTTGCCCGTTGCCTCTTAGATGGGATAAATTACTTCTTTATCCTACCTGTCCTTATGCGCCGGGCCTTTTTCCTTTGCTCAATATCAGTCCTCTACAATCGCGATCACACTGACAGGACAGCTTTGTTCCGCTTCAAACGCGGCGTCTTTGTTTTCATCAGTCACCTCGGCATAAGCTTCGGCCTTTCCGTCGTCATCCATTCGAAAAACCTCGGGACATATGCTCTCGCACAACGCGCAGCCGATGCAACCGTCTTTATCTACTGTGGCTGTCATAACGCATCCCCTTCTTTCACTGGAAATACAACGACAAGAAACATTTTGAACTGCTCGGGAGCAAAAACAGCGTGCGGGTGCTTTGCCGGCATTACAATCGCTTCGCCTGTCTGTAAAGAGTGCTTCTGCCCGTCGATCGTAACTTCGCCAGTTCCTTCGAGTGCGATTACAAGCGCGTCGCCCTGTGATTCATGTGTACTGATTTCCTCCCCCTTGTCAAAAGCAAACAGGGTAAGGCTCACATAAGGGTTTTGCGCGAGCGTTTTGCTTGTGACCTGCCCGGGAAGATAACCGACCTGGTCTGCAAATGACAGCGCCGCCTCAAATTCAATATTTTTCAAAAGCTGTTTCATAGTGTCGTTTCCTTTCTTTACTCTCTTTTTATTTTATAATCTTCCTGCGGGGAATGAAACATAAATTTCTCAATAAGCAGCAGAAAAGCTGCGAGAATTTTGTTTGAAATCAGTGCCATTCTGTTATATATTAATAAGTGAATTTACCAAAGGGGGGTAATTTGTATGGCCACGGAAAATAAAATAATTTGTAATTGTAAACAGGTGTCTCTCGCTGATATTGAGTACGCCCTGCGCCATTCCAAAAACATGAGCGACGTGGAGTCCGCGTTTGCAGACGTACAGGAACAGACGCATTGCTCAACCGGATGCGGAAAATGCCACGATAACATCATGGACGTGATATCCGATATGATCTACGAGATCATCTGAATCATGAAAAATGATTTTCAGCAGGAGCCTTTGGCTCCTGTTTTTTTATACTGGTTTGCCATTTTTGGCATATGCAATCTTTTTATTTTTTATGCTTCCCAAGATACCTGTCTTCTTCGCTGAAAATACAACCGCAGTATTTCTGCATATAAATACCAAGTTCGCGCGCGGTTTGCTGGCCCTGCCTGAAATATGGGCGGAAGTCACGGTAAATAAAACGAATCCCGTTTTGCCCGGCCGCCTTTTCACCGGTTTCACAAATCAGTTCATGGTTTTGGTATGGGCTGATGAGCAGGGTGGTAGAAAATCCGTCATATCCGTTTTCTGCGGCATAACGGGCCGTGGCTCCAAGACGGGTATCGTAGCAATAATTGCAGCGATGGTCTATGTCGGAGGAAACGGCCTCAACAAAAGGGCGAAGCCCGTAGTGATCCTGTAAAAGCAGCCCGGCGCCAATCTCTTCTGCATAACCGATCATGGCGTCCCTGCGGGAACGGTACTCCGTAACGGGATGAATATTGGGATTATACCAAAAAAGCGTTGGCTCCAATCCCTCTTCGCGGAGGGCTTCAATACATTTGATCGAACAGGGAGCACAACAAACATGAAGCAATAATTTCATACAATTCCCCTTTCATAAGTCATCTAATATAATATTCAGTATAAAGAAAAGCAAAGCATGTGGCAAGTGAAATCGTCTGTGGCTGCCGCTGGTTTATCCGCTGTAGCGAGACTGTTTGACAATTCTTTTGACACGTATATTTTGTCCGTTGGTAGTACGCTTGCACTATGATAGTATTTCGTGCCTTTGCGGGCAAAATCACCTGGCAGGAGGTTATTATAAGTTAAGACTCGTTGCAATCGAAGTCAAATAATTTGTTGACAGGAAAAGGAAAAAGGTTTATATTGTTAGCATAGCAACTATTTGCGTGCTAACTTATTGGGGAGGGTTGAAAATGAATGACACAAGACCGAAAACGGTTGGGATGGAAATCAAGAAGCTTTCGCATCTTATTATGCGGGAAATTTCAAAAATGTCAAAGGATATGCCAATTCCGAGTCCCCCAACAGAGATGCAGGTGCGCGTGGTTGATTACCTGTTAAGGGCCGGCGGACAGGAAGTTGTGCAAAAGGATCTGGAGGAAGCATTTACCATCCGTAAATCCACGGTATCCCGCCTGCTTGATTCGCTGGAACAAAAGGGAATTGTCAAACGGCTCCCAGTATCCGGCGATGCGCGGCTCAAACGGCTTGTCATAGCAGATGAGGCGCTTGAGAATCATACCAGAATGATGAAAAAAGCGGCTGAAATGGAAAACAGGATGCTTGAAGGCGTAACGGAAGAGGAAAGGGAAACATTCTTCCGCGTGATTGACAAAATTAAAGATAATCTAAAATAAAGCCGTCTCTTTTCAGGGTGGCTTTAAAAATAATCATATAGTTAGCGTGCTTACAGTAAGCATCATAACGAATGAAAGGACAAATTATGCTAAAGATACTGAGATATTTGAAAAAGGAAGAATGGGCGATGATTGGCGTCAGCCTTGCGTTTATCGTGCTGCAGGTATATTTGGATCTGTTGCTGCCCGACTTCATGAATAACATCACCACGCTCATTCAGTCCGGTACGGCAACAGTGAATGCGTTGCTGACCGAGGGCGCCCGAATGCTGCTCTGTGCGTTGGGAAGCGTAGGAACATCCTTTGTCGTCGGATTTTTTGCGGCTAAGGTGGCAGCAGGTCTTTCGAGGACGCTTCGTGAGTTGCAGTTTGATAAGACGCTTTCGTTTTCTATGGAAGAAATCAACAAGTTCTCCACAGCCAGCCTGATTACCCGCTCCACCAATGATATCACGCAGATACAGACACTGGTGGCGATGGGATTGCAGGCAATCATTAAGGCTCCTATCCTTGCCGTATGGGCGATCATCAAGATTGCAGGCAAAAGCTGGCAATGGACGGCTGCCACGGGCCTCGCTGTTATCGCGCTTATGATTGTGATTGCAGTTGTCATCATCTTTGCCGTGCCAAAGTTCAAAAAAGTACAGAAGCAGACGGATAAAATCAATCAGGTGACGCGTGAAAACCTGACCGGCCTGCGCGTAGTGCGGGCATATAATGCTGAAGGTTATCAGGAAGAAAAATTTGAACAGGCAAACGAGGACCTCACGAAAACAAACCTGTTCACCAACCGGATCATGGCTTTGTTGTCGCCGACCATGACGCTCGTTATGTCAGGATTAACCCTTGCAGTTTACTGGATTGGAGCCTATCTGATCGGTGGCGCGGGGGGCTCGCAACAAATGGTATTGTTTTCAGATATGGTAGTATTCTCATCTTATGCGATGCAGGTCGTGATGGCGTTTATGTTGCTGACAATGATCTTTATCCTGCTGCCGCGCGCCAGCGTTGCCGCCGGACGCATCTGCGACGTATTGGAGACAGGTCTTTCCATACAGGACGGGAGGCTGACAGACGGGCTCGACGGCATTACAGGCACTGTGGAATTTAAAAACGTCAGCTTTCGCTATCCGGACGCCAAGGGCACAGTTTTGGAGGAAATCAGCTTCACTGCCAAAAAGGGCGAGACAGTAGCCTTTATCGGCGCGACGGGAAGCGGTAAATCCACTCTGGTACAAATGATTCCACGTTTTTACGACGCAACATCCGGTGAGGTGTTTGTGGATGGACGCAACGTAAAAGAGTACAATCAGGAAGTGCTGCACAATAAGATCGGTTATGTTTCGCAACAGGCTACAATGTTCAGCGGCACAATACGCTCCAATGTAGCTTATGGAGATAACGGAAAACCGCCGGCTTCGGACCAGGCGGTTAAGGAAGCGGTGCGCGAAGCACAGGCAACAGAATTTGTGGAAAAGGCAGACGGCGGATACAATGCTGCTGTTTCGCAGGGGGGTACAAACCTTTCCGGCGGTCAAAAACAGCGGCTATCTATTGCGCGTGCGCTGTGCAAAAATCCGGAAATCCTTATTTTCGACGACAGTTTTTCCGCACTGGACTACAAGACCGATAAAAAGCTGCGCAAAACGTTGAATCAAAAAACGGCCGACACGACCAAGATTATCGTGGCCCAACGCATTGGCACGATCAAAGATGCCGACACCATCATTGTGCTTGATGAGGGAAAGATCGTGGGGATGGGCAAACATAAGGAATTACTGAAAAATTGTCCCGTTTATCAGGAGATCGCCCATTCACAGCTTAGCGAGGAGGAACTTACATATGCCTAATAACGAATATAAGATTGGCAGCCAACATAAGACTGAACACAAAGGGCCGGGAATCGGCGGGGGACCGGGGATGTCGGTAGGCTCCGGCGAAAAAGCCAAAAATTTTGGAAAAACATGGGGCAAGCTTATTGCATATTGCAAGCCTTACCTGCCTGCCATCATCATCGCGCTGTTGCTGGCGTGCGTCGGCTCCGTCTTCAATATTATCGGGCCGAGCAAGCTGAGCGAGATCACAGACCTCATCACGGCGGGTATGGGGGGCGGAGCCATAGACCTTGGCGCAATCACCGGTGTGGGGCTTACACTTGTCGCATTGTACCTAATGGGCTACGCATTCAATTACATTCAGGGCTTTATCATGGCGACTATGACGCAAAAGGTTTCCAAGGGACTGCGGACGGATATCTCGAAAAAGATCAACCGCGTACCTTTAAGTTATTTTGACAAGACGAGCTATGGCGATGTGCTCTCCCGCGTGACAAACGATGTGGATACCATTGGCCAGACGCTCAATCAAAGCATCGGTATGCTGGTGACATCCATCACGATGTTCGTCGGCTCTTTTATCATGATGCTTACGATCAACGTACTTATGACGGTAGCGGCGGTTGTCGCCGTGGTGATTGGGTTTGTTCTGATGCTTGTGATCATTTCGCACTCTCAGAAGCACTTCAACCGCCAGCAAAAAGCGCTTGGTAAAATGAACGGACATGTCGAGGAGGTTTACGCCGGGCATTCGGTTGTAAAAGCATACAATGGAGAAAAGGATGAGAAAAAAACATTTGATCAAATCAACAAAGATTTGTATCAAAGCGCGTGGAAATCCCAGTTTATGTCCGGTATGATGATGCCCATCATGACGTTTATTGGAAATCTTGGCTATGTTGCGGTGTGCGTTGTGGGCGCGATCCTTGCCATTAATGGCTCCATTACATTTGGTGTGATCGTAGCGTTTATGGTGTATATACGCCTGTTTACACAGCCCCTTTCGCAGATTGCGCAAGCAGCTACAACCCTGCAATCCACAGCTGCTGCAGGCGAGCGCGTGTTCGAATTTCTGGAAGAAAGGGAACTCGAGGATGAAAGCGGAAAAACACAGGTTTTAAAAAATATAGAAGGGAACGTTACATTTAAAAACGTTCAGTTTGGCTATACCAAAAACAAGACGATCATAAAAAATTTCTCCGTAGATGTAAAGGCCGGACAGAAGGTGGCAATCGTGGGGCCTACCGGCGCCGGAAAGACTACCATGGTAAACCTGCTCATGCGTTTTTATGAGATTGGGGATGGACAGATCAAGGTTGACGGCGTACCCATTGATTCGCTGACGCGCGAAAATGTGCACGATATGTTTTGCATGGTGCTTCAGGACACATGGCTGTTTGAGGGGACGATAAAAGAAAATATTATCTATAATAAAGAAGGCGTAACAGACGAGCAGGTTGTAAATGCCTGCAAAGCTGCGGGAGTTCACAAATTTATTACCTCGCTGCCACATGGTTATGATACGATCCTGAACGACAAGGCCAATCTTTCCGCGGGGCAAAAACAACTGATTACCATTGCGCGCGCCATGGTGGATGACGCTCCCATGCTCATCTTGGACGAGGCGACAAGCTCAGTCGATACGCGTACTGAGATCATGATCCAGCGGGCTATGGATAAACTGATGGACGGACGCACTACCTTTGTGATCGCGCACAGGCTGTCTACCATCAAGAATTCCAATTTGATCCTGACGATGTGCGACGGCGATATTGTCGAAGCAGGTACGCATGAGGAATTGCTTGCCTTAGACGGCATTTATGCAGAGCTTTACAACAGCCAATTTGAAAATAACGCTGCGTAGGTAGAAAAAGATGTGAACACGGTTAGGATAAAATAAAGCAGCCTGTATCATTTGATACAGGCTGCTTTTGTTGGTGGAGACAGCTGGGCTCGAACCAGTGACCCCTTGCGTGTGGAGCAAGTGCTCTACCAACTGAGCTATGCCTCCGATGTGTTTTATTATAGCATAGATGTTAGCGCTTGAAAATGGATTTTTTTTGAAATACGCTACTTTTTTATGGGCAACGGGTTACAAATATATGCAAAGAGAATGGCAATAGGATTGGAAAACAGCATCTGTATATTAAGAAAATATAAAGATAAATGAAAAATTTGGAGTAATTTTATTAGGATTTTATGAATTTTGGTTTCGGTTCATATCCAGGCAATAAAATATGCTATAATAAAAGATATTATTAGGGCGTTGAAAGGACTGACATGGGGGAGAAAGAGCGTTTTCAGACTGACTGTAAAATGGGGCTTACGGACGAGCAGGTCAAGAGCCGGATTGACGCGGGGCTGACGAATAATTTTAACACCAACACAACAAAATCATATCGCCAGATTTTTAAAGATAATTTGTTCACTTTTTTCAATGTGCTGAATTTGGTGTTTACCGTTTTGATCATTATGACGGGCTACATCAAAGAGCTTGTCTTTTTGCTTGTAGTCGTGGGGAATCTTATCATAGGTATCGCGCAGGAGATCGTGACCAAAAAGACACTGGATAAGCTTTCCGTAATTGTCGCCGCTAAGGTGGATGTCGTGCGCAACGGCAAAGAATACAGGATTAACGTTGCAGACCTTGTGCTGGACGACATTATGCAAATGAAGCCCGGCGATCAGGTATGTGCCGACGGGATTATCCTCGAAGGTACTGTGGAGGTAAACGAATCGCTGATTACGGGCGAAGCGGACGTGGTTGTAAAATCCGCAGGGGATTTTCTGTATTCCGGCAGCTTTATTGTCTCCGGTAATGCCTACACACGCGTAGAGCGGGTGGGTATGGAGAATTATGCCAACAAAATTTCATACGATGCGAAAGCGTCCAAAAAACGGACTTCCGAGCTTCGCACGGCGTTGAATAAAATATTGAAGGTTATCAGTATTATCATTGTGCCAATCGGGATACTGTTGTTCCTGAAGCAAGGGCTTATCGTGGGGCTGCCGATTGCGGATAATACGGTTAAAACAGTTGGGGCCCTCATAGGGATGATCCCGGAAGGGCTTATTTTACTGACGAGTATTTCCCTTGCGACGAGCGCGGTGATCCTCGCCACAAGGCGGACGCTTGTGCAGGACCTTTACTGTATTGAGACGCTCGCAAGGGTTGACGTGCTCTGCCTCGATAAAACAGGGACGATCACTGAGGGCAAAATGCACGTGGAAAAGGTCGTCAATCTGGATCAAACGGAACATATCGACGAGATATTGGCAAATATGGCGGGAGCCCTGCAGGACGACAACGCCACCTTCCACGCGGTTGTGGAGAAATTCGGGAAGCGGTTCGACTATCAGGTCAGGTCAATCGTACCCTTTTCCTCCGCTCGTAAATACAGCGGAGTCAGCTTTGAGCAGGAAGGAACCTACTTTCTGGGAGCGTTTGAATTTATTTTTCCTGAGGGATACGGGGATATCGATACGGAGCAGTACGCAAAAGAGGGATGCCGCGTTCTTGTTCTGGCGCACAGCGATACAATGGACGTAATCGATAATAAAGTGCCAGTGGGGATGAAGCCTTTGGCGCTGCTATTGATTACGGACCGCATCCGCGACGATGCTGCGGCGACGCTGGAATATTTCGAAAAGCAAAAGGTACAGCTTAAAATTATCTCGGGCGACAGCCCGGTCACAGTCAGCGCGGTTGCAAGGCGCGCTGGAATGAAGGAATATGACGCAGTGGATGCGACCACGCTTAAAACGCCGGAAGATATCGAAGCGGCGGCAAAGAAATACAATGTATTTGGGAGGGTTACGCCCTCGCAGAAAAAGGAACTGATTGCAGCGCTGAAAAAGCAGGGGCATACGGTCGCCATGACAGGCGACGGTGTAAACGATGTTTTGGCGCTTAAGGAATCGGACTGCAGCATTGCAATGGCGTCCGGCAGCGACGCAGCCAAAAATATTGCAAACCTGGTGCTGCTTGATTCCAATTTTGCGACAATGCCGGGCATCGTAAATGAAGGCCGCAAGGTGATTAATAATATCGAGCGTGTGGCTACATTGTTTATCACCAAGACAGTATATGCCGTGTTGCTGGCGCTTGCAACTGTCATCTTCCTTGATAACAGCTATCCGTTTACGCCGCTGCAGCTTACGCTGATCAGTTTCGTAACGATTGGATTTCCTGCATTCTTTCTTGCGCTGGAACCGAATTTTGCTCCAATCAAAAAGCGGTTTTTGCTTAACATCCTGAAGAAATCGCTTCCAGGCGGATTATCTGTCATCATAGGGATTCTGGTGGTCAATATCCTCGCCGGGATTTTCAACTATACGCCCGCGGCAGTTTCCACAATGTGCATGCTGCTTGCGGTAGCAGCGGGCATGTGGGTGGTTGCAAAGGTCAGCGTACCATTTACCACTGCGCGGAAGGTTATTTTTGGAAGCGCAATCGGCCTGTTTTTCCTGTGCCTGATCTTCCTGAGTTCTTTCTTTGATATTGCGCCCATCAGTCTGCCGCAGGCGGTTGTCGTGCTTGCGATTACGGCGGTGATGCCGTTCATGATGAAGCTCGTGGAAAAGGGCGTTGGAAAATGGGCGGATAAAATACTGTCAAAAAAGCTGATTAAAAAAGGCCTGAGCAAAATCAAATAGGAATGAGATAGTATTTGCCAAAAGGGGATGTTTTGAGTGTTGCTGAATGGGGCTCAGGCTCCCCTTTTGTTATCCTGTAAACCGCAGGAGGGCAAGAATAAAAAAATAGTATTGACACATCCATAGGATTCGTGTTATAAATTATGTAAAAGATGTAAACGTTATCATTTTCAATGACCAGCTTTATAATACAGTACCCGGAGATACTTTATGGCAGTTACAATCAAGGATATCGCATCAAAAGCAAATGTATCCATCGCGACGGTTTCCAGATACCTGAACAACCCTGAAGTCGTCTCGGTAAAAACGGGGAAGGCCATTCAGGAAGCAATCGAAGAGCTGGACTATACGCCCAACGACATTGCGCGCAGCCTGATCACAAACAACAGTTATACGATCGGGCTGATATTACCGGATATTAATAACGTTTTTTATCCTCCTATTTTAAGAGGGATAGAGGATATCGCAGAGCAATACGATTATATTTTTTTCTTATGTAATACAGACCAGAATATACGGCGCGAAAAAAAATATATCGACGTTTTGCTCAGCAAACGGGCCGCCGGAATGATTTTTATCGGCACACGGCCAACGGACGACGAAAAAAACAGGCATATCTTTACGCTGAGTAAAAAGCTCCCCGTATTGCTCCTGTATGAGCATTTCGAGGGAATCAGCAGCATAACGACAGACGATATGCTCGGATCATACAAGGCGGTCAATTACCTGTTCGATCTTGGGCACAGGGACATAGCCTTTGTGAGCGCGCCGCCAAATTTTTCGACCTACGTGCGAAAGCGCCGCGGATATGAAAAGGCGATGCGCGAAGCCGGGATTCCTTTCAGGGACGAATATGTCGTATACCAGGATGCTTATGAGTCGGGCGGTTATCAGGCGATGTGCCAGCTGCTCAAACTCAAAAACCGCCCTACCGCTGTGCACGCGGTCAACGACCAGATGGCAATCGGCGTGATGCGCGCGGCGCTTGAAAACGGGCTTAAAATACCGGAAGACCTTTCCGTAGTGGGCTTCTCCAATTCATCGATCTCTTCACAGATCTATCCAAGGCTCACAACGGTAAACCAGTTTGGTTATGATGTTGGCAAAATGGCGGCAAAAAAAATAATCAATATGATCAATAAAAAAGACGTGGACAAAACCATGGAATTGATCGAGCCTGAGCTTGTTGTCAGGAACTCCTGCGCAAGAATAGGGCAGTAACCGCTTTTTATAAATACATTTTATTACAGTTATCAAATAGTTACGTAAGCAATATTGCTGTACGGCGTTCACGATTGTATCCGTGTCGTTCGCTGCGGCTCATGAATTAACTGTAAATTTTCACAGGAAACACAACTGAATGAAAGCAAATGCTTAACTCTGGTAAAAAAGGATGATGGCAATATTATTTAAACAAAAATGAAAACGTTTACATTTCGAGACATGACAATACGAAAAGGAGAAAATGAGATGAAAGCAGTCGTTTATGAAAAACCAAGGGAGTTTGGCGTTACGGAAATCGGCAAACCAAAAATCGAGGACAATCAGGTACTTTTAAAAGTGGAGCTGTGCGGGATTTGCCGTACGGATATGCACATCCATAACGGTGAATTTATTTCACGCTTTCCGCTTACGCCTGGGCATGAATTTACGGGATATGTCAGCGAAGTCGGAAAAAATGTAGAAGGGTTTGCGGTTGGGGACAGGGTGGTTGCAGATAACACGGTACTGTGCGGGGAATGCGAATATTGCCGTCGCGATATGCCGCTTTTCTGCGAACGTTTTTATTCCCTTGGCGTAAATGGACCGGGTGGATTCGCGGAATATGTCGCAGTCAATTATGACAAGGTGTTCCACATCAGCGACAGCCTTACGTTTGAGCAGGCCGCGTTTGCGGAGCCGGTTGCTTGCGCGGTGCATGGAATGGATGTGATCGACGTTTCGTGCGGGGATGACATTCTGGTTTTCGGCGCGGGGCCGACCGGTATTATTTTGACGCAGCTTTTGAAGCAGGGCGGGGCGGGCCGTGTAGTAGTATGTGCTTCCTCCCGCAAAAAACTGGAGCTGATCGAAAAAAACGGATATGCGCAAACAGTCCTGATGGACAGGGGCGATTACTCTTTGCACACGGGCGAACTGATCGATATGGCGCCGAAGGGCTTTGATATCGTAGTCGACGCCACAGGCTCGCCAAAGGTTCTCGAGCAATGCTTCAATTTTGTCCGGCCAACCGGAAAGATCGTGATTTATGGAGTTTGCGGAAATGACGAACGTATCACGATCAGCCCATACCGCATTTTTGAAAATGAGCTGAAGATACTCGGTTCCTTTGCACAGACGCATTGTTTTCCCCGTGCGGTGAAGTTTCTGGAGGAAGGAATCGTCAAGGTGGACGACCTTGTTTCCAGCACGTATCCTTTGAGCGAATTTTCCGATGCGCTGGAGTTGATGGAAAAGGGAAAAGACATTTTGAAAATTATGATAAAGCCATAACAGGCGGCTTCAAAAGCACTTGAATGAAAGGGGGAAAAACATGAACGGTGAGAACGAATTTATTCTGGAGATGAAGAACTGCCGAAAGGAATTTCCGGGCGTTGTGGCGCTCGACGATGTTTCCCTGTATGTAAAGCGCGGGGAAGTACATGCGCTGATGGGGGAAAATGGCGCGGGGAAATCCACCATCATGAAAATACTTGCGGGGATTTATACCCTGGACGGCGGAGAAATCCTTATGAATGGGGAACCCTTTGTTGCAAAAAGTCCTGCGGACGCACTGCAAAAGGGCATATCCATGATCCATCAGGAGCTTGAAATGCTTCCGGATATGACTGTGGAACAAAACATCTTCGCCGGAAGGGAAAAAGCGGGGCCCTGCGGGGTAATCAACAGGAAAAAGCTGGTCAGGCAGGCGCAAAAAATACTGGATGATATGAATCTTGATATTGACGCGAATACCCGTGTACGGGATCTCAGCGTTGCCCAGATGCAGATGGTGGAGATTGCCAAGGCAACCTCTGTCAATGCGGAGATCATCATTATGGACGAGCCGACCTCGGCAATCCCGGATAAAGAAGTGGAACAGCTTTTCGAAATTATCGGACGTCTTAAAAAACAAAATAAAGCAATTATCTATATTTCCCACAGGCTGGATGAGATTTTCCAGATTACAGACATGATCACTGTGATGCGCGACGGCTGTCTTGTGGGCACAAAGCCCACAAAGGATATCACGCGTGAAGAGCTTGTGCATATGATGGTAGGCCGGGAGCTTAAGGATATGTTTGTCAAAGAGAGCGGCCGGGAATTTGGGAAGAACAGCGACGTGGTACTGAAGGTGGAAGGGCTCACCCGGGAAGGTGAATTTGAGGACGTAAGCTTTGAAGTGCACCGCGGAGAAATTTTTGGCATTTCAGGCCTCATGGGCGCAGGGCGAACAGAGGTAATGGAAACTGTGTTTGGCATGCGCAGCGCGGATGCGGGAGAAATATACCTGAACGGAAACAAGGTAAAGATCAAAACGCCAAAGGATGCTATTCGGCAGGGAATCGCGTTTATCACTGAGGACAGGAAACTGTACGGACTGAATCTCTTAGGCTCGATCAAAACAAACATAACGCAGGCATATATGGATCAAATCACCAAAATGAGCTGCATTATGGATTTGAAAAAGGAAAAGGGGACTGTCGATTCCCTGATGAAAACACTTCGCGTAAAAGCGCCGGACAGGGAAACAATCGTCAATAATTTATCCGGCGGGAACCAGCAAAAGGTTGTCATTGCCAAATGGCTGATGGGGAAACCGGACGTACTCATTATGGACGAGCCGACGCGGGGAATTGACGTGGGCGCAAAGGCGGAGATTTACCAGATCATGGACTCCCTTGCAAAAGAGGGAAAGACGATTATTATGATCTCTTCGGAAATGCCTGAGCTTCTTGGAATGAGCGACCGCGTGGTGGTGTTGTGCAACGGGAGGATAACAGGAGAATTTCTGCGGGATGAATGCAGTCAGGAAAAGCTGATGGCATGTGCGATTGGCGAGGGAGGTATGAACTAATGGAAAAGAGTTTGAAACAATTTGGTGTAAAAAAGTTACTTGGAAAATATGCGGTATACCTGGCGTTTTTGATACTGTTTATCGCGTGCGCGCTCGCGTCGCCGGTGTTCCTCACCGCAAATAACCTGATCAATGTGCTGCGGCAGATCGCCGTCATCGGAATCATCAGCGTGGGCATGACGTTCGTTATTATTACAGGCGGAATCGACCTCTCGGTAGGCGCGATCGTAGCAATGAGCGCGGTCGTCGCCACGAGCTTTGCCAGGGAAGGCTCGCAGTTCCCCGTAGGATTTGCGGTGCTCCTTGGCATTCTGGTCGGCCTTGCAATGGGCGCGTTCACAGGCTTCTTTGTTGCAAAAATGAAAGTCGCCCCGTTTATCGCCACGCTTGCCACAATGACCATAGGCAGGGGGTTTGCTTATATCTATACGGATGGGAGGCCGATCACGGGCCTTTCCGACGCATATACGTTTATTGGAAAAGGAACGGTTGGCGTGGTTCCGGTTCCGGTCATCATTTTTGCGGTGGTGGTGGTAATCGGCGTGTTCCTGCTGCATTACACTAAATTCGGACGGCAGGTATTCGCGGTCGGCGGAAACGAGCATTCGGCGGTCGTATCCGGCATCAACGCCACAAAAATCAAATTTTTCGTTTACCTGCTTTCAGGCCTGCTTTCAGCAGTTGCGGCAATCGTACTTTCCTCGCGGATACAGACAGGGCAGCCAAACGCGGGCGACGGATACGAGCTTGACGCGATTACCGCGGTCGTGATCGGCGGTACCAGTCTTTCCGGGGGAACGGGAACAATCGTCGGCTCTATGATCGGTATGCTGATTATCGGCGTGATGACCAATGGGCTTGACCTTTTGAGCGTATCGTCATATTACCAGCAGGTAATCAAAGGCGTAATCATACTCGTCGCGGTCACGATGGACCGCAAAAAATTAGCATAGGAATTGAATTTGCCGAAAGGCAGAAAAAAAGGCTCACAAGCCAAATAACAGGAGGAAAACATGAAAAAAATAGTGGTTTTGGTTTTGGCGGTATTCCTGGCGTTTTCGCTGGTCGCTTGTTCTGCGGGAGGGGAAACCCCAAGCGCGGCGGCAACGGAAAGTGCCGCAGGATCGGCAGAACAGACAGAATCGGCTCAGCCGGCTGCGCAGGCAGGGGAAAAGGACGAATATGTAATCGGCGTAACCATCCCCAATATGCAGAATGAATCGAATGCGGTATACGCCGAGGCAATGCAGAAGTACGCAGACGAGCTTGGCAATGTAAAGCTGCTCGTGACGGATGGCGCTGGTTCGGCGGAAAACCAGGTATCCCAGTGCGAAACCTTTGCAACACAGGGAGTGGACGCCGTCATCCTTTGCCCATACGACGCGCAGGGCTGCGTACCTGCGGCACAGGCGTGCGTGGATGCGGGCATCCCGGTGCTGACCTCTAAGGTTGAAATTGCCGACCAGAGCCTTGTATCCTGCTATGTTGGGGCGGACGATTTCAACGGCGGCCAGATCGAAATGCAGTATATTGCGGATAAGCTTGGCGGTAAGGGAAATATCGTAGTACTGGAAGGCCCGACGGGGATTTCTGCGGCGACGCTCCGCATGGACGGCATCAACGACGTACTGACAAAATACCCGGACATCAAGGTTTTGCATACGCAGCCTGCGGACTGGGACCGTAACCTTGCAATGCAAACCATGGAAAACTGGCTGCAGCTTGGAGAGCAAATCGACGCGGTTGTCGCGCACAACGATGAAATGGCGCTCGGCGCATATGACGCGCTCAAAGACGCAGGAAAAGAAAAAGAGGTTCCGGTGATTGGCATTGACGCGATTGACGCTGCGCTCGAGTCTGTAAAAGCGGGAGGCCTCACAGCGACAGTATTCCAGGATGTAGAGGGAATCGCGCGCAAGGCTGTTGATGTTGCACTGGAGATTGCACAGGGCAAACCGGTTGACGAGAACTATTATATTGACTATGTGCTGATCGATTCCAGTAATATTGACGAATACGCGAAGTAATAGTGTGTGCAGGTACCGTTTTTTGAAGCGGTACCTGCCAATAATCCGAAGGCCCGCGGGGCACGGAAGAGGATAATCGAGTCCGCAGGGCCAAAAACAAGGAGTAAGCAGTATGAAAAACCAGACGGCTTTTTTAGACGAAGCGTTTAAAATTAATATCAGGAATACGAAAATGCCGCAGATTGGCGACGAGGATGTTCTGGTAAAAATATCGCATGTCACAATTTGCGGATCGGATGCGTATTTTTTCAGGGATCCTACGTTTGCGGGTACGATTGTGCCCCCCATTCTTCCAATCGTTCTGGGACATGAATGCGGGGGCGTGATCGAAGAGGTCGGATCGAACGTAAAGCACCTCAAAAAGGGAGACCGGGTGGCGATTGAGCCCGGGGCAGGCTGCGGCGAATGCGATGATTGCCTGAGCGGACGGTATAACCTGTGCCGCGATATGGATTTTATGGCCGCTCCGCCTTTTACAAGGGGAGCGCTCTCAAGATATGTTTCGCATCCGGCGAAAATGGTATTCAAACTACCGGACAATATGGATACCATAGAAGGAGCCCTTATTGAGCCTCTTTCCGTTGGGATGCACGCCGCAAACAGGGGTGGTGCAAAGCTGGGGAAAACGGCTGTCGTGCTTGGCGCGGGCTGCATTGGCCTGATGACCATAGCGTCCTTGAAAGCAATGGGAGTAAGCACGGTTATTGCCTCAGACCTGTATCAAAACAGGCTTGAGAATGCGAAAAAAATGGGCGCAGGCAATACAGTGAATGCAAAAGAGGAAGACGTCAAAAAAAGGGTGATGGAGCTTACCGGCGGACGAGGGGCGGATCTTGTGTTCGAAACTGCGGGAAACCAAAAAACAGCGGCGCAGACGATAGACCTTGTAAGGCCGGGCGGCAAGATTGTTATGGTGGGAAATGTGCATGGAGAAACCCCGTTCCGGTTTATGGAAGCGAACAACAAGGAAGCGGATGTGATTTCCGTATTCCGCTATGTTAACATCTATCCTATGGCAATCAGCGCGGTGGCAAGCGGACAGATCAACGTAAAGGATATGATCAGCAAAACCTTCCCGTTCGAAAAAACGCAGGAAGCGTTTGAATGCGCGGTAAACGAGCAGGATACTGTAATGAAGGTATTGATCGAATTCTGAAAAGAAGGAAACGAAAAGGCATGAAGAAAACGGGAATTATCAATAAGAAGCTGTGCGAGCAGCTTGCAGGGCTTGGGCATACGGATTGCTTTTTGGTGTGCGACGCAGGATTTCCAGTCCCGCGGGATGCAATATGTATCGATCTTGCCATACGGTTTGGGGAACCGGGACTCACGGATTGCGTGGACGCCATCCTTTCCGAGGTGATTGTGGAAGAAGTGGCGATTGCAGAAGAGAGCCTCGAAAACAACCGGATATTACCGGACTATGTGGAAAAAAGATTCCGAAACCAAAGGATAAGTACGCTGCCGCAAAAAGAACTTGCAGAATGTGGAAAAAATGCAAAGTTTATTGTGCGGAGCGGCGATGTGGAGCCATATTCGAATATTCTGCTTACAGCGGCTTCAGGCGTGGAAAAGTACAGGCGCGGCCTGGTGATAGAGCCGGATTGACAGGAGCCTGCCAAAGAGGCTGATAGCATGTGGATGAGCGGATAAAAAAATATTTTTCAAAAGGGCGGCATATATTTTCAAAGCCGCCTTTTTGTATACAACTTTGAAACAAATGCCATATAAAATAATTTAAGGACTTTGTGGAATGATAGCCAATATCAACGGGTGTTATGCTATAATGAAAACGTAGGCTGTGGGTGTGATATTGAAAGGGTTCATTTTGCCCCCATGGATCGCCATGGGGATTTTTTATGCAACGGAGGATACGGTGTGGAGCCAATCATTGCCGCCAGGAATTTAAAAAAAATATACCGGATGGGAAGCGCGAAGATACACGCTCTGGACGGCGTTGATATCGACGTGATGCCGGGTGAGATATGCGCGATTCTGGGAACCTCAGGCAGCGGAAAATCAACGCTGCTGAGCCTGCTTGCAGGCCTTGAGCATCCGAGTGCCGGTAAAATTTTCATCAAGAAAAAACCAACCTATAAGATGACGGAAAAAGAGCTGGTGGATTTCCGGCTGGAGCACATTGGATTCGTATTCCAGTCCTTTAACCTGATGCCCACGATGACCGCGGCTGAAAATGTGGCCCTGCCGCTGATGTTTCGCGGCGTTCCGCGTGCAAAGCGTCTCAAGGCTGCAAAAAAGCTTCTGATCAAAATGGGCATGAAGCAGCAGCTTGGTAACCATCCAAACCAGCTTTCCGGAGGGCAGCAGCAGCGCGTATCCATCGCGCGTGCAATTATCGCAAAGCCTGAAATTATTTTTGCGGACGAGCCGACCGGAAACCTTGATTCTGCAACAGCAATACAAATCATGGATATTATGTGCGGCGCCGCGAGGGAACGGGGCGCTACGCTGCTTTTTGTAACGCACGATCCAAGCAAGGCGGAATATGCGGATCAGGTTATACATATTATTGACGGAAAGGTTGCAAAGCGGGAGACGCGCAGCCGTGAAATCGATGCAGAAACCATCGTACAGGCAGAATTAGGAACACAAGGAGAAGAATGAAATGAAAAAACGGATTTTAGTATTTGTGCTCGTGCTGCTACTGGCATTTGGCTGTATGGTCCCGGTTGCGGGAGCTACGGTGCCCGAGTCAAACCGCGGAACGGCATTGCGTATTGATGCGACCTACCTCTATCCTGGTATGGATAATACCTATCAGGGCGGTTACAGTCCCACGGTATCGGACGGGCAGGCGCAAATCGTGCTGCCGCTGATCGATGGGGCCGGCTCGCAGCAGGTAAAAGCCGGCGCGGAGGTCAACATTTCAGTAAACCTTGGGGATCCGTCAAAAGCCCCGTTTGTGTTCAATAATTATGATACGGTGGTAAAAAAGCAAAGCAATTCGCTTGCAGACGGCAGTACAAGGGATTCTTATCTGGTAAACCTCGACCTGCCGCTTGCGGAAAACCGGACAAACGGCAATTATCCTGTGGTAATCACCGCAAAATATCCAATCGCGGACGGGACGGTCAAGATGCAGGAATTTACCGTTTTTGTCAAAATTACAGATGGAAGCGGCCCGGCAGATCCGGGCGGCGAGCCTTCTTCAGAACCAACGCCCGATGAGCCGGCAGTAGATCCGGGAACGGGCGGCGGCGGTGGAGGCGGTGGAGGTACCGCTTCGCAGCCAAAGGTGATTATCAGCAATTATACAATCTCGCCGGATCCGGTCAATGCGGGCGAGCGTTTTACGGTGGATGTGACGCTTACCAATACGAGCAAATCTACAAGCGTAAAAAATATCACGGTTACGTTCAAAAGCCAGACAACGGATCTGATGCCCGGCGATAACACCAACACGGCTTACATCGAAAAAATCAGTCCGCAGAAAACGGCGGATTTCAGTTTTTCCATGATTGCGCGTGCCGACGCAAAGGCAGGGCCGCAGAAAATAGATATTGCGATTGCTTACGAGGACAGTCAGGCGGCCCAGCTTACCGCTGCGGATGAAATCAGCGTTGAGGTGCACCAGAAAATCCGTCTGGAATACGATCCGCCGAAATTTCCCACACAGGTATATATGGGGGATTCCACCTCGGCGAGCCTGAATCTTTATAACAAGGGTAAAAATACGCTGTATAACGTGACGGTAACGCTTGACGTTCCGGGCCTTACGCCTGAATCGAGCGCGTTCCTTGGGAATATGGAATCCGGAACGGCAAAAACAGCAGACATTTATGCGGCTGTCGCGCCCGATCCAACCGCAGGCATGGAGCCGGCAGGGGAAGACGGAATGGCGGACGGCGGCGGTATGGCAATGGCAGGTATGGAAGCCGGAGTCGATATGTCTGTAATCGGCGGCGCGGACGGCCCGGCAGGTATGGCTGTGAATAACGAAGGGGACGTCAAGGATGGCGCAGCTGCTTCAGGCGAAGCGGGCGCAGATATGGCGGAGATGGTGCAGCCCGGGCCGGTGGAAGGAAATTTCGTCGTTACGTATGAGGATGAGTATGGCGAAGAATATGAGATCAAAGTACCGGTATCGACAGAGCTCGTGCCCATGCCCGATTATAACGGCGGCATGGAGCCGGGAGAAGATATTCCGCCGGAGGAGACCGGTTTCCCATGGTGGGGATGGGTTCTGATTGCAGCAGGCGCTGCTGCCGTGGTAATCGTAGTCGTGCTCAAAAAGAAAAAGAAGAAACGCGCGCAGGAGCTTGAGGAGGATATGGACGACGATGACATTCTTTGATATAGTCGCGCTTGCGGCGTCTAATCTGTGGCGGCGCAAAATGCGTACCATTCTAACGGTTTTGGGCGTTATCATCGGCACGGCATGTATTGTCATCATGGTTGCACTGGGGCTTGGAAACCTAGAGCAGTTCAAGCAAAACATTTTGCAGAGTACAGACCTGACGCAGATCGAGATATCTCCGATGGGCTCCGGCGAAAACGCAAAACTGACGGATGCGAAGTTGAACCAGATCAGGGGGATTAAGGGCGTGAAAAGCGCAACGGGCGTGATGCAGATACCCTCCTATATTGTGATGGGAAAGTACAAAGCGGATACGTCCGTCATGGCGGTTGATCCCAAAACCATGGATTTTAAGTTTATGGATGGCAGCGTTTTTTCGGACAACACGAACGTTGAGCTTGTGGTTGGAGCAAACGCGCGCCAGTTTTTTAGCGATCCAAACGATACCTCCGGCATGGGCGGAATGATGTACATGGGGGGCGGGATGGCCATGGCGACCTCCGTAGACGGGGAATACCAGGAGCCCACAGGCCCTGACGTAGACTGGGTTGGCATGAATGTGAAGTATTATCCGGGCAGCGGATACCTGATCGAAAATCCGGATCCCACCACGCCGGACCAGCCAAAGCCCAAGGAATACAGGGGAAAGATCACAGGCATACTGGAACAGTCCGACAGCCAGGAAAGCTACAATATTTATATGAGCATCCCCGCGGCAAACCAGCTGATACGGGATAACCGCAAATTGATGGATCAGGCGGGCGTAAAAGAGGGACAGTATTCCCAGGGGTATGTCAACGCGGTGGATGTGGATTCTGTGACGGATGTGCTCGCGGCGGTCAAGGATATGGGATTCCAGGCCTATAGCCCCACCGAATGGATTACGCAGATGCAGGAAGAGCAGTCGCGGCAGCAGTCGCAGCTGATTGCGATTGGCCTTATTTCGCTGCTCGTATCGGCGATTGGCATTGCAAATACCATGCTTGCAAGCATTCTGGAACGCAGCCGCGAGATCGGCGTAATGAAGGTCATTGGGCTTTCCATCCCCAAAATCAACCTGATGTTTTTGGTGGAGGCTGCAATGATCGGGCTTCTGGGGGGATTGATTGGCCTTGGTATCAGCTATATTCTGGGGGCGATCGTAAACTTTGGCGGCGGGGAGGTCAGCTTCCTTGGAATGTATTTCCAAAACGGCGTGCAGCTTTCGATCCCGTGGTGGCTTGCGCTTGGCGCGGTTGCAATCGCCGTAGGCGTGGGAATTGTGTCTGGTATCTATCCGGCGCGCAAAGCAACGAAGATGAGCCCGCTGGAGGCAATCAGGAGTTCCAACTAGGATAAATAAAAAGGCGGCTATTCATAAGAAAGTGAACCTGAAGGAATAGCTGTCAAACAGGATTAAAGTGAAAAGATCAATGAGCAGAATTTACTTATTGGTCTTTTTTTGTAGAAATGATTCCAAAAAACAAAATAGTAATTACTCGTGCGGCTTAATCCCTCTGAAAAATTCCGCAAAATCCACATTACAAACCTGGTGGAGCGCAACCAAATCCGTCACCTTTATATTGCGTTTTCCAAGTTCTATTTTGAATAAGCACTTCTTTCAAGGAGACTCCCAAGCAAATTAATTTTAGCAGTAAGCGCCTCTTGCGATAACCCCGATTCTTTCCGTAAGCGTTTTAAATTTGTAGATAAGCTAACGTTTTGGATAAGCATATTTCTCATAACAATACCTCTCTAAAAAATGTGGCGTATTAAGCACAAATTTTAAACGAAGAGCATCGCAGCTTTGAAGTAAGGCGAAAACGTCTTGAGGAATTAGACCGGCAAAATAAATTGTAACGATTTCTGAAAAAGGTTCTTTTTCCGGTATTTCAGATTAAAAGAATCCAAGCTGTTTGCCGACGGGCGGATTTTTGGGATTGGCCTTGCCTTCCTCAAGAGCGATATTTGGGATGCCGCTTAAAAACGGGGAACGTTCCTGCGGATCGGTCAAAAGCAAAAGCTCGTCCTGCGCGCGTGTCATTCCCACATAAAAAAGCCGCCGTTCCTCGCTCAGGTCGCATGTGTGTTTTTCGTTTTGCAGGGGAATCGTGCCGTCCGTTACACCACAAAGGAACACCACCGGATATTCGAGTCCCTTGGAAGCGTGCAGCGTCATCAGCGTAACAGCGTCAGGGGAATAGACCTTCGCGCCGCTGCGCGTAATATCGCCCTCGCTGCCAAGCGAAAGGTTTTGCAGGAACGCGGGCATCCTGTCATAAAAAAGTGCGGTATTTTGCAGGCGTTCCATGCAGTTTAAATGCTCGCCCAAACCGTTATCCTCCATCCATTGCCCAATCAGCTCGTCCGGCTTTGTGTTGCGGACAAGCGGCGCATATTTTTCAAGCAGGCCGGCGAGGCCTTCCATATTGCCAAGGCCGCGTATGAGGTCAATCGCGGAAGCGATATTCTGCTTCCCCGCAGTATACTGCAAAAGCAGCTCCTGCGCCGCTACGGGCGGGACGCTTGCCGCTTTGAGGCAGGTGGTGAGCGATACGCTGTCCCTGGGATCGCACAGAAAGCGGAAAAAGGAAAGCGCACTACGCACCCTGCGGTCAGACAGGGAATCATCCCTGCCCGTTACCACATAAGGAATGCCTTCCTTTTTCAGGCAATCCTCGATGATTTCAGACTGGCGGTGCGTGCGGTACAGGACGGCGATCTCAGAAAAGCCGCGCACCCTTTCCCCACGTTTTTTGGAAGAGGAGTGTGCGTCCAGCATGTCCACGCCGCCGACCATACGGTTGATCTCTTTGGCGATAAAAAGCGCTTCGGAAAACGGGGATTCAGCTGTCAAAAGGCGTACCTTTGCGCTGTCCGCACGGTTTGCCTGCAGGAAGGCTTCGTCGTGGCCCAGCACAGGCAAAGCCGCTCTCAGGATTTGAGGAGTGGAGCGGTAATTTTGCGTCAGGCGTATTTCGCGCACTGATGAAAAATCGCGGCGCAGCCTGTCAAAGCAATGCGCATCCGAGCCGCGGAAGCCATAAATGGCCTGGTCCGGATCGCCGATCACAAAGATAGCGTCGCTCTTTTTCCCCCATTGCCTGATCAGGCGGTACTGAACCGCGTTGATATCCTGGAATTCATCCACCAGAAGCTGGGAAAAACGCGGCAGCAGGGCCTCGCATTTTTGATCGCCGCTTTCAAATTTTTCGAGCGCCTGAAGCAGGATATCGTCATAATCAACTGTGTGGTATTTTTCAAGCTGGGCTTGGTATGCTTCAAAAACCACTTGTGGAATCACTGCGCTTTCGAGTGAAACCTGTCCGTTTTTGATCCTCGAAATCTCCTGCATGGCGTCGCGCACAGCAACGGTACAGTTGCACGCGCGCAGTACATCCGCGAGGATGGAAAGCGCCTCGTGGGGATCTATGATTGTGACGTTTTTATTCCATTCCGAAAGCTGTTTCAGGCAGATGGAATGAAAGGTTCCGATATTCATGGCTTTCACAAGGCGTTTGTCATTAAAATGTTCCTGCAGGCGTTCGCGCATCTCGCCGGCAGCCTTATTGGTAAATGTAACTGCGGTGATGGCGGACGGATCTACGCCGCGTTCTTCCACAAGGTAAGCGACGCGGTACACCAGCGTGCGCGTTTTACCGGTGCCGGGGCCTGCGAGCACTGCTGTTACGGTATCCGTGGCGCTTACGCCCTGCCACTGCCCGTCGTTAAGCCCATAAAGCGTCTTCGCGTCACAGGCGGGATGGGGAGGAACGCTTTGCACAGGGCTTGAAGGTGTAACCGGTTTTGGAAGCCCGGCAAAAGAAGCGTCCTTGTGTTTGGCTTTTTCTTCTTTTTCAAACAGGCTTATCTGTCCTGCAAAACGGCTTACGTCGTCCTTGTTCATGACAAGGATTTTGCCATATTCGCCGTCATAACCAGGATGGATTTCCACTTCGTGGCAGCGCAGGCGGCGGATGCCCTCCGCAATACCCGGGCCCGCCTTGCGGCTGATCTCCTCAAGCGGCGCATCCCGTAAAATAAAAAGCTCCGGTCCCAGCTCTTTGATGATATCTTCATAGGCTGCCTTTACTTTTTTGCTGGCAGTGGTCATCCCCATGGACGAGGCGACGACCTCGGGCAATGGAACGATGCTTTCAAAGTGCTTGTGCCGTTCCGGGATGTAGCCGGGCTCGCGGTCGGCAAGCTCCACTACGCGGTGCAGCACGCCAACGGTGATCCTGCGCCCGCAAACCGGGCATTTCCCCCCGGCGGCAATCGTTTCCTCCGGCGTCAGGCAAATTTTGCAGTTCCGGTGTCCGTCGTTATGGTATTTACCCTCTTCAGGGAAAAATTCAAGCGTGCCGTAAAATTCGTCGGTATCGTGATTTTGAAGCGCCGCTGCGATTGCGGGATAGGAAAGCTCCGTATTGAAAAGGTTTGCTTCGCGCGCAAGGTTGGCGGGCGAATGCGCGTCTGAATTCGATACCATTGTATAAGAATCGAGCGCGGACAGCCGCCAGTTCATTGGCGGATCAGAGGACAGCCCGGTTTCGAGCGCGTGAATATGCGGCGTCAGATCCGAAAAACAGTCTTCAATGCGGTCAAAACCCGAGTAAGCGCCAAACAGTGAAAAGTGCGGCGTCCAGATATGCGCGGGAATAAAAATGGCGTCAGGGCAGATTTCAAGCGTGATCTCCAGAAGGTCATGGCTGGAAAGGCCCAATATCGGCCTGCCGTCAGAGTGCAGGTTTCCCACCAGTTCGAGCCGGTGTGCAAGCGCTTCCGATGCCTCGATAGAAGGGAGAAGAATCACATTATGCACTTTGCGGACTTTACCGTCCTGCTTGTAGATAGAGCTGATTTCACCTGAAATAATAAAGCGCGGTTTTGCATCTCCGCCTACAGTCTCTTTCAGCCTGTGCTCATCCTTTAAAACATACAGACCTTCCTCCTGTGGAGTTAGCTTTTCTTTCAGCTCGTCCCGCCAGGCGGGGTGTGTAAAATCGCCGGTGCCAATCAGGTCAAGCCCCTTGCGCCGCGCCCATAAATCCAGATATTCAGGCACGCATTCTTTACTCGTAGCCCTGGAATATTTGGAATGAGTATGCAAATCAGCGATAAACATGGTTTTTCTCCGTTTCATTTGGATATTCTTTTCTTTATGATAGCACAAAAAGGCGGCGGCATACAAAAAAGGAGTTCAATTTTTTGCAGGTTGGACGCAAAAGGAACAGCCGCCGGCATTGGCAGATGCCGACGGCTGTACACACGGAGTATCAAACAAGAAAAAGACACGCGCTGCGCGCCGATTCCGTCCGAACGAAATAATAGATTACCGAATAGGTATGCTTTATGCCTTCAAAAAACGATCTAGTCAGCCTCGTTTTCCTTAACGGCAAAGTGCTCGCAATGGCGCCTTTCCCCTGTCAGCAGTTCGGGGGCAATATCCCCATAAATCTGGCAGGAACGAAGCTCCGGCATTCCCGGAGCAAAGGAAAGCACTCCATAATGCACGCAGGTATAACACAGCACATTTTCCTCGTTGACATAATTTTGCTTGATCTGTATTCCCATTGTGCGTTATTCTCCTTTCGGTCAGTCTCTATTATATCTTGTTTATGGACAGAATTACAAGCTCTGGTCACAAATTTTAAAGAAATTTTATTGATTGTTGACAAAAATAAATCTGTCGTATATACCAAAGACAAATAATTCTTCTGATTTAACGGCAGATTTAAAAAACATGTGAACACACGGCAATAACCGCCGGCTGGCGTATACAGGAAGCCCCAGTCCATGAAGCAGATTGTTGCAGCGGTGAAAGAGCAGGGAAGCGTAACGTGGGGATATAAGACCGATCACACTTATTTGTGCAACATGTGCGAGAAGGGCCTGATTACCTCGGAAGAGCGAACCCTGAAGGATAAGCTGTATTCTGCCGCAGTATCGAGGGAAGAGGCTATGAAGGCGGAATCGGACAGCATCGTTACACGCAGCAATTATTTTGGATCGGCTGGGTTGGCGAGGTCAACCTCAAACGCGATATCAAAAGAAGCACTGCGCCTGTACCAAAATAGGTGCGGGAGGAATTGGCCGACTACAAAAAGTGGCTTGGCATCAAACGGCCGTGGGATTTCCCACGGCCGTTTGTTTATCAAAGCAGTTCGCCATATCTTCGCACAAATTTGTTTTTGAGCAGGGTTACAAGCAGCATATACAACACGAGCGTGATAAGCAGCAGCGGGAAATAGACTGCCGGCATGGGCAGCAGGCCGATTGCCCCGCCGATGGGCGTATAGGGGATAATCGTTCCGATTGCGATGCCGATGGTGGTCAGCAGGGTAAGCTGCCAGGATGCGCGGCTCTTGACAAACGGGATGTGCGGCGTGCGGATCATGTGGATAACAAGTGTCTGCGACCACAGCGATTCCACAAACCAGCCCGCGTGGAACAATGCGGTAAAGCCCTCCTGACCGGCCTCTCCAAGTGTGTGGTATGCTCCGCCGAATACCATTGGGCAAATCAGGAAATACATCGCAAGATAGGTCGTAATATCAAAAACCGAGCTTGACGGGCCGATCCATACCATAAATTTGCTGATGGAGGACGCGTCCCATTGCCGTGGAACCCTGAGGTAATCCTCATCCACATTATCCCATGGGATGGCAAGGCAGGAAACGTCGTAAATCAGGTTCAGCAGCAAAATCTGCACCGGAGTCATGGGGAGGAAGGGCAGGAACGCGCTTGCAGCCAGAACCGAAAACATATTTCCAAAATTGGAGCTTGCCGTCATTTTAATATATTTGATGATATTGGCATATGTTTTGCGCCCTTCGATCACGCCTTCCTCCAGCACCATCAGGTCTTTTTCGAGCAAAATGATGTTGGCGGATTCCTTGGCAATATCCACAGCCGTATCCACGGAAATACCCACATCCGCTTCGCGCATGGCTGCCGCGTCGTTGATGCCGTCGCCCATAAAGCCTACGGTGTGGCCCTTTGCACGCAACGCCGCGACGATACGTGCCTTTTGCTGCGGGGACAGCTTTGCAAATACGTGTACGCCTTCCACGATGGACTCCAGCTCGCCGTCGTCCATCCTTTCCACGTCAGCGCCTGACAGGATGTGCTTTGCGGGTATGCCGACCTTGCTGCAAATGTATTTCGTGACCGCGTCGTTATCTCCGGTCAGAACCTTTACATCCACCCCGTATTCATGGAGCGCCCGCAGCGCGCGCTTTGTGCTTTCCTTGGGCGGATCGAGAAACGCGAGAAAACCGATGAGCACCATGTCCGATTCGTCGGCAACGGAAAACGCTCCGGCAGGCGCGGGATTGGTCTTATGTGCAATACCAAGGACGCGCATTCCGTCCGCATTGTATTTTTCCACGGTTTTCAGGATTTCCGTACGGATTTCATCCGTCATCGGCTCCACCCTGCCGTCAAATTCGGCATAAGCGCACACGCTGAGCATTTCCTCAATCGCGCCTTTGGTGATGAGCTGCGTTTTCTGGTTTTTGTCTTCCACCACAACGCTCATACGGCGGCGCGCAAAGTCAAAAGGAATTTCGTCTACCTTGTGATAGTTGCGGATAAGCCCTTCCATGCCCTGTTCCTCCGCATGGCTTACAATCGCCGCGTCCATCAGGTTGCGAAGGCCGGTCTGGTGATAGCTGTTGAGAAAGCCGTGGCGCAGTACGCGGGGATCTTCGTTGCCGTGAATATCGAGCGAATACTCCAGTACCACCTTATCCTGCGTAAGCGTGCCTGTTTTATCCGTACAGAGCACGTCCATCGCGCCGAAGTTCTGGATCGCGTGCAGGTCTTTTACGATCACCTTCTTTTTGGACATTGCAACCGCGCCTTTCGCAAGGTTGGCGGAAACGATCATGGGCAGCATTTCGGGAGTGAGGCCCACCGCAACAGAGATTGCGAACAGGAACGCCTGTATCCAGTCGCCCTTGGTAAAACCATTCAAAAAAAGTACGACGGGAACCATCACCAGCATAAAGCGGATGAGGATCCACGAGACAGAGTTAACGCCTTTTTCAAAGCTGGTTTTAGGTTTTTTTTCAGTGAGCTGATGGGCGAGCGAACCAAACAGCGTATCGTCGCCCACGGCGACCACAATGGCGCTTGCGCTGCCGCTTACGACGTTGCTCCCCATAAACGCAAGGTTATCCGCCCCAAGGACGTCCGTAACCTCTCCCTTAAGCGCCCGGCCAAATTTTTCTACCGGTTCGCTTTCGCCGGTCAGCGAGGACTGGCTTACAAACAGGTCTTTTGCCTGTAATATACGTACGTCGGCGGGTATCATGTCTCCTGCCGCAAGACGCACCACATCGCCCACCACGATTTCATCGAGAGGGATTTCGGTTTCAACTCCCCCGCGTATGGCGGCTGTCGTCGTCTCTACCAGTTCGCTCAGTTTCTCTGCCGATTTTTCAGAGCGGGTTTCCTGCACAAACTGCAGCGTCCCGCTGATCAGCACCATTGCCAGCACGATAATCACGGAAACAACGTCCTTATCGCCGGGGGCGGCCATTACAACGTCCGTCACAAACGAAATGACGGCGAGCACAAGCAGCACCACGGTAAACGGATTGATGAACGCTTTAAACAGACGCTTTAAGAGCGAATCGCCGTTTTGATAGGTGATACGGTTTTCACCGTATTTGCCGCGCATTTTTTCCACGCGCTCCGGTGAAAAGCCTTCATAGGTATTGGAATATTTTTTGAGTACGCTGTCCTGGCTTTGCACCGCGGCTGCAAGCAGCCGTTTTTTTGCCTGCTGCACGCCGGGGCTTTCCTGGATCAGGTTCTTTTTGATCATGTTCATTGGCCGAAACCTCCTTTTCCGGTTTCTGCCCGGCGTTGCTGATAAACAGACACGCCGGACAAAGGTTCGTTTCAAGAAAAGGGCGTATGGCCGGAGAGGTTATAAAATGCGCTTCTCCCGGGCACGAAAAGCGGAGATGAGCCGCAGCCGCGCCGCAGGAAATAACACTGGTATCATTCGCCCCCCGGGGCCCTTGCCGTTGTTACTTCGTTCAATATCCACTTTTCTCACCCCCTGACGCTTCAAAAATGCGGGATGGAAACTGTGTCCATCCGTATGAATCGATCCTTCCGGCAGGCCAACCAAAAAATCCCTGCCCAAGCAAGAACGCTTTTGGCAGGGATTTCTCCACAATCAAAACAACACTGTATGCACTACCGTTCAAGCTTCAGCTTCGCAGGGCGATGTAATTGCGTTAGTCTATGCCTTGGTTTCGACATAAACTGCTGGCCCTCTCATAGTGTCTCCACTACTCCGCGGCAGCAATCCGTATCCCTGCGGTAACCTCACCTACCGAAATATTCAATTCCGAAACCCAGTATAGCGATCATTTGCTTTTTTGTCAAATTTCCATCCGTACCGGCCCGGCGCAAAGGATTTTTGCCTTCCTTGTTGTAAACAAAATCTATTTGCGGTAAGATATCTAATGTAATAATAAACACAATAAGCGGAGGCGGAACATGAAATTTGCGGATAAAATGCAAGTGTTCGACATGAACATTTTTTCCAAACTGGAGGATAAAAAAGCGGAGATCGCAAAAAGCGGCAGGGAGGTCATTAATCTCTCGGTGGGCACGCCGGATTTTAAGCCGGACGATCATGTGATCGCAGCGCTTAAGGAAGCTGCGGGCGTTGCGGATAATTTTAAATATTCGCTTGCGGACCTGCCGGAGTTGATCGACGCAGTGATTGCGTGGTATGCAAGGCGCTATGGCGTTACGCTCGAAAGAGATCAGGTGATGTCTGTGTACGGCACGCAGGAAGGGATGGCGCATGTGGCGCTGCCCATCTGCAATCCGGGCGACCTTGTGATCGCCCCGGATCCATGTTACCCTGTTTTTATGTTTGGGCCGCGTATGGCGGAGGCGGAAATCTATTATACGCCGCTCAAAAAGGAGAACGGATTCCTCATCGATTTTGACAGTATCCCGCAGGACGTGGCACAGCGGGCAAAAATGATCGTGGTGTCTTATCCAAACAACCCTGTTACCGCGCTTGCTACCTTTGAATTTTATGAAAAACTCGTGGCATGGGCCCAAAAATACGATGTGGTCGTGGTGCATGACAACGCTTATTCCGAGCTTGTGATGGACGAGGAGCCAGGGATGTCCTTTTTGAAGGTTCCGGGTGCAATGGATGTGGGTATCGAGTTTAATTCGCTGTCCAAATCGTATAACCTGACGGGCCTTCGGATTTCGTTTGCCATGGGAAATACAGAAATCATACGGAATTTCCGCTGCCTGCGTTCGCAGATCGATTATGGCATTTCCTTTCCGGTGCAAAAAGCCGCGATTGCGGCACTTAACGGTCCGCAGGATATTTTGGAGCGAAACAGGAAGGGATACCGCGAGCGCCGCGACGCGCTGTGCGGAGGGCTCAGGAGCATTGGCTGGGACGTGCCCGATTCGCCGGGAACGATGTTTGTATGGGCGCCGCTGCCAAGTGGCTATGATAAATCATTCGATTTTGTGTTGGAATTGATGGAAAAAACGGGCGTGATCTGCGTGCCGGGCGAAAGCTTTGGGCCTGCGGGCGAGGGATTCGTACGGTTTGCGCTTGTGGCGGGCGTGCCTACAATAGAAAAAGCGGTCAGGCTGATTGCGGAAAGCGGAATCGTTCGATAATTTGTAATAAAGTTGGAGTTGGTTGGAATTGAAGGAGCAGATAGAGTATATCTGTTCTTTTTTTGTAAAAATTGCAATAAAACACAAGTTTTAATGTTGCAATACAATGTAAATGTGGTATAATAACAATAGAAAAGGTTGGAGTTGATTGGAATTATGAAAAAATTAACGCAGGAAAGAAGAAATGAAATCGCCCAAAAGCTGCTTCTTGACGGGAAGGTAAGCGCTTCCGCGCTCGCAGAAGAATATGGCGTTTCGGCGGAGACAATCCGCAAGGATATGATTTACCTCGAGGAAAACGGCATTGCCAAAAAGGGCTACGGCGGCGCTGTGGTTGCAACAGAGCTGATGGAACCGAGCTTTCTTGAGAAGTCCGTTAAGCATCAGGATAAAAAGGCTGCGATCGCGGGAAAGGCCGCGGAGCTTGTGGCGGACGGCAGCACAGTGCTGCTTGATAACGGCAGTACAGTGCTTGCGATTGCAAAGCAGCTCATTTTGAAAAAGGATATTACGGTGTTCACCAACTCGATCAAGGTTGCACAGGTGCTCATCGATTCAGGCGTGAAGGTCTATCTGCTGGGAGGCGAGATGCGTCATACGAGCAACGCCGTCGTGGGCAGCTGGACGCTGAGGGCGCTCGCAGAGATCAGGGCGGATATTGCATTTTTAGGGACGAGCGGATTTATGGGCCGCAAAGGGCCGTGTATCGAAAATTTCCAGGAAAGCGACGTAAAACAGGCGATGATGAAAAGCGCAAACCGTGTGATTGTCGTTGCGGACAGCAGCAAAGCGTCGAGCGATTCCATGATACAGTTCGGAACGTGGGAGGAAATGGACGCTCTTGTCACAGACAGCGATATCGATCCGGCGGTCATAAAAGAACTGGAAAAAAAGACGGAAATCATACTGGCATAAGGAGAAGCATTTGGAACAGAAGGGAATTGTTTTCGGGATACAGCATTTTTCGATTCATGACGGCCCGGGAATCCGTACGACGGTTTTCCTGAAAGGCTGCAATATGAATTGCGCGTGGTGCCATAACCCGGAGAGTATCGCAAAAAAACCGACGCTTGCCTATACGGACAGCAAATGTATCCGGTGCGGGGACTGCGTGCGGGTTTGCCCGCAGGTGCACAGTATCAGGGATGGAATCCATAAGATAGACAGAAGTAAGTGCACTTGCTGCGGAAGATGCGTGCAGGCCTGCTGCAAGGGGGCCCTTTCCATAATGGGCGAAGAAATGGATGCAGGCGAGGTGATCGGGGAGGCCTTAAGGGATAAACGTTACTTTGAAAGAAGCGGGGGCGGGATCACGATCTCCGGCGGAGAGCCGATGTGTCAGGCGGCGTTCACAAAAGCCCTGTGCAAAAAGGCAAAGGAAGAGGGCGTCAGTACTGCAATCGAGACAAATGGGTACGCGGATTTTTCGGAATATGAAAAGCTGCTTCCTTACGCAGACCTGTTCCTGATCGATTATAAGCTGACGGACGACGCAAAGCACAAGAAATTTACGGGCGTATCGGGGAAAAGGATACTGGAAAACCTGAAACACTTTTGCATGGCGGGAAAGCCGGTGATCCTGAGGTGTCCGGTCATACCGGGCGTCAACGATACGGATGGTCATTTCAAGGCAATCGCGTTGCTTACGAGGCAGTATCATAACATATTGGGCTTTGAACTGATGCCCTACCATAAGCTGGGAATGTCAAAGGCAAAGCGTATCGGCGAGGAAGGCTACGAGGAATTTGAGGTTCCTGACGCCAGTACGGTGGAAAGCTGGACGGAACGGGTTTGTTCCTTCGGCGGGAGAATTTATGAAGCAGATGGTCTGGAGGTTAAAAAACATGAGCGACAGAATTGAACAAATGAGAAAAAACATAGACGCATTAAATGACGCGGGGGTTAGAAGCACTTATTTTTATCCAATGGTTTACGAATCGCTTCAGCAGACGAAGGGCGAGCCGACGCAGATCAGGAGGGCGAAGGCAATCGCGCACCTGATGGATGAATCGCCCATCGAAGTGTTGCCATACGAGCTTCTTGTGGGAACGATGGCAGCCTTTTGCCCGGTTGCGAAAAACGTTCCGCCTTATGAGGAAACCAGGAAGGAAGCGGTACAGATTATAGAGGATTACCTGCGGCAAAAGAAACAGGGAACCGCGCAGGAAACGGTGAAAACAGGGGAGATCAAAACCTTCGAGGCGGATTTCACAACAAAGAAAAGCCGTTGGGCATTGATGAGCCGCGTACACCACGACGCAAATATAGATTACAGCGACCTGCAGAAGCTGATTGCGGAAATGCAGGAGCAGTTTAAAGACGAGGACATCGAAAAATATGAGATCGGCAGGGAGCTGGAGCGCAGCTTTAAGATTGATTACGGCAAGGGCGTGCGCGAGGAAATAGACGCGCTGCCATGGTTTGCCGCCAATCATCTGAGCCTGAACTATGGAAGAATTGTGGAGCAGGGGCTTGGCGCGACGAAAAAGAGAATCGTGGAAAAGCTGGGCGAAGCCAAAGACGAAGAGAAAAAAGAATATTATAACGCGGCGCTGATTACGGTAGAAAGCGTTATACGCTACATCATGCGCTATGCGGACGAGCTCAAAAAGCAGAGCAAAAATGAAATGCACAGCAAAGAGCGCAGGCAGGAGCTTGCAGCAATGGCGGAAATCTGTGCAAAGGTTTCGACAGAAAAAGCGGATACCTTTTATGAGGGCGTACAGCTTGTATGGCTGCTACACATGGTGCAGAGCATATGCTGGGGCTCGGCGCTTTCCTTTGGGCGGTTTGACCAGTATCTGGCGGGGCTTTATGAAAACGATATCAAAAACGGCACGATTACAAAGGATCAGGCAAAGGAAATCCTGTGCTGTATGTGGCTTAAGGTAAATGAACCGCGCATGAGAACCGTGCAGAGCCTGACAGTCGGCGGAATTACGCCGGACGGAAAGGATGCGGCAAACAGCCTGACACGCCTGTGCCTTGAGGTCGTCAGGGAAATGAAGCTTCCGTATCCAAATGTGGGCGCGCGTATCAATAAGCTCAATCCGGAATGGCTGTACGATGAAATCGTGGATTCCATCCGCGCTGGCGGCGGACAGCCGATGATTATGAACGACGACGTTTGGATTGCGGCGCTCCGGCGTCTTGGCTATGAGGACAAATACGCCAACGATTATTACAACATGGGATGTGTGGAAATCATGATTCCCGGCAAGCAGCCAAACTGGGGCGTGACAGATCCGATCGCATTCCCGATGCTGATAGAAGATATCTTTACAAAATACAGGCAGGGAAGCCTGAAACTCGATACGTTTGAGGATTTTTATGCAGCTTATGTGGACGAACTCAAAGCTGCTGTCGCCGCGGACAGGAAGGAAGCGCAGGGCAAGATCGAAAACATGGCGGGCAGGTGCTTTGATCCGTTTGCGTCGCTTCTCATCGACGGCTGCATCGAGAACGGAAAGGATATGTTCCAGGGCGGCAGCGAGATCGGCACGCACTGGTCGGTATACGCGTACGGGCTGGGCACTGCGGCGGACGCAATGGCAGCCGTGAAAAAGTTTGTATACGACGACAAAACGGTTTCAATCGCGCAAATGTCGCAAGCGCTTGAGCATAATTTTGAAGGATACGAAAAGCTGCAGGCCTTCCTCGACACCAAAACGCCGAGCTATGGAAACGACAAGGACGACGTAGACCTGCTTGCAAAGGATATGCTGCTGAATTTTACGGACATCGTCTTTGACCAGAACGAGCCTGGAAGCAGGGACAAATACGTTTCGACGTTGTTTGGATATTTTTTCCACATCTATCACGGAGAGATCACAGGCGCAACGCCCAACGGCAGGAGAAGAGGGGAAACCTTCAGCGACAGCATGGGGCCATCGCAGGGTAAGGACGTAAGCGGGCCGACAAGGATGCTCAATTCCGTTCTCAAGCTTAACCACGACGAGGTGACGGGCGGTTATGCTTTGAACCTCAAGATCAACCCGGAGCTTGTGCGCGACGGCGTGGGTATCAATGCGTTAAAGGCGCTTGTAAAATCATACATCGAGGGTGGCGGCCCGCAGCTGCAGGTGAATTTTGTGGATGTGGAATCGCTTAAAAAAGCGAAGACCGAGCCGGAGAAATACAGGAACCTTATCGTGAGAATCGGCGGTTACTGCGAATATTTTGTAAATCTTGACGGATCTCTGCAGGATGAGATCATTACAAGGACAATACACGGACTGTAATAAGGAAGGAAACGGGAATGAAGGTAAAAGCGGTTAGATTATATGGGAAAAAGGATTTACGGTTTGAGGAATTCGACCTGCGGGACATCGGCCCGGATGAAATCCTTGCTAAGGTACTCACAGACAGCCTTTGCATGTCAAGCTACAAAGCAATGTTGCAGGCAAGCGAGCACAGGTGCATTCCGGACGATATCGACAAAAACCCTGTCATCATGGGGCACGAGCTTTCAGGCGTAATCGTAGAGGTTGGCGATCATCTCAAAGGGGCCTACAGCGTGGGAGATACCTTTGCGGTGCAGGCGAAGATGTATTTTGGAGAGCGAATCACATCGCCGGGATATTCCTATACGGAATACGGCGGAAATGCAACCCATATTATTGTCCCTGCGGAAGTCATAGAAGGCGGATACATCCTGAAATACGACGGGGACGCACACTTTAAAGCATCGGTGGCAGAACCGATTTCCTGCCTGATTTCAGCGCTCACCTCGGCTTATCACCTTGCGGAAAACAATAAGGATCACATTATGGGACTGAAGCAGGGCGGAAACATGGCGATCCTTGCAGGCTGCGGCCCGATGGGGCTTGGCGCGGCGGAGCTTGCGATGAATATGAAGCAAAAGCCGAAGCGCCTTGTAATTACAGACATTGACGAGAATCGCGTCCAGCGGGCTAAGAAGGTATTGAAGCCACAGAACGGCGTGGAGCTTATTTTTGCGAATACCGCAGGAAAGGAAAATGAAGCGGAGTTCTTAAAGGGGCTTACAGGCGGCGAAGGGTTTGACGATGTGCTGATTATGGCGCCTGTGCCGGCGGTAATCGAAACAGCGGATAAAATCGCAGGGCTCGATAGCTGCCTTAACTTCTTTGCAGGCCCCACAAAGAAAGATTTTTACGCGAATATCAACTTCTATGACGTGCATTACAACTATAAGCACATCATCGGAACATCCGGAGGGGATCTCACCGATATGAAAGAGGCTGTGCGTATGATCGAAACGAATACGATTGATCCTTCGATCCTGATCACACATATTGGAGGGCTCAACAGCGCGGCTGAGGCGACGCTCAACCTGCCGCAGATTCCGGGCGGCAAAAAGCTGATTTACTGCAACATTGACCTTCCTTTGACAGCGATTGACGAATTTGAGGAAAAAGGAAAAAGTGATCCGCTGTTTCAGGCGCTGCACGAAATCTGCAGCCGGAATTCCATGCTGTGGAATAAGGAAGCGGAGGACTATCTTCTCGCACACGGAAAAGATATTATGCAATGAGGAGCCCGGATGGCGATTAAATTAAAAAAACGGCAGCGGTTCTCTCCAACCGGACAAGTATGTTGAAAAGCAAAGGAGAAACAGAGCATAAAAAGACAGGCGGAAAGCCACCTGTCTTTTTTTGGTTGTTATTTTTATGAATAAGTTTAACGGAAGGAAAGCGGACAGTGCATGGCAGAGAACAACGGTTTATAACCCGTCTTGCCATCTGATGAAAGCTTCTGGCTTTTCGACCGTCAGCGACAGAGACAGCCTTGCCTGTTTTATAGCCGTTTGCCGGTTTCTTTATCGGTAAATACTGCCTCATAGTCATAATTCAAAATATCGGCTATTTGTTTCAGGTCTTTTTCCGAAAAATTATCACGGGCCATTTTTCCACTCATTGTTGACAAACTTTTATTTAACAGTTTGGATAAATCTGTAAGTGTCATTTCGCGCTCAACTAAAAGCATTTTTATTTTTTTGCAGCAGCCAATTAAATCACCTCGTTTTTCTTAATTATACGTTTATTGCCGAAGAACATCAATTAAAAAACGAATAAAATTTGGGTAATATTGAATTTGCCGTCGCCTTTATTTGGCATATACCGTAATAATAATCTGTACGAGTGGGAGAACAGAAAGCCAGCGCTTATTTTAACAAAATTAGCGCGGCAGGGGGTATATCTTCAGATATGCCCCTGCCGTAAATCTGCTGTCAGTTCTATCGCACCGGAGTACAGTTTCCAGAACCTACTTGCGTTTGCGCGACAGGTTCAGGATGGAAAGCGTATAAAAAATTGCGGCAGTTGCGAACAGCACGATGATACAGGTTGTGATCGTCGTAGTGAAATCGCCAAACTGGAAGTTTACACCCATCTCGTGCGTAAAATCTTCCACCGCGCTTGCGGGCGCGCCGTCAAAGGAGACGGCCATCGGCTGCTCAAGCATGGACGTGCGGAACAGGGAGGCGGAATAAGAAACGGGAAATGCCTTGATGATTCCCTGCACAGCGTCAGGAAGACTGCCAATGGGAATATATACGCCGGTCAAAAAGCCGATCAGCGTCCCGATGATCGTGCTTGCGGTGCCAAACGCGTTCTGGCTTTTGAAAAAAGAGACGATGAAAAGCACGATCGAACTGCTCGAGAATACGGAAAGGAAAATTCCACCGATCACCTGTAACATATTTTCCGTGGGAAGCAGCTCCCCGCCGGCTGCTACGATGTAGAGCTCTCCGATCACAAGAGCCACAAGGCTCATGATAATACCCACGCATACGGAGCACAGGATGTAGCCTCCCGCGATATCCCCGCGCCTTAAGGGCGATACTGAGAAATCCTTGGATATCTTTTTGGCGCGGTCCTCCACCATAACGCCAAACGCACCCAACGTGGAAGTCATAGAGATGACTGCGAGGATTCCTGCGATCACCCAACTGTTGACCAGATTATCGATTCCCGGAACGTTTTCGTTGCCGCTTGTGATTGTATCGCCCAGAAAAACGGCGTACAGTGCAATGATGATGAAGACTGCAAGGAGCGAGAAAAATACCGAGCTCCTGTCCCTGAAAAAAACCTTTATATTTCTTTTTGCCATATTGAGCATCAGTTTCTTACCTCCGAGCCAGTAATGTTTAAAAATACGTCGTCCATAGAGCCGCGGCGGACTTCCATTCCCGCGATGTTTTCTTTGTTTTGTTCGATGATGCCAATCGCGTCGGCTGTGTGTTTTAGCCGGACGACATATTCGCCGCCTGTTTTCTGAAATGAAATACTGCTTTTTTCAAGGCTTGCTTCAAGCGCTGACGCATCCTTGGGGGTTATCTTGAGGCTATCCTTGGTATACTCTTCTTTGAGCTGCGCGGGCGTGCCTTTGGCAAGGATTTTGCCGTGGTCCATGATGGTAATGTAATCCGCCTGCGCGGCTTCTTCCATGTAATGCGTGGTCAGGAAAATCGTCATATTGCGTTCCTTTTGCAGGAGCCGGATGGTTTCCCATACCTTTTTACGCGTCTGCGGATCAAGGCCGGTCGTCGGCTCGTCCAAAAACAGGATTTCCGGCGTATTGATAAGGGCGCGCGCAATATCCGCCCGCCTTCTCTGGCCTCCGGAAAGCTTGCCATAACGCTGGTTGAGAAAATCGCCGACATCCGCAGTGCGTACCGCGCTTTCTACGGCGTTTTTGAGCTGCGCCCGGCTGAGGCCGTAAAAGCTGCCGCGCAGGAAAAGATTTTCCCTGACGGTAAGAAGCGCGTCGAGTACGCTGTCCTGGAACACGATACCAATCTCCGCGCGGATTTTTCCGTCGCCCTTCCCAAGCTGGTTACCATCTACGATAACCCTGCCGCTATCCGGTTTCAGCTGTGTGGAGATCATATCGATCGTTGTGGATTTTCCCGCGCCGTTTGGCCCTAAAAATGCAAACAACGAGCCCTTTTCCACATAAAAATCAATTCCTTTCACAGCTTCTATGGTTCCAAAGGATTTTTTAAGTCCTGAAACTTCAATAATTTTTTGCATATTATTCCCTTTCCTGTTTCATTTTTTTGATTTGGCGGTTGATGTTTTCCGCATCGGCCCTGTTTTTGATTGCAAGCACGCCGAACGTTCCGAAATAGACCGCTGCGATCATGCCAAGCACGATTCCGACATAAGGGGCCTCAAACGGGATGAAGCCTGTAAAGCCGCCGATGATAAATACCACGGCCACAATGTCTGCAAGGTTTAGCGCCATAGAAAGGGGCGTTGAATTCACAGGTATCTTATCCGTCAGGAAGATCAGTACGGCGATGCAGGTCGTCATCAGGAACAGGATAAATATTGCCTCAACTGCTACAGTCGCAAAACCGAACGCAGACAGGAGGCTGTAAAGAAGTGCCAAAAGCGTAAACGAGACGCAGTCCATTGTAAAATAATATTTAAACTTTGCCATAATGCTCCTCCTCTATATCTTCATTTTTTTCTTGAGCGCGTCTACATAATGGCGGTTGATGACCACCTTTTCGCCATTGCTGAGTTCCGCCTCCATTTTGCCGTGCAGCAGCGCCCGGACGCTCTCAAGCACCATGATATTCAGGATGCTCGATTTGCTGATGCGGACAAAATTGGTTTTGGTAAGTTGCTCTTCCAGCTCGTAGAGCTTGAGGTCGCATTGGTACACCTCGTCTCGGGTGTACACAAAGGTCCTGTTGTCCACAGATTCGAAATAATAAATATCGGAAAGGCTTATGTTGTATTGCTTGCCGTCGCGTCGCGCTGATACCGAAAACGAATAAAGCCTTATCTGGGCAATCAGTTTTTCAAGCTCCGTATCTATAAGGCCGCATTTGATGATGATTTCAACTTCCTCGTTGTCTGGAGACTGGTCGATTAGAAGCTTCAATAGATTTCACACTCCCGTTTTTTGATATATGGCACCGTATCACAGTTACTAAGGTAACAGACGGGCAGCGCCGTTTCAACCGGTTTTATGTAAGATGCACAAATAAAATGGTGAAATACATTTTCAGGCAGCGTGCACACAGACTTCACTTTACTGTGGATAATAAAATATAAGATCAAACAGGAAAGGAGCACGATCATGAAAAAATTATGGATGATTGTACTGGGAATAACGCTTTTTGCGTTCATATTTACCGCTTGTTCTTCGCCTGCTGCGACGAGCTCTGCACAGCAGACAGGGGAAACGGCGAAAGAAGTGTACGGGCAGGTGACGGCGGTTGACGGAGATGAGATAACGATTTCGCTGGGAACCGTACAGGAACCGGAAATGGACGGCGCGCCGGATATGGAAAACGGTGGAACGCCGCCATCCGGTGCACCGTCAGGGGAAATACCTGAGGCGGGGAGCGGCGGCGGACAGGGCGAAATGCCATCGGGAGAACCGCCGCAGGGCAGCGGCGCACCAGACAGCTCAGGTGAAGGCGGCGCACCCCCTGAATTGCCTTCCACAGAAACCGGAACGGGGAATGCTGAAGGCGGCACGCCTCCGGAGATGCCGCAGGGCGGCGGAATGGGAGGCTTTACCGCAGACGGCACCACGATCAAAATTACGCTTTCGGACGACGTGGCCGTAACGAGGCAAAACGGGGAGGAAACGCAGGAGGCATCCCTTTCAGACCTTGCGGTAAACGACATCCTGAAAATGACGGGGAGCGGCGAAGGGGTTGGATTTGTTCCCGCAGAAATCGTCATACAATCCATGGGGACAGGCGGCCCCGGTGGAAATATGGAGGGCTCCGATACGGGGAGCATTGAGCTGACAGGCGTTTATACTGTGGACGGCACAGAAGAAACGTCGGATGGCACCGATTACGCATCCAGCTCCGCTGACCAGAATACGGTGCTGGTAACAAACGGCGGCGACCTGGTGCTCAGCGGCGGTACGCTCTCTAAAACGGGAGACAGCTCCAGCGCGGACGAAAGCAACTTTTACGCACTGAATGCAGTATTTGCAGCGGCGGCAGGCAGCACTGCGCAAATTTCCGATGCGCAGGTCACGTCGGACGCCGAAGGTGCGAACGCAATTTTTGCAACAGGGGAAGGCTCTGACGTTCTTGTGAAAAACGTTACCATACAGACGGCAGGCGATTCCTCGCGCGGACTGGATGCAACCTATGGCGGAAGTATTACCGCACAGGATGTGAATATTACAACGCAGGGCGCGCACTCTGCGCCGATCGCAACAGACCGCGGGGAAGGGACGATCAATGTGACCACGGCAACCGTATCTGCGGCGGGGGACGGCAGTCCCTGTATTTACTCTACGGGAACGATTACAGTAAACGATGTAACAGGGACGGCGACCGGCAGCCAGGCGGCTGTTGTGGAGGGTAAGAATTCGATCACGATGACGGATACGGATCTCACCGGAGCGGGCCCGAACGGCGTTATGCTCTACCAGAGCACATCGGGCGACGCTGCGGAGGGGACGGCGATGTTTACAGCCGTGGATTCCCGGCTGTCCACCACTACGGACGGGCCAATGTTTTACGTAACCAATACCGAGGCCGAGGCAGACCTTTCCAATACGGAATTGTCTTTTGCGAGCGGTATACTGGCAAACGTTGCGGGCAACGATACAAATAACTGGGGAACGCCCGGCTCAAACGGCGGGGATTTCACACTCAAAGGAACGGGCCAGACGCTTGCGGGCGACGTGACCTGCGACAGCATCAGTACGTTTTCATTGATACTCAATGAAAGCTCCGCATATACGGGAGCGGTTAACAGCGAAAATACTGCAAAAGAGGTGAGCGTATCGCTTGATGCTTCCAGCACATGGACGCTGACAGGCGACAGCTACGTAACAGTGTTTGCAAACGGCGATACAAGTTGCGCCAATATTGCCTCCAATGGGTTTCATATTTATTATGATTCGGAAAACGAGGCGAACCAATGGCTCAACGCAAGGACGATTACGCTTGCGGGGGGCGGAAGTCTGACGCCTGCCTGAACTTACATGAAAAAGAGCCGGGGATTGGTTGTCCCCGGCTCTTTTGACATTTATTTTATTCTGCTTCCCGTTTGTTAACGTAGTCCACCACATCCTGCACCGTATCGAACAGGCGCAGGTCGCGGTCCGGTATTGAGATACTGAATTCCTTTTCGAAGACGGAAACAGTGTCAAGGAGACTGAAAGAATCAAGCTCCAGGTCTTTCACAAGATGCTTTTCCGGAGTGATCTCATCCTCCGTAACGGGCGACGCCTCGGCGAGTAAATGCCTGATTGTTGCAAGCTCTGCCATAAATATGATACCTCCTTCATCAAAACGATCGGTTCATATTTAAATTACCCTAAATGCACCGCATTCAAACCGCGAAAGCTCTGGCGTTTGAATTCGCTTTTGTCATATTCTTTTTCGATCTCCGGATCAACCATCGGGATCACGGAAAAGCATTTATCGTAACATTTTGCGGGCGTATCCCTTCCGCAGCATTCCTGCCATGAAAGGGAACCCTTTTTTGCGAATTCGGCAAAGTCCCTCTGCACCTCTGCGGAAATACGTTTTGACGTTTTGGCGGAGGACAGCAAAAACATCCATTTAAAGATACCCGCATGGAAGTTGCCGAATACGAACGGGATATCGCTTGAATGGCACGCACGCAGCGCGCAGGCTTTCATTGCAGTCGTTTCATAATCAAAACGGTACATCCATGTGTTGGCGTATTGGCTGTATACCTCCGCATACCATACGCTCGCCATGCGAAATACACGGTCCGTAAGCATCATGGATTCCGCGCGCTTACCATAACGCAGGTAGGCTTTTTCAAGACGCATCCGGGTTTCTTCCTTTTCAAGCGCGATATTGCGTTTCAATATTTTTTTGATATCGAGTACGTTGGAGAGAACCTTGATGCACAGAAAAGACATTTCTTCCTTGGTTGTACCAATCAAAATAGGAATATCCTTTGCAGCACCCTGCGCCGCTGCGGGAATGGGGTATTCCGGAACCAAGCCGCCGTCTACCTCGATCATAAACGTGCCGTCTCCAAGTCCGCAATGGGACGCAAATTTCTTTTGACTTCCCACGAGCCTGGCAGCAGGAATGCTAAGAAGTTCCTGCGCGCTTGAAATCCCCATGAATTTCATAAACTGCTTTGCGACATTCTGGTACTCTTCCCTGGTATAAAGCAGCGTTGGGCCGCCGCTCATCATGATTACCCTGGAAACATATTTTTTTGCCGCCGGCATAACAGGCAGCACGGAGGCTGCAATCGCCCCGGCAGACTGGCCCAGCACCGTAATGCTTTCCGGATCGCCGCCGAATGCGCTGATGTTTTCGTAAACCCAGCGCAGCGCCTGCACGATATCAGAGAGGCCGCAGTTGGGCGAAAATTCCTCTCCCAGAAAAGAAAAATCAAGGAAACCGAGCGCTCCGAGGCGGTAGTTGATGGTCACAACCACAACATCCGCAGCCTTGGCAAGGTTTGCGCCGTTGTATTCAGGATCGCTTCCCGCACCTGAGCAAAAGGAACCGCCATGGATGTAAAAAAATACGGCGCGTTTCCGGTCATCCGCCCCGGGAGACCAGATGTTCAGCGTCAGGCAATCTTCGCTTGCGATTTGCCTGGAACGCCTGTTTTGCGGACAGATTGCGCTATGCGCCGAGGCGTCCAAAATACCCTTCCAGTTTTCCGGCGGCTGGGCCGGACGAAAGCGCAGGTTGCCTACGGGCGGTGCCGCGTAAGGGATTCCTTTCCATGTGGCGACGTCCTTTTCATAGGCGCCGCTTACTCTGCCGCTTTTTGTTTCGACTATGTTATCCTGTTTATTATCCTGCATATTTTAACCTTTATTACCTTGTCAGTTTTCCTTATTATACTACTTCAAAAAACAATGTAAACAAAACAAAGGTTTCTTTTCAAAAATTTAACATTTTAAGCCGTTGTGTAAAGTGGTTTGCCTGTATGAAATTTATTTCTGAGCGCGAAAGTGCTATCATATAAATAACCGGTATTGGTTTTTACAGGAGACGGGCAGGGTATTAATGGAACAGGTGGGTATGCCTTTAGAATCAAAGGGGGTAATCGTGTGGAGAAGGCAAAAATAATATTGACGGCGATTGTTTCCTCCGTGCTTATCGTAGGCGGCATTTTCCTTGCGGCAAACCCTATCATGATTATCGGCGTATTTGCGCGTGTTCTGGGCATCCTGCTCACAATCTTTGGAAGCGTCAGGATATTATTCTTTCTGTTTGTGCGCGATAATGCGCCTCATATTACTGCGTCGACGATCGTAATTGGGCTGATCACACTTGGCTGCGGTATTTTTTTGTTGGCATATCCGGGAGTGATCGACCAGGTCGTACGGATTACATTAGCGGTATGGCTCTTTTTCTCCGGTGGAGTGAGCCTGCTGACTGCCTATTCCTATCACGCAAACGACGAGAAAAAGTGGGTGCCCGCGCTGATATGGGGAATCCTCCTTATGGCGGCGTTCCTGGCGCTGCTTACCGCGCAGGAGCTGTGGGTATTTGTGCTTTCCACGTTTGTCGCAGCCTATTGCATCATGCTGGGGTTTACGGCCCTGCTGCGGCTTTTTATGATTGTGAATCAAAAAAATAAAAAACGGAAAAATATACCATTGCCATTTTTTGTGGAGGCGGCCCTTCCCAAGGCGACATTGGAATGGGTTAAATCCACATTCGAAGGGGACGCGGACGAATCGGACGGCGAAGTGGTGACAAGCGGAAATATCCCCAAAGGGCCAACGGATATCGAAATACTCGTTCATTTATCGGATATTGGGACAAACGCCCTTGGCCACGTGGACCTTGTGGTGGATGGACAGGTGTTTTCGTACGGCAATTACGATCATGATCCAAAGCAGACAAGGTTGTTCGGACTTTTCTGGGACGGCGTCTTTGCCGTCTGCGGGCGCGAAAAGTATATCAAATTTTCGCTTGACAGCGCGCGCAAAACGATCATTGGTTATGAGCTGCAGCTTTCCGGGGAAGATGAAGAGCGCGTGAAAGCCAATATAGCCGATTTTCTGAAGGACTGCGAGCCATGGGAGCCGCAGGAACCGCAGAAAAACGGATACGCCCGGGCGCTTGCCCGCCAGGGGGCAAAGCTGTTTAAAGTAAAGCAGGGAAAATATAAAACATATTTTATGCTCAATACCAACTGCGCGCTGCTCCTTGAAGATTTCCTTGCGGGAACGAGCATCCCAAAGGCACGCGTATTTGGAGGCGTTATGACGCCGGGGGCGCTGCTTTCCATGTATGAAAACGAACTGAAGAGGCCGGGGAGCCCGGTTGTGGGAAGGACGCTGTATGTAAGCGAGCGTATGGCGTCGGCGCAAAAGAAAAAGACGCACGAGGGGCTTTTGGATTTGAAGGATTTTATCCAGCATGAACTGGAAGAACGGAAAATAAAAAAACACCCCGACTGAGCGCAGCCGGGGTGAGATACTTTTTTCAATTTGAGGAGTAGGCCTCGTCCACGATTGTGAAGATTTCATCGATCCACAGTCCGGACTGCCTTGCTTCGCGCGTGGCCTTTACAAACATCTCGCGTATTTCCTCCTTACGCATTTCCTTGATGCGCATGGCGTTATCGGCTACGAAATCGCCCTTGCCCGCCACGGAATAGAGGATGCCCTCCTTTTCGAGCAGTGCATAGGATTTCTGGATGGTATTGGGGTTTACGCCAAGCTCCCGGGCCATTTTACGCACCGAAGGAATCTGCTCGTGCGGATGGAGTTTACCCATCATTACAAGGGATTTCAGACCGTCGACAATCTGGCGGTAAATTGGTTGTTTTAATGAGTGGTCAAGCTGGATCAGCGCCATGGATGTTGCTCCTTTATTTGAAAATCTGTATTATGTGTATTAGTACAATTAAGATTATATAAGGAGGAAAAGCTGATGTCAACCGATAATTTCGCAAGTTTTTTTACCTAAATAACTAAATTGGTATTTCCATACTACCAATTTAGTATTATAATGAAAATAATACTTTAGGTAATGGCTTTGAGAACCGTTTCTATTATCCGTATGAAATAATTCAATAATAGGAGGGATCGAAGGAATGAACATTATGTATCTGGCTCTGATCGGAGCCCTCATTGCACTTGTTTTTGCGGCAGTCACCGCATCGGGTGTCATGAAGAAAAGCGAAGGCAGCGAGAAAATCAAGAAAATTGCCGGAGCAATCAAGAAGGGCGCAAACGCATATCTTAAGCGCCAGTATAAAAGCGTTGCAATCTTTTTTATCATTGTTACAATTCTACTGTTTATCATGGTGGCGTTCGGCTTTATGTCGTTCTTTGTACCGATCGCATTTTTTGTGGGCGGCGTTTTCAGCGCAATGGCGGGCTTCATCGGCATGAAGATAGCGACTGCGGCAAACTCGCGTACGGTAAACGGCGCTACAAAGAGCCTCAATTCGGCGCTTCGCGTGTCTTTTTCAAGCGGCGCGGTCATGGGAATGACGGTTGTGGGCCTTGGGCTTTTGTATCTCACAATCTGGTATTTTATCCTCAACGCGTATTATGCGGGGGATTCTGCCCAGATTGCAAGTAATATGCTGATGTTTGGCATGGGCGCATCCTGTATGGCGCTGTTCGCGCGTGTGGGCGGCGGTATCTTCACCAAAGCTGCCGACGTGGGTGCAGACCTTGTCGGCAAGGTGGAAGCGGGCATCCCGGAGGACGATCCGAGGAACCCGGCTACCATTGCGGATAATGTTGGCGATAATGTCGGCGACGTTGCGGGCATGGGCGCAGACCTTTATGAATCGTATGTAGGTTCTATTATTTCGTCGGGCGCGCTTGCCATTGCGGCAGGCCTTGGCGCAAACGGGCTTGCGCTGCCGATGATTCTGGCGGCGCTCGGAATCGTTGCGAGCGTAATCGGAACATTCTTTGTAAGGACAAAAGAAAACGCTTCCCAGAAGAGCCTTCTTTCAGCACTGCATAAAGGAGTTTATATCGCAGCGGCGATTGTTGCCGTCGTAAGTTTCTTTGTCGTGACCGGAATGCTCGGAATGGAAAACATCGGCGTGTATTTTGCGATCATCTCCGGCCTCGTGGCAGGCATTGTGATCGGCTACTACACAGAATATGTTACGAGCGACCACTTCAAACCAACGCAGACGCTTGCAGATTCCGCAGTAACAGGCCCGGCGACAACGATTATCAACGGCTTTGCGCTTGGTATGAAATCGACGGCCATCCCGGTCATCGTAGTGGTGGCAAGCGTGCTGATCAGCTATTTCGCATCCGGCGGGGCAAATGGTTTTGACGTCGGCCTTTACGGCGTTGCAATCTCGGCGGTAGGCATGCTTTCCACACTTGGAATCACGCTGGCGACAGATGCTTACGGCCCGGTTGCGGATAACGCAGGGGGCCTCGCGGAAATGAGCGGGCAGGAAGAGATCGTAAGGGAGCGTACAGACGCGCTCGATTCGCTTGGAAATACAACGGCGGCTACGGGTAAGGGCTTTGCAATCGGCAGTGCGGCGCTGACTGCGCTGGCGCTGATTGCGGCGTTTGCAGATCAGGTTAAGCTTGACGTTTCCAACCTCAGTCTTTTGAATCCAACGCTTTTGATGGGAATCTTTATCGGCGCGATGCTGCCATTCCTGTTCTCAGCGCTCACGATGAGCGCGGTGGGTACGGCGGCGCAGAAAATCGTTGTGGAGGTGCGCAGGCAGTTCAAGCACATCAAAGGCATTATGACGGGGGAGGCAGAGCCTGATTATGAATCGTGCGTGGACATCTGCACAAAGAGCGCGCTGCACCTGATGCTGGCGCCTGCTATCCTGGGTTTTGTATCGCCTATTATCGTTGGAGTTGTGCTGGGAGCCAGCGGTGTGATCGGTATGCTTGCAGGAGCGACGGCCAGCGGCTTTGTGCTTGCGGTCATGATGGCAAATTCCGGCGGCGCATGGGATAACGCCAAGAAATACATCGAAGGCGGAAAACACGGCGGCAAAGGCTCTGAGGCGCATAAAGCGGCTGTTGTGGGCGATACGGTTGGCGATCCGTTCAAGGATACTTCCGGGCCGTCCATCAATATCCTCATCAAGCTGATGTCCATGGTTGCGGTGGTTTTCGCATCGTTTATCATGAGTGTCTCCATACTGTAACCGAAAGTAAAACAGCGCCGTAAAAACGGCGCTGTTTTTTTTGTCTGATGAAATATCCTTACCCCACGCTATACCCGGCGTATTCTTTAGACAAAAAAAAGACCGCACAATGGTAGCTATCCATAAGACAGGGGATAGCTGCCAAACAGGATAAATGAGAAAAGGCCAATGAGCAAAATTTAACTCATTGGCCTTTTTGCTGCGTCGACATTTAGACAAGAGTTTCCAATATTGGTATGATGCCTCAATTACATTTCGAGAAGATGTTTCTGAATATGTAAAATCTATTGAACTCTTGTTTTTGGGTTCCAAAGATGTTCTAAAAGACTATTTTGGTGTCATATTTAATTAATAATTAATTACTCGTGCGGCTTAATTCCTTTAAAGAACTCCGCAAAATCCACATTGTAAACTTGCTGGAGCGCAACCAAATCCGTCACCTTTATGTTGCGCGTTCCAAGTTCTATTTTCGTATAAGTGTTTCGATCAATCGTACTGCCCAGTAGATTCATTTTCGATGTTAATTCCCTTTGAGATAATCCTGCGGCAGCCCGTAGTCTCCTCAAATTTGTTTGTAAACTTGCATTCTGTAATATTAAACCTTTCATAGAATTCTCCCTTATAAAAAAGTGACTCATTAGCACATGTTTATCTTGATTATATTCCTAAAAGGAGATACAATAGGTGCTAACAAGTAACCTATCTATTTTTAGTTAAGGAGCACAACTATGTCAAATAAAAAAGTATTGGAAAGTTTGGAGCAGAATATAGAGGGCGTGGAGCAGCTGGTATATTTCATGCAATACAACGAAGAATTGACGGCAGATGAATTGATGATAGATATTGAAATCGACCGCTTCAAGGGCTATGAACACTGTTTGGCAATCATGCTGCTTGCGGCTGATGATCCTGTTATCAATCGCACAAGAAAAAGACTATTCTTACAATGGTTCGGAGCAGAAATGAAAAAGGCTGGCGAGGAACAAACCATAAACAGGATTGCACAAATTTTAAACGAAGAACATCACAGCTTTGAAGCAAGACGAAAGCGTCTTGAGGAATTAGACCAGTAAAATAAATTGTAAGAAATAATCTACTATAAAATAAGGTCTATTTCTTGAAACTCGCGTCGCCCGTTATAAAATTTCTGGAAAAGGTTCCTTTTTGGGCGCTTCGGATTGTGTTAGTAGTGAGGGGACATATAAGGGATATTAGTCTACCAGCAAGCATAGGAAGTGTATTAACACTTCCACATTTTGAATCATGACCGCTTGCGCGTCCATGAATCAAAATTGCTTGTTGGGGATTCTCCCCAAACCCCTTTAGTCTATCACGAAACGGAGAGGAACCCATGAGCAAAATACGAATCGTAAATAACAGTATCGTTGTAAAGAACCCGACCACATTCACCCAAAACGAAAAAACGGCATAGCGGAAAACCGCTATACCGTTTCAAATACTCATACTGTCTTATGCAGCCGCCACTAACGTGCGGCCTTTTTGTAGCTGCTATTTTTTCAGCGCAACCGGTGAAAAATCATTTCCGCCGAGGCTGAATTCTTTTGCGTTTGCCCAGTCCAGAGGAACTTCATATACGAGGACTGTTTGTACGCGGCTGCCGTCTGACTGAAAGGCAATCGCTTTGCACGGATACTGCGTAGTACCGTCCGTTACGTAGGAAGGCGTTCCCCCGGCAGGGAGAAACGATGCCTGCGCGTCGTCAAGACTGTTTTCAGCCGTACCGAGCTTTACCACGAGAAACGTATTCCCACTGCCCGGAGCCATTCCTGAAACCTCGTTTGAGGAGGTGATTTCCGCTACGTCATACGAAGCGCCGGAAGTCTGGAATGTAACAGGCGAGCTGCAGGCAGTCAGTACCATGCAGCAAAGAAGCGCGACACACAGGACAGTTATGATCTTTTTCATGGGCCCTCCGGTAAAACATATCAAAATAGGTGGAATCTATATATCTATCTAAATATCATAGTACGATAATTGATTTCAAAAGTCAATGAGCAACGCCGTATATCGTGGGTATGACGCGGTAAAATATGAACCTGCGAATGGGATGCGCGGGTATACTTTGCGCATAGCACAGCGGAAATTCTGAAAAGAAGTTGACGGAAGGCCTTGTAATTTGTTAGAATAAGACAGGGTATCGCAATGGAGTGCAATGTTCCATCGCGATATTTTTTTGCGGCAAGCCGTTTCATGAATGGCTGTGCGGCTTCCCAAATAATGTAATTGTTAGGAGTGAACGAAATGTCCGGTATTGTTGTGTTCGGCGCTCAGTGGGGCGACGAAGGAAAGGGCAGATTTGTAGATTATCTCGCTTCCAAGGCCGATATGGTGGTTCGTTACCAGGGAGGCAACAACGCGGGCCATACCGTTGTTGCAGACGGCGTAACCTATAAGCTGCACCTGATCCCGTCTGGAATTCTTTCGAAAAAGGCGTGCGTAATCGCAAACGGCGTGGTGATAGATCCTAAGGCGCTGAAAAAGGAGATCGATTATCTTGCGGAGCGCGGCGTTTCCGTGGATCAGCTTTATATCAGCGACAGGGCCCATATGATTATGCCATATCACAGGGAGCTTGACGTTCTCAACGAAAAAAAGCTGGGCGATTTCAAGATTGGCACGACCTGCAACGGCATCGGGCCATGCTATACGGATAAAGTGGCGCGCACAGGGCTTCGTATGTGCGACCTCATCGATGAAAACACCTTCCCCGCAAAGCTCAAAAAGTGCGTGGAAGACAAAAACGAAGTCATTACAAAGGTATATGGCGGCGAGCCTCTCGATTATGAAGAAATGCTCGAGGAATACCGCCAGCACGCAAAATATTTTAAACCGTTCATCTGTGATACGGTTTCCATGCTGCAGGAATACCATGCCGCGGGAAAAAATCTGCTTTTCGAGGGCGCTCAGGGAATGCTGCTCGATATCGATTTCGGCACCTATCCTTATGTAACCTCCTCGCATCCGAATACGGGCGGGGTTTGCTCGGGGGCGGGCGTTGGGCCGCAGACCATTACCGATGTGATCGGCGTGGTAAAGGCGTATACGACGCGCGTGGGAGAGGGCCCGTTTGTAACGGAGCTTCTTGATGCGACAGGAGACGAGATTCGCGAAAAAGGCCACGAATACGGTACGACGACAGGCCGTCCGCGCCGCTGCGGGTGGCTGGATCTGGTAATCGTTGATTTTGCGGCAAAAACAAGCGGTATTACGGGATTTGCCGTGTCACGCATGGATACGCTCGGCGGCCTTGATAAAGTTTTTGTTTGCATTGGCTATGACATTGATGGTAAAATAGTAAATACGTATCCGGCGTCGCTTGAAACGCTTGCGAAGGCAAAGCCGGTTTACAAGGAATTCGAGGGCTGGAGCAGCGACCTTTCGCACATCCGCAAATACGAAGATTTGCCGGCAGCGGCGAAGACCTACATTGAGTTCATCGAAGAGCAGACCGGAGTACCGGTTGTGATGATCGGCGTGGGCGCGGGCCGTGAGGAATGTATTTTCCGTGGGCTGTAAGCACCTCGTAATAAAATATTGTTTTCAAGTTTGCCGTACTAGACGGGGAGTTAGCGGTGTCCTGTAACCCGCAAGCCGCTATAGCGGGGTTGAATCCCATGCGGAGGGTTTTCTTTGTAGGGTATGGAGTACATTACTTGGCGTTGAGGGATGGGTCCTGTGCAATGTTGCGTTGTGAACCCTGTCAGGTCCTGACGGAAGCAGCAGTAAGCAAATTGCAGCGTGTGCCGCAGGTTCGCCTGTTCTGAGTCAATGATGTAAATTCCTCTTATGAGGCCAAAATTCGATGTATGGTGTACGGCTTCTAATTTAAAAAATGCCGGTCAGAAATGACCGGCATTTTTGATGCGTTTTTATCTTTTTCTCGCTGATACGAGCAGCATCATGGGCCGCCGCAGCTCGTCCGTCATACCGGACACGGTATGCAGCATTTCTTCGCTTGGCTCCGGCTCGATCAAGCCGGTGATTTCAAAGCCTGTCCGAATCAGGCCGTTTACATACGTTGTGAGCGTTTTGTGGTATTTTTGCACGGTCTCTCCAAGGAAGATGGTGCTGCGCCTGCCCTCGTTAAAATACCGGTCTACCGGCCAATGCAGGATATTGCCCCTGTCATCGTAATACCAATCCTCGGTGCCGTAGGCCGTAAAGACAGGATGTTCTACAGAGAAAACAAAATTACTGCCCGGCGAAAGGCTGTCGTACACTTTTTTACAGATATCCTCAAAAGACTGGATATAATGGAAGGCCAGCGAGCTGATCACAACATCAAAGGATGAAGGCGGGAAGGCGATGTCTTCGATGGGCAGGCAAATATATGAAATCGCGTCCGAGCTCCTTTTGGCGTGCGCCTCGGCCAGCATTTTTTCTGAAATATCGATGCCGACAGCGCTCGCCGCACCGTTTTTTATTGCGTACTCACAGTGCCAGCCGAAGCCGCAGCCAAGATCCAGAATGCGTTTGCCCCTGAAATCAGGCAGCATTTGTTTGAGTACATGCCACTCGCCTGCGCCGTCCAGTCCTTTTTTGGAACGGTCCATCTGGCTGTATTTTTCAAAAAAAACATTGTCGTCATATTTATTTTCCTTCATGTTTCAATTCTCCTGTTACCCTTGATTTTCCTGTTCATCCGCATCCGGTTCTTTGGGATTCAGGATAAAGCGGTTGATGGGAAGCGCTACGAATACGCCTGCCAGCGTTTCGAGCGTCCGGTTTATGACATATGGCACCGTATCAAGCGCGCTGCCTGTGTGGAAGAATACGATGACTGCAAAGATAACGCAGCTTGGGGCAACCGAGTCCTTCAGGTTTAATACGTTGCACACAAAAATGAGCGCAAGCATCATCAGTGGAAATATGATGATATATAGAAATTCGTTATAGTATGGAATAATCCCTGCAAGCTCCAGCGTAAGAAGGCTGAAGCCGGAGCCAATCAGCGTTCCGATTACACGGTGAAAACCGGTGTGCTTTGACTTATCATAGGTTGGCTGGATACAGAGAATTGCCGCGACTACTGCAAATACGGCGGTAGAGCGGCCGAAAATATAACTTAAAAACAGGCAGACTGCAACTGCGATTGCCGTTTTGATTGCACGATATCCTAGCCTGTAAGAAAAATCCATTTTTGATTCACATTCCTTCCGTCGTTCCTGCGCGCAGCATCCGGGCCGGAGGAAAACGGCAGGTTATTCCGTAATCAATCCGCGCTTGAAGTGTTTGTTGAAAAATACTAATACACCGACGACCGCGCCGCAAATACCGGTAATCACCATGAGCGTCTCGATGCGTATGGTATCGGCAATCGGCCCGAAAAAGACCATGCCAATGGGCACCATGGCAGTCATGACGATCTGCGTCAGGCTAAATACGCGTCCCTGCATATTGGGATCCACCTGTTCCTGTAATAACACCATGGAAGGGGTTGTAAACAGGGGGACCGTACTTCCCGTAAGAAACATCAGGATCAAAAAGGCGACAAATCCGGGAATAATCCCCACAAGCATTGTAAGGGTACCAAACAGGATACAGCAGAGCGCAATCGTGTGCATGCGGTTTTTGAAGCCACCCCATGCGGAAATCACGATACCACCCAAAACGCCGCCCGCCGAAAAGGTAATTTCCATTGTGGAAAGCCGCCAGTATTCGTCGCCGAAGGTACGCGAGACCATCAGCGGCGTAAGCTGCGACGCAGGTACGATCAGGAAGAAGAACAGCGCGTAAAACAGGAAATATGACCGGAAGAAACCGCTGCCCGCCACGTATTTGATCCCTGCCGTAAGATCGTCGAAGTAGCCGCCTTTTTGTCTGAGCTTTGCTTTTTCATGCAGCGGAATTTTCAGGCAGACCATGATTACAATCGCGACAGCCGCTGTGCTCACGTCGATAAAAAAGGTCGATTCCAGCGATGCGATGGAAAGCAGCATTCCTGCCGCCGCGGGTGAAAGAATAAACATCACTGATTGGAGGCTTCCATTGATCCCGCCAATCCGGATCAGCTTGTCAGGAGGCACAATCTGCGGGAGCACCGCGTTCACTGCGGGCGTTTGGATACCCGAGCCGACGGACCGGATCGCCGATACCAGGAATACCATCCACAGGTCGTCGTGGCCGGACAGAAAGAAGAGCGCCAACACAAAGGTGGCGGAAGCGACCATTGCATCCGCGCCGATGATCAGCAGCTTACGGTTGTAGCGATCCGCCCACACGCCGGAAAAAAGGGATATCGCAACCTGCGGCGCGAAGCCGCATACGGAGGCTATGGTCATCATAGCTCCGGACTGCGTGGAAAGGGTAATATACCATATGATTGCAAACTGCACCAGCGAAGAGCCGAACAGGGATACCGTCTGGCCGGATAAAAATAATGCTGTTTTTTGCTTCCAGCGTGAAAAATCGCCGGAAGGCTTTGTTGGTTCTGGTTTGATAGCTTCTGTTTCCGTCATTTAGGAGGTTCCTTTCCGGGCGATATATTTCCCTTTTTCAAAAGGGTTCTCTTAATATAACATACCCCCTTGGGGCAAAGTCAAGTAATTTGTTTCTCTTTTGCAAATATATACATTGACAGGCGAGGTATATGAATATATAATGTAAATTGAAATTGGACATATTTTATTGAGAGGAGGGAACTGAATGTCATTAACTTCGGATCTAATCCGCGGGCATACTGAAACGATTATCCTGGCGCAGCTGCTCAAAAAAGACAGCTATGGCTATGAGATCAACAAGTCGATCCAACAGACGACGCACGGGGAATACGAACTGAAAGAAGCGACGCTCTATTCCGCCTTCCGGCGGCTTGAAAACGCCGAGATGATCGAATCCTACTGGGGAGACGAAACAACAGGCGCGCGCAGGCGCTACTACCGCATCACCAGGCTGGGGCGGGCAATGTATGAACAGAATAAAGAAGAGTGGGAAAGAACCAAACAGTTGATTGATCACCTGATCTAACCACTGCGGGAGGAAGAAAATGGAAGAAAAATTACGTCAGTATGTGGAAAATCTTTTTGCAGATGCTCCAAAATCCAGAAAAATGCTGGAGCTGCGGGAGGAAATTTTTACAAATCTCAAAGAGAAGTACTACGACCTGAGGGAAACGGGCGCCTCTGAGGAAGAAGCGTACGACATCGTCAAAAGCAGCATCGGCGATGTGGACGAGTTGATCAGCAGCGCGAACGATCCTGTGGCAAATAAAGCCCAAACCGAGGCGGAACGCAGGCGCAGCGCGCGCCTGGTGGCGATTGCAATCATGCTCTATATCCTGTCGCCGGTGGCAATTATTATTCTGGGAAGGATGAACCAGCCAATTATTGGCCTCACCATTATGTTTGCGCTGATTGCGGTAGCCACAGGCCTGCTTGTTTACAACAGCTCGCTGCGCCCAAAGTACGAAAAAATGGACGACACCATGGTAGAGGAATTCAAGCAGTGGCAGGACGAAAGCAAGCACAAAAACGAAAAACGCTCCGCGTACCTTGGCGCGTTCTGGTCGCTCATCGTGGCGCTTTACTTCATCATCAGCTTTGCGACGATGGCCTGGTATATCACCTGGATCATCTTCCTGATCGGCGCGGCGGTAGAGCAGATCATCAAGGCGTCGACTAAATAAGGAGAAACGGGAATGGACGAACAACAACACAAAAAGATGGAACAGATCAAAGCGTATCAAAGTGCGATGTGGCTGATTATCGTGGCATTGTACTTTGTAATCAGCTTCACCACACATGCGTGGTATATCACATGGCTGATTTTCCTTGTTGGGGCGGCGTTGCAGCAGCTTTTGAAGGCTGCGCTGACAGACGAAAGCATTGCGTCTCAGCCGCCGACACGGGAGGAACGGCAGCACGCGTATACCTCGGCATTGTGGCTGATTATTGTGATTTTGTATTTTGTAATCAGCTTTACGACGCGCGCCTGGTATATCACGTGGATTATCTTCCTGATCGGTGGGGCGGTTAGCTCGATCGTCAAGGTCAACATAAAGTGAGGTAATATAATGAGTAAAACGGGAAAAATCGTATTATGGGCCATTGTGGCGGTTATACTGGCTGCGGTCATGTTTTGGGGAATTATAGGCGGCTCGGCCATCAGGGGATTCTTTGGCAATATTGCAAACACCATAACGGGAATCAGCGCTGAGGACTTTGTGGACAACCTTCCGGACGACGCGCAGAAAAATGTGGAATTTGAGAAGCCGGTTGCAGACATCAAAGAAATTTCCATGCGTTTTGTTGACGAGAACATCGAAATTGTTCCTACGGATGAGAATGTGATCCGTGTGGAGGAAACCAGCAGCCATAAGATTGAGGAAGAAGACGTTATGCGTTACGGCGTGAAAAATGGAGAGCTTGTAATACAGAGCGGGCGCAACGGGAAGACGTTCCTTAATTGGGGCAGGAGCTACAGGATAGACGTAAAGGTAATGGTGCCCAAAAGCTTTGCAGGCGTACTCGATATCCAGACCATTTCAGGCGAGCTTTCTGCGGAAACAATCAATGCGACAAGAGCGCTATTCTCTACGACGTCGGGCAATATTTCCGTTGCAGGCGGAATGTGCGACAACCTGAGCCTTGACAGCACATCCGGCAGGATAGACGCAACGGACATACAAGCGGAAAAGGCCTCTGCAGACACAATGTCGGGAGAGATCACGCTCAAGGGAACCTTCGGATATATAGAGGGAGACAGCACGTCCGGCAGCGTCAAAATCGAAGCCGCAAACGTGCAGGAGGTCAGCACGGACACCACCAGCGGATCGATTGAAGTCGTATGTGTCGACTCGGACCTGCTCGAAAAAATCGACGCAAATTCTGTTTCCGGCAGCGTGCGGATCGTTTTACCTGATGAGACGGGCTTCAAATTGAGCTATGACACGGTTTCAGGCTCGACGGACAACGATTTTGCAATGAAGAATGATCAGTACAGCGACGGACGTGTTTCCATCAACGTGGATACAGTTTCGGGCTCGCTCAAAATTCTTCAAAAATAATTCATTAACAATTAAGAATTGTGAGGAAAAAAACCTGATATAATAAAGGTGGGAAAAATAAGGGGAATGGCAAAAAACCTTGTTCTTCCTGCCTTTTTCTTTGGGAAACAGGAGCTGGGCGGGGATGCGATCGGAGGCTTATGGAAACAAAATACCCATTGGATACTGCGGCGAAGCTTTTCCCGGCGGTGACCAGGAGGACCAATACGTCTGTTTACAGGATATCGGCGATATTAAAGGAAGAGGTGTGTAAGGAGACGTTACAGCAAGCCGTGCGGGATACGCTCAAACGGTATCCGGCCTTTGCGGTCAAGCTGACAAGCACTTCGTTTGACCAGTATTTCGAACCAAACGACGCTCCTTTTTTTGTAAAACATGAAGTGGAATATCCCTGCGCGCTGATGAAGCCGGAGGAAAACAACGGCTATTTGTTCCTGGTTCTGTATTATGGGAACCGCATTTCGCTCGAGGCGTTCCATGCGCTTGCGGATGGCGCGGGCGCGGTGGAATTTTTAAAAACGCTGCTATACAGGTATTTCACCCTGCGCGGAGAGAAAATCGATCCGGAAGGGAAAATTTTACTGCCGGAGGATACGCCGGGCGCGGAAGAGTCGGAAGACGCTTTACTGAAGTATTATGACGCAGACAGGAGCAAGGTAAGCAAACTGCCGCCTGCTTTTAAAATCAAGGGAACGCCATACGAGCCATATGGTAATAACGTGCTGCAGGGCGTAGTCAGCGTAAGTGCGCTCAAAGCTGCTGCCAAAAGAAGCGACGCGACAATCACGGAATATCTTACGGCGCTTTTGATCCTTGCGATCTACAGGGAAGCGGTGCGCGAGGAGCTTGACGACGAGCCTATCGTGATATCGGTTCCGGTGAACCTGCGTAGTTTGTTCCCATCGAAAACAGTCCGGAATTTTTTCTGTATCCTGAATCTGTCGGTACCGATCCGTACGGGAATGAATTTTGAATCGATCCTTACGGAGGTGCAGCGGCAGATCAGGGAAAAGACGAGCGAGGAGAACCTCCTTGGCGCGATTGCAGAAAGCTGCGGTGTGATGGAGCATCCTGTAGTCAAAGCGGTTCCGCGGTTTATGCGGGAGGCGGGCACAAAATTTGTATTTGCATTTTTTGGCGAGGACATCAAGACGATGACGCTTTCCAATGTAGGATTGATCGATTTGCCTGCGGGCCTGGCAAAGCACGTGGAGCGGGCGGAATCAATCATATATCCTACGGAACGCAGCCCAATTAACTGCTGTATGTGTTCGGTAAATGGGAAGCTGACGATTTCTTTTATTAAAACGATCAAAGAGACTGCGATTATCCGTTATTTCTTTGGTTTCCTGGCAAGGGAAACAGGGACGGATGTAGAGATTTATACAAATAACTGGGGGATCTGTGATGAACAGGTGTGAATATTGTAATGTTTCTGTGGATGGGGCGCTGACGACCTGTCCGCTGTGTGGCAGGACGGTCGCACGCGGCGAAAAAGAAAGAAAGCAGGCGCAGAGCTATCCGGCTTACAGTATGGAAAGCCGGGAAGAGGAGCCAAAAAAGCGTCCTGTGTATAAAGCGGCTGCGGTAACCGCGGGCGTGGTGGGCATATGCGCGTGGATCAACCTTGCCACGCGCGGTGTGAACGGCGGTTTTTGGTGCCTTGATATCGCGGTGATTTTTGGATACATCTGGCTGCTTGTGCTCAATACCGTGCGCTCCAAAATACGGGGCAGTGTAAAACTGATGCTGCAGGCGGGGATTATCAGCCTGATGCTGTGCGTGTTTGACTGGAATGCCGGACGAGGCCTTTGGTCTGTGAATTACGCAATTCCAATCGCTTGTATCGCGCTCAATTTTTTGGTAACATATATAGTGTTCACAAGGAAGCTTTCGTGGCGCGAATATATTGGATACATGATTGCCGTTCTCATCTTTGGGCAGACGCCTTTTATCGGTGTGTTGACAGGCGTGACGCTTGTCGTATGGCCAAGCTTTACGGCGGGAGCTTACGCGGTAGTAACCTTTGTGATGATGCTGGTTTGCGCGGACGGGAAATATAAGGAAAGCCGTGCAAAGAGATTTCGTTTTTAAGGGAGAATGCGGGGATGGCAATCAATACAGGTGCGCTGGTTGAAGAAATGATGAAGTATGAGCGGGGGATTCCGCATCGGGTGAATCACTTTTTGAAGGTATATTCTTTTGCAAAGGTGATTGGAGAGCTCGAACAGCTGGACAGGGATATGCAGGACACGCTGGAAACGGCGGCGATCGTGCACGACATCGGAATCCGCCCAAGCGTGGAAAAGTACCAGTCTGACGGTGGGAATTTCCAGGAAATAGAGGGACCGCCGATTGCGCGTGAAATGCTTGGCCGCCTTGGGTATCCGGAAGAAATGACAGAGCGTGTGTGCTGGCTTGTGGGGCATCACCATACCTATGGAAATATAGAAGAAAAAGATCATCAAATATTGGTGGAAGCGGATTTTCTGGTGAACCTGTACGAACAGAAATCGAACAAACAGGCGATCCTTTCCGCACGCAAAAATATTTTCCGCACAGCCGCGGGGATCAGGCTGATCAATCATCTGTTCAGCCTGCCGGAAGTATGATTACATTTAAGAAAATAGAAGCTGATAAAAAACAATATATGGATTTATTGTGGGAGGCCGATCCGTCTGAAAAGATGATAGACCGTTATCTTGAGGACGGGGATCTTTATGTGGCCGAGGATGACGGCAGCGCGGTCTGCGTGGCTGTTGTGCTGCCTGTTTCGAAACGGGAATGCGAGCTGAAAAACCTTGCCGTTGCGCCGATGCTTCATGCAAAGGGCTACGGAAGGCAGATGGTTCAGTATCTTTTCCGGGTTTACAGGGGAAGGTTTGCGGTAATGAGCGTAGGCACTGCGGATATAGAAACCGGATGCAAGGGATTTTATGAAAAGCAGGGCTTCTCGTATACCCACACGCTCAAAGGTTTTTTTACGGATAACTATGAAGAGCCGATTTATGAAAATGGAACGCTCATTGAGGATATGGCGTATTTTGAGAAGGTGCTTTAGCAATGGACTTATTCGACCTGAAGGAAAAACGCGCGATTGTGACCGGCGGCAGCAGGGGTATTGGCCTTGCGCTTGCAAGGTTTCTTGCGCAGGCGGGCGCGCAGGTCGTTGTTTTTTACCACCATACAAAATTTGAAGCGGAAGACCGCATACAGGGAGTAAGCTGCGACCTGCTTGACCGGCAGGATATGAAGCGTGCATTTTGCGAGGCCGTTTCACTGCTCGGCGGCGTTGATATTCTGGTAAACGCAGCCGGTTTGCACAAAAAAGAGGATGCGGAGCGTTTCCCGCTGGAAGAATGGGAGAATATCCAGAAGGTAAACGTATTTGCAGCGTTTCGGATGTGCCAGTTGGCAGGAAATGAAATGATCAGGCAGGGCGGCGGCAAGATCGTCAATATCTGCTCGGTGCGCAGCGTGCTTGCAGGGGAACGCAGCTCGGCTTACTCCACAAGCAAGGCGGCGCTTCTGCAAATGACAAAAGCGCTGGCAAAGGAATGGGGAAAATACAGTATTAATGTAAATGCGCTTGCTCCCGGGTATATCCTGACGGATATGACGGCGGAATCGTTAACGGATCCGCAGACAAAAGAAGCGCTTTTGGAACATACGCCAATCCGGCGGTTCGGCACAATGGAAGACCTGCGCGGCGCGCTTTATTTCCTGTGCAGCGCCGCATCCGATTACGCTACAGGAATATTACTGCCGGTGGACGGCGGATTTTTGTGCTGAAAATAAAAAATAAATCAAAATTTGTTCAGTGCTTTTACTAATTTTTTGTAATTGACCGTTTTGGAACTGTCAAGACCGACTGCTTTGGCTATATCCTGGCAAAGGGCTGACGACTCATTTCGATAGGCTTCCAATTTCTTATATTCACTACCATTTAAAGTTTCTTTGTTTGCTTTGAGATATTTCGCCAACAGATTTGTTCTTGCAACGACATCAATTGCGAGCTCCCAATCTGTTTTTTTTCTTATTTCTGTAGGAATGGAAAGAAATGTAATCGTATTGCGTTGTATTTTCGAAAAGTATTTTTGAAAGAAATCCATCACGGGCATGCCCAAAATATTTTTGTCCAGATATTTTTTTGCCTCTTCTTCAGAAATAGCCAATGTGCGGATATCTGTAAGCAGTGTGTGTAATAGATTTTGTTTGTTGATAAAACTAACGCAAAAACCCAGAAAATTAATACATATCAATATTGCTATAAAAGAGGCGGTTGCAGTCATCTGATTTAAAGTAATGGAAAACGTAGTAAATTTAGCTTTGTGATATGTAACTAGCAAAAAAGAGAAAATAAGCAAACAAATTGATAAAGCAATCAACAATTTTGTACGATGATAGCGGATAAAAAAATAAATTGAATGTTTATGAAATGATGGAGATGGATGGTCATTGAATTGTGCAATGATAACAACAACGAATAAAAACATACCAATAAAGAAAAGGATTAAATAAAGAATTGAATCAGGGATAAGCATAAGTGGCATTACAAATATGAAAAGACAAAACATAAGAAGCCAGACAGTATTTGCAATTTGAAACCCGGAAACAAATCTGGTTACGATTGGATGGTTTATTTTATTGTTGGATACACAAAAAATAATGACAAATAAAAACGCAACCCAAAGTGCAGAAATGAATAATAATGTAATCAAGGTCGAAAATTCTTCTGATCCAAATGGAACCGCAGTTGTGTGTTCAATAAATTTGAACATTAAGGTGACGATTAGTCCCAACAATAGCCAGAGTGATATTCCATAAAAAGTCCTTTTTTGCTGATTTTGATCCAATAACGAAATAACGGTTTGTTCAATTTTTTCCATGATAGATTCTCCTTATGGATACATCTCATTCCGCCGCACACAATACACATCATGCGGCATATCGATACCATAATAATGCTTTAGCAGCGTGCCGGTTTTGTGCATGCCATTTTTTCGCGCAACCTTTTTGGACGCTTCGTTGGAATCGCGGATGATGGAATAGACCGCTTCGAATCCCAGGACATGGAAAGCGTATTCCCGGCAGGCAATGGCTGCCTCTGTGGCGTAACCGCAGTGCCAGAATGCCTTGCGGAAAAGATATCCAATCTCAGGGACTTCCGTTCCGTTACAGTCCTGCATTGTGATTCCGCATTGACCGATAAATTCGCCCGTTTCTTTCAGGATGACAGCCCACAGGCCGAAACCGTCCTTTTCATAGCGTCTGAGCTGGCGGCATAACCATTCGCTGACTTCATCGTCGCTGAATGCGTGCTCGTAAGCATACATCACCTGCGCGTCCTGCAAGATACTGCACAGATTGCTGAAATCGTCTTTATTTAATTTGCGCAGGTATAAACGTTCTGTTTCCAGGATCAAGGAAACTCCTCCAATCGAAAATATGTGTATTGCTAAAGATATCATAAAATGAATTTCGACCAATGTAAAGATACAACAAAAAGAAAACCCCGGCGGCATAAGCTGGGGTTTCCTTCAGACTTATATATTAATTGTAGGTTCTGTTTGGGTGGGTTATGTTTCTCAGGTCATTTTTTTACCATAGGCACGAACCTCCTTGCTTCCTTTGTTAAACTTATGTTAACGCTCCTGTGTGAATTCTATATGAAAAAGATATGAACTTTTTAAGAATTCGTTGGAACGGATTCTGTCAGCGTAACGTTCGTGGAAGCAGTCCTGCCTGAACGTTCAATCGTGATTTCCACTGTGTCTCCGGGCGAATGGCTTTTCAGGACGTTATTCAGGTCTGTCGCACCGGTAATTTCCGTGCCGTCAAGCGATACGATGCGGTCTCCCGCCTTGATTCCAAGGTTTGCAGCCTCGGAGCCGTCCTCTACCTGCAGGACATATACGCCCGTCGAGGACAGCCTGTAGGACATTGCTGCCTGCTGGGAATTCACGTCGATTACGCTCATGCCAAGGCTTGCGCGTCCCTGTACGTAGCCGTTTTCAATCAGTTCGTCAAGAATCGTCTTTGCTTCGTTGCCGGGGATTGCAAATCCAAGGCCTTCGATGTTGGTTCCGCCGGATTTTGCAACCACTACGCCGATAAGCTCGCCTTGCCCGTTAAAGAGGCCGCCGCCCGAGTTGCCGGGGTTGATTGCGGCATTCGTCTGGATCAGGCTCATTGTGCCGTCGCCAAGGTCTATTTCGCGGTTGAGCGCACTGATGATGCCGTTGGTTACTGTGCCGCCCAGTGTGCCAAGGGGATTGCCGATCGCAACTGCCGTGTCGCCCACTTCAAGCGCGCTCGAATCGCCGAATGTGACTGGCGTAAGGCCTTCCGCCTCAACCTTGAGCACCGCAAGGTCCATTGTGGGATCCCTGCCGATGAGTGTAGCATCGTAGCTTTCACCATTCTTCAGGCGGACGGTAAAGCTGGTTCCGCCTTCCACTACATGGTTATTGGTCGCGATGTAGCCATCCGCGGAAATGATGATGCCGCTTCCAGCCGCTTCACCGGAAACCTCCTGCATAAACTGGTTTGTCTGGACAACCTCCGTTGTGATTTCCACAATCGAATTCTGTGTCTTATTAACAATATCTGAAACAGAAAGGTCGCTGCCCGTGCCGCCGGCCTCCGCCGCGGTCTGGATGACGCCCGTGTCGCTGCCTGCGCTGCCCGTGCTGTTGCCCTGACCGCTCATCACGCCTGCGCTATACCCAAAAACAGCGGATGCGCCAACGCACAGCGCCAATACTATGGCCGCCGCCTTTTTGGTCAGGAAGGGCGTTTTTTCCTTTTTGGGCTTTCTGCCGCCTGAGCCTGGGCCGTCCTGGTAAAACTGCTCGCTGCCCATCCGGCGCGGATAGGGAGAGCTATTCTGGCTCAAAATTTCGTTTTCCTGCCGGGGCGTAATTCCCTCCTGCGGCGTATTGCCGTTATTTACATAGGATGGCGCGCCTTGCAGGCCATCGTTGTTATGATTGCTGTTATCATTATAAAAAAATCTATTATCATTCATTTGTTATAAGCCTCCTCATATATTTTCGTATATTTCAAAACGTTGTTTTCGTTTTTTGTTTTACAATTTAATGATAAAGCACAAAAGTGACCAATTCTTGAACTGCATTTGAATAATATTTGAAGGAAAAGTAACAAAATTGTGAAGATAAAAAGGGCGCGGCATTTTTGCCGCGCCCTTTTTATGGAGAGCTGTAAATGAGGATTCAGATTAAGAATGGGGGGACGGTTGCTGCGCCGCCTTTGCTTTTTTGTCCTGGAACAACCTGATAACCGTCAAGATAACGCTTATGCACAAAATAGCCGTGCCAATCGCGTATACGGTCTGCATTCCATAGACAAATACATCCGGCCTTCCGTTAATATAGCCCTTGACCTGATAACCGACCTTTGAGCTCATCAAAGAGTAAAGCAAAGTGGTGAGGAGCGAGATTCCCGTCACACTCCCAAAATTGCGTGTGAAAGCGTTGATACTGCCCACAATCCCAAGCTTTTCCTTGGGGGCTGTGGACATAATCAGCGAAGTATTCGGCGCGGAGAATATACCTGCGCCAAGACCTACGATGCACAGGAATACAATCAGCTTAATCACAGGCTCCGTTGCGGTCATGGTTGCGAGCAGGCCAAGGCCTAATGTCATGATTACAAGGCCTACAAGCGTAATTTTTGCAGCGCCGACCTTGTCTGAGATATATCCTGAAAGCGGCGACATAATCCCCATTACGATTGGAAAGCTCATCATGATCAGGCCCGTAGAACCGGGATCGATTTTCAGGACGTCCTCGATATAGAAGGGCTGTATAATACTGATACCGCTCATCGCAAAGAACTGGATCAATACGCAAATGACACTGAGTGTAAACAAAGAATTTTTGAACAGGGAAAGATCAATGATAGGCTGCTGGCTTCTTTTTTCAAAGTACAGGAAAAGGGCAACCAGAATCACCGCCCCTGCAAAGGACATTATGATGTAGTATTTATCATAGCCCTTGCTCTGTCCGGTTAAAAGTCCAAAGAAAAACAGGATGACAGCCGCTGCAAGCAAAGCGGTGCCCCGGTAATCGACCTGCTGGTCTGTCTTTTTGCCGCGCGGCAGCAGCTTGAGCGCCAATATAAAAGCGACGATGCCAACCGGCACATTAATCAGGAAGATGTAATTCCAACTGAGATAGGTAACGATCAGCCCGCCGATGGGGGGGCCCAGCATGGTGCCAAGTGCGACGGAGATGCCGGAGATGCCCAGTGCGCGTCCCCGTTCATTCGCGGGGAAGACCTCGGTGATAATACCCTGGTTGTTGGCAAGCGCCGCGGCGCCGCCTATTCCTTCGATCACGCGCGATACAATCAGAAATTCGAGCGTGTGCGAAAGACCGGCCATAAGCGAACCGGCGGTAAAAACAACGGTGCCAAACATAAAGAGGCGTCCTTTGCCCTTGATGTCGCCAAGCCGTCCAAACAGCAGGATAGACGCAACCACGGCAACAAGATAAACGATCACCACCATTTGGATCGATTCCATATCCGTATTGAGGTCCTTCACCATGACGGGGAGCGCGACGTTTACGACAGTTCCGTCAAGGGTTACCATAAAAGGCATAAAAATAAGGACTGCCAGAATCGACCATTTATGTTTCGCGTAATAATCCAATGAAGTTCTGTCTGCCATAATTCTTCCTCTTTCCGTGTGATTTGTAATAAAAACGATAAAAAATTTACAATAAAACGGTAAATAACATTAATTATATAAACAGGAAGCTGGCAGATAATCATTGAAAGCGTCAAAAGCAGTAGCGGAAAAATTAAAATGAACAATAAAAAAATCGGTTTGACACCAATCAAAAAGACAAGCTTATTTCCAGATGAAAAGGCCGGCCGGTTCCGACAAACGTCAGGAATCAGCCGGCAGAAGGCGGACCAGCACGATTTCCGGCTGTGCGAAAAGGCGCACAGGCACGACGCTTGAACCAAGGCCCTTGCTTAAAATCATGGTGGTGCTGCCGCTGGTGTAAAGGCCGTCCGAATATTCAGGAAGCCATTCGCCTGAGGGGGAAAACAACGCCTTGCCTCCGGGAAGGCGCAACTGGCCGCCATGCGTATGGCCGGAAAGGACAAGATCGGCTTTTTTCTGGTCGTAGGTTCCGCGGAACGGATCCGGCGTATGTGCGAGCAGCACATTGAAATGCCGGGAGTCCGGGAACCGGAGCTTTTCTATGCTGCCCGGATCAACGGTGGCGTCGTCAGTTCCGCCAATGTTAAGGGAAGTTGTCCCGACGATAAGGGGAATCACATTTCCATGGAGCACGGCAACCCCGTTTTTGGAAAACAGTTTTTTCACCTCGTCCGCCCAGAAGCGTTCGTGGTTTCCGGTCACAAAAAACGAAGGGGCGATACCGGAGCAACGCCTTGCGACGTTTTCGATGTAAGCGGTATTCAGGCTGTCCGTATAGGAATGATAGATCATATCTCCCGTGATGCAGATGAGGTCAGGGTTAAGACTTTCGACCGTATCAAACAGGCGGGAGTTGTCTTTTCCAAAGGATTTCTCGTGCAGGTCGGAAATCTGGACAAGCGTAACGGGACTATCAATTTTACTGCTTTTTATTTCATATTCTGTTATTTCAACGATATTGTTTTGTCCGATGTAAGCCATGGGAAGATTCACCGCAAAAAATGCGATCAGCAGGAAAAAAAGGATGCTTCGTTTTTGTTTTTTCATAAAAAAGTAAAATCCCTTCCTGTGTTTTTTTAAGAGTATATAAAAAAGCCCATGCAATGTAAATAAAAAAAACATGAACAATCTGTAAAAACATTGGAAAAAATCATTGCTTTTTGCTGCGCTTATGCTATAATAAATAATGCTACTTTTGGAAGAAAGAGGTGAAGGGTAATGAAAGAAGGAATTCATCCGAAGTATGGCGAATGCACCGTTACGTGTGCGTGCGGCGAAACTTTTAAGACCGGCTCTGTAAAACCAGAGATGAGAGTTGATATTTGTTCAAAATGCCATCCGTTCTTCACGGGAAAACAGAAGCTTGTTGATACAGGCGGTCGTGTAGACAGATTTAAGAAAAGATACGGCATTAAATAATACAATACTGTTTATTTTGACGTGTTTTAAAAGACTGCAGACCGTGACGTTTTTAAGGTTCACGGTCTGTTTTTTTGCAGTATGCAAAAGCCGCGTTTTTGCGGCATAAGGAGCAAAGCATGAAAAGAACAAGTATCGGAGGACAGGGGGTTCTTGAGGGCGTTATGATGCGCTCGCCGGAAAAAACGGCGATTGCAGTGCGCAGGGAATCCGGCGAGATCGTAACACAAAAGCAGGACTCGCAGTCGCTTTCCACCCGTTATAAAATATTAGGAGTGCCGATTATCCGCGGCGTGGTCAATTTTATAGAAATGATGGTTTCCGGCGTCAAGACGATTACAGATGCAGCGCGGATGTATGATCCGGAGGATGAAGAGCTCGAACCGAGCAAAACAGAAGAGTATATCGCGGAAAAGACTGGCAAAAACCCAATGGACGTGGCAATCGTTTTTGCGGTTGTGATCGCCCTTGTGATTGCAGTCGGCCTGTTTTTTATCCTGCCCAACCTGATTACAGGCTGGATTACGCCTTACGTACACACAGCGTTTGGCAAAAATCTGATCGACGGGCTGATCCGCGTGGGAATGTTTTTGATTTACCTCGTGGCGATCAGCAATATGAAGGATATTAAACGCCTGTTTGGTTACCATGGCGCAGAGCATAAGGTGATCAACTGTTTTGAGCATGATATGCCGATGGACGTGGAGCACGCGCGCCAGAATACGCGGTTACACCCGCGTTGCGGAACAAGCTTTCTTTTGATCGTCATGATTATTTCCATCCTGCTCTTTACGCTGCTTGGCTGGAGCGACAACTGGGCGGTCCGCATTGGCCTTCGCCTTGCGATGCTCCCAATCGTCGCAGGCGTATCCTACGAAGTGCTGAAGCTTCTTGCAAAGTACGAGAATAAGTTTACGGAGGCGCTCAGAAAGCCGGGTATGGCCTTGCAATACCTTACGACGCGCGAACCGGACGATGGAATGCTGGAGGTGGCGCTTGTGTCGTTCCTTGCGGCAGAGGACAAAAAGACGGACGAGGAAATCGATAAAATGGCGAGGGATTACAGCCACAAGATCGACGGATCGCCGGCTGATTTTGCGGACGCAGCAGATGCGGCGCAGGCTGAGGCGGCGCCTGAAGGACTTACTGCGTCGGCGCTCGAGATAAATGAGTAATTGGGGAGAGGTTTACCATAATACTTTAAGAACGCTTGAGCAGGCGGGCTTTGAGGAGGCTGCCACAGAGGCGAAGATGATATTAGCGCACGTGTACGGCGGCGATTTTTCGCAGCTGTACCTGCGCTTTTTCGATGCCTGCAATCAGGAGCCCGAGGTGCAGGGGCTGACGCTTGCGCGGCTTTCCGGCAGGCCACTTGCGTATGTGTTGGGTGAAAAGTATTTCTACGGGCGGCGGTTTTATGTGGATGAGCGCGTGCTGATTCCGCGTTACGATACGGAGCCCGTTGTGGAAAGGGCGCTTAGCCTTGCGCGGGAGCGCGGGTACATCAAGGCGCTTGATCTTTGCTGTGGCAGCGGTATCATTGGGGTGACGCTTGCAGCCGAGGGACGATTTGGCAAAATTTGCTTTGCAGATTTATCGGCGGGAGCGCTTGAGGTGGCAAAAGAGAACGCCCGCGCGCTTGTGCCGGATCAGTGCTGCAGCTTTGTCCAGGGGGATTTTCTGGAAAACATCTGCGAAACCTTCGATCTTGTAGTGTGCAATCCGCCTTACATCAGTGCGCGGGATTACAAAGGGCTGGAACCGCAGGTAAGGGATTACGAACCGCAAAGCGCGCTTCTTGCGGCAAACGAAGGATACCTGTTTTATGAGCGGGCGGCAAAGGAGCTGCCGCCTGTTTTGAACCCGGGCGGCGCGGTCGTTTTTGAGATCGGCGACACACAGGAAGCGCGCGTGTGCGCCTTGCTTGAAGAGGCAGGATTTGATAAGATAGAAAGCGGATGCGATATGGCCGGCAGGCCACGGTTTGTGTGCGCTGTCATGGCATAACAGGGGCAGGATTGTCTCAATGAAACAATAAAAAATTTAGATTTTGCGGAGAATCATATATGCTTGATAAACTCAAAACAATCAAAGAACGTTACGACGCTATTTCAAAGGAGCTTTCCAACCCGGAGGTGATCGGAAACCAGGACAGGTTTCGCTCGCTCGCTCAGGAACAGGCCTCGATTGCAGAGATCGTCGAAGCATACGACAGGTATGCCATGATCCTTGACCATATTGCCCAGAACAGGGAGATTATGGAAACAGAGACGGACGATGAATTCCTTGCACTGGCAAAGGAAGAGCTCGCGCCGCTTGAGAAAGAAAAAGAGGAAATGGAAGCAGAGCTTAAGGTATTGCTGATTCCCAAGGATAAAAATGACGAAAAGAACGTTATTCTGGAAATCCGTGCGGGAACGGGCGGCGACGAAGCCGCGCTTTTTGGAGGAGACCTGCTGCGGATGTACCTGCGTTACGCGGAACGGCATGGCTTTACGGTGGAAACGCTCTCGTCCAATGTGACGGAGCTTGGCGGCGTGAAAGAAATGGTCGTTTCCATCGCCGGAAAGGGAGCTTATGCGCGCCTGAAGTACGAAAGCGGCGTGCACCGTGTGCAGCGCGTGCCGGATACGGAATCCTCAGGAAGAATCCATACGTCTGCCGCAACGGTGGCGGTGCTGCCGGAAGCAGAAGAGGTGGAGGTGGACCTGAATCCAAACGACCTTCGCGTAGATGTGTTCCGCAGCGGCGGGCATGGAGGGCAGAGTGTCAATACAACGGACAGCGCGGTGCGTATTACGCATTTACCGTCAGGGCTTGTCGTCACATGCCAGGATGAAAAATCACAGATCAAAAATAAGGCAAAAGCGATGAAGGTACTCGCTTCGCGTTTATATGACTTGTATAAGGATGCGGCGGACAGCGAGCTTTCGGAAAACCGCCGCAGCCAGGTAGGCTCCGGAGACCGCAGCGAACGTATCCGTACATACAACTTCCCGCAGGGCCGTGTAACGGATCACCGCATCGGCATGACGCTTTATAAGCTGGAGGCGTTTCTTGACGGGGATATGGATGAAATGATCGACGCGCTCATTCTGGACGAACGCCAGAGAAAACTGCAGGAAGCATAACGTATGTGATATCGCTCGGGGGACTTATTATTACATCGCTTCATTTCACGCCGGGTTAGCTCATTGCCTTCAAAGCCTGCTTACTTCGTGCGCAAAGGCATTTTCACGCAATGAGCTAACCCGGCGTTGGCAATAATGTGTAAGAGATTTGTGGAACACCTGCCGGCGAGCACATAAGATGCCGCAATGAGGAGCTTGAGAAGTCGTATCACGTTGAACCATATTTGCTCTGATAGACGAATGCAGAGCGCCGTACACAGTGTTTTTTTCCTGAGTTGTACGGCGCGTCTCCGAAGGGCGGCGTCTCATGCGCTTGCCTTCGAGTATCCGGGCGATCACATATCTATGCTGTGAAATTTCATAAAAAGCATGGGTTTTAAACGGTATTGTGGTTTCTACCATACCGTTTTTTCATCTATTCATATAAATCATTGTTTCCATTTTATTCGACATTTGACAAACTTTTTTGCGTATTGACTATCTGGTCAACATTATAAAGCAATTCTATTATACAATTAAAAAAATGACGATCAGTCAAAAATCAAAAGAGGATTCATGTAAATGGAAAATTTGATTCTTCAAAATGCTTCGTTACCCGATAATTTACGGAAACTGCGTAATCAGGCAGGGTTGACGCAAGAGGAGCTCGTCGCGAAAATGAATTTACTGGGAAGCGTCATTGAACGTACGGCTTACTCGAAAATCGAGGCGGGCACGCGTAATATCAAGGTAACGGATTTGGTTGCGCTTCAGCAAATTTATCAGGTTGATTTCGCGGAGTTCTTCAAGGGCGTTAAACCCCATGAATGAAAATAAGCATATATCCTGTCCGGCAGATGCCATATGACGGCGTGTTACAGGATTGCCGCCGGACGCTATATTTTTGTTTCCTCATGTTTCATCACAATACTGCGGTAGGGATAAGGGATTTCTATCCCGTTCCTGTCAAATACCTTTTTTGTCTCGTAACGCAGGTCAGAAAGCGTAGGAAAGCTTGTGCCGGCGTCCTTTGTCCAAACGAACGCGCGCAGCTTGATCGACGATTCGGCAAGCTCCTGAACGCGTACGGTGACGGCTGGCGCACCCTGCGCCTTTTCTTCCGGAGTACGTACATCCAAAGAGTCTTTGTGAGCGCCCACGATATCTGCCAGAAGCTTCATTGCCAAGTCAATATCGCTGCCGTAAGAGATTCCCACGTCAAGGAAGCTGCATACGGTCGTTTCTTCGTTGTTATGCAGCGCGCGTACGATGTTTTTATCAATTACGCTGTTTGGAATCACGATGCTTTTATTGGTTGCGTCAATGATGGTTGTATGCCGAAGGCCGATGTCCTTCACAACGCCCATAAGGGGAGGGGTAACGTCGAGTATCTCGATATATTCCCCAACCTCGAACGGTTTTGACGCGCTGATCGATATGCCGCTGAACACATTGCCAAGCGTTTGCTGCGCTGCAAGGCCGATGACTACGGCGGCGATTCCCGAGCTTGCAAGAATAGCAGTACCAAGGCTGTTAAGCGGCTTGATGGTCATCAGGACGGAAAAAACTGCGATCACAATGATCGCCACATAAATAAGCCGGTAAAAAATACGCATATTCCCGGAAAGTTTTTTTGCCAGGAAATGCTGAATCAGCTTGATGATCAGAAAGGTAATCCCGGTGACGATCGCCGCATAGATCAGCGTATTAACCAGCCCGAGTGAAAAAGTTTCCCTGTTCCATACATCAAACGCACTTTCCGCAGCCTGCCCTGTGTTTGCCGCCGTATCGGCAAGCAGGCGTACATAATCTCCTGTCATATTTTTTGTTCTCCTGTTAAGTATTGCGTGATTGTGATATCCACGGCAGGCAATCAATATCCCGCGAATGGACCGGATATCATATCATTATGAAATCTATTATACACAGTCCGGCAGGGAATAGAAAGAATAAGCATGTAAAATCGAAAGGTTATGGGAGCCGGATATTTTCCAAAATGCGGTGTTTCTTGCACTTTTCCTTGAAATTGACGCACGAAAATTATATAATATAATGCGTATAATTATTTTCATGGAAGGAATGGCAAAAGCAATGTACCGATTTGCAAAACGCTTTGACGGCGTTGGCGGAAGCGAGATCCGTAAGATATTCAGCCTGCTTGGCGTGCCGGGCATGATTTCGTTTGCGGGGGGGAATCCTTCGCCGGATTTATTCCCGTCGGAAACGCTGGCGGAAATCAGCGAGGAAATCATCGCGGAGCAGGGCAAAAGCGTCCTGCAATATGGCGGAACGCTTGGCGTGGCGCAGTTTATCGAGCTGCTGAAAGTAAGAAACGCGGACATCATGAAGGAAGACGACGATTTGGTCGTGATTTCCGGATCCTCGCAGGGTATTGACTTTTTTGCCCATACGATGATCGAGCCGGGCGACGTTATGCTTGCCGAGTCTCCTTCGTTTTTGGGGGCGTTGCAGACTTTCCGGCTGGCAGACGCGCAAATAAGGACCGTTCCAATGCAAAACGACGGGGTGGATACCACGCTGCTTGAAGAGCAGATCAAAAAGTATAAACCCAAGTTTTTTTATACGATACCAACGTTCCAGAACCCTTCCGGCATAACAATGAGCGCGGAAAAAAGGCAGCAGGTATACGACATCTGCAGCAAATACGGCGTTTTGATTCTGGAAGACGATCCGTATGCAGAGCTCCGTTACAGCGGCGAGCCGTTAAGAAGCATCAAGGCGCTTGACAACAGCGGCATTGTTTGCAAGCTTTCGAGCTTTTCCAAGACGATTTCGCCGGGGCTGCGCGTGGGCTACGCGATTGCGAACAGGGATATCATCGCGAAGTTTAACCTGCTCAAGCAGGGGGCCGACGTGCACACCTCAAACCTCACGCAGACGATGGTGATGGAGTTTTTGAAGCGCGGTTATTATGACGACCATGTTAAAATGCTGTGCAGGGAATATAAAAAGCAGCGCGACGCAATGTGCGAAGCAATCGACAAGCATTTTCCGGACGGCGTACAGCGTACAGATCCGCAGGGCGGATTGTTTGTATGGGTGACGCTTCCCGCCGGGATGGATTCGCGCAAGCTGTTTGAAGCGTGTGTCGCGCAAAAAGTGGCGTTTGTATCCGGGCCTCCGTTTTACGCGGATGGCGGGCACGAGAATACGCTGCGTATGAATTTTTCCATGCCGTCCATTCCGGACATAGAAAAGGGCGTGGAAAGAATGGGGCGGATTATCCGGGAATTTGTATAAAATATTCCGGTTCGCGGCTTTCCAGTTGGAAGGGACGCGGATATGTGGGCTTTTGTGTAAGAGCGGCTGAACCTTCCGGCTGGTCAGGGGAGGCGCGGCTGGGTACAATCAAACAGAATTTTTTTAGGAGTTTAGATAAATGGCAGCGAACGTTTTTGATACATTACAGGAAAGAGGCTTTTTGAAGCAGACCACACATGAGGGCCTCAAAGAAATGCTTGGCAAGGAAAGCGTAAAATTTTACGTTGGGTTCGACGCGACTGCGGACAGCCTGCACGTAGGGCACTTTGTCCAGCTGATGGCAATGGCGCACATGCAGCGCGCCGGACATGTGCCGATTGTCCTCATTGGCGGCGGTACGACGATGATCGGCGATCCAAGCGGGAAATCCGATATGCGCCGGATGATGACGCGCGAAGTAATCGCGCATAATGCGGAGATATTCAAGCGGCAGATTGGCAAATTTCTTGATTTTTCAGACAATAAAGCCATCATGGTGGATAACGCAGACTGGCTTTTAGACCTTAATTATGTGGAATTCCTGCGGGAGATCGGCACGTGTTTTTCTGTGAACAGTATGCTCACGGCGCGGTGCTACAAGGAGCGGCTTGAAAAGGGCCTTACATTTTTTGAGTTCAACTATATGCTGATGCAGGCATACGACTTTTTGGTATTAAACCGCAAATATGGCTGCAAGCTCGAAATGGGCGGGGACGACCAATGGTCGAACATCCTTGCGGGCGCCGACCTTATCCGCCGCAAAGAGCAAAAGGAAGCGTATGGCCTTACGATCACACTGCTTTTGAAGAGCGACGGCAAAAAGATGGGCAAAACCGAATCCGGGGCAGTGTGGCTTGATCCGGAAAAAACGTCGCCTTATGATTTTTACCAATACTGGAGGAATGTTGCGGATGCGGACGTAAAAACATGCCTTTCGCTGCTGACGTTCCTGCCGATGGAGGAAGTAAACAGGCTGTCGGCATTAAAGGATAGCGAGATCAATGATGCAAAAAAGATACTTGCATTTGAGATAACAAAACAGGTACATGGAGAGCAGGCTGCAAAAGAGGCGCAACAGGCTGCGGAGGCGTTGTTTGGCGGCGCGGGCGCGGGCGGAAGCATACCGACCACGGAGCTTGCCATGGCGCAGCTCAAAGAGAAGCCGCAGCTTATAGACATTATGATAGAATGCGGGCTCACGAAGTCGCGCGGGGAGGGCCGCAGGCTGATTACCGGCGGCGGTGTACTGCTGAACGGCGAAAAAGTAACCGACGAGTTCAGGGAAGTCGCCGAGCAGGATTTCGCGGACGGAGAACTGATGATTAAAAAAGGCAAAAAGGTATTCCATCGTGTGAAGCTTGTCTCATAGGGCACGGTAACGAACGTGGATAAAAAGGAAAGGTTTCGCGGATATATCTGCATCAGGCAACAAACGCAGCATGAGCTTGTAATCAAAAAATCAAGGTTTTTATGCAGCCTGATTCCGGTGGAAACAGAGCAGCAGGCGGCAGACGAGCTTGCGAAGATCAAAAAAAAGCATTACAACGCGGCGCATAATTGCTCGGCAATGGTAATCGGCCCGGATTCGTCATTCCTGCGAAGCTCGGATGACGGAGAGCCGCAGGGCACTGCGGGCGTACCGATGCTCGAGGTTTTAAAACGCAGCGGAGTGACCAATATCCTTGCGGTTGTGACGCGGTATTTCGGCGGTACGCTTCTTGGTGCGGGAGGTCTGGTGCGTGCCTATTCGCAAAGCGTGAGCGAGGCGTTAAGGGAAGCGCAGCTTGAAAAAAAGACTTTGGCTGTGCAACTGGATTTTTCTGTTGAGTATGCCGACTATGCCAAACTGATGAACATAGCAAATGAATATGGGGCTACAGTGGAAGCCGAATTTGGCGAAAAGGTGAACGCCCGTATGACGCTTGAAAAAGAATATTATCCTGCGGTGGCTAAAAAAGTCAGTGAGGCCTTCCTGGGAGCGGCGGTCTATCGTGAGGCTGGGGAGTGTTATGTAGGCCGGCCGGTAAGTAAAGAGTCTTTTGAATAAATTTATATAAGTAAGGAATGATGGGTATGGATATCAAATTTTTGGAAACGGACCAACTGAAAAAGAAACCGGACGATGAAAGTAAATTAGGTTTCGGAACGATCTTTTCGGATTATATGTTCATCATGAACTATACCGAAGGCCAGGGATGGCACGACGCAGAGATCAGGAAATACGAGAATTTCAGTATTTCGCCTGCTGCGACGGTTTTTCACTACGGCCAGGAGGTATTCGAGGGGTTAAAGGCATATCGGCAGGTGACAGGAGATATTGCACTGTTTCGCGCTGCGGATAATTTTAAGAGGCTCAACAATTCCGCAAAGCGTCTTGCAATGCCCCTGATTGATGAAGAATTTGCACACAAAGCATTGCGTGAGCTTGTTGTGGTCGAAAAAGACTGGATTCCAAAATCAAAAGGAACCTCGCTCTACATTCGTCCGAACTACATCGGCATGGATCCGTTTATTGGGGTGAGTGCGGCAAGGGAATATGCGTTTTATATCATGATGGGGCCTGTGGGCGCTTATTATGCGCATGGGCTGCAGCCGGTCAAAATTTTGATAGAACAGGAATATGTGCGCGCGGCAAAGGGCGGCATGGGCTTTGCAAAAACGGCAGGCAACTATGCGGCAAGCCTGATTGCGGGAGTTGAGGCGCATGAAAAGGGCTGCGACCAGGTGTTGTGGCTGGATGCGGAAGAACGCAAATATGTGGAAGAGGTCGGTTCCATGAACATTATGTTTGTGATCGACGGAAAACTGGTAACACCGGATCTTGACGGAAGTATCCTGCCCGGAATTACGCGCGACAGCGTCATGACGATTGCGCGCGATATGGGCATCACTGTGGAGGAACGCAGAGTGTCGGTTGAGGAAGTGATCGAGACTGCGAAATCGGGAGCGATGAGCGAAGCGTTCGGCACAGGCACGGCGGCGGTGGTAAGCCCCGTCGGGGAGTTTGTATACGGAGATGAAACGATTACCGTTGCAGGCGGTAAGATGGGAAAACTGGCGCTTGAATTCTATGACATCCTCACTGGCATCCAGTATGGCGAAATAGAAGATAAATTCGGATGGACAGAAAAGCTCTGAGTTTCCCATGACTCCGGAAATACTGCGAAATTTGACCTTTAAACGGAGGGAAAACATTTGAAAAAAAGAATCATATCGGTTTTACTTGTGATTGCGCTTGCAGCTGCGCTTTGCTTTGCAACGGGCGTAACGGCGTTTGCCGCCGGTTCGGTAAAGCTGACTGTGGAGATCAGCCCAAAATCCCTGACGGGAGCGGGCACCGTATCGGTTAAGGCAACCGTGCAAAACAATACGGATAATGAAATCACGGATGTGTCCGTTACCTTTCCGGGCACGGATCCGGCCTCGATAGGAAGTATCGCGGCGGGGGATTCCGGTACAAAATCCAACTCCGAATGGGAGGTATCGAGCGATATGCTGGATACGCCCCTCGAGTTCACTGCGGATTTTACGGACGCGAACGGAAACGAGAAGTCTGTGAGCGCATCGGCGACCATTACCAAAAAGGATTCCGTTGTTGACGCACAGGCAAGCGCCAGTGTAGATAAAAAGGAAATCGATAAGGGCGGCAAGGTAAAGTTTACCTTTGTTCTGGAAAACAACGGGAATGTGACGCTGGAAAAGGTATCGCTCAAAGCGCCGCCGCTCAATGGCGGAGACCAGCTTGGAGATACGTTTACGCTGAAGGCCGGTGAAAAAAAGACCATGACATGGAGCCCCACGCTTTCGGCGGGGGTGGAAGTGAAGCCGGTATTCAGCTATACGGCGAATGGTGAAAAGGGAACGGCAAAGGCAGATACCGTAAGCGTTAAGATCAAAGGCGAAGACGATGCCGAGTCGTCGGCAAGCGCGGCGGCAGATGCGCTTTCCATTTCTGCTACAGCAGATAATACGACTGTAGTTTCGGGAAGCACGGTGGCTTTTCAGATCACGGTAAAGAACAGCAGTTCTGATAAAATCAGGAACCTGAAAGCGACCGATTCGGCAGGAAACAACGTAAAGCTTTCCGCGACAACTGTGGAAGGTAATGGAAGCGTTACAGGCACCGCAAGCATCGTGGCGGAGAAAACGGACAGCATTTCGTTTACCGTGACAGGCGAGGATGCCGACGGGAACAGCGTGAAGGCAACGTCGAGCCCGGTCAGCATCACAGTGCAGGAAGTAGATCCTGCAACGGCTATCGGAATGGACATCAGTATTCCAACGCTTACGCTTACCAAGGCGGGGCCGGTTGAATTTACCTTTATCGTAAAAAATAATTCAGGTGTGGAGCTTAAGGACGTAAAAATCACGGAAGCCACGCTTGGAGATATCGAGACGATAGCCTCCATGACGGACGCGCAGCAGGAGATCAAAAAGTCGATCGAAATCGATAAGACGACAACGCTGACATTCCAGATCAGCGCGACGCTTCCTGACGGCACGCAGGTGGAAAAAGCGGCAACTCCCGTTACAATGACGCTTGATCAGGGAATCGGCGGCATGGGAAATATGCTGATGATTCTGCTGATTGTTGTCATTGCGATTGTGGTAGTGGCGATTGTGCTGGGTGTGTTTATCCATAAGAACAAAAAAGCGGGCTTTACTGCGTTTGGAAAACCGAGAAACGGTAAAGGCGGTAAGAACGGATCGAATGGCCGTCCGGCGAAGCCCATAAACGGACAGCGTCAGGCGCAGGGGCAGTTGCCGCAGCAAAGGCCGCAGCAGCACAGACAGGCACAGCAAAAGCCGCGTAACCATATGTCCGTGGAGAATATTGAACCATCAAAGACACAGCAGCGCCCACCAAAACAACGGCAGCAAAAACCGCCTGCGAAAAAAGGCGGGGCAAATTATACGGACAGGAATAAGTTCTGATAATACTTAAAAAACCGGCAGTTATCCTGCCGGTTTTTTTGTGCAAAAATTATCTTTTTTCAAAAACAGCAGGAATTATCATTTTTAATCCGGCAGGATTGCTACAATAAAGGAAAAGAAAGCGCAGGAGAAACAAATGATATACACGCAAGCAACTTGTCTGGAACTCGCAGGTACGAATTATGAGATTGGCCGCAGGATGGGGGAACACATAAAACGTTATCCGAAGCCGGGAATCCCGCAGCAACCATGCGGCCTGGGCGCACAGGATATGATATATGCAAGGCACCTGCTGGAGCAATGGTGCAGCGGAATCAACGAAGAGATTGAGGGCGTTGCTGATGTGCTTGGTTTCCCGCCGGAAATCAGCGCATATTATACCATGACATATCTGGTGCCGCGGTGTTCGCAGGCCGTGGTGCTTCCGCAACGCACGGAAAACAGGCATACAATGCTTGCAAGGAGCTATGAATTTTCTCCGGCGGCAGAAGATTTTATTCTTGCGCGTACGAGCGTAAAGGGAAAATATACGCATATTGGGACGACTGCGATGCAGCTTGGAAGGGATGAGGGAGTAAACGAATGTGGACTTGCGGTCACGATGAGCTCCTGCGGATTGCCGGTGGGAGCGCCAAAAGGGATGCGAGCGCCCGCGTTACGCGGGTTGCAGTTTTGGGCTGTGATCCGCACGCTGCTGGAAAATTGCGCGGATGTTGCCCAGGCAATCGATTATTTGGATGGAATGCCAATCGCATACAATATCAACCTGATTCTGGCGGATAAGGCAGGCAACGCCGCGCTGTTTGAAACGCTCGATGGGGAGACCGGGATCAGGCAAATCGGAACGGATACGCAGGAACAATATTTATTCGCAACAAACCATGCGGCGCTTCCTTTGCTTATCAGGAGGGAACCGTTTGCAATGCGGCATTCGCTCGTGCGGTATGAAAAAATCAGGAATTTCCTGGAAACTACGCAGCGTGTGGACAGCGGCTTGCTCAGGAAGCTGCTGCACGAAAAATATCCACAGGGACTGTACTGCCCATATTACAAGGATTTTTTTGGAACGACAAAAAGTATGCTGCTGGATGTAAATGATGGTACAATAGAGCTGTGCTGGGGAGGGATAGAACAGAATGGCTGGAAATGTTATGGGGTGGATACGCCGCTCAAAGAAAGCAGGGAGCGCATTGCAATGGAGCCCGAGCCTTCGCCGCGCGGTTTGTATGAAGCATTACCTTTGAGGGAGGAAACCATTGGATAAACTGGAGGCATTGGAGCGCGCAGTCTCGGTCATTGAAGACGACCTTGGAAGTGTCGGCGCACAGGAAGCGGCGCAAAAAGCAGGATACTCTTATTATCATTTGACGCGCCTGTTTTCAAATATGCTGGGAGAGCCGATGGGCAGTTATATCAAAAAACGCAGGCTGGCGGATGGAGCGCACAAGCTTCTTTATACAGATAAACGGGTGATCGATATTGCAGTGGAAAACGGGTTTGGTTCTTCAGAAGCATTTAGCAGGGCGTTCAAGGCAGTGTACTGTGTAAGCCCTGCACAGTACAGAAGAAACAGGCGGGACGTGATCGTTGGCGCTAAAAAAAGATTGCAGCCCGGGTTATTGAGGCACATAGCGGGAAATGTAACGGTACGGCCTCAAATTGTGAAGTTTGAGGGGGCGGCCGTTGCAGGGCTGCGCGGACAGACGACGATCGGTAAAAATGTTGTGCCGCTGCTTTGGAAACGTTTTTTGGAAATGGAAGGAATGATCACAGGCCGGGCGAAAAACGCACGCCGTTTTGGGATATGCGAGACAGATGAGACGGTTTATACCATGAACAGGGATGCGGTGTTTTCGGAATTTGTAGGCATCGAGGTGGAAAGCGCCAAAGGGCTGCCGGAGCAGTTCGAACAAAAAATACTGCACGCAGGAAAATATGCGGTTTTTACGCATACGGGAAGTCTTGCGCGCCTGAGGGAAACCTTTGACTTCATTTGGGGAACCTGGTTTCCGGCGAGTGGCACTCAGCTTGATTATGGCGAGGACTTCGAGCTGTATGACGAACGGTTCCGCGGGCCGGACAATCCAGAGTCGCAAATCGATATTTATGTACCCATAAAATAAAAGACCGCGGGAAGAAATCCGGCGGTCTTTGCCGTTTAACTGAGCTTTCGCCTGTTCTTGCGGATGCTGAGCGCGAGAAACGCGAAAGCGACGAGGCCAAGAAGGAGGAAGGACAGGAGAAAGGGTGCAAAATCATAATCGCCACCCTGCCAGAAGCTTTGGAAATCCGTACTGATGTAGGTCATGGGAAGCGCTTTGGCAACCATTTGCAGGCCCTGCGGGAGTTTATCCACAGGCAGGCCCATCATGCCGCAAATAATCAGAAAAAAGAAATACAGCGTCATGGTGATGCCGTATGTGGGCCCGAACTTTCCGGTAAGAGAGGCGATTGCATGCGCAAGGACAAACAGGATAATCGCAAGCAGGTAAAGAGACGCGATCAAAATCAGCGCGGAAGCAGGCGCAGGGATTTGCAGCCTCAAAAAGATAGAATCGAAGACTGTGTAGATAACAAGCGCGATTGTCATAAAAATGAGGTTGGCAATCATTTTTGCGCCCAGCATACTCTGCTCGTGGTAGCCAAACAGGCACAGGCGCAGCGGCACCTCGTTTTCCAGTTCCTGTGAGTAATTGGCGGCATAGCCGATAAGCAGCGTCGCCAATGGAATTACAATACTCATGGAAAGAAATACGCCCGTATTCGCTGCGGGGATCGCCTCCTGCGGAAGCTCGCCCAGAAATACGTTTGCAATTAAAAGGGACATCAGGATTGGAAACGCAATCCCAAAAAAGATAGTGAACCAGTTTCCCGCTGTATTGAGGAGTTCGTATCGAATGAGACGAAGACTTATTCTTTTTTGTTTCATTGTAAATCCCTCCTTTTTTCATAGAAGCGCCGTACAGCGACTGTAAAAATACTTTCGATGTCCCGGTTGCTCCGCCTGTAATTTACATTGTTTTGGATAAATAAGGAGGCAAGCTCTGTTTCCGCGGTCCCGTCGGGGCAGGAAAAGGAGAGCAGGTGGCGCGGAGATTCTATCGTCTTGAAATTTGCTGTGAGGGAACGGTTAAATTCCGTATTCTCGATGGTCATGATGGATTTCCCGCAGTATTTTAAAAACAGCTCGTCTGTGCCGCCAAAATCGACGACAAAACCTTTTTCTAAAATCAACAGCTTGTCCGCAATCCGTTCAAGCTCGTCATAGTAATGGGATACCATACAAAGCGCTGTTTTTTTGCCGCGGTACCAGTCTACGAGAGTATCCATCAGCTTTTGCCGTGTTTCAAAGTCAAGGCCGGACGTAACCTCGTCAAAAAACGTGAGAGGCGCGTCCTGCATGAGTACGAGTATGATAGTAAAGCGCTGCTTCTCACCGCCGGAAAGCATTTGAAAGCGTTTGTACAGGCAGCTTTCAAAAGAAAAAAAGCCGATCAGCTCCTGCAGTTTTCCGTTGGTGCGGATTGCGGTGTCAAGGACGGTTTCCATAATGTTTTTTACAGTCATGGTTCGGACATAATTGTTTTGCTGCATATGGACGGCAATTTGCTCGGGCGTCAGGCGGGTTTTTATATGGCCTTCATAGCGAGTCAGGCCGAGCACGGATTTGACAAGCGTTGTTTTGCCCGCACCGTTTGAACCAATCACGCCGATGCGGTCGTTTTCGCGGATAACGATTGGTTTTGTAATGCAAAGCGCTGTCTGCTCCCTGTATTTTACCTGTAAATTTTCAATGGTCAGCATAACAAAAACTCCTTTCGATGAGTAAAGTATAGCATCGTGGGAGAGGAAATTCATCCTGCTTTGGGCAAGTGGCAATACAGCAGGTGTGACGTGTCGTAAAACGGCAGCAAGTTACTGCGCGACAGAAGGCAGGCAAAGGTTTTTTTTGAGCAACGTTTGTGATATACTGAAAATAATACGAATCAATCAGGACGATAGTTTGGTTTATGATGGAGTTGGGATATGAAAAGACACTGGAAAAAACTTACCGCGTTTTTGGCGGCTGGCGTTATGCTCCTGCCGATTGTTGCCGCCTGTAGCAAGCAGGAAAGCAAAAGCGATCCCCAGGCTTACCGGGCGCAGTTCCAAAGTACGGCGGAAAACAGGCTGCTGGATGCGGCAGATGGTGTGCAGGCTGTGAAAACGCTGGAGTCGGAGGGGAATACGCTTATTTCTGTGGATTGTCCGTCAGTACAGGGTAATGCTGACGTGTCTGCCCGGCTCAAAGAATTTGCGGACGGGGCGCTGGCTGAATTCCGTACCGCCGCAGATGCTGCCCACAGCGAAAAGGAAAATGCGGATAAAGTCTTCGAATATACGATGACATATAAACCATACGTCATACAGGGCGGCATTTTCAGTGTAAAATTTACCACAAATTCAAAGCTTATTGAACCGGAAAAGGTTAATTATGTCGACGCCTTTGCATACGATCTGGGCACAGGCCAGCAGCTGGCGGTTGCGGATTTGTTTGATACGTCACAGGATTACCTGAACGTTTTATCCAGGGAGACGCAGGAGTATTTGATGCGCAATGAAATATTGCGCAAGAACATGGACGAAAGCCTGTTCGCGCAGGGGACTGCGGCAAATGAAGCGAATTTTAGTAATTTTGCAATCACGCCGGAAAAGATATTGTTCTTCTTTAACAGGGGGACCATCGCGCCGGCAGAGGCCGGCACGTTTGAAGTTGGGATTCCTCTTGCCAAGGTGGATGAGCTGTTGAATGCGCAGATCAAAGCAAAGCTCAGCGCGGCGGGCCTGGCAGAAGGCGGCGATGAGGGGGCGGCAGCTTCGCAGGCATCTCCGGGAAGCGCAGGCGTAACGCCTGCAGGGCCTGCTGATACGGATATCAAGCAGCTTCGCGCGCGAGATGGGTTTATGCCTGCAAGAAGTATTGACGGAATCGATCCGATGAATGACAAGGTAATCGCGCTGACATTCGACGACGGTCCGCACGAGACGCTTACGCCTGAGCTTTTACAAATTTTAAAGGACAATGACGCGGTGGCTACATTTTTCGTGGTGGGCACCAACGTAGAGAAATATCCTGAGCTTGTGAAGCAGGCATACGAGCAGGGCAATGATATCGGAACGCACAGCTGGAATCATCCTGCGGATGAAACGTGGAAAAATATGTCTGTGGACGAAAAGCTGGAGCAGTACAGAAAGGCAAACGACGCAATCGAGGCGGCAACAGGCCTTCGCGCATTATTTGACAGACCGCCCGGCGGCAGGATGACGGAAAGTGAAGCCGCACAGCTTGGACGCGAACAGATTCTGTGGTCCATGGATCCCAAAGACTGGAAAAAGGCGAACCGTGATCCGGATACTATTTATACAAACGTAATCGAAGGCGGGGAAGGGACGGAAGGAAAGATTGCCGATGGCGGCGTAATCCTTTCGCATGATATTCACGAGTCGACTGTGCAGGCCTATGACAGGATTATCAAAGAGCTTAAGGCTGAGGGCTATCAGTTTGTGACGATTTCGCAAATGATGCAAATTGCCGAAGCAAGGGGCGAAGAATTAAAATATATGTTCTATAACGCCCCAACGGCGGCACAGGGACAAAAATCGGAAAGCGGCACAGGGAGCGAAGAGGAATAAGCTTTGTTTTCGCGTGAAAGGCCTTTTTGAGGTCGCGAAATAATATTGGTTTAGTTTACAACTTTGATGCAGTTGTAGTATACTGTAGGACGAGTGAGAGAAACGGGCGCTGGAATAGAAACAGAAGGTCCGGAAGGAGATACAATGAACAAAACAAAAAAAATAGTATGCGTTTTTTTGACTATGCTTTTCTGCACAGGCCTGATTGCGGGATGTGCAGATGGAAGTGCAGCTGAAACCAGCTCGACGCCTACAATCATTTCAACAGAAAACGAGCAGGCGACGCCGTCCGCAGAAGCAACTGCAACCGCTACGCCAACGCCCGAACCAACGCCAACACCAACGCCGGAGGTTACGAGCAGTTTGCCGCAGCTTCAGGCCAAGGAAGGCTATATGAAGCCAAAGAGCCTTGACGGAATCGATCCGCTTAACGATAAGGTTGTTGCACTGACGTTTGACGACGGCCCCGGGCCGTATACCGAAAAAATGCTGGATATCCTCAAAGATAACGGGATCAACGCGACATTTTTCCTGGTTGGGAAAAATGTAAGCAGCTATCCTGACGTTGTGAAAAGGATGTATGAGGAAGGAAATGAAATAGGTACGCACAGCTGGGATCACAGCGACCTGAAAAAGCTTTCGCTGGACCAGATCATGCAGGACCAGTACGGCAAGGCAAACGACGCGATCGAGGAAGTCACCGGGCTGCGTGCGTTGATTGACAGGCCGCCTTATGGCTCCATGACAGAGGATCTTGCAGAGCAGATTGGCCGTGAGCAGATTTTGTGGTCGGTGGATCCAAATGACTGGAAAAAGGAAAACAGGGATCCTGATATTGTCTATGACCATGTTGTCAACGGGACTTCTGACGGCGGACACGTCGCGGATGGCGGTATCGTGTTATCGCATGACATCCACGAGACAACTGTGCAGGCATACGACAGGATCATCAAAGCGCTCAAGGACGAGGGCTATAAATTTGTAACGGTAACCCAGATGATGCAGATCGCGGAGATCAGGGGAAAAGATATCGGCTATCGTTTTGCAAACGCGCCGACGGCAAAGGAAGCGGTACAGGCTTCCGCAGAAGGCTCTTCGGAAACGTCAAAAAGCGCTGAAAGCGCGGAATAGATAACCGGTTATAGCAATTTGCCAAAAGGCCGTTTATAAGCTTTTGGCATAAATTGCAAATGCAAGCGATTTATCGTAAGTATTGCATAACCTGCATTCAGTGGAATCGCTGTAAGCGGCAAAAAAAAGAGCATGACTCAGGTCATGCTCTTTTTCGTAGGGGAGTTATGCAGGGCAGCGTCGCTATTGCTGCCTTTGTCTCGATTTTTTCTTTACCGCCACCAGTATGATCGCTCCGGCAGCAGCCGCAGCAGCCACAATCAGCGGAATCAGGGGAAGCGTGTCGTCTCCGGTTTTTGGTGTGGAAGCATTTGCAGCAGTGCCCGTTCCGGATGTTGTGTTATCCGTTGAATCGCCGGGCGTAGTACCCACAGGCTCCCACCTTGCGTACAGCGTAAGGCTTTCGTTTACGTCATAGTGGTCAAAGAACCAGTAACGGACGCATTCAGGCTCCTGATACCATCCGTAAAAGACGTATCCATCCCGCGTCGGCGGCTGCGGAGCCGCGAGGCGTGAGCCGGGGACAATGTTTGTGATGGGATCTACACCGGTTCCACCCTGCGAGTCGAATGTTACCGTATAGTAATTCGCAGGCTGCGATGCCGGTTGCCATCTGGCGTACAGAGTCTTGTGGTCGTTGATTGTATCGCGCCCGAAATCCCAGCAGGGATCGTCGGTTGTGCATGTGCAGTCCGGCGTATTGTGCCATCCGTCAAACACATGGTTGTCACGTGTGGGCGGCACAGGGGCTGAAACCTTACTGCCCGCAGCGATATTTGTGATCGGATCGACGTGCGTCCCGCCCTGAGAATCAAAGGTCAGGGTGTAGAGCGAGATCGGCGCGGTATTGTCCTGCCACTGCGCATACAGCTTGAGGTTGCCGGTGATTGGGAAGGTCTGGCCTTCCGTATAAGCCGTTCCGCCTCCGACTGGATTAGTATCCCAGCCGATAAAGGTGTGATTCGTCAGCGACATTGTTCCAGAACCGGAGATCGTCGCCGTCGCTCCGCTGTTATAGGTATCGGTAGCAGGAACGATCCCGCCATCGCTGCCGTTTCCGTCGTATTCGACTGTGTACTGGACCGGAACAGGCGTCCACTGAGCGGTGAGCGTTACGTTGCCTGAAGGCATCGTGAATGTAGCGCCCGCCTGATAGACCGTACCGTCGTCTGCCTTCCAGCCGTCAAATGTATGAGCGGCGCGCGTGGGAGGCGTTGTGTTTACCTGATATGAGGTATTTTCCGCCACGGTATCCGTTCCCGGGACCGTTCCTGCATCCGCGCCGTTTCCGTCATAAGTTACGGTGTATTCAGTTGCCGCCGTTTTCCAGTGCGCATAAAGCGTCTGGTCGGTCGCGGTCACGCTGCCCGTTACCTCAGTGCCGCCCGTTGCCTGCGTGTACCAGCCGTCGAAAACCAGCGCTCCATTGGCGGGCAGATCGCTTGTAAGCACACTTACACTTCCGCCCGGATCCGTCACGAGGAAATATCCTGTTGAGGCGGTGTCGTCCGCATAATATTTGGTACCGTCATAGGTGAGGCTGGAAAGCCCGCTCCATGCGCCGCCATTTGCGTCAAACTTCACGAATTTGATTTCCATTGCGCCGGCGTCCGAGCTCGAACCGTCGCGTGTGAAGCCCCGTGCGTCTTTGCTGTAAACAGGCGTACCCGCAGAATTATCCGCCTGGCCCGCTACGCCGTCGTTCGGCTGTATGACAACGGTCATCAGTGTTCCGGTATGGCCGGAGCCCTCTTTGCCAACCGCTCCGTACTGGGTGTTGTTGGCCCGCGGCTGCGGAGAAGTGCCGAATACGCTTTCTGCCGTTACGTCTGCTGGAACAGGCGTGCCGTTATCGTAGCCTATATTACCGCCAAGGTCGGTTCCGTCCGGGATGTCGACGTTGCGCGAAGCGTAATTATTGCCTCCGTTTCCGCCGTTGCCGACAAAAATATTGTTCTGGAAGGTCGCCGAGGGACGTACCGCCGCATTTGCGGAGTCCACGTGCTGGCCTACTGCCGCGCCAGCCCCGTGCAGGCTCGCGTAATTGGGAGCGGTATTGCCGATAAACGTATTATTCTTAAAGTGGCCAATCACGTCGAGGGAAAGCTGCACCACACCGCCGCTGTCTGCGGCAGCCAAAAGGTATTTGCTCGCTTTGTTTCCATAAAACGTATTTTGCGTCACGTTTGCGACCACCATGTCGTTACGGCCCTCAAAGAAGAGCGCGCTTCCATCGTCCTGCGCTGTGTTTCCAATGAACGTATTGTTATCCACATTAACGGTACACATCACGCTTGAGCTGTTGTTGTATACGCCGATTGCGCCGCCGTCGCTGTTTGCGTTCTTACCGGAAACGCCGTTGGCTTCAAAGTAGCTGTAGCTGACGTTAACCGTGCCGCCGTATTGATAGAGCCCAATCGCGCCGCCATAGCGTGAGGCTTTATTGTCCTTGAAGTATGAACGTGTGACATTGAGCGTTTTTCCCGAGCCGCCATAACCGACAATCGCCCCTTGTATGTATCCGCTGTCCAGAGTGGACGCGCTGTTTACGAAGCTGGAATCTTCTACCGTGAGGTTTGTTCCGGCATAAATCGCGCTGCCGTGGCCTCCGCGTTGGTTGCGTACATTCTCAAATAATGTATTTTTGATCGTTGCATTTGCGCCGCCGCTGACGCCGATACCATTGCTTTCTGAAAACGTACAATCGTCAATGGTGAGATTGCCGCCCGAACCGTCCACACCGACGCCCGCAATGTTCGTGATCGTGGAGCCGGTGAGCGTAAGCGTGTTGTTGCCGACTGAGATACCCGTTCCGTTTGTTACACCGTCGATTGTGGTATCCGTGATGTCCGCGCCACCGCTGCCAAGCGTAATGCCTGTTGTGGCGATCGTTTTGAATTCGGAAGCGTCGATTGTAAGCAGGCCAGTGCCGCCGGTCACGCCGGTTTTCGCACCCTCTACGGTTACGTCCATAAGAGTTGCCGCGCCAGCTGCGCTGATTGCCGTACCTGTAATGGTTTTAAAGGACGAGCCTGTAATGGCAAGCGTTCCTGCGCTTGTTTTTACGCCGGTTGCCGCTCCTTCGACGTTTACATCCGTAAGCGTTACGGCGTTTGTGCCGATGGCGTCGATTGCCGTACCGGTCGCCTGATCGATTGAAATATTGTCAAGCTTTGCGCTGCCACCGGAAAGTACAACACTTCCAGAACCACCTGTTGCATCCAGTTTTATATTCTGAAGCGTCACCGTACCCGTACCCGAGTTTGTGATGCGAAAATGAGCGCCGCCGGAAGGTGCGTTTAAAGAAATGCCCCCGCCGTCGATGATCACACTGTTGTTATGCGCTATGGTGAAATCAGCCGTGGCCGGCATGGCGCCCGCAAGAGACGGATCGAGGTGAATTACCTTACCATCCACATCCGCCTGTTCCACGGAATCTTTCAGGTCTTCCCATGTGTTTACGGTGACGTCCGCGCCCGTAATAAGCCCGAACGGCGCCAATAGCATCTCTTCTTCCACCGGCTCCGCCTCTTCGGCCGCCGCAGAAGGGGAAGGTTGTGCATTTGCAGAAGCGCCCGGCTGCTGGTTATCAGCAGTAGCGGATGGTTCCGGCTCGGCGCCAGCCGCCGGTTCTTCCGAAGATTCCGCCGTCTGCAACCCTGTAGATTCCTCTGTGTTTTCCTGTGTAGGAGCGCTTTGCACGCCCATATCTGCTGATTCGGCAAACGCTGTTGTAAGTAGCGTAAACACAAGAAGCAGCGATAATAAAATTGTAGTTAGTCTTTGTCCGCGTCTCATATTGTAATCGTGATCCTCCTGTAAAATGATTGATATTATTTCGCGACAAGCTGCGGGAAACAAAACGCCCGAAGGCGTTTTTAGCGTTTAATACTGTTCGCATAACTGCGAGATATTCAGCGTGTCGAGCTTACTGATCAGTTCCTGCTGAAGGTTTTTAAGGAACCTGTGCATAGAACATTGTTCGGTGGCGTCCCTGCTGCAAAAACGGTCCTCCTCCAGACAACGGTTGAGTGTGATATCACCTTCGATCACCTTAACTACGTCATAGAGTGAAATGTTTTCCGCCGTCTTGGCGAGCTGGTAACCTCCGTTACAACCCTGTACTGATTTAAGCAGGCCGGATTGCTTTAAATAGCCGCTTATCTTCATAAAATATAAATAGGTAATCCCAAGCTCCTTTGACAGGTCAGCAGCAGTTGTAAGCCGGTTGTTGTGCTCGTGCAGATAACATAGAATACGTATCGCATAATCTGTTGCAAGCTGTAATTTCATTTTAATCTTCCCTCCCTTGATCTATAAAATCCCTGATCTTGCAAGTATGAAATATTTGTACCGTCTCATGCGAATACGGATATATTACTTACTTTGCTGTGTTTCTATATTTATGATAATTGAATGCAAGGAAGGTTAAAATAGAAGGGAACTGTTAGCACGTATTATGTGTGATAAAACTGTGATTAATGAAAAACGCTGCGCCAAATACTGAAAAAGCAGGATTTTGAAAAAATTTTTCGGGATTTATCTCAAAAAACAGGACGGATATCACATGTGAATTTTAAAAATGAAGTGTGATTTGCAGAAAAAAAATACCGTCGAAAAGGATATGCTTTTCAGTTATTTTTTTAGCAAAAACCCCGGGCGCATTTCGTCCGGGGTTTTTTGTTACATTATATATAATAATATTTGAAAAAAGATTTTTGACAGCTTAGAATTGTGGGAGCGTAATTTTTTCTCCGTCGCGCAAACAGGATTCATGACCGCAAATACCCACTGCTGTAATATTGGCAGATACCTTTGCGTTCAAAAGAGGCTCGCGCTCCTCGATGATGGAACCGATGAATTCCTGCACAAGATGCGGATGGGAACCGCCATGCCCGGAACCCTGGATGAAAGAAACATTGTCTTTGTTGAGGATTACTTCGCGTTTTGTAAAGGATTTCAGCTCGTCGATCAGCAATTCATCGGTATCGGGCGCCACGATGCGGCGCGCATTTTCTCCGCCGTCAAACAACGCGGAGCCTTCGTCGGCAATCTGGTCCCATTCATAAGACATCTTTGTTCCGTAGACGTCAAAGCTTTCGCGATACTGGCGTACGGTCTCATACAGTGCACGCGTTGCTTCCGCAACAATGTCTGTGTCCTTTAATTTGAGGGTAAGCGTCTCGCAGGCAAAGGGAGAACCGTACCTTTTGGCAAGATCGTCAGATATATGTCCGGAACCGTGGCCGACGACATATTCCGCCAGGGTATTGTTAATTAATAACAGTGGGGAAATTGCGTGCGTTCCATACCAGAAGGGTGGAAATCCAAGCCAGTATTCAGGCCATCCCTCAAGCCCCATATCCTGCATATGGCTGCCGCGTACAAACTGGATGCGCCCAAGCTGCCCGCTTTCCACCAGGTTTTTTACATACAGGTATTCACGCGTATATACGGCGGTCTCCATCATCATGTAGACTTTGCCGGATTCTTTTTGTGCATCGCACAGGCTCTGAAGCTCCTCGATACTGGTAGCCATGGGCACTGTGCACGCAGTATGCTTGCCTGCGTTAAGGGAAGCGAGGGATTGTTTGTAATGGTCCAAAATAGGCGTTATGATGTGGATTGCATCGATGTCCTGCGAAGCGCAAACCTCGTCAAAATCTGTGAATTGCATGTCTTCCTCCACGCCAAGTTCACGGCCTGTTTGCCTGAGCGTTTCCGGATTCCGCTGACATATTGCAACCTTTCCTACGTTTGGATGCGCCTGATAGAGTTTTACAAATTCTTTGCCAAAGTTCATTCCAATGACTGCAACGTTAATTTTTTTCATAAAAACCACCTCTCTTTGAAAAAATTATCACCATTCTATCACGCAATGTGAAAAAAAATCAATAGCCTGTTAAAACAGATAGGGTATTGACAAGGCGGAAAATATATATTAAGCTAAGCACAAGAACAAAGCCTGTAGGGTTTTTACAGGAATGTGCACGAGCACGGTTGCATTTAAGGCCGGAATTCCGGAATTTCCGGAAAAAGTTTTTCAATAAAATCACAAAAAGGGTAAGACAGCCCGCTTCACATTTGAATGAAATAGCACACTTTTTCGTTCAAACTGTTTTTTATGGAATTAACGCCGATTACGGCGTTTTTTTTATGTTTTTTTCCCGCGCGTTAAAGTGTAACTTATTGTGCAAAAAAATCTGATTTTACAAAATGCAGGAGGGGAACTTATGGGAGAAACGTTGCTGGAAATGGTCAACATTAACAAAGAATTTCCCGGCGTACGCGCACTTTCAAACATCAATTTTGATCTCAAAAAAGGCGAAGTGCACTGCATCTGCGGTGAAAACGGCGCCGGAAAATCAACTCTGATTAAGATCATATCGGGTGCGTACCAGCCGGATGAAGGCGGGGAAATTTATTTTGAAGGGGAACGGGTTCAGCTAAATCCAAAATACGCGATGGAGCTTGGAATACAGACAATTTACCAGGAGCACTCGGTATTTGGAACGCTCAACGTAACTGAAAACCTGTTTACCGGTATGGAAATCACGAAAAACGGCGTAATGCAGCATGCGCAGATGCGTAAACGCACAAAGGAAGTTTTGGAGTACCTGAACAGTAATATCGATCCGGACGCGATTGTTGGCAACCTTACGAGCGGCGAACAGAAGATGGTGGAAATCGCAAAGGCATTGATTACCGAGGCAAAAATCATCATCCTCGATGAACCTACGGCTTCATTTTCCCTGTCGGAGATCGATTACCTGCTCAACGTCATAGAGGAAATCAAAAAAAGCGGGATTGGGATTATCTACATTTCGCATCATCTTGAAGAAGTATTTAAGATTGCAGACCGCATCACGGTCATTCGCGACGGAATTTGGATCAGTAATTATGAAAACAAGGATATCGATGAATCCAGATTGATCAAGGACATGGTGGGCAGGGATGCTTCTGCATTCTACAACCGTGAATCAGTCGCGCCCGGCGAGGTTGTTTTTGAAGCGAAGGATATCAGCGGAAAAGGCGTGTCGGCAGCATCCTTCAAGGTGCGCCGCGGGGAAATCGTCGGCTTTGCAGGCATGGTCGGCTCCGGCAGGTCGGAGCTTATGGATATTCTGTTTGGAGTCTCTGAAAAATTTACGGGAGAGACTTATATCAAGGGCAAAAAGGTGGAGCTGAAAACTCCGACGGACGCGATAGAAAACGGTATGTGCTATATCACTGAGGACAGGCAGCACACAGGTTTGTTTTTAAAGCAAACCATCGCGGAAAATACGATCAGCGCCGATCTTGTGAAGATGAAAAAAGCGATTATCAAGCCAAAAGAGGTCTTTGAAATCGGGGATGAGTACATCAAAAAAGTAGGAACAAAGGCAAATGATTCACATGTCCTGGCCATGAATCTGTCGGGCGGGAATCAACAAAAGGTGGTTCTTGCAAAATGGTTTGTGACCGACGGCGATATTTATATTTTCGACGAACCGACGCGCGGTATTGACATCGGCGCAAAACAGGAAATTTACCAGATCATGGTTAACCTGCTCAAAGCGGGGAAGGCGATCATCATGGTATCGTCCGATATGCCGGAGGTGATCTCTATGAGCGACCGCGTGCTCGTTATGTGCAAGGGCAGGGTGGTCGGCGAACTGACAAAAGACGAACTGACAGAAGAAAACATACTGAAGTATTCAATTGGAGGGGCGGGTATATGAACAAAAACACGGCAGGAAAAAAGACATCCATACTGAAAAAGAATGAAAATATGACGATTCTATTCATCTTTTTGGGATTTTTGGCGGCGATTACAATTTTGCAGCTGTGCATGAATGCAGCGAGGGGAGCCGTCGGCTTTCCGAATTTTATTAGTCCGAGCAATCTTTTTAATATCATGATGCAGGTGGCCTGCGTCGGAATTTTGACGATTGGCATGATGATGATCATGGTTACCGGCGCAATCGACCTTTCGGTTGGTATGCAGGTATCGCTGATTGCGATTTTTACGGCGCTTTGTATCTCCGACTGGGGAATTGCAACGCCCGTGGCAATTATACTGGCCCTGCTCCTGTCCGTTGGGTGCAGCGCACTTCTTGGTTTTATTATTTCAAGGCTAAAGGTGGAATCCTTTATTATCACACTGGGCGGGCAGCTGATGTTTCAGGGCATAGCGCTCCTGATCTGCAACTCGCGGGAAGTAAGGCTTTTGAACGATGAGCTTGCGTTTTTCAAAACGAACCTTCTGCCTGATTGGCAGATTGGCGGCCTGAGCGTATCGCTTCCGATCTACGTTGTGTTTTTTGTCGCGATCGCGGTCATAATCTGGCTGATCATGAAATACACAAAATTCGGACGCAGGATGTATGCCGTGGGTTCCAACCAGGATGCGGCATATCTCGCGGGAATTAACGTCGCGAATATCAGATTATTCTCCTTCATGATCAACGGCCTTTTGGTCGGCTTTGCAAGCGTTCTGCTGCTGGCGCGTGTCAACGTTGGTATTATTACGCTGGGCCAGGGACTGGAGCTGGATGCAATCGCAGGCGCGGTCATTGGCGGAACGGCAATGGCCGGAGGCAAGGGCAATGTGTGGGGAGCGTTTATTGGCGCGATCCTTCTGGCGACCATTGGAAACGCAATGAATATCCTTCGTATCCAGGCAGAGTGGCAATATGTTGTAAAGGGAATTATTATCATCGTCGCGGTGTCTGCCGGTGCAATCTCTGCTATCCTCGCGGAGCGCAAGCTGAAAAAGCAGCAGGCTGCGAGAACGAAAGAAAGCAACTGAATTTGTTTTTATTGGGGATACCCCAACAAAATAAAAATACTAGGAGGAAATAAGAAAAATGAAAAAACTAATTGCAGTAGTAGTATGCGTGCTGATGCTCGCAACTGTATTTGCAGGCTGCGCGTCGGCTCCGGCGGAATCTTCGGCTCCGGCTGAGTCCTCGGCCCCGGCGGAATCTTCAGCTGCGGCTTCGGCTTCAAGCGAAGCGAGCAATACCGCCCAGGCAGGTAAAAAGCTTACAATCGGCTACTACAAAGACGGCCCGGACGACTATTACAAAGCTGGTTCCGATGTGTTTATCGCACTGGCAAACGAGGTTGGCTGGGAAGTAATCGACAAGACAGGCCAGGGCACGGCTCCCGAGCAGATTGCAGCGGTTGAGGACTTTATCACGACGGGCGTTGACGCGATCGTAGTGGTTCAGAACTCTCCGGAAGCGACTTCCGAATGTATCGATAAAGCAAATGCCGCAGGCATTCCTTACTTTGCGGCAACGCACATGCCTACTGTAAAATCCGGACAGGAGCTTGCAGGGTTCGTCGGCTATGATTTTGTTGAAGCAGGCGTTATGGGCGGCAAAGACGCTCTCGAAAAAGGCGTGAAAAAGGTAATCATGATCGAAGGCAAGCTGGGCCAGGGTACGGCTTCCGCGCAGACAGAAGGCTTTATCAAAGCTTATGTTGACGCTGGCAAGGACGTTGGCGACCTGTGGGTAGACGGCGCTCCGAACATTGACGGCAAGGGCGGCGCTGACCTTGAACTGGTTGCAAAGGCTTCCGGCGAGTGGTTTGCTGATCCGGCGAAAAAGGCAATGCAGGATGCAATCACCTCCCTTGGTAAGGATGGCTTTGACGGCGCTTACGTGCAGAACGATGAAATGATGGACGGCGCAATCCAGGCAATCAAAGAAGCTGGCCTTAACCCGGCAGACTACTGGCTCGGTTCTTCAAACGGTAAAGAGAAATCCTGGAAATGGGTTGAAGACGGTGAAATGACGATGGACGTTAACCAGACGCCTACGCTTGAAGCAGACATTCTCTTCCAGATGATCCAGCAGTATTTTGACGGAACGTTGAAGAAACCTTATGTAAATTCAGTGTTGAAGCCGTTCAATAAGGAAACGATGACGGATATGACGCTCATTCCTTACGCGCTTGACACATATATGGCTGACAGGGACAAATACACCATCAGCATCGACGACGCATCTGTTGTTGAAGTGGAAGGACTTGACGGAAAATAAACAAACCGGTCATACGGAAATAGAACCTTTGCGCTATCTCCCGTCCGCTTCGGCGGGCGGGAGGGCAGTGCAAAAAAACAAGGGCACAAAAATACTTTAAGCGAATAAATGGGAACTGGCACATGACGCAGATACGACCATGTACGCTGCACAAGGAAAAATTAGCTCGGGGAGAAAAGATAGATTCTTCCGGGGAACGGCAGTTTTTGGCAAATGGCAATCATTTGATAAACTGCAATTATGACGAAACAAATCTGAAATCATTTCAAGTTGATATAGAAAAAATCAAATAAAAGGACCAATAGCGAAGGGAGTAATGATTATGGCAAGACCGGTAACACTCATGACGGCGCAATGGGGCGACATGGACTTTGAAACGCTGTGCAAAACAGCAAAGGAAATGGGATATGACGGGCTGGAGATTATGTGCTGTTCTCATATCAATCCGGAGCGCGCGGCGAAGGATATGGAATATTGCAATTCGCTGAAAGCGACGATGGATCGATATGGGCTCAAAACGTGGGCGCTGGCAGCGCATATCGTTGGGCAGTGCGTAGGCGACAGGTGGGATCCGCGCCTGGATAACTTCGCTCCGGCAGAGCTTGCGGGAAAGCCGGAAGAAATTCGCAACTGGGCGGTCAAGACCATGAAATATGTACCGCAGGCAGCCAAAAACATGGGCGTGGACGTTGTGACGGGCTTTATGGGTTCGCCAATCTGGGCCTATTGGTACTCCTTCCCTCAGACGACGGAGGAAATGGTAGACCAGGGGTTCCGCGAGATCGTCGACCTGTGGACGCCGATTTTTGACGAGTTCGACAAATACGGCGTAAGGTTTGCGCTTGAGGTGCATCCAACAGAAATTGCATTTGACTATTATACCGCGGACCGCCTTCTGGAAGAATTTGATTACAGGGAGACGCTTGGATTCAATTTCGATCCGTCGCACCTTTTGTGGCAGGGCGTAAATCCGACTATTTTCCTGAGGGATTTTATCGACTCCGTATACCACGTGCATATGAAAGACGCCGCGGTTACGCTTGACGGCCGCGCAGGTATACTTGGCTCCTTTATTACCTTTGGCGATACGCGCCGCGGATGGAATTTCCGCTCGCTGGGACACGGCGATGTGGATTTTGAAGAAATCATTCGTGAGTTAAACCAATATGGCTATGAAGGGCCGCTGTCTGTAGAATGGGAAGACAGTGGAATGGAACGGATTTTTGGCGCGACAGAGGCGTGCGACTTTGTACGGAAAGTTGATTTTGCAGCATCGGATGTGGCGTTCGACAAGGCAATCGCAAACGACTGAAACATGGTTTCACACTAAAATGCGGATTCAAGGAGGATATAAAATGGAACGTAAATTGAGATATGGCATGATTGGCGGCGGCCCCGGCGCGTTTATTGGAGGAGTTCACCGTGCGGCTATACGACTGAATGACGAAGCGCAGCTTGTCGCGGGATGTTTCTCCTATATTGAAGAAGAACGCGAGCAGGCTGGACGCGAGCTTTGCATCGATCCGGAACGCAACTATTCGACCTTTGAGGAAATGGCGGAGGCGGAAGGAAAACGCGAAGATAAGATCGACTGGGTAGATATCGTAACGCCCAACCGGTTTCATTATCCCGCCGCAAAACTTTTTTTGGAGCAGGGGATTAACGTTGTGTGCGAAAAACCGCTGTGCTTTACCGTAGAAGAGGGCGAGGACCTGAAAAAGACGGCACGGGAAAACGGCTGCCTTTTCTGCGTCACATATACCTATACCGGGCACGTCATGGCACGGCAGGCACGTGCTATGATCGGGAAAGGGCAGATTGGCGATATCCGCATGGTTATGGCGGAATATCCGCAGGATTGGCTGCTGGATTCGCTGGAAACAATTACAGAAGATAACAGGCCGTGGCGTGCAGATCCAAAGCTATCAGGACGCGGCGCGTGCGTGGCAGACCTTGGCACGCACATTGAAAACTGGGTGAACTATGCCACGGGATTAAAAATTGACAGGCTTTGCTGCAACCTCGACGTGTTTGGCAAAGGCGGGGTGCTTGATAACAATGTGGAAGTCATGGTGAAATTCAAAGGCGGCGCTACAGGAATGTACTGGACGTCACAGGTAGCGATCGGGTTTGACAATGCGCTCAAAATCCGTATTTTCGGTGAGAAGGGAACCATAGAATTCGTGCAGGAGGAAAACAACTATTTGCGCGTTTCCATGCGCCACGAACCGCCGAAAATATACAGCCGCGGCTGCGGATACCTCGAGGAGGAGGCTGCAAAATATGTACGCGTTCCATGCGGGCATCCCGAAGGATTGACGGAAGCGTTTGCAAATATCTACAAGGATTTTTGCGCCGCTTTAAAGGACAAGCTTGCGGGCAGGGATGTGAATGAAGCGGATTACGGATATCCGACAATCGATATGGGGATCGAGGGCGTAGAATTTTCAAATAAATGCGTGGACAGCTCTGAAGCGGGCAGCGTATGGGTTAAGATGGAAAAGTAAAGAACACTCAGGAGGACAATGCAATGAAATTTGGAATTAACTCACTGGCATGGCAATCGCCGTTCAGCGATCCGGCAGGCCAGTTTGCCAAGGCAAAAAAATATGGCTGCGATATTTATGAAATCGCGGTGGAGGACTTTTCGACGATTGACGTTGATGCGGTTAATGCCGCAAAAAAGGAAACAGGGATTCAGACGCCTACCATTTGCGGCGCTTTTGGCGAAACAAGGGACGTATCGTCAGAAAATCCGCAATACCGTCAAACCGGATTACAGTATATTAAAGATATGACGGATTTTGCTGTAAAAATCGATTGCAAAGTGATTGCCGGGCCGCTGTATTCCGCGGTGGGCAAGGCACGGCAGATTTCTGAGGATGAAAAAAAGCAGCAATGGGATTGGGCTGTGGAAAATCTTAAAATTGCTGCAGAATACGCGCAGGACAAGGGAATTAAACTGGCGATCGAGCCGCTCAACCGTTTTGAAACAGATTTTATCAATACGGTGGAGCAAGGACTGGAGCTGATTGCAAGGATCGGTTATTCCAATGTGGGGTTCCTGCTCGATACGTTTCATATGAATGTGGAGGAAGCCGATATTCCGGGAGCGATCCGTTCGGCAAGGGGATTGATTATGGATTTGCATACCTGCGCGAACAACAGGGGGACTCCCGGACAGGACAACTTTGACTGGAAGGCGATTGCCGCGGCAATCAGGGACGCGGGTTATGACGATTATTGCGTCATTGAATCCTTTACGCCGGATTGTAAGGAGATTGCAAAAGCCGCGTCTGTGTGGAGGCCGTTTGCAAAATCACCGGAAGCGATTGCGGAAAACGGGCTGCCTTTTTTAAGGAAGGTATTCGCAGAATAAGCAGTTCAAAAATAAGGAAAGAGCACTCTGGAAGAACGCCTGTTTCAGGCGGCTGGAGAAACGTGGATAGGAAGAATGGCAGTTACGATCAAACAAGTCGCCGCTGCCGCGGGCGTGTCCCGCGGGACTGTAGACCGTGTTTTGCATAATCGCGGCGGTGTAAAGCCGGATGTGGAAAAGCATATCCGGAAAACGGCTGACAAAATGGGCTACTTTCCAAACCGGGCGGGAAAAATCCTGGCGGGACGAAAGCAGCCCCTTACAATAGGATATGTGCTCCCGAGTATCGGCAACCTGTTTTTTGAAGACGTCAAAACAGGGATACATACCGCCGAACGGGAAATGAAGGATTTTGGCGTTAACATTACAATCAAAGAAGTGCGCGGCTTTGACGTTAAGGACCACATCGGCGCGATCAATGCCATGATGGAGGAAAACCCAAGCGCATTATGTATATCGAGTATCGACCTTCCTGAAATCAGGAAATGCGTCAACAAAATCGTGAAAAAAGGAACGCCTGTTGTCGCAATCAACAATGACCTGAGCAATACGAAGCGACTGTGCTATGTGGGCAGCGACTATATTGTGTCCGGAAGGACTGCGGCAGGGCTTATGCTTTTATGCAGGTCGCGCAAAAAAGAGAATGTTTTAATCGCGACGGGTTCCCTGAACGTAAAAGGGCATAATGAGCGCATTCAAGGCTTTAACGAGGTGTTCCGCGAACGAAACGTACAATATCATCTGGAAGATCTTTTCGAGACGCAGGATGACAATGAAATTGCCTATTTCAAGGCAAAGAAAATGCTGGAAAGCCATCCGGACGTAGACTGGGTATATATCACCGCCGCGGGCGTGCAGGGCGTATGCCGCGCGATTGAAGAGCGTACGCAAGGGAAAGAAATTCGCGTCATTTGCTTTGATACCAATCAATATGTGAGGGATTATGTCGAGCGGGGGATCATCGATTATGTGATCTGCCAGGAACCGAAGGAACAGGGCTACCAATCTGTGAAGAAGCTGTTTGATTATTTTGTGGACGGCGCGAAGGGGCATGTGGATGATTACATTACAAAAGCAGTGATCAAAATCAATGAAAATATGAACTTTACATGAAAAGTATTGACAAGAAAGGGTGGAAAATATGAAAAAAGTATCGATAGGGAGCTGGGCGTATGTATTCGGAGCGTTTGAAAAAGATCCGGTTTTACTGCCGCAGCTGTGCGACAAACTGAACGAGCTGGGATTTGACGGAATCAGCATGGGCGGCTTTCGGCCGCATGCCAATCCTGAGCTTTACGACACTCCTGAAAAAAGGGAGGAATTGAAACAGCTTTTGAAAAAATATAATCTGGAGGTTGCTGATTTTGCCTGCGACCTGTGGAGTATTGACGCGCTGCAGCAAAGCGACGAATGGGTGAAGCTGTTTGAGAAAAATGCAGAATTTGCCTCGCAGATGGGTTTTCAGATCATCCGTGTGGATTCCGGCACGCCGCCCGTCCTTCCGGAGGGGATGAGCTATGCGCTTGCCCGTAAAAAAATTGTGGATAATTTCAAACGTATATCCAAAATTGCACAAAAATACGGCCTGCAGGTGGTATGGGAATTTGAACCGGGCTTTCTGATCAACGAACCCAAATATATTCTGGAAACATATGAGGCGGTAAACGAACCCAATTTCAGTATTTTGTTCGACACCTGCCACGGCTATATGTCGGCTGTTGTGGGCGCGCGCCACATTGAACCAAATAAGCTCGCGGGAGGGCTTGCGGAATTTGCAGAGATGCTCAAAGGAAAGATAGGGCTTGTGCACCTGATCGACTCGGACGGTACGCTGAATGAAGCGGAAACAAGCACGCACGCGCCGTTTGGCCTGGGAGCCATTGATTTCGACGAGATTATCCCGGTGCTGCTTGACAAAGCGGATTACAAGGGCGAATGGTGGGCGATAGACCTGTGCGAATGGCCGGATGCGTGGAATGTTACGGCGGATTGCAAGGCGTTTGTAGATAAATTGAACCAAGAGTATTGCGGCTGAAGGGAAATCAACATGGAGACAAAAAAAATCAAAGAAATACTGGAAAGCGGAGAGGGCATATTATCAATGGCCCCAAACTGGGTGCCGCGCCCGTTTAACAGGCCGGGCAAACGCATCCGTTTGCATCCTGACGATTATTATGCAATGGGATTAAAGCGCGGCGCGATTGTAGAACGCTGGTTTTCGTCTGTTACAAAGGTGGAAACGGACGGCGCGGGCGAATTTGAGGGGATGAGCTTTGTCAATACGGACGGGAATACCGGCCATCTGGTGCTTTTTAAGGATTTTGTAGATGAACTCGGAGCCGGATTGATTGGCGGTAAGCTGATGGACGAATATGGCACGTGGCCCATGTACTCAAAATTTTATGACTACAACGAGCCGCTTTTCCATCATGTGCATCATAAGGAAGAAGCCTGCGCAAAGGTTGGCGTCAAGCCAAAGCATGAGCATTATTTTTTCCCCAAGCAATACAACAATCATCTGGGCATTCGTCCGGTCAGCTATTTTGGCTTTGATCCCTCTGTCACAAAGGAGGAAGTCAAAGAGCGGCTTTCTAAATTCGAAACAGCGGATGGGCGGATACTGGAGCTTTCGCGTGCATTCCGGGTAGAGCTTGGAACAGGCTGGTTTACACCGGCAGGTATTGTTCACGCGCCGGGATCACTGTGCACCTATGAACCGCAATGGAACAGCGATGTTATGGCAATGTGGGAAAATATTGTGGAAGGCGAAGTATTTGACTATAGCAGCTTGTGCGGTTATGTGCCGGCAGGAAGCGAGCGTGATCTTGACGTTATCATGGACGCAGCCGACTGGGAGATGAATACGATCCCCAATTACCGTGAAAAATATTTCCGGCCTCCGGTACCGGACCACGCAGGCGAGGGATATGTGCAGAACTGGATTTGCTATGGCAACGACTTTATCGGGGCAAAGGAGCTTACGATAGAACCGGGCGCGCAGGTTACGATTAAAGACGCGGCGGCATACGGATGCCTTGCCGTACAGGGGCGCGGTGAATTTGGAAAATTTGTTGTCGAATCCCCAACGCTCATCCGTTACGGACAATTAACGGCGGACGAATTTTTCGTATCGCACGCCCGTGCAAAGGAAGGCGTTGTGATCAGGAACACGTCGCCTGTGGAGCCGCTTGTTATTCTCAAACATTTTGGGCCTGATTGCGGGATGCCGCAGATGAACGGGAAAAAGTGATATGCCAATCAACCAGGCGCAAAATTGGTAAAAGGATGGGGAGAGATCCCTTTTTCCGGGCGCTATGCAACGCGTTGCGGAAAACGGAGGAAAAAGAATCATGAAAATGAAAGTTCAGAATTTTTACGAACCGATGGTGATGAAGCTGGAGGAACATGACGTTCCACAGATCGCGGACAATGAGGTATTGATCAAGGTAAAAGCGGTAGGTATTTGCGGATCGGATATTTCGTATTATTACGGGCATAGCCCGCTTGATACACCGGATGGAAAAGGGCCGTTGTATTTGGGGCACGAGGCTTCCGGCGTTGTGGCAAAGGTGGGCGGCATCGCGCAAAAGCTAGGGCTGTTCCGGGAAGGAGACCGCGTCGCGGTGAACCCGGTACAGCAATGTAACGCATGCCCGGCCTGCATGCGTGGGGAATTCAATATATGCAGCCATTCTGAGGTCATTGGCGTTTCGGCGAACGGTTGTTTTGCGGAATATGTAAAGGTGAAATATACGCACGTTTATCACATACCGGACGAGGTGAGCTTCGAAGACGCCGCGCTTGCAGAGCCGCTTGCGTGCGCGACGCACAGTATAGAACTGCTCGATATCAGGCTTGGACAGACGGTTGTGGTATATGGAACGGGCGGAATCGGGCTCATGCAGGCACAGCTCGCAAAGGCGGCAGGCGCCGGTAAAGTGGTCGTTGTCGCAAGAAAGGATTACGGCCTGAACAAAGCGCTTGAATGCGGAGCGACACACGTTGTCAATAATTCGGACAGCAGCTCCAAATACTATGCCGCAGACGTTGCGGCGCGAATTATGGAAATCAACGGCGGCGACAAAGCGCCCCGCGCGATTGTTGCGACAAGCAACATGGAGGCCTTACAGGATGCGCTTTGCGTGACAGGCGGATGCTCGACGATCGTATTTTTTGGACTCCCGGGACCGGAGGATAAGCTGCAGGTGCCTGTTCTTGAAGCAATCCAGTCGGAACGCACGCTGAAATTTTCATGGCTTGCGCCTCTTGTGTGGAATGAGGTATTTGAGGTCATCGCTTCGGGACAGGTAAACCTGAAGCCGATCATTACCCAGCGTTTCACGCTTGAAGACGCGGAAAAGGGAATCGTATTCATGAAAGAATCAACGGAACCAAAGATCAAGGGCGTCGTACTGTTTGACTGATTAAAAGCCCGTTCCGAAACAAAGGGAAAGTCATCAATCAAACCGGAAAAATATATGATCCAATAAAAAACTACCTATTATGTTATAGGACGCGGCAGCGCTCATCAAAAAAGGAGAAAAAATGATGAATGAGGAACTGTTATTTACCCCTGTAAAAATCGGAAACAAGACTGCGCCCAACCGGATTGCCATCAATGCGATGGAATGCTGCGACGCGGACGAAAACGGAAATCCATCGGCAAGAACGTATGAACGCTATGAAAAGCTGTTCGACGGGGGCTCCGGGTTTATAGACCTTGAAGCGATTACCGCGCAATACGATAACATTTCGAGAAAAAACCAGTTGAGTATTTTGCCGCATAACCAAAAGGCGCTTACAGAGTTTGTCAGGCATATGAAGGAAATCAACAAGGATACGGTCTTTGTGTTCCAGCTTACCCATTCGGGCGAGATCAGCCATCCAACCCTGTCAAAAAGGATTCGCGTTACAAAAGAACCGCTTTATGGATATGAGGACGCGCGCCTGATTGGCGAGGATGAAGTGGAACGGATCATGGACGAGCTTGTGCTTGCGGCAAAAATTGCCCATGACGCGGGCGCGGACGGGATTGACATGAAATTCTGTCACGGATATCTGGGTTCGCAGATTTTAAGGCCGTTTAATAAACATAACTGGAAGTATGGCGGAGCATGGGAAAACCGCAGACAATACGCGTTTGACCTTACCGAGCGCGTCATAAAGGAAATCAACGATCCGAATTTTATCGTAGGCTCAAAGGTTTCTATTTATGAGGGCTTTCCGGGAGGACAGGGCACTGCGGGACCGGATACGGCGCTCATGGACCTTACGGAATCGATTGACCTTTTAAAAGGACTCGAGGAGCGCGGGGCGAGTTATGTTATCCAGTCGGCGGGATCGCCCTCCCATACGCTTGCGCTTTCGCAGCCGGACAAGAAGCTGCCGGATTATGGCTACCTGCACCAATATTTCCAGAAGGTATGCCGCGATAACCTGAAACCTGAGACAGTGGTCATCGGTTCTGCGTACAGTATTTTCAGGAATGGAAAAGGGACGAATTTCCAGGCGGTTGCGCCGGAAAAGAACAGCGTGCGGTATTGGGGAAACAAGAACATTGAGCAGGGCGTTGTGGACATGATATGCCTTGGACGGCAATCGTTTGCAGATCCGTATGTGGCAAAGAAAATGGCGGAAGGCCGTGAAGACGAGATCAAATGGTGTACGGCCTGCGATAATTGTATCGAGTTTTTGATTCGTCAGGAAAACGTGGGATGCTCTACTTATAATCCACCATATACAAAGCGCATGGCGGAGATTCGCGCGGAAAAAGGTCTACTGAAAGAAAAGCATACCTGATGCACCAATCATAATCCAATGCGCAAAAGAGAACCGCCAGCGGCTCTCTTTTGCGCATTATTGCGAGCGGGAGGACAGAAAATGAATGTTTGTGGGCTGGACGTTGGTACGAGCGGCGTGAAGGCTGTCGTTTTTGACGAGAAGGGAGCCGGCATAGCGAATGCGTACCGCGCTTATGAAACGCAGATTGATCCGGACGGAAAAAGAGGGCTTGATGCACGCCGTTTGTGGGAAAAGACAAAAGAAGCGCTTGCCTGCGTATGCGCGCAGACAAACGGTGACATTGCGGCGATTGCAGTAGCATCTTTTGGAGAAGCGTTTGTGCTTCTTGACGAGCACGACGGGGTATTGCACGACATTATGATTTACACCGACCGCAGGGGAGAAAAGGAATTTCTGCGTGAAGCGGAAAAAACGTCGCAGGAAGAAGTCGCCTGTGTTTGCGGGTTGCCGTTTTCCCCCACATACAGCGTATCCAAGCTGCTTTATTTAAAGGAGTGCAGGCCGAAGCTTTATAACAGGGCGAAGAAGGTGCTGTTTATTGAGGATTATGTGGGGTATCTGCTGAGCGGGGAACGGGCGGTCGATTATTCGGTTGCTTCGCGCTCCATGCTCCTGGATGCAAAAAATTGTTGCTGGAGCAGCATCATGATGAATCAATTTGGGATAGAAAAGGCGTTGTTTTCCCAAACGGTAGCTGCGGGTACGGTCATCGGGACGATAAAAAAAGAAATTGCGCAAGAGCTTGGTGCGTCGGCGTCTATGAAGATTGTCGCAGGAATACACGATCAGCCCGCGTCCGCCATTGGAGCGGGACTAAGGGAAGGAAGCGTCGCGTGTTCGATGGGGACTTCAGAATGTATGACGCCTGTATTCAGCGGTATGTTTCCGGTGAAGGTGACCGCACGGCAGGGATTGTGTTCGGAGCCGGTGTGGGAGAAAGAAAAATACTGCACGCTTGCTTATAACCCGTCAAGCGGTCTTCTGATCGAATGGTTTTTTAAAACATTTGCCGCCGCGGAGACGCAGCAACACGGCGCGCCGTATGCGCTGTTTGAAGAACATTTTCCACCGCAGCCTACAAAAATCATGATACAGCCGTATCTGGCGGGGAGCGGAACGCCGTATCTGGATTATCTTGCGAGGCTTGGAATAGCGGGGATAGGGCTGGAAACCACGCGTTTTGATTTATACCGTGCGATGCTCGAAGGTTTGGCGCTGGATCAGTGCCTGAATCTTGAAACAATCACCAGACAGGGCGTTGCGGCGCAAAGCCTGATGTGCGTGGGCGGCGGCAGCAGGAGCAGGCCATGGCTCCAGGTGAAGGCGGATGTGATGCAAATACCTGTTTCAACACTCGATTGCGGCGAGGCGGGCGCGCTTGGATGCGCGGCCTTATGTGCGGTTGCCACAGGCGTATACGCAAGTGTGGAGGAAGCAGCTCAAAATATGTCGCGTGTGAAAGAAGTGCTTGAACCAAATAAAGGAAACCGGGAATTTTATCGCGAGAAATTTGAACAATACCGCTTACTGCACACCCATCTCAGGGAAGAATCAGAATACGCGTGCCGGTAAGAAGAGATCCAGATTACGGCATTCAAGGGCAGGTTTACGGAGCATTTTCTCATGGATATGGAAAGGCGTGTTTGGGAGAAGGTCATGGAATACGAATTTATCAAACATATTGCGGGAACGGGCCTCAAAACATTTGTGGTGGCGATCAACTGGCGTGAATTGCATTTTCACAATGATATGGAATTGCTGCTGGTGCTTGACGGAAGCGTCAGCATGGATGATGGAAAACAAAGGTACACCCTGAAAAAGAATGATATTTTCCTGAGCAACAAAAATGCAATCCACAGCCTGAGGCGTACGCATGAGGATAATTTATTGATGGTGATCCAGTTTGATCCAAACCTTTGCAAGGAATATTATCCAAAAATACCACGGGTGCGGTTTTCCCAAAACCATATCAAAAAGGATTCCGACGGGCAGTACTGGGAAATGCTGTATCGTTGCATGCGCGAAATCGTTTCCTGCTATTCCCAAAAACACGACGGTTTTGCAATCGAAATGATGTCCATCCTCAATCACATGTTGTTCTGTATGCTGCAAAACGACCAATATACGATTCTGGACGAAAAAACAGCTGCTGCTGAAAACCGCAACATGGAAAGGCTGCGGCGCGTGATCGAATTTGTAAGGGAAAATTATATGTATCCCATCACGCTAAAGGAAATTGCAGAAAAGGAAAAGCTGGATATGTGCTATCTTTCGCATTTTATCAAAGCGCACCTTGGGATATCCTTCCAGAATTACCTGAACCGGATGCGTGTAGAAAAAGCGGAATACCTCTTGCTGCATACCGATCTCAGCCATATTGATATTTGCATGGAATGCGGTTTTTCCGACTACAAATATCTCAATAAGACGTTTGAGAAGGGGTTTGGTTGCTCTCCTGCCGATTACAGGGAGAAATACCGGACATGCTCTATGCGGGTAGACGAGCAAAATGAACAGCATATTGTTATGGAGGTTAGCCGCGCCTTCCGTTTTTTTGGCGGGCACAGCATATGCTGATTATGATATGAAATGATTCGGAAGATGGCGCAGGAAAACCGGCGCCGGGGAGGTACTAATGAGTTACTTGATTGGAATAGACGTAGGGACGTCCGGGACAAAAACGGTCCTGTTTGACGAAACGGGCGAAGCAAGGGCAAGCGCAACGATGGAATACCCGCTCTACCAGCCCAAAAACGGCTGGGCAGAGCAGGATCCGCACGACTGGTGGAACGCCGTGTGTAAAACCGTCCCGGACGTGATCAGAAAATCCGGCGTGCAGGCGGCTGAAATAAAGGGAGTCGGGCTTTCCGGACAGATGCACGGGCTCGTTATGCTTACAAAGGATGGCGAAGTAATTCGCAATTCCATCATCTGGTGCGACGGCAGGACGGGCGACGAATGCGCCTATATCACAAAAACGATAGGCAAGGAACGGCTGGTAGAGCTATCGGCCAATCCCGCCCTTACGGGTTTTACGGCAGGAAAGATTTTATGGGTACGCAACAACGAGCCGCAAAACTATGAACGCTGCGCGCATATCCTTTTGCCAAAGGATTACATCCGTTATATGCTGACGGGTGAGTTTGCAACGGAGGTAAGCGACGCGTCCGGGATGAACCTGATGGATATCCCGGCGCGCACGTGGTCGGATGAGATTTTAAACAAGCTGGAAATTGACCAATCGATGCTGGGCAGGCTGTATGAGTCCTGTGAAGTCACAGGGGCTATCACCGGAGAGGCGGCGAAACTGACCGGATTACAACCCGGCACGCCTGTTGTGGGCGGCGCAGGAGATAATGCGGCGGCGGCCGTCGGCACGGGCGTTGTAAAGCAGGGAAAGGCGTTTATAACGATCGGCACCTCCGGCGTAATATTCGCACATTCTGAGCGCGTGGCAATCGATCCTGAGGGACGGGTGCATACCTTTTGCGCTGCGGTGCCGGGCGCGTGGACAGTAATGAGCTGTACGCTCGCAGCAGGCCTCTCCTTAAAATGGTACCGCGACCATTTCTGTAAAGCGGAAATGGAGGCGGCGGAAGGCATGGGCGTGGATTCGTATCTGCTGCTCAATGAACAGATTGCCAGAGTGCCGATTGGAGCAGATAAATTAATTTTTGCGCCCTACCTGATGGGGGAACGGTCGCCGATCCTGGATGAAAATGCACGGGGTGTATTTTTGGGGCTGTCTGCCCGGCATACGAAATATAATTTGCTGCGCGCTGTGATGGAAGGCGTTACATTTTCGCAGAAGGAATGTTATAACATTTTATGCGGGATGGGCGTTCCGTTTTCAGAAATGCTGGCAACCGGCGGCGGGGGAAAAAGCCCGTTGTGGAGGCAGATGATCGCGGATGTTTGCGGCTGTAATGTAACGACGCTCAAAACGCAGGAAGGCCCCGCGCTGGGCGCTGCGATTCTTGCGGGAGTGGGAGCGGGCGTTTATGGGAGCGTGCAGCAGGGCTGCGAAGCGGTTATCCGTACTGGCACAGTGCAAAAGCCGGTTACGGAAAACAGTGCTGAATATGAAAAATATTACCGCATATACAGGGAAATATATCCAGGCCTGAAAGAGCAGTTCAGGGCGCTGGCAGACATGGAAGGAACAGGGGATTGACTTTAAATCATTAAAATTGACAATAGGCAAGGAGGGTAATGAAATGATGAAAAATATGCCGGAGGTAAAACTCGGCGTGATTGCGGTAAGCAGGGATTGCTTTGTCATATCGCTGTCCGAAAGGAGAAGAAGCGCCGTGGTGGAGGCGTGCAGGAAAGAGCAGGGCATTGATGTTTTTGAAGCGAAGACAACGGTGGAAAATGAAACCGATATGCTCAAAGCCGTCGATGAGGTAAAGGCTGCGGGCTGTAACGCGCTCATGGTGTTCCTTGGGAATTTCGGGCCGGAAACGCCGGAAACATTGATCGCAAAGAATTTTAAAGGGCCTGTGATGTATGCGGCTGCAGCGGAAGAAGGGGACTTAATCCAGGGCAGGGGAGACGCATACTGCGGGATGCTGAACTGCTCTTATAACCTGGGCCTTCGCAACCTGAGGGCAGTGATCCCGGAATACCCTGTGGGTACGGCGGCAGATGTCGCGCGTATGGTCGCGGATTTTATACCAACCGCAAGGGCGATTATTGGGATTTCTTCCCTTAAAATCATAACCTTTGGGCCGAGGCCGCAGGACTTTTTTTCGTGCAACGCGCCCATCAAAGGGTTATACGATATGGGGATAGAAATCGAAGAGAACTCAGAGCTGGATTTGCTTGTTTCCTACCGCAAGCACGAGGGCGACGACCGGATCAACGGCATCGTTGAGGACATGGCGCGGGAACTGGGAGCCGATGGCAACCATTACCCGGATTTATTGCCGCGCATGGCACAGTTTGAGCTGACGCTTCTGGACTGGATGAACGACCATAAAGGCGCCTGCGAATATGTGGCCTTTGCAAACAAATGCTGGCCAGCGTTCCCGACGGAATTTGGCTTCGAGCCATGCTATGTCAACAGCAGGCTGGCGTCAAGGGGGATTCCTGTGGCGTGTGAGGTGGATATTTATGGCGCGCTTTCCGAATACATCGGCGCGTGCGTTACGCAGGATGCGGTTACGCTTCTGGATATCAACAATTCTGTGCCGGAAGACCTTTTTGAACAGGATATCAAAGGAAAGTATGATTATACCATAAGGGATACCTTTATGGGCTTCCATTGCGGGAATACGCCTTTCTGCAAGCTTTCGGAAGGAGCGGTGAAATACCAGCTGATCCAGAACAGGCTGCTCGAGGACGGCGGCGAGCCGGATGTAACGCGGGGAACGCTTGAAGGGGACATTGCCCCCGGCGAAATCACATTTTTCCGTATCCATTCCAATGCGGACACCAGGATGCAGGCATATATCGCGCAGGGAGAGGTCCTGCCGGTGGCGACGCGTTCCTTTGGAGGAATTGGTATATTTGCAATTCCGCAGATGGGGCGTTTTTACAGGCACGTACTGATCGAAAAACACTATCCGCACCATGGCGCGGTTGCGTTTGGGCATGTGGGTAAAACATTGTACACGGTCATGAATTACCTCGGCGTGGAGGATATTGCGTTTAACCATCCTGCCGGAATGCTTTATAAAACGGAAAACCCATTCTGAGAGTTTGCCGGAAACATGGCGGGGACACAAAAAGAAACAGGCGCACAATATACAAGACGCAGCGTGAAAAATCCGCTGCGTTTTTTATGGGGCAAAATTTTGTTTGTGGCAAACAAGCAGATAGGTGTTTTAATTTCATGAATAATAGTGATATAATAGGTAAATCACAGGCGCATGGGAGGAATGGCGTTGCAAAAGCTCAAGCTCTATGGATTCAACAACCTGACAAAAACGTTGAGTTTTAATTTATACGATATCTGTTATGCAAACACAGTAAAGGACAGGCAAAGCTACATAGAATATATCGACGAATACTATAATGCGCAGCGGCTGACTGCGATTTTAAAAGACGTCGCAAAGCGGATTGGCGCGCATGTGCTGAACATTGCCCAGCAGGATTATGAGCCGCAGGGGGCGTCGGTCACGATGCTCATTGCGGAGGAAGAAATTCCCGCGAGCCTCGTTGGGCATCTCGATAAAAGCCATCTAACCGTGCATACCTATCCGGAAAGCCATCCGCACAACGGCGTGTGCACTTTCCGTGCGGATATCGACGTTTCTACCTGCGGGGAGATATCGCCGCTCAACACGCTGGAAAAGCTGATCAAGAGCTTTGATTCTGATATCATAACAATGGATTACCGTGTGCGCGGCTTTACGCGCAGCGAAAGCGGCGGGAAGATTTTTATGGACCACGATATTATGTCCATCCAGGATTTTATCCCGCATGATATTTTGAAAAAATACGATACCTACGATGTGAATTTATATGAGGAACGTATTTTCCACACGAGTATGATGCTCAGGGAATATGATCTGGATAATTACCTGTTCAATCTGGATGCGGTTGATTTAAAGGAGAAGACGCGCAGCAGGATCGAGCGGAACCTGGAGCGCGAAATGCAGGAGATTTTTTATGGCAAAAATTTCGAAGGATAACTGGTTTTACGAATATTTTACGGATAGCGCAAAATTTGGAATCAAAATCAGGGAACATTTGGTCGACACAAAGAGCGAGTTCCAGAAAATTGATTTTTACGATTCTTATGAATTTGGAAGGTTTTTTACGCTGGACGGGTTTATCATGATGACACAGCGGGACGAATTTATTTACCACGAAATGCTGGTACACGTGCCCATGGCTGTGAAGCCGGACGTGAAGCGTGTGCTTGTGATCGGCGGCGGCGACGGCGGCGCTGTGCGCGAGCTGACGCGTTATAGGACGATTGAAAAGATCGACATGGTGGAAATTGACGAAAAGGTGGTTTCCCTTTGCAGGGAGTATCTGCCACAGACGGCGGGAAAACTTGACGACGGGCGGGTAACGCTGCATTTTTGCGACGGGATTGCGTTTGTGCGGGATGCGAAGGAGCAATATGATCTGGTTTTGGTAGATTCCACAGATCCTGTCGGCGTGGGAGAGGGGCTTTTCTCCATGCGGTTTTATGAGGACTGCTTTCGCCTGCTTACGGAGGACGGCGTGATGATCAATCAGCACGAAAGCCCCTATTATGAAGGCGACGCGCTGGAGATGGAGCGCGCGCACAAAAAGCTTGCCGCGGTATTCCCTGTGTGCAGGGTGTATCAGTTCCATATGCCGACCTATGCGTCCGGGCACTGGCTGTTTGGGTTTGCGTCCAAGAAAAAGGATCCGCTTGTTTTTGATGAAGCAGCCTGGAACGCACTTGGAATCGAAACAAATTACTACAATACAAAGCTTCACAAAGGGTGCTTTGCATTACCAACTTATGTGCAAAGGCGGCTTCACAAAGCGGAGGAGGAAACAATAAAAAAGGAATGTGAATAATTTCATAATTTATTCATAAAATACCCCTTGCCAAATAACAGAAACTGTTATAGAATAAGAGCATATCTTAGAGCGATTTAAGATATGTCAATCCCCACCCTTTTATTATTTTTTGGAAGACCGATTCGTAAGAATCGGTTTTTCTCGTCTCTGGACAAAAAAAGAGGCCGCGGATGTGCGGCCTTTTCCTTTTTGGTTCAAGTCGTTACAAGCGGCCTGTATATTTTATCCTTGTTGCGCAGCAGAACATACATGACGCAGATATAAACAGCGCAGGTAATGTATGTTGTGGGCAGGCGCGATATCATCAGCTCCAGATACGGCGCGCCCAAAAACAGCGACAGCCAGAATGTGTTGAGAAGCGCCGAAAAAACGGTTTGGATCACTAAAATCGAGATAAAAACCTTGGGAAAGGAAATTTTTTCCTTTTTGTAAAAAAGCAATCCCGCAGCAATACCGTAAAGAGCCATTGTGAGGGCGAGGCCCGGATTAAACGCGCCGCCTGGATTAAAGGGGTTTACAAAAAATGATATAAAATTTGATAAAAAACCGATAACACCTCCGGCGACCGGCCCCAAAATCGCGCCGGCGAACATCACGGCAATGGGCGCAAGGGAAAGCTTGATCTGCGGGCCCAGATAGGGCGAAAAGATACCAAGGATGATTGCAATCGCAATCAACGCGGCGTAATAGACAATACGCATTGTTTTTGATGAAATTCTGGACATAAAAAAATACCTTCCTTTCGTAAAAAAATGGCACGCCTCTACAAAAGAAAGATATTGCCCGCACGACGCACAACCGGCGGATTCTTTTGTGAGCAGCGGACGCAGTTTTGAACCGCAAGGCCAAAGGCCTTTTCGTTATAAGGCGACATCCCATCCTTATACACTTGACGCGCAAAACCTACTCTGCACATTTTTATGGAGTTGTACGGATAAAGCGTTCTCTCCTTTATCCGTATCCCAGTATACCACCGTAATGATTACGTGACAACAGGGAATTTTATTTTGCGCTATTTCCTGCGGCTTGGAGCGGTAAACCTGTACTGCGCCACCATTCCGGCAATCGCAAACACAGCGGTGGGAATGACGAGCGCCCACGTAGCTCCCGCGGGAAAAATACTGATCGACTCAAACACCTGCTGGTAGTTGCCCCAGGTGATGGTGGATAGAAGTCCTGAATTGAAAAACAGGCCGATGATGATGCCCACTGTGTGGATAATGGTGTATCCGCCGAAAATAGCCGAGAAAATAATTACAAAATGCCGCTGTGAGGCAAGCGTGATCGCACCGAACACCACAAACAGCCCAAGGCCGATAATGAACAGCGTCATTGGATCCATCGAGGAGAACGTTTCAGCGAAGCCGCTGCGCAGCAGGCCATAAACGAGCAGGCCGACAATACCGCCTACTACGAATATTGCAAATTTGATAAAGAAAAACGATAACAATGCAAAAACAAGGCCTATAATCAGGCTGATCAGCCAGAGCCAGTTGGTTGCGTCCGGCAAATAGGTGCCCACAAGGGTATAAGAATAGTACGCGCCCATGAAGAAGGCATACAGGAAAATAATGACCTTCAGGTATTTGTAGCCCCAAAAACAATACAGGATTCCTAGGACAAGGGCAATCAATAATATAATAATTGGGACAATTCCGTTCATAAAAAAGACCTCCGCTTCTTTCATTATTATAAAGCAGCGGTCATATGATTTCAATAAAATCGATTCTTAATAATTTTTTACGAAACAATTTTACATTTATGTCGATATAAATAAAATAGGCCTGAAAAATCCAGTATCCCTGAAAGGCCTGAAAAACAATGAGAAAACAGCGCAGGAAGGCGTGCCTTGCAGATTCATATGAAAAAAATTGATTAACACTTTAGAAAAAAAAGCCGTTGTGCTATAATGATTTTTAGCGTTTAGCAAATTGGGGGAGGTTACTATGAGCCTTACGTTTAAGGGCGGCGTTCATCCGCTCAAAGAAATATATGAAGGAAAGAAACTGACCGAGAAGTGTGCGATCGAGGAAATGCCCGCAGGGCATATCGTAAAAATTCCGCTTTCGCAGCATGTCGGCGCGCCCGCGGAGCCGATTGTCAAGACGGGCGAGCGCGTTCTGTTGGGTCAGAAAATAGCCGAAGCGCAGGGGTTTGTGAGCGTGCCGGTGCACGCAAGCGTTTCAGGCGTGGTGATGGAGATTACGCAGATTACCGGTGCGAACGGAAAACCGGTTCAGGCAATCGTGATCGAAAATGATTTTAAGGATGAAGCGCTCCCCTTCCGGGAAGAGGATATTGAGGCGCTTTCTGCGCAGGAGATTATTGAACGCATCAAGGAGGCCGGTAATGTCGGTATGGGCGGGGCAACCTTTCCAACGCATGTGAAATTATCGCCGCCAGAAGGAAAAAGCGTAAACCTGCTGATTTTAAACGGCGCGGAATGCGAGCCGTTTTTGACTGCGGATTACCGCCTGATGGTGGAATGCCCCAAGCGTGTGATTATGGGTGTGAAGATATTGATGCGCGCCCTTGGAATCAAAAAAGCGATTGTAGGGATTGAAGACAATAAGCCGGAGGCGATTCAGAAAATGACCGCGGCGGTGGATACCCACGCCATCCGGGTTGTCGACGTGGAAACAAAATACCCGCAGGGCTCTGAAAAGCAACTGATTAACGCAATTACAGGCCGTGTCGTACCGGCGGGAGGACTGCCGATGGACGCAGGCGTAGTGGTGGTGAACGTCGGATCGGCAAAGGCGATTGCAGATGCGTTTTGCGTAGGAGAGCCGCTTTACCGCCGCGTTGTGACAGTGAGCGGCGCGGTTAAAAATCCCAAAAACCTGTTGGTGCGTTTTGGCGTAAGCGCGCGGGAGGTGCTCGAATATGTGGGCGGACCATCGAGCGAACCCTTGAAAATTCTTTCCGGCGGGCCAATGATGGGGCTGCCGCTGCCTACGCTTGATTGCGTGGTCACGAAAGGTTTTTCCGGGCTCGTGGTTCTGGATTCGCAGTATACCAAAAAGCAGAAGGAAACAAACTGCATCAAATGCGGAAAATGCGCGGACGTATGTCCGATGAATTTAATGCCTATGATGATTTCCGCCTCCGCTGTTTTTGAAGATTTTGAAAAAGCGGAGAAATATAACGCGATGGACTGCATGAGCTGCGGCTGCTGCAGTTATATCTGCCCGGCTAAAAAACCGATTGCCCAGAATATTAAGTTTGCAAAGGACATGATCAGCGTGCAGCGCATGAAGGAACGGCGCAAAGCCGAACAGGAAAAGGCGGAGCGCGAAGCGGCAGAGTAAATGAGTTATTAAAAAATTATTGGATAAAAGAATCGAGAAAGGAAATGCTATGCAACAAGAGTTGATTTTATCTGGTTCGCCGCATATCAAATCAAACCAAAGCACCACGCGTATTATGCTTGACGTCCTGATTGCGCTTATTCCGGCGTGCGTTGCCGCGGTTTATTTCTTTGGTATCGGCTGCATTACGACCATCGCATTATGTGTGGGCAGTGCGGTTGGCTGCGAAGCTGCAATTCAGTTTTTCACAAAAAAAGCGGTCACGATCAGTGATTTATCCGCAGTGGTAACAGGCGTCCTGCTGGCGCTGAACCTGCCGCCGAATGTACCGTGGTACCTTCCGGTGTGCGGGAGTGCGTTTGCGATCATTATCGTGAAACAGTGCTTTGGAGGCCTCGGACATAATTTTATGAATCCCGCGCTTGCGGCGCGCTGCTTCCTGCTGATTTCATGGCCGGTCGCAATGACGACGTTTATCGCCCCGTTTGCAGGTGTGGACGCCGTGGCCAGCGCAACCCCGCTTGCCGCATTGAAGGAGGGCGCGACCACAGCGCCGGCGCTCTACGATATGTTTATTGGCAATATCGGCGGCAGTATGGGGGAGACAAGTGTGCTCGCGCTCCTGATTGGCGGGGTATACCTGATGATACGCAAGGTTATTTCCGTGCGGATACCGCTTGCCTACCTTGGCACCGTCGCGCTGATTACGCTTTTAACCGGCAAGCCGGAAATGATCTTATTTGAGCTGTTTGCGGGCGGGCTGATGCTCGGCGCGTTTTTTATGGCGACGGATTATGTTTCGTCTCCGTCCTCTCCAAAAGCGCAGATTGTATTTGGGATTGGCTGTGGTGTAATCACAATGGTCGTCAGGCTGTGGGGCGGCTATCCGGAGGGCGTATCCTTCTCCATATTGTTTATGAACCTTTTGACGCCGCTGCTTGATAAGGCGCTGCGTCCCAAGGTGTTCGGGGAGGTGCAAAAGGTCAATGAATAAAGCAAAGAATGACAGCATTTTTAACCTTACCCTGCGGCTTGTGATCATTACGGTATGCGCAGGCCTCATATTAGGGCTTGTGTACGGGATCACAAAGGGGCCGATCGAGCAGCAGGAGATCAAAAAAGCGACGGAAGCACGCCAGATGGTGCTGCCGGACGCGACTGATTTCAAACAGATTGCGCTCGACGGAATCGATTACGACAGGGAAAAATATTCCGATATACAGGAAGTTTATGAAGGAACGGCAAACGGACAGGCAGTCGGCTATACGTTTTCTATCGTCACCAAGGGTTATAAGCCCGGGCTTTCGCTGACGATCGGCCTTTCCACGGATGGAAAGGTAATGGGCGTTACCATTGTCAGCCACGATGAAACGCCGGGCCTTGGAGCAAATGCGACAAAGCCGGATTTTCTCGACCAGTTTATCGGTACGGACGGGCCGCTTACCATAGGTAAAACGCCCAGTGGAGCGGAAAATGAAATACAGGCGCTTACCGGCGCGACAATCACGAGTAAGGGCGTTACAAACGCCGTTAATCTTGTGCGTGAATTCTCTGAGCAGTATCTCGGAAAGGGGGCGTGAGCAAGGTGGATAAGAAAATGATGAAAGGCGTTTTTGTAAACGGTATCCTGAATGAAAATCCAACGTTCCGCCTGGTGCTTGGAATGTGCCCGACAATCGCCGTTACGACCTCTGTGACAAATGCGCTTGGCATGGGCGCGGCGGTTATATTCGTGCTGATGTGCTCGAATATGCTGATTTCCCTGCTGCGGAACTTTATACCGGAAAAAGTGAGGATTCCATGCTACGTCGTGGTGATCGCGATGTTTGTTACGGTGGTACAGATGGTGCTGAAGGCCTTTATTCCGGCGCTCGACGCTTCGCTTGGAATTTTTATCCCGTTGATTGTGGTAAACTGTATTATTCTTGCGCGCGCGGAAGCATTTGCGGCAAAGAACAGCGTAATACCTTCCATGATAGACGGGATCGGCATGGGCGTAGGCTTCACTTGCTCGCTTTCGTTGATTGCTATGGTACGTGAGTTGCTTGGAGCAGGCTCGCTTTTCGGCATTTCCGTATTTGGGGCGGATTACCCGCCGGCACTGATGTTTATCCTCGCGCCTGGTGGATTCCTGGTACTCGGACTGTTGCTCGCGCTGATCAATAAAATTGTGCTGATGCGCGAGAAAGTGCAGCCAAAGAAAAAAGAAGAAGCAATCGAAGCAGGGGAGGTGCGTGAATAATGGATATGTTTATTCGAATTCTAACCATCCTTTTGAGCTCGATTTTGGTCAACAACTTTGTACTGTCGCGCTTTTTGGGAATATGCCCGTTCCTCGGCGTATCGAAAAAGGTGGAAACGGCAGTTGGAATGGGTATGGCAGTTACATTTGTCATGGCAATGGCGTCGCTGATTACGTGGCTGGTGCAGTATTACGTATTGGTGCCGCTGGGTGTGGGATATATGCAGACGATTGCCTTTATCCTTGTAATCGCGGCCCTTGTACAGCTGGTGGAAATGGTTTTGCAAAAAACAAGCCCGGGGCTGTACCAGAGTTTGGGGGTATATTTGCCGCTGATTACGACGAACTGTGCGGTGCTCGGAGTTGCGATCCTCAATATCACGGAAAATTATAACCTTGTGGAATCCCTTGTAAACGGTGTGGGCGGAGCGCTTGGGTTTACGCTTGCAATCGTTCTGTTTGCGGGAATACGTGAGCGTCTGGAGTTGTCGTCGATACCAAAGCCGTTCCAGGGTTTCCCGATTGCCCTCATAACTGCGTCGCTGATGAGCGTTGCGTTTATGGGCTTCTCAGGGCTGGTGTAGGTCTGGGATTTTTACAGGCGAAGTAAAAAACAGGAAAGCAAACAAACGAAGAGGGTATAGGTAATTATGTTTGAGCCGATTATTTGGTCAATAGTAGTATTAGGAGGGCTTGGAGCCGTTTTTGGCATTATGCTGGGCGTGGCCTCCAAGAAATTTGCTGTGGAAAAAGATGAAAAGGTAGTCCTGGTACGTGAAAACCTGCCGGGCGCAAACTGCGGGGGCTGCGGTTTCCCGGGATGCGACGGTCTGGCGGAAGCGCTTGGGGCAGGCAAGGCGGAGGTGAGCGCATGCGCTGTGCTCTCTTCGGACAAGGCAAAGGACATTGCGGAGATACTGGGTGTTTCCGTCGGTGAAATGAAGCCGAAGATTGCACGTATCATGTGCCTTGGAAGCGAAGGACACTGCAAGAATAAATTTGAGTATGACGGCGCGCTTGATTGCCGTGCGGCATATTCGATCGCCGGTGGCTTTAAAGCCTGCAAGTTTGCGTGCCTTGGACTCGGAACGTGCGCGAAGGTGTGCAAATTTGACGCAATCACAATGGGCCCGGACGGGATTGCGTTTATCGACGAAGACAAGTGCACGGGCTGCGGACGGTGTGTGGAGCAGTGCCCGCAGAGCTCGATTGCGGTGCTGGAGCGCGACGTAGACGTTTATACGGCGTGCACCAATACAGGCAGGGGCAGGGAAGTCATGGAAAACTGCAGTGCGGGCTGTATTGGCTGTGGAAAATGCGCGAGCCTGTGCCCGTTTGGAGCGATTACAATGGAAAACAACCTGCCGGTGATCGACATGGACAAATGCAGGAGCTGTTGGCTTTGCGTGGAGCAATGTCCGCGCAAATGTATCTTAACGACAAAATCCGACTTGAAAGCGAAGATCAACCCGCAAAAGTGCGTTGGCTGTACGCAGTGCGCGAAGGCATGCCCGTTCGGTGCAATCGAAGGGGAATTGAAAATGACGCATAAGGTGACAGACCTGTGCCGCGGATGCGGCTTGTGTGAAGAAGCGTGCAAGCTGGATGCGATCAGCATGGTGGCAAAATGATCATCCTGGCCTCGGCTTCCCCGCGCAGGGAAGAGCTGCTGCATCTGATTACGGACGATTTTAAAGTAGTGGTAAGCTGCGTGGATGAAGACGCACAAATTGCAGACGCCAAAAAACTTGTGCGCTTTCTGGCCGAGAAAAAAGCGGCGGACGTTGCGCGCAGCAATCCCCACGATGTGGTGATCGGCGCGGACACAGTCGTAGAGGCGGGCGGAGAAATATTCGGCAAACCCGCAGGCCTTGCGGATGCGCGCAGGATGATTGGAGCAATGTCCGGGCAAACGCACTTTGTGCATACCGGTGTTTGTGTCATCAAAGGGGATGTGCGCGTGAGCGAGGTGTGTTCCACCGCAGTAACTTTCAACACGGTCGGCAAAGAGGAACTGGAGCATTACCTGCGTACGGAGGACATCATGGATAAGGCGGGCGCTTACGCCATTCAGGGCGGCGCCGCGAAATTTATAGCCCGTATAGAAGGCTGCTTTTTTAACGTGGTAGGGTTGCCCGTTTCAAAGCTCTATCAAATATTACAGCGATTTAACGAAAAGCAGGTTATGTAAAACTTACGATAAATCGCTTGCATATGCAATTTATACCAACAGTTTGTAACCAACCTTTTGACAAATTGCTATAAAATGGATGCGGTAGATTAAAATTTTATCTTTAAAAAGTAAGTACAAAGTTGGAAATACGCTGTAAACCAGCGTATTTTTTTATGCGCTAAAAAAGGCTGCGTGCGTACAAATGTTCTTTTAATGCCGAATTGTCACGAAAGATGATATTCTGTGGAGTGCCGGATCAAAATACAGGAGGTTAAAAAATGGGCACTTACGGCTATGCGAGAGTCTCTACAAAGGATCAGAATGAGGACAGGCAAATGATCTCGCTGCTGGGATTTCCGGTGGCAAAAAAGAATATTTATCTGGATAAGCTGAGCGGAAAGGATTTTAACCGGCCGCAATATAAAAGGCTTATCAGGAAGCTGAAAAAAGGTGATTTACTGGTCATACACTCCATTGACCGCCTCGGGCGGAATTATGAGGAGATTATCGATCAATGGCGGATGATTACCAAGGAAAAAGGCGTGCAGGTCGTCGTACAGGATATGCCGCTGCTCGATACGCGGCAGGGAAGGGATCTTACGGGAACGTTGATTGCGGATATTGTATTGCAGCTATTGTCTTATGTGGCGCAAACCGAGCGCGAAAATATCCGCCAAAGGCAGGCGGAGGGAATTGCCGCCGCCCATCGGCGCGGGATACGCTTTGGGCGGCCCCAAAAAGAGATGCCTGCTGATTTTGCGGATATTTACAATATCTGGAAGGAAGGCAAAATCAGCGGAAGAGAGGCGGCGCGCAGGCTTTATATTACGCATAACACATTTTTCAAATGGGTAAAAATTGTTGAAAATAATAAAAAGAAGTGACAAAAAAAGTAGACTTTTGCGATCAGTAAATTTTTTGCGATTTATTAAGTAGACTTTTATAGCCATATGAATTATACTGATAAAAAAGATTAAAAGATTAAATATCGGGGCATTTTTGGGGGAAATGCAGCAAAATGCCCGGATTTATTAATTGGTCAAAAAAGTCTACTTTTTTTGTCACTTCTTTTTATTATTTTCAACAATTTTTACCCATTTGAAAAATGTGTTATGCGT
>NZ_LAYJ01000005.1 GCF_000981035.1 Christensenella hongkongensis
GATGCTCCTTAACCCGTGCGTAGTAGATACGCAGGAACTTGTTGGCTCCTGCCATCATGTAGACGTAATAATGCTTACCCTCGCCGCGTTTTTTGTCAAGATATTGGAATACAGCATCATGAGAGGGCGCGTGTTTGAGCAGGCGGTCCATGACCTGAAAAAGCGTCTTTCTGAGTGAGGAAGAACCTCGTTTGGAAATGCCGGTACTCTGTGCTTCAAAGGCGCCGGACTGGAAAGGCGGTGCGTCGATACCGGCAAAAGCAACCAGCGACTGCTTACGGTTGAAACGTCGCACATCGCCAATTTCAGCCATGAGTTGAGGTCCTAACACATTGCCGACCCCTTGCATAGCCGTGACAACAGGAAATTCCGGCAAGCCGGAGGCAAGGGAAAGCATCTGCTGCCGAATCAGAGCCAGCGTTTCCGATAGGGAGTTAAGCTGCGACACAGCTTGAGTAATAAGCTGTTTGGCAAAGGTGCTTCGAGGCAGTGTACTGACTTGTATGCAGGCGGAATTGTAGATGGCAGCGGCCTTAGTGGAAAGAAAGTTGTAACCTGTTCTTTTGCACCATTTTTGATAGCGCTGGGTAAAAACGTTTTTGGAAAGGCTGTTGACGCATTCACAATGCCAAAATTTACCCACGAAGTCAATCCATTTTTCGTGACCGTCCCCCTTGCGGG
>NZ_LAYJ01000025.1 GCF_000981035.1 Christensenella hongkongensis
TCGTAGAACTGGTAGAACTTAAACACGTCCGTTTCGTCTTTATTGTAGATCTTTGTCAGGAACACCGCCGCTATCTCATATTCGTCCTCGCTGTACAATGTGTCAAACCGTATCCGTTTGTGTTCCTGATAGAACTCCTCTTCCCTGTAATCCAGCAGCGTGTGGAACATCGTCCCGTTTTTCATGTTGTGACCATGGATCAACAGGTTCGTGCTCCGCGGCTCTACCGTGCAGTTCTTATCTATGAAGATACACCCTTCCTTCGTCGGATCCTCCTCCTTCTCAAAATTCCGGTACAGGTAGTATTCCCCGTCCTGCGGCGTATACATCACAGGGTAATCCACCTCCGTCCCCTCTATTTTGATCCAGCCTGCGATATCGCTGTTCTGGTCGTACAGCTTTTTCATGGAAGGGAGCATCTGCGGCTCAGTGGGCGTTGCAGATGCGCTGGCAGCAGACGATTCTGACGGCGTTGGCACAGCGTCTGCTTCC
>NZ_LAYJ01000066.1 GCF_000981035.1 Christensenella hongkongensis
TTATTATTCTTCTTGAGAGTGCTTTTATGATCCTGCTCTGTTAAGAAATAGAGCAGGATCATAAAAGCACTCTCAAGAAGAATAATAATTCGGGCGTGCTTTTTTGTTTTTTGGATACTTTGCTCCGAAAGAGGATGATTGGAATGTATGACCGGAGCAAATACAAAGATAATCACAATACTCGCACATATCCCCGCAAAAAAAACGCTCGGCATATTGACAAGAAATGGGGCCAGAAACATACATCCTATTCCTACTGATACGGAAAAAAGAAAACAGCCAATATGATTTGGGGCATGAAGCCCTCCAGATGTATGACGGACAGGCAAGAAAAACAATATCCATAGCAAGGTTGGGAGAAATTTTCCCAATATTATGCTGACAACAATAATAACGCTAAAAATCAGCACGGTATTCAATAAACATTCTACCGCATAAGCATATATTTCTCTAT
>NZ_LAYJ01000094.1 GCF_000981035.1 Christensenella hongkongensis
CTCTTTTTCCTCCTGAGTAAGCATCCTGCAATATTCAACTACAGTTTTAATTTTTACTTTCATACTTCACTCGCTCCCTTCCTGTCCGCCGCGCCACTTAAAGCCTGCATTATCGTGCACATCGCACCGCTTACATTTCCCTCCGTTCTGAGGCTTGTATTTACATACCTCACATAACGCTGCATACGGATCATCACTTTTTGCAATGTATCTATCCATCCGCTTTATATCCTCTATCGCCGCCGCAAGCTTCTCCCGCAGGGCGGCATTCTCGGCTTCGAGGCGGTTGATGGTACCAGCCATTTTCATAACC
>NZ_LAYJ01000028.1 GCF_000981035.1 Christensenella hongkongensis
CCACCAGAATCACGAGCGCTCCCATCGCATGCAGCGCCGCCACCGCGCAGTTTCCTACCGAGCCTCCGCCGTACACCACCGCTACGTCCGCCGCGTCCACTCCGCCTGCCTCATAAATGCCCTTGTAGGCGATGCTGAACGTTTCCACCATCGCTCCCGTCATATTGTCGATGTTTTCCGGCAGCACATGCAGCCAGTCGCCGTTCGCCTTGAAGTATTCTGCATCCGCCCCGTCCTGTGTGAAACCGAAATGGTTCGCGTCCGGGCAGAACCCAGCCTTGATCTGGCATACCGGGCATACCCCGCAGCCGATATTGCACTCGCCTACCACCCGGTCTCCAATCTTTACGTTCTTCACATTCTCCCCTGTCTTCACGACCTGCGCCGC
>NZ_LAYJ01000085.1 GCF_000981035.1 Christensenella hongkongensis
CAGCCTCCCACAGGGACCAGCCCACCCTGTGCGGCTTCGAATACCTGCTGCCAAGCGCAATGGGCAGGCTGTTTGAAAAGGAATATGAAATCATTTCGACAATCATGAGCGTGCCGGAGCGCCCGTGTATGTTTGTGCTGGGCGGCGCAAAGATCGAGGACGCGTTCCTGATGATGGAGACGGTGCTGGCAAACGACAGCGCGGATATGATCCTCACAGGCGGCCTTGTGGGCAATGTGATGCTTGCTGCCTGCGGGGTGGACATCGGCAAAGCGTCTATGGCGTTCCTCGGGAAGAAAAATCTTCTGGAGCTGCTGCCTGAAGCCAAAAGGCTGTGCCAAACCTACCGTGATAAGCTCGTACTGCCCGTTGACCTTGCATGCGTAACAGACGGCAAACGCAAGGATGTGCCGCTTAGCG
>NZ_LAYJ01000126.1 GCF_000981035.1 Christensenella hongkongensis
ATCTCACAGTCGCCGGAAGAGTGTTCCCGTAAACATCGTCGGCTGGTAGTATTACAAGCCGTCTACATTTGCTGTCATTGTTACAATTCATATACAGTGTTCTTGATATGCTATAAATACCGCTTTTGCAAAAAACGCCTTGATCCCGCGTATATTCTTGCACCCTGTAGTCCGTCATCCCTATTCCTCCTTTGCCGCCAGTGCTGCAAAGCAATCTTTTAAGTGCCGATTTCTTTTACAGCAGGCGCATTTCTGATGTCTGTTTTTCCATATGCAGATTTTGCAGTCCTCGCTCTCTGCCTGCACGAGCGCCGCAATGTGGCCGACATC
>NZ_LAYJ01000072.1 GCF_000981035.1 Christensenella hongkongensis
AAGCTCGCTACACTATATTTTGGTGGTATACTCAACAACAGATGCACATGATCCGGCATCAAACTTCCTTCGATAATTTCTACTCCTTTGTATTTACATAACTTTCTGATACATTCCTGCAAATCTTTTCTCACCTTGTTATAGATGATTTTTCTTCGATACTTTGGTGTAAATATGATATGATACTTACATATCCACTTACTATGCGCTAAACTTTTATCTATTCGAAAAACTCCTTTCTCGTTTTCATGTAGCCTGAACATCTACATTCTACTCGAAAGGAGTTTTTTGCGCTGTAAGCTTTCTTTTTCCACCCGTTTAACGGGTGGAAAAAGAAAGCTTACAGCGCAAAAA
>NZ_LAYJ01000107.1 GCF_000981035.1 Christensenella hongkongensis
AGGATATTGTTCGCGTCCCCAAACGTCCATACGAACGCCTCCACAAGCTGAAGGATCGTCCCCTGCTCCTGTGCAAAGGCCACCGCCTTGTTCGACAGCAAAAAGCACAGGATGAACCCCAGCGCAAACGTCACCACAATACGAGGATTTTTCTTCCACTGGCGAAAATTATACATTGCCACGGACCATGACTGCCTTACTTTACGCATCACGTATCCTCCTTTGCATCAGAAGCCCATAAGCGACGGCGATTAGCAAGATTAGCTCGCTTACCAAAAGAGCTGCACCCCATATTCCCGCGTTCCACAACTCCGAAGGATTCAACCATTCCTGCGG
>NZ_LAYJ01000110.1 GCF_000981035.1 Christensenella hongkongensis
AGGTAACGATCATATTCATCTCGCACAGGATGGAAGAAATGTTTGAAATCTGTGACAGAGTAACGGTGCTGCGGGATGGGAAATATATATCGACGAAGGACATCAAGGATATCACAAGAAAAGAACTGATCGCAGATATGGTAGGGCGCGAGCTGGGAGAAGATTATCCGGAGCGTGTAAAGCCATTGGGAGAAACGGTACTGCAGGTAAAGGGGCTGACGAACGATAAGGTAAAGGACGTGAGCTTCGAGGTAAAGCGGGGAGAAATCCTTGGCTTTGGCGGCCTTGTGGGAG
>NZ_LAYJ01000119.1 GCF_000981035.1 Christensenella hongkongensis
GAGTAGGGATTGCGCACTGGTCAAAGCCGGTGATCGGGCACCAGTGCTCGATGGAATATCCGGAGGGAATCGAGGAGAACATGCACTTTGCAGTGGAGACATATTATGGAGAAGACGGGGAAGCAGCGCGCCTCGAGGAGCAGATCGTGGTGACAAAGGACGGGTGCCGTGTGATCACGAAGTTCCCGTGCGAGGAGCCTGTCGCCTGCTGGAAGTATTGAGGAAAAAATCAAAAGGGAGGGTTGAGAAATGAAAGCGTTTGTGATCACGGAAAAAGATAAGTACGGAATGCAGGACATAGAGGTGCCGGAGATTGGCCCGGACGAAGTGCTGATGAAGATGCTGGCAAGCGGCATCTGCCACTCGGATTACGACCTGATCAGCGGCCAG
>NZ_LAYJ01000001.1 GCF_000981035.1 Christensenella hongkongensis
CAGCAGCTCCCTGATTTCCATTTCCACAAGCTCCAATAGCTCCGGATCGTCTACCTGGTCTGTTTTATTCATATATACGATGATGTACGGCACACCTACCTGCCTTGCAAGAAGGATATGCTCGCGCGTCTGCGGCATCGGGCCGTCTGCCGCCGATACCACCAGGATCGCTCCGTCCATCTGCGCCGCTCCCGTGATCATGTTCTTTACATAGTCCGCGTGTCCCGGGCAGTCTACGTGCGCGTAATGGCGCGTATCTGTCTCGTACTCCACGTGCGCTGTATTGATCGTGATTCCACGCTCTTTTTCTTCCGGCGCTTTGTCGATTT
>NZ_LAYJ01000124.1 GCF_000981035.1 Christensenella hongkongensis
CGCCTTTAATACGATATCGTTGTACGATACCTTCTTATCCACTTTTTTGTATGCTTCACGCAGCGCTGCCGCGTTCGTCATATCCGCGCGCACCGTATGTGTCAGCTGCGCGTGCACCCGCAGGCTTTCCTGCATCCGATCCGCAATCACCTTGCGCATCCCCTTCATTGGGATAACGCGCTCCCCGCGCTGCGTCCCGCCACCGGCTGCCGCGCTTCTTGCCGCTACCGCAGCCAGGATATCCTCCCTTGTGATCTTGCCGTGAGAGCCGCTGCCGCTTACCTCCGC
>NZ_LAYJ01000074.1 GCF_000981035.1 Christensenella hongkongensis
TGTTTAAAGACTTCGGTGCGTCTTGATCTTCGTATGCTTCGTCATATGGGTAACCTGCATCCGTATTTATAAATTGAATCATTGACTCTGCCGGATCGTCTCCAGATCTTATATCAATACTGCCCATTGTCTTTCTACCCAAGTCGGCTTTGGCCCATAGCCACATGGCTTGAACCCCTTCATCATAAATCATTGTTGAATCAATGGGGATTTCATTATTCGTTTCAGGTGCATTGGCATATTCCTCTTCCAATTTTTTCAGATATTTTTCAAGATCCTCTGTTCCATTCTCTAAAGTGATTTTTCCATTTTTGGCATCCTGTAA
>NZ_LAYJ01000007.1 GCF_000981035.1 Christensenella hongkongensis
GTCAACCAGCCGGTCGACAAACAGACCGGGGAACTCAAGGATACAACGCGCATCGAGGGCTGCGTACCCACTTTGCGCGAGCTTTCGGATAAAGGTGCAAAGGTCGTTGTGCTCGCCCACCAGGGCGGAGACCTCGAATACAAAAACTTCTATACAACCCAGCCGCACAGCAAGGTGCTCAGTAAGCTGCTTGACAGAAACGTGGAGTACATTGACGACGTGTGCGGGCCGTATGCGCGCGAGCGCATCAAAGCAATGCAGCCCGGCGATATCCTGATGCTCGACAACGTGCGTATCA
>NZ_LAYJ01000032.1 GCF_000981035.1 Christensenella hongkongensis
GGAGACACTTGTAGTAACAGGTGTTGCAGGTGCATCGAAAACGGATGGCATTATTTTTGGGACAACGAATCCCACCCAGCGCGTCGATACGGCAATTCAGGTAAATAAGGTGACGGAAGGGTTTGGAGTACAGTCCGTCAAGCTTGCAATATGGCCGAACTCGAAAGGGCAAGGAGCTGCAAAGTGGTATAATTGCAATAATGACGGAACAGGAAACTGGAGCGCCTATTTCCATATTTCTGGCTTTGGGTACACATTGGGTGATTACACGGTTGAAGCAC
>NZ_LAYJ01000031.1 GCF_000981035.1 Christensenella hongkongensis
AATATTAATGGTTATGATGTTTCTGCTGTTAAAATCGGAATTATTGAAGATCAACAGGCCTATTGTATCTATTTCACAAAAACATATGCTGGAATTCAAAGCACATATGAGAATAGAGAGGTTGCAGGCGGCGAGAACTCCGCTTTTCTTTCTTATGATAACATTAGAGTCGATATAGATGATGAAGGCATAGCAGGATTTTCATGGAAAGGGAGAGAGAAAGAAATTGATAAAAAGAATAGTAATGTAAAACTATTGGAGTTTGATGATATTAAGGAAATATTCAAAAAAAATGTCAAATTAAATTATGCAGTTTACTCTGAAACAGAAGATAG
>NZ_LAYJ01000006.1 GCF_000981035.1 Christensenella hongkongensis
AGGGGAGCTGAAGCGTGAAGAGTTCTCACAGGAACTGATACTGGAGTACGCTTCCGGATTAATAGGAGGTTGATGAAATGGGAAAAGAGTTGAATCAAAACAGTGTAGGCGGAAAGAGCATCAAGCGGATACTGGGGAGTTATGGAATTGTATTCGTACTGATCGCGCTGATCGTGGTGTTTGCGATCCTGTCGAACAGGTTCCTGACGCCGGATAACATTTTTAACATCTTAAGGCAGGTATCGATCGTAGGAATCATAGCAGTAGGTATGACGTTCATCATGCTGACAGG
>NZ_LAYJ01000077.1 GCF_000981035.1 Christensenella hongkongensis
TGACGCCTGTTAAAAAGAAAAGGTGGCTGGCGGTGCTGCTTGTGGCAACCGCTGCGGTATGCGTGACAATCGGATTGATCGTATGGAACGTGCAGGCGGCGGCGCCTGCACGTTCCATACGATCAATCCGATTGTCACGCATACCGCAGCGGTTGCCACAAGCAGCACCGCCAGCCACCTTTTCTTTTTAACAGGCGTCAAATGCCCTCTCTCTTCTGGTTCGCCGCTCTTTCGTCCTTTGTCCTTCTGAGCGTTGTCATCCTTCAATTCGTTCATTCCTTTTGTTCTCCATGTAAGGTGGCGGAAGCCGCCACCCAAACACATAAGGCGGGAAACCTCCCGCCTTTCTGTGTATGTATCTCAGTGTACTTTGCCTGTATTTCTATTGAATGGCTTATTTATGCGAAAGTGCCTTTTTGCCCGCAACGATTGCGACCGTTGCCGCTGCTGCAAGG
>NZ_LAYJ01000082.1 GCF_000981035.1 Christensenella hongkongensis
GGAAAAAGAAATGACATTAGGGACAATGGCGGTAGACCATGAGCAGAGGATCGATTACGACAAGCTGAGGAAGGACCGCCTGGAGAAAACGCGGGAGCAGATGAAAAAGGACGGGCTTGGAGCGGTGCTGTTGTTCGATCCGGATAACGTGAGGTATGTGACGAGCACCAAGCTTGGAGAGTGGGTGAACAACAAGCTGAACCGTTACACGCTTCTTGCCGAAGGGCACGATCCGATCCTGTTTGAGATCGGCAGCGCAATCGGGACGAAGAAGATGCTGTGCCCGTGGATCAAGGACATCCGTCCGAGCAAAAACGATATGCGCGGGAGCATGACGCCGCTGTTAAAGTCGAATGAGAAGGTGATCGAGGAGGTGTACGAAATCCTCAAAGAGTGGAACCTTCACGAAGCG
>NZ_LAYJ01000011.1 GCF_000981035.1 Christensenella hongkongensis
TTTCTATATTACGCAAACGTCCCCATTGAGTATATTCATTATCTTTTGTATGTATCGTAATTCTTTGGCTTATCATATCAAAATAAAGAATACTATGAAACGGGATCTTGATCGTCATTTTGCGAGTCGTTAATATATAATTTTTTTCCGTTCTTCTGGAAAGAATATCTTTAGCTTTATTCATGTACTTACGTATGACCGGATAACGCAGAGGCTTAATAAGATATTGAAGCGCCTGAACATCATAACCCTCGCCCATATAACTTACATTGCTGGTCAAAAATATAAGAA
>NZ_LAYJ01000019.1 GCF_000981035.1 Christensenella hongkongensis
TTAATGGCATCACGGATTCTGAGGAATTTAAAGCGATTGAAAAACAAATGGGATTTTAGGAGGATATAACATGAGCAAAATAAACGAATTACTAATTGCTTGTAAGGGTGCAGTCGAGTACCTGCGAATGTATTGTAATCCACATCAAGCCATCATTATTGACAACGAGAAAATAAAGATCGTAAGCGACGATGTTGGAATTCCTATGGACAATTCAGCCGATCAGCAAAAGCCAACCGGCTGAATCCTGTCAGACGCGCCTGTAAGAATGGCGTTTGTCAAGACGTGAG
>NZ_LAYJ01000054.1 GCF_000981035.1 Christensenella hongkongensis
CTTTAAATTCCTCAGAATCCGTGATGCCATTAAACACATCTTCGCGGCTCAGGTTTTTGTATAGCCCGCCTATCCACGTATCGCGCGCTGCCGCATCCATCTTGCGTCCCAAAAGCCCGCGGTACAGTTCGTCTACAAATTCATCTGTCGCCTCACGCTTCAAAAGTTCTTCATTGCTGAAGCATATTCCATAAGCAGCTTCTTTTGGTGTGACAGCTCGTGTCATAAGCGCGTTCACCCAATCCGAATACCCCTGCCTGTCGGGAGTTCTGTCCAGTACATTTACATACATTCTGTTTACAAAATTTCTGACCTGAAAATCATCTGGCA
>NZ_LAYJ01000096.1 GCF_000981035.1 Christensenella hongkongensis
GGAGCAGGGGACGATCCTTCAGCTTGTGGAGGCGTTCGTATGGACGTTTGGGGACGCGAACAATATCCTCATTTCATCATTGCTGCTCGTGTTGTTGTTTGCGGATATGCCCTTTATCTGTGAGGGAACGCCCTTTTACCTGATGCGAACGACACGTGCTGCATGGCTTTGGGGACAAATCATATATATCTGCTTAGCGACGGCATTGTATATGGCGTTTATCCTGTTTGCAACCTCCGCACTGTGTGCGCACAATTCGTTCATTGGCGACCAATGGAGCGAAACGGCGGCGATG
>NZ_LAYJ01000089.1 GCF_000981035.1 Christensenella hongkongensis
CGGGGAGAAATCCTTGGCTTTGGCGGCCTTGTGGGAGCAGGGCGAACGGAAGTAATGCAGGCGCTGTTTGGAGCAGACCGGGTGGAATCGGGAGAAGTATACCTGAACGGGAAGCAGATCAGGATCAAGAATCCGGGAGAAGCCCTGGACCACGGAATCGGACTGATCCCGGAAGACCGGAAGAACCAGGGAGTACTGCTGGGGCTGTCGATCAAGGAGAACGTGACGTTCAGTTCGCTCAAGCAGGCAATGAAGGGACCGTTTGTAGATAACAAAAAGGACTCTGCGATTG
>NZ_LAYJ01000024.1 GCF_000981035.1 Christensenella hongkongensis
TAGCAGAATAATTGACTTAAATGTCGATAGGATATTGTTTGGTTATCTGCGAATAAAGCAGCAAAACGATGAAACAAAATTTGACATAGTTCCAGTATGGGATTTTTTCGGAAATAGTGATATTTTAAATCAATTAGGCAATGGTAATTACAACAGCATTTTAACGATAAATGCCATTGATGGTAGTGTTATTGATCGTAATTCTGGATTCTGACGATTACAGGGTTTTACTGGTAATCAACGAATAAAAGTCTAGTGAGAGATAAATTGTGGAAGTGTTAAAAACAG
>NZ_LAYJ01000048.1 GCF_000981035.1 Christensenella hongkongensis
GTCTTCTCTATGCCGCTTTCTTCGTACGTCACGGTCACTGTCTTTGTTCCCGCCGTGCTCATATCGGGTGTAGAAAGCGTGTATTCACCACTCGTCAGCACCTTGTCTGCGCCGCCGTTCGTATAGTGTGCCGTTATTTCCAGTCCCGCAGCATCAAACGTATCGCCTACCGTGTACGTTGTTTTCGTCGGGTTCTCCGTCACCTCGATGCTGTCCAGAACAGGTACGAGCGCATTCACTGT
>NZ_LAYJ01000003.1 GCF_000981035.1 Christensenella hongkongensis
CTCTCCGCTTGTCAGCACTTTATCCGCGCCGCCATTTGTATAATGCGCGGTTACTTCCAGTCCCGCAGCATCAAAGGTATCACCCACCGTGTATATTGTCTTCGTCGGATTCTCTGTTACTTCGATGCTGTCCAGAACCGGCGCGGGGGCGTTTACTGTAATGTCAAAACTCGCCGTTTTCTCTACGCTGTCCTCTTCATACGTCACTGTAACCGTCTTCGTTCCTGCTGTACCCATATCGGGCGTTGAAAGCGTATACTC
>NZ_LAYJ01000009.1 GCF_000981035.1 Christensenella hongkongensis
CAGGAATGGTTGAATCCTTCGGAGTTGTGGAACGCGGGAATATGGGGTGCAGCTCTTTTGGTAAGCGAGCTAATCTTGCTAATCGCCGTCGCTTATGGGCTTCTGATGCAAAGGAGGATACGTGATGCGTAAAGTAAGGCAGTCGTGGTCCGTGGCAATGTATAATTTTCGCCAGTGGAAGAAAAATCCGCGTATTGTGGTGACGTTTGCGCTGGGGTTCATCCTGTGCTTTTTGCTGTCGAACAAGGCGGTGGCCTTTGCACAGGAGCAGGGGACGATCCTTCAGCTTGTGGAGGCGTTCGTATGGACGTTTGGGGACGCGAACAATATCCTCATTTCATCATTGCTGCTCGTGTTGTTGTTTGCGGATATGCCCTTTATCTGTGAGGGAACGCCCTTTTACCTGATGCGCACGACACGTGCTGCATGGCTTTGGGGACAAATCATATATATCTGCTTAGCGACGGCATTGTATATGGCGTTTATCCTGTTTGCAACCTCCGCACTGTGTGCGCACAATTCGTTCATTGGCGACCAATGGAGCGAAACGGCGGCGATGCTCGGGTATTCAGGTACGGGAGAAGCTATTGCCCTACCCGCTTTTG
>NZ_LAYJ01000104.1 GCF_000981035.1 Christensenella hongkongensis
CCGCCGTTTTTCAGCGATTTCAAGTACAGCTTCAAGAGAATGTTGGAATAGATAACGCCGTCCTGCATACTTTCCAGCAGAACGATTGCATCATCGTCAAAATAGCTCTCTTTCAGCTTGAGGTAGTAATATTTGCGGTTATCTGCCATAGGCTGCGTCCTCCTTTTTCCAGCGTTTGGAATAATAGCGAGGGCATAGTATGATAACCGCCCGGAAGCTCTGTTTGCAGTCACGGGTGCAGCCCCGGCATAGGTCGTTGTAAGTGATACGGTTGCGGTGGTTGAGGAAGAAAGACCATTCCAGCCGCCGCTTCTTGCTCATTCTCGGCAATGGTAAGCTCCTTTCTGCCGTTCCTATCGGTGTAGCGGGATAGGGGGCATTTTCTGTATGTTCTCGGTATCATTTTCGGGCTTTTTCTGCCCTGTAAGCCCCGTTTGGAAGTCGGGGAGTATTGCGGTAAGGGTTCATATCATACCTGTATTTTTGTAGGGTTTCGGTATCATTTCGGGGCGGTCTTTAACGCTCCTGTTCACGCTTTTTCTGCTGGCTCGG
>NZ_LAYJ01000036.1 GCF_000981035.1 Christensenella hongkongensis
CCTCGTAGGGCCGTTGGGACTGAATCCATTCATCCTGCATCTTTGGGGAGGAACGGAGACGGGTAAAACCGTCGCGCTTCTTCTGGCGGCGTCGGTGTGGGCCTGTCCGAAGATGGGGCAGTACATCCACACCTTTAACGCGACCAATGTAGGGCTGGAGATGTCGGCCGGCTTTGTCAACAGCCTGCCGCTGATCCTTGACGAGCTGCAGATCGTATCCGACAAAAGGAAGTTTGACGAGGACATATATAAGCTTTGCGAGGGCGTAGGTAAGAGCCGGAGTAATAAAAGCCTTGGGATCAACCGGGTTCAGACATGGGAGAACTGCACGATTACAAACGGTGAAATGCCGATTACGTCGATTACGTCTGGGGGTGGTGCGGTGAACCGTATTATTGAAATTGAGTGTGCGGAAAAGCTGTTCAGTAATCCGAAACGTGTGGCTGATACGCTAAAGCGAAATTACGGCTTTGCAGGGCATATGTTTGTGGCATGGCTTCAGGAGGAGGGGAACATTGACCAGGCGCGGGACTTATACGATGCGTATTATAAGATACTGTCTGAAAACGATACGACTGAAAAGCAGGCAATGAGTGCAGCGGCCATCCTGACCGCGGACAGCCTGATAACGACGCTGATCTTCAAGGAAAACCAA
>NZ_LAYJ01000109.1 GCF_000981035.1 Christensenella hongkongensis
CGGCAGGAACGAAAACGGTTACAGTGACGTATGAAGAGGATGGCGTAGAAAAGACGGCGAGTTTTGACATTACAGTAAACGCCCCCGCGCCTGTTCTGGACAGCATCGAAGTAACAGAGAATCCGACGAAGACAATATACACGGTGGGTGATACCTTTGATGCTGCGGGACTGGAAGTAACCGCGCATTATACAAATGGCGGCGCGGATAAAGTGCTGACAAGCGGAGAGTATACGCTTTCCACGCCCGATATGGGTACGGC
>NZ_LAYJ01000051.1 GCF_000981035.1 Christensenella hongkongensis
CGTCCGTCGTCACTCCCGGTTTGATCGCACGGATCGCATCGTACATCCAGTCGTATGTCTTCTTGTATATCCTCTTCTGCTTCTCCGTCGGATAACCGCAGCAGAACGTCCGGTAATAGCATGTCTTGTATCCGTTGAAGTCGTTCACCACATCGAGGAACACCATGTCCCCAGGGCGGATGATCCGGTCTGAGAAGTCATGCGGGTGCGGGAACGCACGATCCCCTGAGATCACATTCACGTTGTGCACGTTCTCCGCTCCCATTTCCACCAGCCGTCCGCGCATCACCGCGCATACCTCGTTCTCACGCACTCCCGGCTTGATCGCTTCCACAACGTCGTAATATGCTCCGTCCACCATTGCCG
>NZ_LAYJ01000114.1 GCF_000981035.1 Christensenella hongkongensis
AGGCGCAGGACAGCTTGCGACTCAGGGACGCGCGTACATTGTAAATGCAGGACAAAAACGCGCTCTGCCTCCGCCTATTCGAATCTATGAAAGAATCCGGTCAAAGTGTCACGGCTCCTGAAGCCCTTCGCTGCAATCTGTCCTGTGCCCGCCGGGAACAGAGTTGTATATTCGGGCGCCGTACAGTCGCTGCATAGAACGTGTAAGAACCGGTTGCAGGATATTGCCTGCTGTGGTTAGTGCAGAGCGCAAAAGAACTATCGGCAGTTTGCCGACGGGGACATGAGGCTCCGCAATGAGGAGCTTCAGAAGCCGTGACCACGTTGTTCCATCCATGCTTTGAAAGGCGGATGCAGCGCACCGTACACAGTTTTGATTTTTGGACTGTACGGTGCGTCTCCGAAGGGCG
>NZ_LAYJ01000026.1 GCF_000981035.1 Christensenella hongkongensis
GTCCACGATCCTGTGGTCGTACGTCAGCGTCATCGACATGATCGGCCTGATCACAATTTCATCACCGATTACCACCGGCGTTTTGGTGATCGCTCCCAGTGCCAGTATGCCCGATTCCGGCGTATTGATAATCGCCGTGAATTCGTCCAGCCCGAACATCCCAAGGTTTGACACCGTAAACGTGCCTCCGCTCATTTCCTCAAGCGCAAGTTTGTTTTCCTTCGCCTTGCCCGCAAGCTCCTTTGCCATGAAGCTCAGCTCTTCCAGCTTCATCAGGTCTGCGTCCTTGATATTCGGCACGATCAGCCCGTTATCAACCGCTACCGCTACCCCAAGGTTCACATAATCGCGCATCACAATCCCTTCGTCCGTGAT
>NZ_LAYJ01000091.1 GCF_000981035.1 Christensenella hongkongensis
TCCCCGCGTACGTTCCCAAGATCCCTCGCATAGCGGAACAGCGACGCGTTCCCAAGGAAGCCGTCTTCCAGCCTCACTACCCTGATGCGCGGATGCTTTTTGAAGGCTGCCAGCATCTCTTCCTTGCTGATCTCCTTTTTGGGTGTCGCCACAACCGTTATGATGTGGCCGTGTGTGACCGGCGTGTGCACCAGAATGCCTGTTGCGTCCACATGCGGCATGATCGTCATCAGGTCGAGCGCCTGGTGGCTGGGCGCTTTATCCACCTGCAGCGCGTTTGTCAGTCCACGGT
>NZ_LAYJ01000095.1 GCF_000981035.1 Christensenella hongkongensis
CACAAGGCCGCCAAAGCCAAGGATTTCTCCCCGCTTTACCTCGAAGCTCACGTCCTTTACCTTATCGTTCGTCAGCCCCTTTACCTGCAGTACCGTTTCTCCCAATGGCTTTACACGCTCCGGATAATCTTCTCCCAGCTCGCGTCCTACCATATCTGCGATCAGTTCTTTTCTTGTGATATCCTTGATGTCCTTCGTCGATATATATTTCCCATCCCGCAGCACCGTTACTCTGTCACAGATTTCAAACATTTCTTCCATCCTGTGCGAGATGAATATGATCG
>NZ_LAYJ01000038.1 GCF_000981035.1 Christensenella hongkongensis
CCTTCGTCGATATATATTTCCCATCCCGCAGCACCGTTACTCTGTCACAGATTTCAAACATTTCTTCCATCCTGTGCGAGATGAATATGATCGTTACCTTGTTTTTCTTCAGCTTATCTACGATATTGAATAATAACTCTGTTTCTTTGTTTGTCAGCGGCGCCGTCGGCTCGTCCATGATCAGCACCCGCGAATTTGACATTACCGCTTTCACGATTTCCGTGATCTGCTGGTACGCCACTCCCAGGTCGCTTATCACCGACATCGGGTTCAGCTCGATCTCAAATTCAT
>NZ_LAYJ01000073.1 GCF_000981035.1 Christensenella hongkongensis
CTTTCAGCGCCGGGCTCGATCCATCCGCACACGCACTTCAACAGCAGCGTATACGTGCTGAAGAAGGAAGAGGGAGGACGACACACGCCGTTCTTCAACGGATACCGTCCGCAGTTCTATTTCAGGACAACGGACGTAACAGGAGTAATCGAGCTGCCGAGCGGAACAGAAATGGTAATGCCGGGAGATAACATCGAAATGGAGATCAAGCTGATCACGCCGATCGCAATCGAAGAAGGACTGCGGTTCGCAATCCGCGAAGGCGGCAGGACAGTAGGTTCG
>NZ_LAYJ01000092.1 GCF_000981035.1 Christensenella hongkongensis
CATATCGGGTGTAGAAAGCGTGTATTCACCACTCGTCAGCACCTTGTCTGCGCCGCCGTTCGTATAGTGTGCCGTTATTTCCAGCCCCGCAGCATCAAACGTGTCGCCTACCGTATAAGTTGTTTTCGTCGGGTTCTCCGTCACCTCGATGCTGTCCAGAACCGGCGCAGGTGCGTTCACTGTGATGCTAAACGTCGCTGTCTTCTCTATGCCGCTTTCTTCGTACGTCACGGTCACTGTCTTTGTTCCCGCCGTGCTCATATCGGGTGTAGAAAGCGTGTATTCACCACTCGTCAGCACCTTGTCTGCGCCGCCGTTCGTATAGTGTGCCGTTATTTCCAGTCCCGCAGCATCAAACGTATCGCCTACCGTGTACGTTGTTTTCGTCGGGTTCTCCGTCACTTCGATACTGTCAAGTAC
>NZ_LAYJ01000108.1 GCF_000981035.1 Christensenella hongkongensis
GAAACAGACAAGGAGCACGCCCAAAAAGAGCGCCAGCCCGCCTGAAAGCGCAGTCGCTGCTACCCGCGAAACAAGATAAGACCGCTTGCCCGCGCGTGGAAGGTATTCGCGCAGGTAACGGCTCTTGTGGTCATCCACAAAGGTTGTCGTGAAGGGCAGTGCGGCAAGGATGGGCAGTACCAGCAGCACCACGTCCGTTTTCAACGAATCAATGGAAAGTTGGATGGAATACCCAGCAATAAGGCCACCCACCATCTGCCCTTGGAATACAGGTAGCATTTGCTC
>NZ_LAYJ01000059.1 GCF_000981035.1 Christensenella hongkongensis
GGTCCCCTGAGATCACATTCACGTTGTGCACGTTCTCCGCTCCCATTTCCACCAGCCGTCCGCGCATCACCGCGCATACCTCGTTCTCACGCACTCCCGGCTTGATCGCTTCCACAACGTCGTAATATGCTCCGTCCACCATCGCCGCCGAGATCTCCAACAGCTGGATTTCCTCGTGTGTCTTGATCTTCTGCGCCTCCTGCATCGTTGCCTGCCCGTCACGCACGTCCATTCCAAACTTCACCAGCGCCTGCATCATCGACACTGTCAGG
>NZ_LAYJ01000084.1 GCF_000981035.1 Christensenella hongkongensis
CTTCATACGTCACAGTAATTGTCTTTGTACCTGCCGCACTCATATCGGGCGTGGAAAGCGTGTATTCCCCGCTCGTCAACACCTTGTCTGCGCCGCCGTTTGTGTAGTGTGCGGTGACTTCCAATCCCGCAGCATCAAAGGTATCACCCACCGTGTATATTGTCTTCGTCGGATTCTCTGTTACTTCGATGCTGTCCAGAACAGGCGCGGGGGCGTTTACTGTAATGTCAAAACTCGCCGTTTTCTCTACGCTGTCCTCTTCATACGTCACTGTAACCGTCTTCGTTCCTGCTGTACCCATATCGGGCGTTGAAAGCGTATACTCACCGCTTGTCAGCACTTTATCCGCTCCGCCATTGGTGTAGTGTGCCGTTATTTCCAATCCCGCAGCATCAAACGTATCACCCACCGTATACGTCGTCTTCGTCGGCTCTGCCGTCACTTCGATGCTGTCCAGAACAGGCACAGGTGCATTCACTGTGATGTCAAACGCTGCCGTCTTTTCTACGCCGTCTTCCTCGTAGGTC